>NZ_FOED01000003.1:0-536248 GCF_900110545.1 Pseudomonas sp. Snoq117.2 | reverse complement strand
TGGAGCTGTCTCAGCTCCACCTACATCCGGTCCCTAGGCGCTGCGCTAGGCCAGGCGCAGCGGCAGGTGCAGGGTGATGATCACCTCGCCCGCGCCATTGGCGAAGCGCGCCTCGCCACCAAAGCTTTCGCTGAGCGCCTTGACGATGGGCAGTCCCAGGCCCCAGCCGCGCTTGTCGCTGCGGGTGGAGATGAAATAGGGCGTGGCCAGGTTGGCCAGGACCTCGTCGGGAAACTGCCCCAGGTTGCGCAGCTCCAGCATGACCTGATCGCCAGCCAGCCATTGCCGCACCTGGATCGGCGTTCCCGTGTCGCCATGCTTGGCGGCGTTGAGCACCAGGTTGTCGAAGATGCGCAGGAAGGCGTATCTGTCCCACAGCACCTCCAGCGCCGGGGTCTCCAGCTGCAGCTCGAGGTGATTGCCGAATTGCAGCCGTAGATTGGCCGCGGCGTCGTTCAGCAGCGGACCCAGCACTAGCGGATCGCCGCTGAGACGGACACCGCCGCCCAGGCTCATGTGGCTGATGTCGAGCACGTCGGTGATCATCTGGTTCATGCGCTGCAGGTTGTCGTGCAAGGTCTGCAGCAGATCGTCGGTGCGTCGCGCCGGGCTGCGCTGCATCAGGTTGACCACCATGGTGGCGGCGGTCAGCGGCGAGCGCAGGTCGTGGTTGAGCGATCTCATGAAGCGTTCCAGCATGACCTTTTCCGCCTGCAGGTTCTCGCTGCGGGCGATGGCCGAATTGCGCTGCTGCTCCATGTGCCCGACCCGGGAGCTGGCCTTGAGCAGGGCGCCGACGGTGGCCAGCACCTCTTCCGGATTGATCGGGTGGGTCAGGTAGGCCTGGGCGCCGGTGTTGAAGCCCTGGGCCTTGTCCTTGCCGGAGACGAAGGTGGCCGAGATGTTGATGATGGCCGGCAGCCGACCCCAACCGCACCTGTGCTCGATGGCCTGGATCAGCTCGAAGCCGGTGGTGTCCGGTAGATTGACGTCGATGATCACCAGTTCGACGGATTCGTCGATCAGCGCCAGGCCAGCGGCACCGCTGGCCGCTTCCAGCACTTCGTAGTGGGTCTGGCTGCCGAGGATCTTGCGCAGCACATAGCGATTGGCCTCGGTGTCATCGATGATGACGATACGGCGCTGGGCACTAGTCATCGGACAGGCTCCGCGCCAGCGCACAGACCTCGGCCAGCAGCCGCTCGGCGTGATCGGGGGCGTGCTTGAACAGGATGGCGTGGCAGTAGTCCTGCAGACGTTGGCGACCCGCCTCGTCCAGGGGCTGGGCGGTGTTGATCAGCACCCGTCGGTGCATGCTCCAGTCCATGCTGGCGAGCAGATCCTCGCCGTTGATGTCGGGCAGGTCGAGGTCAAGGATGATGATGTCCGGGCGTACCGCATTGAGCCGATCCAGGCTGCTGCGGGCGCTGTCGGCCTCCAGCAGCACCGGATTGAGCCGTTCGAGGGTACGACGGACCAGATAGCGATCCCCTTCGTTGTCCTCGATCACCAGCACGGTGAGGCCGCTGAGATCGGGTTCCGGCTCGGCAGCGCGGTGGTTGGCGTAGTGGCGCGGCAGGCGCAGGGTGAAGCGACTGCCGCGGCCGACCTCGCTGTCCAGGGACAGCTCGCCGCGCAGCAGCACGGCCAGGCGTTGCGCCAGGGGCAGGCCCAGGCCGGTGCCTTCGATATGGGTCAGGTGCGGCGAGCGGATCCGCTCGAATTCCTCGAAGATCTTCTGCTGATCCGCGGCGGCGATGCCGATGCCGCTGTCTTCCACCAGGAATTCCAGGCTGGCGTCGTCCGGCTGGAACACCTGGATGCGCACCTGGCCCCGAGGGGTGTACTTGAAGGCGTTGGAGATCAGATTGCGCAGCACCTGGAACAGCCGGCTCTCGTCGGTATCCAGCAGCACCTCGGCGGGCGGCGGGGCGACGCTGAAACTGACCTGGGGATAGCGCGGCGCCAGGGCGGCGGCGAACTGTTCCAGGCGGTCGACGAAGGGCCCCAGCGGGAAGGGCTGGGGCACGATGGTCAGGCGACCGGACTGTACCTCGGCCAGGGCCAGCAGCTCGCTGACCAGATTGGCCAGTTCCAGCGCCGCATCGCTGATGAAGCGCACCTGGCGCTGCTGTTCTGCATTGAGCGCCCCGTCCACGCCGCTGGCGAGCAGCTTGGCGACGTTCTCGATGATGTTGATCGGGGTGCGGAATTCATGGGTCATGTTGGAGAAGAAGCGCGTCTTCGCCTCGCTGGCCTCCTTGAGTTCCTGGGTGGCCTTTTCCAGTTCGGAATAGAGCGCCACCACCCCCTGGTTGGTGTTTTCCAGTTCCTTGTTGGTGACCTCCAGCTCCGACTGGCGCAGTTGCAGTTCGGTGTTGGTCAGCAGCAGTTCTTCGCTCTGCAGGCGGATCTGCTGATAGGGATCCGGTGGCGGACTGCCTTGCAGGTCGGCCGTCAGCGCCTGGAGCAGGTCAGCGTCGGGAAAGGGCCGTGGCGCCTGGTACTTGCGGGCGGTGATGCGGGTGCCGGCGGGGGAGGTCTGGATGTCGAAGTCGTCGAACAGCCGCTGGGCGCCGCGCAGGCCGATACCCATGCCGGTGTTGGAGCGATAGCTGCCCGCGCGGATGGCGTCCATCTCGGCGATGCCCGGGCCCTGGTCGACCGCCCGCACCTCCAAGCCGCGCATGCGCTGGCCGTCGTCTCGCAGCAGGGCGAAGTCGAAATGCCCGCTGCCGGCGTATTGATGGATGTTGCGCGCCAGTTCGGAGACCGCGGTGGCCAGGCGGATCTGCTCCAGCACCGGCCATTCCAGCGCCGCGGCCAGGCGCTTGGCGGCCTGGCGGCAGTGCACGATGTCCTGCTCGCTGCGCAGGGCGAGGGTCAGCAGGGGCAAGACGTCAGACATGCTTGAGTACCAAGACGGTGGCATCGTCGGCGGAACGCCGGAAGTCGCGATGCAGAAGGGCGGCGATCAGCGCCGGATGGCGCGCCCCGAGCCCGGAGTGCTCGCCCAGGCCTACCTTGGACGTCAGTCCATCGGAGTTCAGCACCAGCAGGGTGCCGGGTGTCCAGGGGTAGGTATAGGTCTGGATCCGTCCGATCCGGTAGCCCAGGGTGCCATTGTTGGACACCAGGCTGCGCGAGGTGTTGCCGAGCAGGCGCCCGGCGATGTTGCCGATGCCGCAAAAGCTCACCTGGCCCTGATCGGGGTCCAGCTCGGCCAGGGCCAGGGCGGCGCCACGGGTGTCCATCAGCGCCTGGTGCAGGTTCTCCATCAGTCGCTGCAGCGGCAGGTGCGCGCCATGGCGCAGGAACAATTCTCGCGCCCGGCGACTGGCCGTGGCGGCCTGCCGGCCGTGTCCCAGGCCATCGCAGACCAGCAGGCGGCGCCCGCTGACCGCCCAGGTGTCGCCGCAGACCTCTTCCTCGGGGTGCGGCGTGCACAGGGCGCCATGCTGCAGCCGGCTGCTGGGCGTGCCCGCCAGATGAAAGCGGGCCAGCACCACGGTGCCCTGACCGGGTCGCGAATGGATGTCGAACACATCGGCCTGCCGGCGGATCGCCCCCAGGCCGGCACCCAGCGTCGCGGCCGTGCTGTAGTGATCGCTCAGGCAGCGGGCGACGTCGTGCATGCCCGGGCCGCGATCCACCGCCAGGACATCGAGCACGCCTTCGCCGCTCAGGGTAGCCAGGAGTTCGCCATGTCCGGCATGCCGAACCAGGTTGTAGCCCAGCTCCTGGGCGACGATGGTCAGGCGCCCGAGCAGGGTTTCGTCGGTGGTGACGGTGCCAGCCAGGCGGACCAGGGCGCGCCGGGCGGCATCGACATGGACCGTGGTGGTCACCGGCAGCACCAGGCTGCACGGCTGGTCGTTCATCGCCACTTCCAGAGCTCGACGGTGGTGCCCTGGCCGGGCTGACTCTCGATGTGGAAGTCGTCCACCAGCCGCCGCGAACCGGACAGCCCCAGACCCAGGCCCTTGCCCGAGGTGTAGCCGTCGACCATGGCGCGGTCGAGGTCGGCGATGCCCGGACCCTGGTCACGGATCACCAGGCGGATCGCCGGCTTGCCGGCGCGCACCGTCTCCTCGATCAGGCATTCGCCGCCCAATCCGTAGACCAGGCCGTTGCGCGCGATCTCGCTGGCCGCGGTGACGATCTTGGTCTGGGAGATCAGGCCCAGGCGGATGGCTTCGGCGACCTTGCGCACCTGCTGACGGATCAGCACGATGTCAGTCTCCTGGCGGAGTGGAAGCGTCTGTGTCTTCGCCACCCTCTGACTCCTCCAGCGATTCGTCCGCGGCGACCATGGCTTCCAGCCGGCGCATGCCCTTTTCCATGTTCAGCGCCGTGGCGATGCCCTCCAGCGACAGCCCCAGTTCCACCAGGGTGATGGCCACCGCCGGCTGCATGCCGACCACGATCACCTTGGCATCGAGGATGCGCGAGACCTGGGCGATGTGGGACAGCATCCGGCCAATGAAGGAGTCGACGATTTCCAGGGCCGAGATGTCGATGAGCACGCCCTTGGCCTTGTGGCGGACGATCTGCTCGGTGAGGTCTTCCTGCAGGTCCAGCGCCAGCTGGTCGTGCATGTCCACCTGGATGCTCAGCAGCAGGAAGGGGCCGAGCTTGAGAATCGGAATCCGGTCGATCATGGCGCGCTCCTAGCCCTTGGCGGGGGCGGCCAGGCGCACGCCCTGCTGGCGCAAGGCCAGGCGGAAGGCATCGGCCAGCGACGCCTTGGTGATTACATCGCCCAGGTCCACGCCCAGATGGACGATGGTGGCGGCGATCTGCGGGCGGATGCCGCTGATGATGCACTGGGCGCCCATCAGCCTGGCGGCGGTCACCGTCTTGAGCAGGTGCTGGGCGACCATGGTGTCCACCGTGGGCACGCCGGTGATGTCGATGATGGCGAGGTCCGATTCGGTCTGGACGATCTTTTCCAGCAGCGACTCCATCACCACCTGGGTGCGGTTGCTGTCCAGCGCGCCGATCAGCGGGATGGCCAGGATGCCGTCCCACAGTTCCACCACCGGGGTGGACAGTTCCAGCATGCTTTCCTGCTGCTCGCGAATCACCGTCTCGCGACCGTTCACATAGCTTTCCATGCTGTACAGACCGAGGTCGTCGATCAGCCGGGTGGCGGCCCAGATTTCGGCGAGGGGATCGTCGCATTCGTTCTGGATCAGGGTGAACAGCGGCTCCTTGAGCGAGAAGACGAAGGTCGCCGTCTGCGACGGCGTCAGGCCGGCACGACTCTGGTCGAAGGAAAACCGCTCCAGCAGCGCGCGCACCGGCTGCCAGTGCGGCTCGCGCAGATCACCCAGGCCCTGGGCGGCGGCCACGGTGATGCGCCGCAACAGCTCGGCGGAGTTGGCCAGGATGGTGGTTTCGTCGAGCAGGTCGATGCGCATGCCGGCCGCGCGCTGGGCGCCGATCCAGGCGTCGAGCAGCGCCCGCTCGTGGGTGCGCAGCAGCTCGACCAAAGCGGTACTGTACATGGGGGTTCCTAGGTGACGAAGAGGGCGGCTCAGGAAGGGCCGACCGGACGAAGAGGGTGTGGGAAAGAGACGGCAGGCGCGAAGGGGGACCCGGCGCTACGGCCAGGTCCCCGAGAGATCACATGTCCATCTTTTCCTTGGTGATCTTGCCGGTCTTGGCGTCGGCATGGAAGTCATACTTCATACCATCTTTCTTCATGCCTTCACCTTCCCACTGACCGTCATCGGCTTCGATCTTGGTGATCGAGGTGTAGCCCTGCTCCATGAGCTTGGACTTGACGTCGTTCATGGGCATCCAGTCGGCGCCGGGCTGGTCGGCCAGGGCCGCGGTGCTGGCCAGGACGGAACAGGCAAACAGGGAAGCGAGCAGCTTGGATTTCATCGCGAGACCTCGTCGTGGTGGTATGTCCTGACCTTGGACCACCACCACGTGCGACAGATCCGTCTGGCCCAGGCGTTAGACTGACGATTCTTCGACCAGGTGTGGCAACAGCCCGGCAGGGGCCTTGGCGCTCTTGGGCTTGGCTTTGCGCGACTCATAGGGGCGGCTGGCCAATCGCCAGAGGTCCCGCCAGCGTTCGGCGAGGGCGGTGGGCTTGTCCAGATAGAGACGCAGGCCCAGGGAAAAGGCCTTCGCCTGCAAGCGCTCGCGCTGCTGGGCCAGGCTCTCGCCAATCGCCAGGCGGGTATTGCTGGCGCCGAACAGCGTCGGCTCGCTTTCCAGCAACAGCTGCATCACCGCCAGGTCGTGATCGTCGCCCAGGTATTCCGAAAGACGCTTGAGGCTCTTCTGGCGCGTCTTGAATTCCGCCGGCCAGGCCGCGGCCAGCAGTTGGGTGTGATACCAGTGATCCTTCACCCGCTTGCGCCAGTCGTGCAGGGTCTCGTCGGTGGGCTTGTCGCGGGCGGTCTTGAGCGCCTGGCGCCCGGCCTTGTAGTTGTCTTCCAGGCCACGGGCGAACAGCCCGAAGCCCTTGCCGGAGAGCTTCCAGCCGGCCACTTCCTCGCGCAGGGCGGTCAGTTCCTCGAGCAACTCGGGATGGCCGCTGGCCGCGGCGATCTGCTGGTCGGCGCGCTCCTGCAGGCGCTGGCGCACCCGCTTCATGGCCGGCGAAGCGAACCTCTTGCGGTCGGACTCACCCAGCTTGTCCCAGCTTTCCACCAGGGCGGCGCTGTCGCGTAGCGACGACAGCTGGCGGCCCAGGTCGCGCAGGCGCCGATTGCGACTGGCGAAGGCACGCTTGCCCAGGGCGCCGTGCAACAGCCGCAAGAGGGCGCGTAGTTCCTTGAGGCGCTTGCGCGTCTCGTGGACGCCTTTGGGGGTACCGCTCGCCAGGGACGTCTCAGCCTGTACCAGACGATCCGTCACCACGCGGCGGACTTCCTCGTCAGCTGCTTGCCGCGCATCGAAACGAAAGGCCATCGAACTCTCCTCAATAGGTGGACTGCAGACCCGCGCTGCGCGGGAGCGTAACGGTAAGAAAGACCTCCACGACAGCAGGAGATGCCAAATTTCATCTAAACGTCATATTTCCTTCATGAGATCTAGCAGCGGGCACCGCCTGCCGCCAGGCCGGTCAGAAGGGCTATAGTTGCCCGACCACCAGAGCGAGGAGATCCGGATGTTCGAAGCCGCCGAAAACGAACACCTGCTCGACGAGGCCACCTACGACGCCAAGCTGCCCAAGCTGCGCGAAGCGTTGCTGGCCGCCCAATACGAACTCAAGGCGCAGGGCCGTTTCCCGGTGATCGTACTGATCAATGGCATCGAGGGTGCGGGCAAGGGCGAGACGGTCAAGCTGCTCAACGAGTGGATGGATCCGCGCCTGATCCGCGTCGAGACCTTTCTGCAGCCCACCGTCGAGGAGCGCCAGCACCCGCCGGCCTGGCGCTACTGGCAGCGCCTGCCGGGCAAGGGTCGGACCGGCGTTTTCTTCGGCAACTGGTACAGCCAGATGCTGCATGGGCGGGTCAACAAGGCGCTCAGTCGCGTCGAACTGGATGCCGCCATCGGCCAGGCGGAGCGTTTCGAGCGGATGCTCGCCGACGAGGGCGCGCTGATCCTCAAGTTCTGGTTCCACCTTTCCAAGCCCCAGCTCAAGCAGCGCCTGAAGCACCTCAAGAACGATCCTCGCCTGGGCTGGAAGCTCAGTCCGCTGGACTGGCGCCAGGCCAAGGTCTACGACCGCTTCGTCAAGGAGGGCGAGCGGGTGGTGCGGCGGACCCATCACGACTACGCCCCCTGGCACGTGGTGCCCGGTTTCGACGAGCGCTTTCGCAGCCTGACCGTCGGCACCGTGCTGCTCAAGGCGCTGCAGCGCGCCCTGGCCAACAAGCCGCGCAAGCAGCGCCGGGCCGCCGCCGTGCTGCCGCCGCCGGTGGATGGCCGCGGCGTGCTGGAGGCCATGGACCTGAGTCAGCGCCTGGACAAGGCCGATTACGAGGACCAGCTGCTCGCCGAGCAGGCCCGCCTGGCGCGGCGCCTGCGCGACAAGAAGTATCGCCGTCATGCCCTGGTGGCGGCCTTCGAGGGCAACGATGCCGCCGGCAAGGGCAGCGCCATCCGCCGTGTCACCGGCGCCCTGGATCCGCGCCAGTACCGCATCGTCCCGGTGGCCGCGCCCAGCGACGAGGAACTCGCCCAGCCCTATCTCTGGCGCTTCTGGCGGCACATTCCGCGCCTGGGCAATTTCACCATCTTCGATCGTTCCTGGTACGGCCGGGTGCTGGTGGAGCGGGTAGAGGAGCTGACACCGGTCGCCGACTGGCAGCGGGCCTATGGCGAGATCAACGACTTCGAGGAGCAGCTCCACGACGCCGGCATCGTGCTGGCCAAGTTCTGGCTGGCCATCGACCAGGACACCCAGCTGGAGCGCTTTCGTGCCCGCGAGGAAACGCCCTTCAAGCGATTCAAGATCACCGAGGACGACTGGCGCAATCGCGACAAGTGGGACCTCTACAGCCAGGCCGTCAACGACATGGTGGTGCAGACCAGCACCGCCATCGCGCCCTGGACGCTGGTGGAGGCCAACGACAAGCGATTCGCGCGGGTTAAGGTGCTGAGGACACTCAACGAGGCGCTAGAAAGGGCGTATGACAAGGGCTGAGCCAATGCCTGGGCTGATTGGCTGATTATCGAGGTTTGCGGCCACCCCTTGTTTAGCCCCCTCGGGCGAGTCACTTTTGCCAGTCGCGGCTGCGCGCCCCGGACAAAAGTAACCAAAAACGCTTGCCCCGCCATCCGGCCCCGGCTGCGCCGGGGGCCGCTCTCTCCATCGTCGCTCCAGGGGGCCCGCCGCGAAGGGCCTTCCCTGGCCCTCGCGACTCTCGCGGCATCCATGCCGCTCGACCCCTTACGCAACGATTGCGCTCGCCCTACTGGGAGGGGCATTGGGCGCGCCTGAGGCTTTGTGTGGTTTGGGCAGCCAGCGTCTTTGTAGCGGAGATGGACGATTCCGCAAAACCCAAATCCCAGAAACGAAAAAGCCCCGCCGAAGCGGGGCCTTTCTGCAACCGGATCAGTCGTTAGACGACTTGAACCTGGTCAGCTTGCATACCCTTCTGGCCTTTGACAGCCACGAAAGTGACCTTCTGGCCTTCGCTCAGGCTCTTGAAGCCGGCGCTTTCGATGGAGCGGTAGTGCACGAACAGGTCGGCGCCGCTTTCCGGGGTGATGAAGCCGTAGCCTTTCTCATCGTTGAACCACTTGACGGTGCCATTTTCACGATTGGACATGAGTATCTCCAGGTGTAGGGGGAACAACCACGTTAGCGAGACATTCGCTAGCGGGACTGTAATGCGAGAGTGAGACGAGCCAGGAGATGAAAATGAAGCAACATCAAGCAGGTATCGAGTAACTATTGCAGTAGCAGTGCCCACACCATACTCGCTTTCGCGAGCTTGTATAGCCCTGATTCGCATATTTGTTGACCAGTGGCGCTGCTTGCGCTGCCAGGGCGTCTCACTCAGGCTACGGATTCCCCTGCTCGAAAGAGACTCCGCATGGACAAGCTGCACCGGATCAAGGGGGCCTGGCCCTACCTGATCGCCGTCTTTCTCAACGCCTTCGTCGATCTTGGCCACAAGATCGTCATCCAGAACACCGTGTTCAAGGTCTATGACGGTTCCACCCAGGTGGTGCTGACCGCCCTGGTCAACGGCATGATGCTGCTGCCCTTCATCCTGCTGTTCAGTCCCTCCGGCCATGTGGCCGATCGCTTCGCCAAGGTGCGGGTGCTGCGGCTCGGCGGCTGGGCGGCGGTGGCCATCACCCTGGGCATCACCCTGGCCTACTATGCCGGGCTGTTCGAACTGGCCTTCGCCATGACGCTGTTGCTGGCCATCCAGGCGACCTTCTATTCGCCGGCCAAGTACGGCTACATCAAGGCGCTGTTCGGCAAGCAGCGGCTGGCCGAGGGCAACGGCCTGGTGCAGGCCAACTCCATCATCGCCATCCTGGCTGGCACCGTGGTCTTCACCGCCTTCTTCCAGCTGCACCTAGGCGAAGACCACGCCACGCCCCACGCCATCCTGCAGGACATCGCGCCGCTGGGCTGGCTGCTGGTGCTCTGCAGCCTGGCCGAGGTGGCGCTGCTCTATCGCCTGCCGCTGCTGGAAGAGCCCAAGCCGCGCGAGCCGTTCGACTGGCATGCCTATCTGCGGCTGCAGACCGCCCGGCGCAACCTGGCGGTGATCGGTGAGAATCCGGTGATCCGCCTGTCGATCATCGGCCTGGCGGTGTTCTGGTCGGTGGGCCAGGTGCTGCTGGCGAGCTTTCCGGCCTATGCCAAGGATCACCTGGGCATCGACAACGTGCTGCTGTTGCAGGGCATCCTGGCCTGCGCCGGGATCGGCATCGCCATCGGCTCGTCCCTGGCCAGCCGGGCCTCGCGCGGGCGCATCGAGACCGGGCTGATCCCGGTGGGCGCCCTGGGCATCGCCCTTGGCCTGTGGTGGCTGCCGGCGCCCAGTTCGGCCCTGGTGCATGCGCTCAATTTCATTTTCATCGGGCTGATGGGTGGCCTGTTCATCGTGCCGCTCAATGCCCTGATTCAGTTCCATGCCCGTGAGGACCAGCTCGGCACGGTGCTGGCGGCCAACAACTGGGTGCAGAACGTCGCCATGCTGAGCTTTCTGGTGCTCACCGCGGTGATCGCCCTGCTCGGCCTGGACAGTCACTGGCTACTGCTGCTGATCGCCGCCGTGGCCCTGATCGGCGGAGCCTATACGGTGTGGAAACTGCCCCAGAGTCTGGTGCGTTTCCTGCTCGGCCTGATGGTCACCCGTCACTACCGCATTCAGGTCCAGGGGCTGCAGAACCTGCCGGCCCAGGGCGGGGTGCTGCTGCTGGGCAATCACATCAGCTGGGTGGACTGGGCCATGGTGCAGATCGCCAGTCCGCGCCCGGTACGCTTCGTGATGCTCAGGTCGATCTATGAGCGCTGGTACCTGAAGCCCTTCCTCAAGGCGATGGGGTGCCTGCCCATCGCCCAGGGCAGCGGCGCCGGCGCGGCGCTGGAGCAGGTGGCTGGCCTGCTGAGTGCGGGGGAGGTGGTCTGCCTGTTCCCCGAAGGCGCCATCAGCCGTACCGGCCAGCTCGGCGAATTCCGCCGCGGCTATGAAAAGGCCTGCGAGCGGGTCGGCCCGGAGGTGCAGATCGTGCCCTTCTATCTGCGCGGCCTCTGGGGCAGCCAGTTCTCGCGTTCTTCGAGCAAGCTCAAGGAGCTGCGCGACAGTCCGCTGCACCGCGAGGTGGTGGTGGCCTTTGGCAAGGCGCTGCCCAAGGACACTCCGGCCGATGTGCTCAAGCGGCGGATCTTCGAGTTGTCGATTCGCTCCTGGGAGCGCTATATGCAGGGCCTGCCGTCGCTGGCCGACGCCTGGGTGGCCAGTGTCAAGCGGCGACCCAACGGCCTGGCCCTGGTGGACGACCTGGGCGCGCCGCTCAAGGCCGCCCAGGCGCTCACCGGCGCTGCCTGCCTGGCGCGGCGGATGCGCAAGCAGCCCGAGGCCAATCTCGGCCTGCTGCTGCCCACCAGCAGTGGCGGCATGCTGGCCAACATGGCGGTGCTGCTGGCCGGCAAGACCCTGGTCAATCTCAACTACACGGCCACCCCCGAGGCCCTGGCGTCTGGCCTGGACCAGGCCGGCATCCGCACCGTCTACACCTCCCGGCGCTTTCTCGAACGCCTGCAGAGGCGCGGTCTGCCGGTGGAGGAGTTGCTCGCCGGACGCGAGGTGGTGGACCTGGAAGAGCTGCGCGCCGGCATCGGCAAGGCCGAACTACTGGCCAACTGGCTGGCGGTCCGGCTGTTGCCCACCGCCATGCTGCAGGTGCTGGTGAGCCGCGCCCACGATCCCGCGGCCACCGCCGCCATTCTCTTCTCCAGTGGCAGCGAGGGTACGCCCAAGGGGGTGATGCTCAGCCACAGCAACCTCATGGCCAATCTCAAGCAGACCTCGGACGTGCTCAACACCCAGGACGACGACGTCTTCATGGCCTCGCTGCCGCTGTTCCACGCCTTCGGTCTCACCGTGACCCAGTTCCTGCCGCTGATCGAGGGGGTGCCGGTGGTCTGCCAGGCCGATCCCACCGACGTGACCGGCATCGCCAAGGCGGTGGCCACCCATCGCGCCACGGTGCTCTGCGGCACCTCGACCTTCCTGCGGCTGTTCGTGCGCAACACCAAGGTGCATCCGCTGATGCTGGAGAGTCTGCGCATCGTGGTGGCCGGTGCCGAGCGCCTGGATCCGGCGGTGCGCGAGGCCTTCAAGCTCAAGTTCAACCAAGACATCTACGAAGGCTACGGCGCCACCGAGACCGCGCCGGTGGCGTCGGTCAACCTGCCCGACGCCCTGGACGTCAGCTACCTGCAGGTGCAGCGTGGCGGCAAGCTCGGCACCGTGGGCATGCCGCTGCCAGGGACCGGCTTCAAGATCGTCGATCCTCAGACCTTCGCCGAATTGCCCACCGGCGAGGCGGGCATGGTGCTGATCGGCGGACCGCAGCTGATGCAGGGTTATCTGAACGATCCCGAGCGCACCGCCAAGGCGATCCGCGAGATCGACGGCGAGCGCTGGTACGTGACCGGCGACCAGGGTCGGCTGGACGAGGACGGCTTTCTCACCATCGTCGACCGCTATTCGCGCTTCGCCAAGATCGGCGGTGAGATGGTCAGCCTGGGCGCCGTGGAGCAGGCCCTGGCGCGGGCGGTGGCCGATCCGGAGATCGAGCTGCAGGCGGTCAATCTGCCGGATGCCAGGAAGGGCGAGCGCATCGTGGTGCTGCATACCGGCACCCTGGACGGCGCGGCGCTGGAAAAGACGCTGCTGGCCCAGGGGGTGAGCGGACTGCTGCTGCCCTCGGCCTGGCTGGCGGTGGACAGCCTGCCGAAACTGGGGACCGGCAAGGCCGACGTGGCCGGCGCGAAACGTCTGGCGCAGACGCGGTTGAGCGAGGCGGGGGAGGCCTAGGCGATAAATCGTCCATCCGGCGCCGGTGAACCCTAAAGCCTGGCGCCGTTTGGCCGATCATGAGGAGGCTAATCTTTTTTTCGAGGTCTTGCCGGTGAAGCTACGCTCCCTCAACATCGCCCCGCGCGCCCTGGTCGCCTTTGGTTTCTTCGCCCTGCTGGTGATCGGCCTCGGGCTGTTTTCCCTGGGCCAGAATCGCGTCATCAAGGAGGGCGAGGAGCAGATCGTCGGCAACGTGATTCCCAGCGTCCAGGTCATCGGCGAGATCCGCGCCGACCTGCTGAGTCTGCGCATGCACAACCAGGGCCTGATGCTGGCGACCTCCAACGCCGAGACTCAGGCCGTGCACAAGGCCATCGACGTGGCCAAGGCCACCCTGGAGCAGCACGTGCGCCAGTTCGACGCCCTGTTGCTCACCGACACCGGGCGGGAGGTCTACACCCGGATGACCGGCCAGCTGGCCACCTACCTGAACAACCAGAATCGCTATCTCAAGGCGCTGGACGACCAGAACGACGCCGAGTTGCTCAAGCTCGCCGGTCAGGACGGCGAGATGGCCCGCAGCGGTAACGCCCTGAGCGCCACTGTCAACGAACTCGCCGGGCTGGTCGATGGCAAGGTCACGCGTCTGGCCGCTGCTTCCATAGCCAGCTACCACAACGCCATCGCCATCACCGTGGCGGTGATGGTGGCGGCTCTGGCCGGTACCCTGCTGCTGGCCTGGCGCTTCACCCGCAGTCTCACCGGGCCGCTGGAAAAGGCCCTGGCGGTGGCCGAACGCATCGCCGCCAATGACCTCAGTCGGTCGGTCGAGCAGGACGGGCGTGACGAACCCGGCCGACTGCTGGCAGCCATGGCGCGGATGCAGGACAACCTGCGCGGCACCCTGGAGCGTCTGACCCTGTCGTCCACCACCCTGGCGTCCACGTCCGATGAGCTGTCGACGGTCACCGAGACCGGCCTGCGCGGCATCCAGCGGCAGAACGACGAACTGGCCCAGGCCGCCACCGCCGTCAACCAGATGACCGCCGCGGTGGAAGAGGTGGCGCGCAACGCCGCTGCCGCCAGCGCCGCCGCCCAGGATTCGCGCACCTCGGCCGATCTCGGCCAGCGCCGGGTGGAGGAGACCCTGACCACCATTCACGCCCTGCACACCGCCGTGGCCTCCAGCAGCGGCGAGATCGACGGCCTGGCCGCCCAGGTGCAGCGCATCAGCGGGGTGCTCGACGTCATCCGCGGCATCGCCGAACAGACCAATCTGCTGGCGCTCAACGCCGCCATCGAAGCCGCGCGGGCCGGCGAGGCGGGGCGCGGTTTCGCCGTGGTGGCCGACGAGGTACGCGCCCTGGCGGCCCGCACCCAGCAATCCACCGGTGAGATCGAAGACATGATCGGCGCCATCCAGGGTGGCGCGGGCAAGGCGGTGGACGCCATGGCCACCAGCAATCAGCAGGCCGGTGCCTGCCTGACGGTGGCCGCGGCCGCTGGCGAGGCCCTGGCCGAGATCGGTCGCCACATCGTGCAGATCACCGAGCGCAACCTGAGCATCTCCGCTGCCACCGAAGAGCAGGCCCAGGTGGCCCGCGAGGTGGATCGCAACCTCACCAGCATCCGCGACCTGTCGACCCAGAACGCCGCCGGGGCCGAGCAGACCGCCGCCGCCAGCACCGACCTGGCGCGCCTGGCCGGTGACCTGAATGGTGCGGTGCGGCAGTTCCGCTTGTAGGCAGCACAAGACAGCGCAGGCGTGCCCCGCCTCAGCGGCGCGGTGCGCTCAAGGCACCAGCGCCAGGGCCGTGCGCAGATCCACCACCAGGACATCCAGATAGCCACCCTGGAGGGCGCCGCGGATGGCGTTGACCTTGCGCAGGCCGCCGGCCAGACCCACCACGCGGTCGATCTCCAGCAGTTGCGGCAGACCCACCGACACTACGGTCTCTTCACTGTCGTCCAGCACCGGCCGGCCCTGGGCGTCGAAGTACCTGAGGCAGATGTCGCCCACAGCGCCGCGGGCGGCCAGCACTTCCAGCATGGCCTCGCCATGGTAGTTGCCGCTGTTGCGTAGGAGCTGCGAAGGCTCCAGCTCGCCGATGCCGACCAGGGCCATGGTGAGCCGGGCGAAGCGTTCGGTCACCTCGCGTACCTCGTCCAGTTGCAGGATGCGCTGGCGACTCTCGGATGACTGCTCGATGCTCTGGGACGGCAACAGATAGGCCGGGCAACCGAGCAGATTGGCCAGTTGTTGGGTCAGCAGGGTGGCTTCGAAAGCCCCTTTGTTGCCGACCCCGCCGAGCAGTTGCACCACCTCGGTCGCGCCCTGGCGACTGCTGCCCCGATGCATGTGGCCGACCATGGCGCGGATGGTGGAGCTCCAGGAAGAGATGCCGATGTGGTCCTTTTCGGTGACGCTGGTTTCCAGGTAGTGGGCGGCGGCCGAGCCGATGGCCTGCTTGATGGCCTCTTCGTCGTCACCGGTGGGCTCCACCACGATGGCCTGGCGAATGCCGTAGCGCTGCTGCAGCTGACGCTCCAGTTCCAGGTGGAAATTGCGTGGCCGCTGCACCGAGATGCGCACGATGCCTTCCTTGAGCGCTCGGCTCAGGGCGCGGCTGACGAAGGATTGCGACAGGTCGAGCTGTTCGGAGATCTGCGACTGCTTGAGTCCCTCTTCGTAGTAGAGGGAGGCGATCTTGGTCAGCAGGCGTTGTTCTTCGAGGTTACTCATCCAGATTCCCGGTACCAGCGGCTAGGTCGCGCCCAGGGTCGCCAGGCCGGCCTGGCCATGACGAACCGCCGAAAAGCAGGCACGTACCTGTTAGAAAGGCGCATTTTCCCGCTATTTTCCCTCAGCCTCTCGCTGGACGCCAAGGCTTTTGCGGCCTGGGCGCCCAGGGGGCGATCTCAGGACATGATGAGGCCACCGTCCACATTGATCGCCTGGCCGGTGATGTAGGCCGCGTCCGCCGAGGCCAGGAAGGCCACCAGGCCGGCCACGTCGGCCGGGGTGCCGGCGCGCTTCATGGGGATGTTGCCGACCCATTCGGTCATCAGCTCGCCCTGGCCATAGCGCTTTTCCGGGGTGGAGAGGATCTTGCCCCAGACCCGGTCGTTATAGTCCCACATCTCGCTTTCGATGATGCCCGGGCAGAAGGCGTTGACCGTGATGCCGTGGCGCGCCAGTTCGTGGGCCAGGCTCTGGGTGATGCCGATGACGCCCATCTTGCTCGCCGCATAGTGGGGCGTGTAGATGAAGCCCTGGCGTCCCTGGCCGGAGCTGGTGTTGATCAGGCGTCCACTACGTCCGGCGGCGACCATGCGCCTGGCCGCCTCGCGGCAGCACAGCCAGACGCCGGTGGTGTTGACCTGCAGGATACGATCGAAGTCCTCGCGCGGCATGCGGTCGAAGGCGTCGATGGGTGATGATTCCGGCGTTCTGCACCGAGACGTCGATGCGGCCGAAGCGGGTTTCGGCCTGGGCATAGAGGTCGGCCACCGCCGCCTCGTCGGTGATGTCCACCACCAGCGGCAGGACCTCGGCCCCGGTATCGGCCACCAGCCGTGCAGCGGTCTCATGCACCCGCTCGGCATTGGACACCAGTACTAGATTGGCACCCTCACGACCGAAGCGCTCGGCGATACCCTCGCCGATGCCCCGGCAACCGCCGGTGATGACTACGGTTTGATCTGCGAAGCGACGTTCCACGTGAAACCTCCTGAAGTCTGGCGGCAGCCCGGCGCAGGCTGGCTGTGCCGAATCGCCAGCGACGTGTTACCAGCAGACGAAACCACCATCGACGATCAGATCCACCCCGGTGCAAAAGGATGCGGCCGGGCTGCAGAGGAAGATCGCCGGACCGACCATTTCCTCCACTTCGGCCATGCGGCCCAGCGGGGTGGTCTGCTCGAAGATCTTGACCTGGTCGGCCACCTCGGGACGGGTGTTCATGGGGGTGGCGGTGTAGCCGGGGCTGATGCAGTTGACCCGGATGCCGCGCTCGGCCCATTCCATCGCCAGGCTCTTGGTCAGGTGGATGACGCCGGCCTTGGAGGTGTTGTAGTGGGCCTGCAGCAGGCCGCGGTTGACGATGCTGCCGGACATGGAGGCGATGTTGACGATGGCCCCCTTGCCGCGCGGCAGCATGACCCGCGCCTGGGCCTGGCAGCTCAGCATCACGCCAGTGAGGTTGATGTCGAGCATGCGCTGCCAGCGCTCCAGCTCCAGTTCCTCGGCGGCTTGGGCGTTGGCGATGCCGGCGCTGTTGACGGCGAGGCTCAAGGGGCCGAGTTCGGCCTCGGTGCGGGCCACGGCGGCTTCCAGGTCAGCGGCGCTGGTCACCGAGCCTTCCAGGGCCAGGGCGCGGCGGCCGTGGGCCTGGATGCGCTCGACGGTGCCGGCGAGGTCGCGACTGCCGGGCAGGTCGAAGCAGGCCACATTGGCGCCAGCCTCGGCGAGGCCGACGGCGATGGCCTGGCCGATGCCGCTGCCGGCACCGGTGACGAAGGCGGTCTGGCCGCCGAGATCGAAGAGACGCATGAGAAAACTCCTAGTCAGGCGGTAGCCAGTTCCATCACGGCCACCGGAGTGGCCTGTTCGCGTTCGAGAATGCCCATCTGCTGGCCACGGCTCATCACCATGACCCGGTGCGACAGGCCGAGCACCTCGTCGAGATCCGAGCTGACCACGATCACCGCCATGCCGGTGGCCGCCAGTTCAGCGATCACCTGGTAGATGGCGGCGCGGGCGCCGACGTCGATGCCGCGGGTGGGCTCGTCGAGGATGAAGACCTTGGGGTTGCGCGCCAGCCACTTGGCGATGATCACCTTCTGCTGGTTGCCACCGGAGAGGGCGGCGATGGCCTGCTCCGGATGGCCCTTGACGCCGAGCCGGGCCACCGCCTTGCGAGCGAAGGCGCGCAGGCCACCGGGGGACACCCAGCCACCGGCGGCGAGCAGGTCGGTGTTGCCATAGATGAGGTTTTCCTCGATGGCATGGTCGACCACCACGCCCTGCTGCTTGCGATCCTCGGGCACCAGCACGATGCCAGCCTGGATGGCTTCGCACGGGCTGGCGAAGCGGCAGGCCTGACCTTCCAGCACCAGGGTGCCGGTGACCTGCTCGGCCGCGCCGGCTATGGCGCGGACCAGCTCGGTACGGCCGGCGCCGACCACCCCGGCCACGCCGAACACCTCGCCGGCGCGCACACTGAAGTCGATGTCCTTGAGCGGCATTTCGCGGCAGCTCAGACCCTTCACCCGAAGCACCTCGCGGGCCGCGGGCGCGGCCATGGCCGGAAAGATGCGCTCCACGCTGCGCCCGACCATCTCTTCCACCAGTTGCCGCACCGGCACCTGGGCGGTGGCGTGCAGGGCGATCTGGCGGCCGTCGCGCAACACCAGGACCCGGTCGGCGATCCGCGCGATCTCTTCCAGGCGATGGCTGATATAGATGAAGGACACGCCCTCGGCCTTGAGCCGCTCGACCTGGGCGAACAGCAATTCGGTCTCTTCGCCGCCCAGGGCCGCGGTGGGTTCGTCGAGGATCAAGAGGCGCGCCTTGAGGGTCAGCGCCTTGGCGATCTCCACCAGCTGCTGGGCGGCCACACTGAGGCCGGCCACGGTGCGCGTGGCGGGTACCTTCAAGCCGAGGCGATCCAGTTGGCGCTGGGCCTCGGACTCCATGAAGGTACGATCGATGCGACCGCCGCGCATGGGCAGGCGACCGACGAACATGTTCTCGGCGATGGTCAGCTCCGGCAGCAGGCGGATTTCCTGGTGAATCAGGCCGATGCCGGCGGCCAGGGCGGCGCCGGGAGAATCCGGAGCGTAGTCGCGCCCCAGCCAGGTCATGCGCCCACCGGTCTCGGGCGGCACCAGGCCGGCGATGATGGACGACAGGGTGGACTTGCCGGCCCCGTTCTCGCCGAGCAGGGCCAGGACTTCACCGGGCTGGATATCGACGTCCACCCCGCTCAGCACCTCGATGCCGGCGTATTTCTTGCCGATGTTTCTCAGGCTGAGGGCGGCGGGCTGTTCCAGGGGCATGACGGCGGACATGGGGCCTCCGAAGGGGGGGGGACTGAACCGGTGCCTCCATTGCAAGGCACATAAGGCATGGGCTGGATGCGGCGGGCGCTGCCCGCCACTGGCCAGTCCTACTGTTACGGATGGTTCTCGATGAAGGGGGCGACGTTATCCTTGGTGGTCAGGATCGCCTCCTGCAACTGCTCCTTGGGCAGCTGCTTACCTTCCTTGAGCGCCACCGCCGATTCCAGGGCCAGGCGACCCATCTTGCGAGTCTGCTGGGTCATGGTGGCGGACAGGGTGCCGGCGGCCACCGCCTTGAGACCGGCCACGTCGCCGTCGAAGCCGACGATGGTCACCGGATGATCGAGGTTGGCTACCTTGACCGCCTGGGCAGCGCCAAGGGCCATGGCGTCGGCGCGACCAAAGAAGACGTTGATGTTGGGGTCACGCTGGAGCATGTCCTGGGCCACGGCGAAGCCCTTGTCCTGGGCCCATTCGGCAGGCTGCTGGGCCACCACCTTCAGCTCGGGAAATTTGGCCAGGCCTTCGGCAAAGCCCTTGGCGCGATCGTTTTCCGGCGTGGTGCCGATCTGGCCCTGGAGGATAGCGACGCGGCCCTTGCCTTCGGTGACCTTGCCGACGTATTCGGCCAGGGTGCGGGCGGCGGCGACGCTGTCGCTGGCGATGAAGGTGTCACCGGGGGCGTCGGGGGCATTGCGGTCCACCGCCACCACCGGGATGCCGGCGGCCTTGGCCGCCTTGACCGGAACACCGGCGGCGGTGGCGCCGGCCGGGATATAGATCAGGGCGTCGACCTGGCGTGTGATCAGATCCTGGATCTGGTTGACCTGGGTCGCCGAGTTGCCCTGGGCGTCCACGGTGATGACCTTGATGCCCTTGGCCTTGCCCTCGGCCTCGACGGCCTGCTTGATCTGATTGAAGAAGTCGGCCTGCAGGTTGGCCACGGCCAGCCCCACGGTGAGTTCCTTGGCCTGGGCATTGAAGGCAGTGGTGCAGGTCATGGCGGCGAACAGGGTACTGAGCAACAGCTTCTTGGGGGTCAGCATGGATGGCACTCCGTTGTTATTGTTGTACTGCGATGACGAGACGAAGCAGAGCAGACCTAGCGCTGCCCGTTACGGCGGCGCAGGGTGTCCAGGGTGACGGCCAGGGCGATGACGATGCCGATGATCACCTGCTGCACGAAGGGCGAGACTCCCAGCAGATTTAGGCCATTGCGCAGCACGCCGATGATGAGCACGCCCACCAGGGTGCCGCCGACGCTGCCCACGCCGCCGCTGAGGCTGGCACCGCCGATCACCACCGCGGCGATGGCATCCAGCTCCATGGACAGGCCGGCGCTGGGCTGGGACGAATCCAGCCGCGCGGCCATGGCCACCGCGGCCAGGCCCGCCAGGGCCCCGCTCAGGGCATAGATCCAGATGGTGAGGGTGCGCACCTTGATGCCCGACAACCGCGCCACCTCGGCGCTGCCGCCCATGGCATAGAGGTTGCGGCCACCGGCGCGAAAGCGCAGGAAGACCCAGGCCACCAGCAGCATCAGCAGGAAGAGGCCGACGGTGACCGACAGGAAGCCGAAGTGCCGTACCGTGGCCAGGCTGGTGAACCAGTCCGGAAAGCCGACGATCTGGCGGCCGTCGGTAAGGATGTTGGCCAGACCCCGGGCCACCGACATCATGGTCAGGGTGGCGATGAAGGCGGGCAACCGTGCCTTGGCGATGAGCATTCCCGACACCAGGCCGCACATCAGACCACCGAGGATGGCTGCGGGAATCGCCAGGCCCAGCGGCCAGCCGATGTCCTGATAGAGCCAGCCCAGCAGCATCATGGAAAAGGCCAGCACCGAACCCACCGACAGGTCGATGCCACCGATGACGATGACCAGGGTCATGCCGATGGCCAGGATGCCGAGCACCGTCACCTGATCAAGGATGTTGAGGGCGTTGCGCACGGAGAAGAAATACTCCGAGGCGAAGGAGAACACGGCGATCAGCAGCGCCAGACCGATCAGCGGACCGCCGACGTTGCGGGGCAGGCGTAGCGCCAGGCGGGCGAGTGGCTTGGCGGGTGGCGAGGCGGTCGGGGCTTTGGCGTCCACGAGCTTCTCCTGGGGTTATTGTTCTTGTGTAGGGCTCGCTTGAATATTTATGCGTGCCTGATTTTTAATTCAGACTCTGCCTGTTCCGGGTGGAAGTCAAGCGCCTTTTCATCGCTGTATGCCGAACGCGATGGCTTCGGCAATCCCGCATCCAGCAACGCATTCTATCCGCTCGCCAGATCGCCAATGGCCTTTCCTGGCTATTGACGACCCTGCGGATTGGGGTCTAAATGATAAATATATTTTCAGTGACGAATAAATATTCATAAGACGCCCACTGAAACCTCGGCAGGCGTCTGCTCCATCGCAGCTTCGGATACCCGAGGGGGTCGCCTGATGAATCCGTTCCAGTACGACGTCGCGCAGATTCGCGAAAAGGCCCGGCTGATCCGCCGGCGCGTCATCCAGCTCAATGCCGGCTCGCCTGCCGGCGGCCATACCGGGGCGGATCTGTCGGAGACCGACATCCTCGCCACCCTCTATTTCCGCCTGCTCGACGTCGCCCCGGAACGCCTCGCCGATCCCCAGCGCGACATCTACATCCAGAGCAAGGGTCATGGCGTCGGCGGCCTCTACTGCTGCCTGGCCGAGGCCGGCTACTTCCCGCCGGAATGGCTCGACACCTACCAGCACTTCGATTCCCACCTGCCGGGTCATCCGGTACGGCAGAAGACCCCCGGCATCGAGCTCAACACCGGCGCCCTCGGCCATGGCCTGCCGGTCGCCACCGGCATCGCCCTGGCCGCCCAGCGCGATGGCAGTCCGCGCCGCGTCTATGTGCTGACCGGCGATGGCGAACTGGGCGAGGGCTCCAACTGGGAGTCGGCGCTGACCGCCGCCAAGTATCGGCTGGACAACCTCACGGTGATCGTTGACCACAACCGCCTGCAACTGGCCGGCCCCACCGCCGAGATCCTGCCGCTGGAGCCCCTGGCCGAGAAGTGGCGCGCCTTCGGCTTCCATGTGGTCGAGTGCGATGGCAACGACGTGGCCCAGCTGGTGGAGACCCTGGAAGCGCTGCGCGATCACCGCGGCCAGCCCCAGGTGCTGATCGCCAATACCGTCAAAGGCAAGGGGGTTTCCTTTATCGAAGGCAAACCCGAATGGCACCACCGGGTGCCCAAGGGCGACGAGATCGCCGCTGCACTGGAGGAGCTCGACCATGGCCACTGATACCCAGACCCCGGGCGAAGCCCATCTCGCCAGCGTCATGGTCGAGGCCTTCATCGCCGCGGTGGACGCTGGCGTCGACCTGGTGCCGGTGGTCAGCGATTCCACCTCCACGGCCAAGATCGGTCCTTTCGTCAAACGCTTCCCCGAGCGCCTGGTCAACGTCGGCATCGCCGAGCAGACCCTGGTCGGGGTGGCGGCTGGCCTGGGCCTGGCCGGCAAGGTGGCGGTGACCTGCAACGCCGCGCCCTTCCTGATCTCCCGCGCCAACGAGCAGGTCAAGGTGGACGTCTGCTACAACAGGTCCAACGTCAAGATGTTCGGCCTCAACGCCGGGGCCAGCTACGGCCCCCTGGCCAGTACCCACCACAGCCTCGACGACATCGCCGTGATGCGCGGCTTCGGCAACGTGGAAATCTATGCCCCGGCCGATGGCAGCGAATGCCGGCAGATCGTCGAGCACGCCCTGGCCCATGACGGTCCGGTCTATATCCGCCTGGACGGCAAGGCGCTGCCCGATCTGCACGGGCCCGACTATCGTTTCGTCCCCGGTCAGGTCGACGTGCTGCGCCAGGGTCACGACGTCAGCCTGGTGGCCCTGGGCTCGGTGGTCCATGAGGCGGTGGACGCCGCCCGGTTGCTGGCCGAGCAGGGCATCAGCGCCCAGGTGATCAACCTGTCGTCGATCCGTCCGCTACAGCGTGAAGCCCTGCTGGAAGCCCTCTGCGCCGCCCGCGGCGGGGTGGTCACGGTGGAAGAGCACAACGCCAACGGCGGGGTGGGCAGTCTGGTGGCCGAGGTCATGGCCGAGGCCGCCCTGGGGGTGCCGCTGATCCGTCTGGGCATCGCCGATGGCGAGTATGCTGCCGCCGGCGCGCGCGGGCCGACCCGCGCCAAGCACGGCATCGACGCTGCCGGTATCGTCGCTGCGGTGCAGCGCCTGCGCTGATACGCCGGCGCCTAGGACAAGAACAACAACAGGAGCTGTCATGGCCGCCGAACCGCTGATCCTCGCCCTCGACGAGGGCACCACCAATGCCAAGGCGATCCTGGTGGATCGCGCCGGGCGAGTCGTGGCCCGCGGGTCCCGGCCGCTCACGGTCGAGCATCCCCAGGCGGGCTATGCCGAGCAGGATCCCCTGGCCATCTGGCAGGCGCTGCAGGGCGCCATCGGCGACTGCCTGGCGCAGACGGACGCGCCCCTGGCGGCCATCGCCATCAGCAACCAGCGCGAATCCGCCCTGGCCTGGGAGCGCCGCAGCGGTCAGTTGCTCGGTCCGCTGGTGAGCTGGCAGTGCAAGAGATCCCAGCCGCAGTGCGAGGCCCTGCATGCTGCCGGTCACGGCGAGGCGATCCTGCAGCGCAGCGGTCTGGCGCTGGACCCGATGTTTTCCGCCGGCAAGTGGCGCTGGCTGCTCGAGCAGATCCCCGACGGCACGGCCCGCGCCGCAGCGGGCGAAATCTGCCTGGGCACCGTGGACAGCTGGCTGCTCTGGCAACTCAGTGGTGGCACGAGCTTTCTCATCGACGCGGCCAACGCGGCCCGTACCCAGTTGCTCGACCTGCGGGGCGGCGACTGGGACCCGCAGCTGCTGAGCCTCTTCGACATTCCTCGGGCGGCGCTGCCGGAGATCCGACCCAGTGCCGGCTACTTTGGCGAGACCCGCGCCCAGGGCCCCCTGCCAGCCGGTCTGCCGATCCTGGCGATGATCGGCGATTCCCATGCGGCCCTGTTCGGCCAGGGCGGTTTCGTGCCGGGCAAGGTCAAGGCCACCCTGGGCACCGGTTCCTCACTGATGACGCCCATCGCCGAGCCGGTGGTGTCCGCCCATGGCCTGGCTACCACCCTGGCCTGGCGCCTAGGGGATACCCCGACCTTTGCCCTGGAAGGCAACATCGTCCACACCGGCGCCGCCGTGGGCTGGACCGCGCGCCTGCTGGGCGGGGCCGGAGAGCTGGAGACCCTGGCCGCGGAAGCCGCGGCGCTGCCGGACAATGGCGGGGTCTATTTCGTCCCGGCGCTGGGCGGCCTGGGTGCGCCGCACTGGCGGGCCGAAGCCCGTGGGCTGTTCTGCGGTCTGGCCGAGAACTGCGGGCGGGCGCACCTGATGCGCGCGGCGCTGGAAGCCATCGCCTACCAGATCCGCGACGTCTTCGACGCCATGCAGCAGGACAGCCCGACGCCCCTGGAAGAACTCTGGGTGGATGGCGGCGCCACGCGCAACGAATGGCTGCTGCAATTCCAGGCCGATCTCCTGCAGCGGCCGGTGATCTGCAGCCTGTCGCCGGAGGTCTCGGCGCTTGGCGCCGCCCACCTGGCCGGCCACGCCCTCGGCTGGTGGCAGGACGCCGCGGCCCTGGCCGATCTCGAACGACCCCGTCGCCGCTATGAGCCGCGGGCTAATGCCGTACCCGAGCTCTACGCCGGTTGGCGCCAGGCCCTGGCGCGAACGCTGCTGTAGAGACCGTAGGTTGGGTTGAGACGACTCCATCGGCGAAGCCCAACAATACGGATTCGATCTGGGCATTATTGGGCTTCGCTGCGCTCAACCCAACCTACGGCGGCTCTCCCGAAAGGAGAGGCGGCTAGATCGTAGGTTGGGTTGAGACGACTCCATCGGCGAAGCCCAACAATACGGATTCGATCTGGGCATCTTTGGGCTTCGCTGCGCTCAACCCAACCTACGGCGGCTCTCCCGAAAGGAGAGGTGGCTAGATCGTAGGTTGGGTTGAGACGGCTCCATCGGCGAAGCCCAACAAAGCGGATTCGAGCTGCGCACCGTTGGGCTTCGCTGCGCTCAACCCAACTTACGGCGGCCCGTACCGCCTGGCTCAGGTCGGCAGGGTCATGAAGATCTGGGTGCCCTGACCGGGGCGGGAGACCACGCCGATACGACCGCCGTGCTGGCGGATGATTTCCTTGCACAGGGCCAGGCCCAGGCCGGCGCCGCCCTTCTGGCTACCGATCTGCACGAAGGGCTCGAACACCCGGCCCTGCTGGGCATAGGCGATACCTTCGCCATTGTCCTGTACCGCCATCAGCAGTTGATCGTTCTGGCGCAAGGCCTGGATGACGATACGGCCGCCGGCCGGGGTATGGCGCAGGGCATTGCTCAGCAGGTTGTCGAACACCCGGCCCAGTTGTTTGAGATCCAGGCTGACCCGCGGCAGCGGCGTGTGCAGCAATTCGACGGCCAGCTCGACATCGCGCTCGCGGGCCTCGTCGGCATGACGACCACGGGCTGCCTCCAGCAATTCGCCGATTTCGCTCGGCAGCTTTTCCGGGCGCTGCAGGCCACTCTGGTGGCGGGAATAGTCCAGCAGGTCGTTGATCAGCTGCACCAGGCGATGGGTTTCCTCGTCCACCGTCTGGAGCAGAAAGGCCTCGCGGGAGTCCGGCGCCACCTTGAGGCGTTCGCGTAGCAGACCAAAGGCCATGTGCATGCCGGTGACTGGAGTGCGCAGTTCGTGGGAGGCGCGCAGGACGAATTCGTTGCGCACCCGATCGAAGGCGCGCTGCTCGGTGACATCGCGCAGCACCATGAGCGCCCCGACGCTGCGGCCGTCGGCGTGGTTGACCGGGGTCAGACTCCAGGCCAGCAGCCGCACCTCGTCGTCGACGCGGATCTCCAGGTCCTCGGGCGCCGCATCCAGGGCGCCACCGGCCAGCACCCGTTGCACACTCGCTTCGATTTCCGGGCGTTCCAGGGCGGCGATCAGGGATTCGCCCAGGTGGTTCTCGTTCCAGCCCAACTGGCGGCAGGCCACCGGGTTGGCGTGCTCGATGTTGCCCTGGGGATCGAGGATCACCAGGCCGTAGTCGATGCTGTCGAGCACCGCCTGCAGGCGCCGCTGCCCGGCCACCAGGGCCTCGACATTGGTCTGGCTGAGACGGTGCAGGGCCTGGGCCATGTTGCCGAAGCGACGACTGAGCAGGGTGAATTCGGCGATCTGGGAGGTGGGCAGCTGGACGTCGAAATTGCCCTGGCTGATGCGCTCGGCGGCCTTGGCCAGGCCGTCGATGGGACCGGTGAAGCGCCGCGCGATGCCGTTGGCGGTGACCACCCCGGTGACCAGGATGGCCACGCCGATCAGCGCCAGCAGCAGGGCGATGATCACCGCCCGGTCATGGGCCTCGTCTTGCATGCGCTCCAAGGTCACCACGTAGCTGCGCTGCAGGTCGTAGATGCGCGTGCGCAGCGCATTGAGGGTTTGCTGGAAGCCGCGATCGGCACGCAACTCGCTATAGCCCGCCGGTGGTGAGCGCAGGTAGTCGGCGAAGCGCTGGTAGCGCTGTTTGACGTCTTCCAGGATGGCCAGCTGCTCGGGATTGCGCATCTGGCCTTCGACCAGTTCAAGGTATTCCTGGAAGCGCTGCTGGGCCGCCACCAGTGACTGCGGATTGGGTGCTCCGTCGAGCATCTGGAACAGGCTGTTGCTCAGCTCCTGACGCATGTTCAGCGTCAGGTTGATGAAGTCCAGGTTGCTGCGGGTCTGGACGCTCTGCTCGCGGGCCAGATGCAGGACACTGACCAGGCCCACCAGCAGCCCGATGAGGGCCACGGCGATCAGCGCGGAGATGCTGAGAAAGAGGCGGGTGTGCAGCTTGATCGGCAGTTTCATAGCCCGTACTGCTTACGTTTTCGATAGAGCGTGGAGGCGTCGATGCCCAGGGTCTTGGCGGCCTGGTCGAGGGTCTCGCTGGTGGCCATCACCGCGGCGATGTGGGCGCGCTCCAGGGCCTCCAGGCTCAGCGCCTCGCCGACCCGCGGGGCGCTGGCGGCGCCACTGGTGGCCGGGCTGTCACCCAGGCCCAGGTGATTGACGTCCACCAAATCCTGGCCACAGATGATGCTGGCCCGTTCGATGACGTTGCGCAGCTCGCGGACGTTGCCCGGCCAGCCATAGTTGCGCAGGGCCTCCAGGGCCGCCTCGCTGAAGCCATGGGCGGGACGGTTGTAGTCCTTGACGAAACGGGCGAGGAAACGCTCGGCGAGATCGACGATGTCTTCCTTGCGTTCGCGCAGCGGCGGCAGGGTGAGCACGATGACATTGAGGCGATAGAGCAGGTCTTCGCGGAATTCGTTTTCCGCCACCATCTGTTCCAGGTTGCGGTTGGTGGCGGCGAGGATACGCACGTCGGCACGGCGCGTCACCGGATCGCCGACGCGCTCGTATTCCTTGTCCTGGATGAAACGCAGCAGCTTGGGCTGCAGGGCCAGGGGGAAGTCACCGATCTCATCGAGAAAGAGGGTGCCGCCATCGGCCTGGCTGACCCGGCCGAGGGTGCTCTCGCTGGCCCCGGTGAAGGCGCCGCGGGTATGGCCGAACATCTCGCTTTCCATCAGGTCGGCGGACAGCGACGGGCAGTTGATGGTGACGAAGGTCTTCTTGGCGCGCCGACTCCAAGCGTGGATGGCCCTGGCCAGTTCGCCCTTGCCGGAGCCAGATTCACCGAGGATCAGCACGTTGGCGTCGGTGGTGGCGACCTGCCGGGCGGTTTCCAGGATGCTCATCATTGCCGGGCTGCGCGAGTCCAGGCCGGCGCTGGACTTGCGCACCTCGCCTTCGAGGGCTTCCAGGCGCGCCGAGAGCTGGCGGAATTCCAGCTGCTTGGCCGCGGCCATGCGCAACTGATCGGGGCTGCAGGGTTTCACCAGGTAGTCGGCGGCGCCGGCTTGCATGGCGTCCACCGCGGTATCGATGGCCGAGTGGGCGGTGACGATCACCACCCGCATCCAGGGCGCCTGGATACGCATCTGCTGCAGCACGTCCAGACCGTTGTCCGCACCCAGGCGCAGATCGAGAAAGCAGAGATCGTAGACCTGCCGCAAGAGCAGGGCTTCGGCCTGGGCCGCGCTGTTGGCCGTGGCCACGCTGTAGCCGGCGTCTTCCAGACAGAAACGAAAGGTCCGCAGGATGGCGGCTTCGTCGTCCACGAGGAGGATGCGACCGCTGGTTTGTTCCATGACGGGAAAACTCCGGGCCCAAGGGGCCGAAACGCACTAAAGGACAGGGCTGGCAATTAGTCCATGATACATCGTGCAAGTTGCAATCCGCTGGGCCACTAGGCGATTCATCGAAGCCACCAGTGATGTCGTGCAGAACGCAACCCGATGGGCTGAACAGGGGAAAAATCCGCTTTTTGGCCGGGTGACAGGAAGCTCATGGCCACTTTTGCCGCTGCGCCTGGTAAACGAACAACCGGCCGCCCTCCAATACCCCTCTGGACATCATGCAAAACGCAATGCTCCAGACGTTGCACCTTGCAAGGTGCATGTGTGGCTACACCCGGTGAAAAACATAAGTCATTGTTTTATAAGATAAAAAAGCTTTTCAAAAAGCTGGCACGCAGTCTGCAATCTCCTTGGCAAGCCGGCCTTAGGGCCAACGGACTGCAGGAGAGACCCGATGATCAGCCAGACCCTTCGCAAGCACTTGGTAGGTACTGCGCTCTTCGCTTGCTTCGCCAGCGCCGCCGTCGCTGCCCCCCAGGGCCAGGACGTCAGCCGCGAACAGGCACTCATCGCCTCTACCCGCATCGCTGCCCAGGCCATGGTGCCGGCAGCCAAGCCGCTGGCAAGTCAAGGTCGTGGGGAACTCAAAGCCATCCCGGCACAGTCCAACGGTGACCGTCTGGTGAAGCAGACCCGCTGGGTATTCTGAGGTCATGACCATGATGTGGATGCTGCTGGTGATTGGGTTGTTCGCTGCAGTGACGGTCATGAGCATCGGTATGTTGCTCAGTGCTTTGATGATGGGTCGTGCGCTCAATCAGACGCACAACCTCAATGGTCTGGATCTCGATCTGACCACTGTGGAACCACGGATGGCGAGTCTGGATACCCAGGATTTCGCTAATAAAACCAATGCTCGCTGGACAGGTGCTGTCGTCCGCTGAGTGCACTTGTAATACATAGGAGAAACACCATGCTGAGCTGGGCTATCACTTTCCTGATCATCGCGATCATCGCAGGCGTCCTGGGTTTCGGTGGCATCGCCGGTACCGCCACCAGTATCGCCAAGATCCTGTTCGTGCTGTTCCTGGTGTTGTTCGTGGTGTCGTTCTTCATGGGTCGCCGTCGTCCCTGACGCCAGCCCCATGAGCAAGACAGGCTGCCGGTCGTGACGACCGGCGGCTGAGGCTCTGTCATCGGATTGCAGCTTTAAGCCGATTCAATGAGCAACCTCGAAGTCGTCTCCTCACCCGAGACGCAAGGGCCACATGGTCGGGACGCTCTGCAGTTAGGGAGGGTTCCAAGAGTACAGGGAGTACTTTCGCACTCGTAGCGGACTGGGCTGGTTACGACCACACCCCTGAATTCGACCGGTTTCGTCGTCAACGAAACCCGCCGACGTCAGGGGTGTTGTCGTTTCAGAGCAAGGAAAAACGACTGGGCGGAACGGACTCAGCCCTGCCAGAAGGCATCCCACCAGGAGCGCTCACCGCGAGCGTCTTCCAGTACGACGGTACAGGTGGTACCGGCTGCGAGCAACAGCCCCTCCGGTAGCGGATCCAGAGCGATGCGCACTGGTACCCGTTGGGCCAGGCGTACCCAGTTGAAGGTGGGATTCACGTCGGCGGTGAGTTCACGGCTCTGGGGATTGTCGCGGTCGTAGATACCGCGGGCGATGCTTTCCACATGGCCCTGGAGTGTTTGGCCGCTCATCAGGCGCATCTCGGCGGAAGCACCCACCCGTACATGGGGCAGTTTGGTCTCTTCGAAATAGCCATAGACCCAGAACGAGTGGGCGTCGATGACGGCCAGCTTGGGCGCGCCGGCAGCGGCGTAGTCACCCTTGAACACCGACAGGTTGGTCACATAGCCGTCGACCGGCGCCAGGACGCGGGTGCGCTTGAGGTTGAGGCGTGCCGCTTCCAGCTGGGCCTGGGCCTGGCGCAGATCCGCTTCGGCGGCCAGGGCAGCGGCGCTGGCGTCTTCGCGGTTCTCGCGGGAAACCACCAGGCTGTCGATGTCGGCACGGCGCCGGGCATTCTGCTGGCGCATGGCGAGGGTGGCCTTGCGGGCGGCGACCGAGGCCTCGGCCTGGTGTACGGCGATCTCGTAGTGCTCCGGATCGATCTGCAGCAGCAGGTCGCCCTTGTTGACCCACTGGTTGTCGCGCACGGCGATCTCGGTCACCAGGCCGGCGACATCGGGCGCGATGGTGATGACCTCGGCGCGCACCCGGCCATCGCGGGTCCAGGGGTCGTTCATGTAGTGCACCCAGAGCAGGCGCCCGAGGATCAGCGCCAGGCAGACCACCAGCAGAGTAAAGAGCACGCCGAAGATTTTCTTGAGGATCATGGCAGGAGTCCTAGCGATAGACGCACAGCGCCAGGGCGCAGTAGAGGCAGATGAACAGGGCCAGGCGCAGCAGCGCCGGATGCCAGACGACGTGATAGAGGCCGACTGCGGCGAGCACCCGGTCCAGCGCCCAGGCGAGCAGGGCGGCGACCAGGAACAGCACCGTCACGGTGGGCAGGTAGAGGCCGTGGAAGGCGATTTCACGGGGCATGGGGGATCTCGTGATAGCGGGCCAGGGGGCCCTGGGGATCGAGCAGGGCGCTGCGGATGAAATGCAGGTCGCTCTGCACCTGGCGCAGCGGCGACTCGTCATAGGGCAGCTCCGGCGGTTCGGTCACGGTCGCCACGGCCGCCAGGGCCGCGTCCACCGCCACCAGTGCGCGCCGCAGATGTTCCGCGCCGGGCTTGAGGAAGAGGCGCACCAGGGCGCGTCCGAGCACCCGGATGGCCTGGCGCCAGGCGCTGCCTTCGGCATAGCGCGGGGCCGCGGGCAGGCGGGCCTGCAACTGACGCAGTTCGATCACCGCATGACCGATCTCCAGCACTGCGAAGGCCCAGCCGATCAGGCGCCGCTGCGCCTCGCCGCGTCCGGCGCTGACGCCATAGGCCTGGTTGAGCAGGTCGCGGGTCTGGCCTTCGAAGGCCGGCGCCAGGTGCGGCAGCGGCGCGCTCACCGCTCGCACCAGCTGCTGACGCAGGTCACGCTCCAGCCGGCGCCACAGCCAGGGGCTGTTGGGTGGCAGCAGCACCGCCGACACCGCCGCGGTGATCACCATCGACAAGACCACGGCGATGCCGTTGTTGATGAAGGCGTAGGCGTCGTAGACCGGCGGATTGTCGGGAATCGAGGTGAAGCAGAAGAAAACCAGGCAACCCAGGCCATAGCCCATCCAGCCCGGGCGCAGGGAGATCCAGGTGCCGAGCATGAACACCGGTGCCAGGGTCAGCAGCAGCAGCGGCAGGCCGGCGATCCAGGGAAAGACGAAGAAGGTCAGGAAGAAGCCCAGCACCACGCCGCCACTGGCGCCGACGGCCATCTGCAGGGCGGTGCGTTTGGGATCGGGCGAGGCCGAGGCCAGCGCCGAGACGGCCGCGGCGTTGAGCGCCAGCATGCCGCCGCTGGGATAGGCGCTGGCGATCCAGAAGGCGCCCAGCACCAGCACCAGAAAGGCGCTGCGGATGCCGGTGACCGCCGCACCCAGGGCGTTGGCCTTGGCCACGAAGCGCGGCTTCCACTGTTCGCGACTGTGGCGCGGCGCTGCCAGGGAGGCGTGGGTCTGCAGATAGCCGTGCCATTCGCCGGTGAAGCGAAAGAGCAGCTCCACGGCGGTCTCGAAGTCGCGCCGGTCGGCTTCGCTCAGGGGTGGCAGCTCGGCACGCAGGGCGCGGATACGCGGGCGTAGACCCTGGTGCAGCTGTTCCAGACGCGCCGCCGCTGCCAGGGCAGCACGGTCGGTGAGCGCCTGACCGCGCCATTCCTCGAACAGCTCCAGCAGGGGAGCCCAGAGGCGTTCGAGGGCTGTCAGGGGCACCTGGGCGTCGCGCTCGCGCAGGCGCATCAACAGCCGGCTGAGGGCATGCAGGCGGGTGGTCAGACCCATGAATTCGGCATTCAAACGGGCCAGGCGCCCTCTGCGCATGCGCATGTGCGGGTCTTCGAAGGCCGAGGCGCTGCGCAGGCTTTCCAGCCCTACCGCCTCGGCCGCCAGGCGCACGCCCGCGGCTTCCAGGGTGGCGCGGTCGAGGCGGCCACGCAGGACATCGGCGGCCAGCCCGGCGAAGCCGCCCATGCGCCGATAGAGGGTCGCGCGCATGGCCGTGGCGCTGGTCTGCGGAAAGACCGCGGCGCTCACCGCGCCGCTGCAGAGCACGCCCAGGGTGATGGCCAGTACCCGCATCACCGCCGACATGAAGGCGGTATCAGCGTTCAGGGCGGCGGGAATGCCGATCAGCGCGGCGGTATAGCCGGCCAGCATGCAGGCATAGCTGCGGAAGTCGCGGTAGCGCGCCGATCCGGCTACGCAGAGCCCAATCCACAGGGCCAGGAAGATCAGGAAGGGCACCCGTTCCTGGGCGAATAGGGCGATCAAGACCAGCATCACCGCCAGCCCCAGCAGGGTGCCCATCACCCGGTAGAAGCTCTTGGCCAGCACCTGACCGCTCTGCGGCTGCATGACGATGAAGACGGTGATCACCGCCGAACTCGGATGCGGCAGTTGCAGGCGCATGGCCAGCCACAGGGTCAGGCTGGCGGCGAGCAGCACCTTGGCCTGGTACAGCCAGAGGCTGCCATCGCTGCGCGCCCAGGCGCCCAGGGCCTGGCGCAATGGCGAGTGGGTGGCCGCGTGGGTACTCACCGCGCGGCCCGCTCGACGGCCACGCGGGCCGGCACCAGATCCTGGTCGGCCGGCCCGCGTTCGAGGTCCGCGCCGCCGCCGAGGGCGACCAGGGCGCCGGCCTGGGCGGCCAGGCGCAGGGCGTGTACCTGGGCGGTGACGCGCTGCTGGGCGAACAGCCGGGTCTGGGCGTCGAGTACGTGCAGGTAGTCGGTCAGGCCGCGACGGAAAGCCTCGCGGGCGATGTCGTAGGTGCGCTGGGCTTCCTGGCTGGCCTGGTCGGCAAGGGTGGCCTGCCTGGCCGCCGAGTCGGCTTTGATCAGGGCATCGGAGATGTCCTTGAGGGCGTCCACCAGGGTCTGGTTGTAGGCGCTGACGGCCAGGTCGTAGGCTGCCGATTCCGCGCCGAGGCGTCCGCGCAGGGCGCCACCGTCATAGATCGGCAACGAAAAGGCGGGGCCGATGAAGGAGCCGGTCTTGGCGTGGGTCAGCATCTCGCTGAGACGGCCCAGGGTGAGGAACTGGCCGACGTTGGCCACCAAATCGATATTGGGATAGAAGCTGGCGCGGGCCACGTCCACGCCCTTGGCCGCCGCGGCGATCTGCCAGCGGCGCGCCACCACGTCGGGACGCTTGCCGACCAGTTCCAGTGGCAGTGCACTGGGCAGGCGCGGTGCGGCGCCCAGGGTCAGTCGCGGTCGCTGCAGGCGGGCGCCGGCACCCGGGCCCTTGCCCGCCAGGGCGGCGAGCTGGTTGCGATCCAGCGCCAGGGTCTCGTCCAGGGCTTCCAGCTGACGCTCGGTCTCGGGCAGCAGGGCACGCGCCTGGCTGACCTCGAACTGGGTGCCGAGGCCACCGTCCAGCTGGCGCTGGGCCAGGTCGGCCAGGTGCCGCTGCTGTTCCAGGGTGGCGGCGAGGATGTCGCGCTGGTCATGGTGCAGGGCGAAGCCGATATAGTTGCGGACGATGTTGCCGGTCAGCTCCAGCTCGGCGGCGCGTACCTCGGCGGCGGCCTGGTGGGCCTGGTCCAGGGCCTGGGCGCTGGCATCACGCTCGCGACCCCAGAAGTCCAGGGCGTAGCTCAGACCCAGCTCGGCATTGTTGTTCCAGGTGGTGCGATCGGCCAGCTCGCCAGGACCATAGAAACCGTCGGTGGGCCAGCTGTAGCGCTTGAAGGCGCCCTTGGCCTCCGCCTGCAGGGCCTCGCGGGATTCGGTCAGGCCGGCCAGGGACTCGGCGCGGCGCACCCGGGCGGCGGCCGTGGCCAGACGCGGGTTATCGGCCAGGGCACCGCTGATCCAGGCGTCCAGCTGGGGATCGCCATAGGCGCGCCACCACTGGCGCTCGGGCCAGGCGGCCTGCCCGGCGGCAGCGCGGATGGCAGCGTCGGTGGCCAGCGCCTGATCGTCGAGGCGCTGCGCCTGGGGCGCGTTGTGACCGGTACCGATGCAGCCGGCCAGCAGGGTCGCCAGGGCGACCACCGTGAGCGCAGGCCAGGCTCTGCTAGAGAAAGGCGACACTTGGGGGTCCGTTTGCAACAGGGCCATACTCCGGATTCGCGTCAGAGAAGCGCGGCGGGTCGGCGGGATGAGCTGGAACTGAAGAGGACGCCAGCGGACGAGGAGGCCGCTGGGGTTACCATTAGGCTGCTAACGATTCTATAAAATTCCAGGAGGGTCGATTAGCGCGCCAACCGGCGAATCTTTGTTTCACATACTGAAATAATGTGGAAAATGGCGCTTTCGTCAGACTGTCGAGGCGGCATGGACACCCTGCACAACATGCGCGTTTTCGTCGCCGTGGTGGAAAGCGGCAGCTTTACCGGCGCGGCCCAGACGTTGCAGACCACCACCGCCCATGTCTCCCGGGCGGTGGCCCATCTGGAAACCCATCTGCGTACCCGCCTGTTGCACCGCACCACGAGACGCATCGCCCTGACCGAGGCCGGCCAGCGCTACCTGGCGCGTTGCGAGCAGATCCTCGCCTATGTCGAGGAAGCCGAAGCCGAGGCCGGTCATGCCCAGGCCCGGCCCGAGGGACGGCTGCGGGTGCACAGCATGACCGGCATCGGCCAGCACTATGTGATCCGCGCCATCGCCGGCTATCGCGCCCTGCATCCCGAGGTGCGCTTCGACCTGACCATGGCCAACCGTATCCCCGATCTGCTGGAGGAGGGCTTCGACCTGGCCATCGTGGTGGCGGCCGAGTTGCCCGATTCCGGCTTCGTCTCCCAGCAGATCGGCCACACCTACAGCATCCTCTGTGCTTCGCCCGCCTATCTGCAGGAACACGGCCAGCCGCAGACGCCGGCGGAGCTGGCCAACCACGCCTGCCTGAGATTCATCAGCCCGGTGGTGTCCTTCGACCGCTGGCACTTCGAGGGTCCCAACGGCCCGGAAACCTATCGCATCGGCGAGACCCCCTTCCAGGTCAATGTCGGCGACGCCATGACCGAGGCCCTGCGCCAGGGCCTGGGCATTGGTGTGCTGCCGCTCTATTCGGCAGTGGACGGCCTGCGCGATGGTAGCCTGGTGCGGGTGCTGCCGGCCTATCGCCTGCAGCGGCTCAACGCTTATGCCCTCTATGCCTCGCGGCAGTACCTGGATGCCAAGATCCGCACCTGGGTGGCCTATCTGCGCGAACAGATCCCCGGTGCGCTGGAGGCGGACGAGGCCTTCGTGCGCGCTGTCAGCGAAGTCGTCGGACAATCGCATTGAGCTCGACGGGGCGCTTGGACTAAGCTCGGGAAAGACCCGGCTGCGTGCCGGGTCATAGTTAGTAAGCTATTGAAATATCGCCCGGTATCGCGGTCCTGAGGGCGACAGGACGGCTGCTCGACGGCACGCTCCACTCGCGTCGAGGTCCATGTCCCGAAGTCGGTGGCCATGCCGACGGACCGCCGTGCAGGACGGCCGGATCACGCAGGCGGTCAGGGACCGCCGTCAGTACCACGGGAGTCCAATGAGCGCCCCAGCAGGACCCACTCTGAGATTCGCCGACCAGCCGCTCAAGGGCATCGCCCTGATCTGTCTCGCGGTCTGGCTGTTCGCCTCCCACGACGCCCTCTCCAAGTACCTGTCCGGCTTCTATCCGGTGGTCATGGTGGTCTGGGCCCGTTACCTCTCCCACACCCTGCTGATGATGGGCATCTTCATCCCGCGCTCGGGGCTGGCGGTGATCCGCACCAAGCGGCCGGGATTGCAGGTGCTCAGGGCGCTGTGCCTGATCGGCTGCAGCCTGTTCTTCACCACCGGGCTGCGCTACCTGCCGATGGCCGAGGCCACCGCGGTCAACTTTCTCGCCCCGCTGATGGTGACGGCGCTGTCGGTGCCGCTGCTCAAGGAGACCGTGACCCGCAGCCAGTGGGCGGCGGTGCTGGCCGGCTTCATCGGGGTGCTGATCATCGTCAGGCCGGGCGGCCAGCTGTTCACTCCGGCGGTGCTCTTGCCGGTCTGCTCGGCGGTGTGCTTTGGCCTCTACCAGCTGCTGACGCGCCTGCTCAGCGGCATCGACAGCCCCACCACCAGCAACTTCCTCACCGGCATCATCAACACCCTGGTGCTGAGCAGCGTGGTGCCCTTCTTCTGGGAGATACCCACCCTGGGCCACGGCTTCATGCTGGCCCTGCTCGGCTTCTTCGGCATGTCCGGTCATCTGCTGCTGACCCAGGCCTTCCGCTACGCGCCGCCGGCGTTGCTGGCGCCCTTCAGCTATGGCCAGATCGTCACCGCCGGCATCATCGGCTATTTCGTCTTCGGCCATGTACCGGACAGCGGCGCGCTGATCGGCATCCTCATTATCTGTGCCAGCGGCCTGGCGGTGGCCTGGCAGCAGAGCCGCAAGGCGTCCAAGGCCAAGCAGGCCCGGGCGGTGCCGGCAGCGCAGCCCGAGGCGCTGCCGGAGGTGGTGGCCGATGCCGCCGCGGGCACTCCGGCTCAGCGCAGCCCGTAGTCGGCGATGATCCCGACGAGGATCGCCAGACCCGCCCAGTGGTTGTGCAGGAAGGCCTTGAAGCACACCAGGGGATCACGATTGCGGGTGACGTGGAATTCCCAGGCGAAGCAGCCCGCCGCCACCACCAGGCCCAGGTAGAAGGGCAGGCCCAGGCCGAAGCGACCGCCGGCCAGCGCCAGGCAGAGCAGGGTGAGGCCTTGGAGGGTGGCGATGATCACCCGGTCGGCATCGCCGAACAGGATGGCGGTGGACTTCACGCCGATCTTGAGATCGTCCTCGCGGTCGGCCATGGCGTAGTAGGTGTCGTAGCCCACCGTCCAGATCACGTTGGCGACGAACAGCAGCCAGGCCGCCGCCGGCAGCTCGCCAGTCTCGGCGGTGAAGGCCATGGGCATGCCCCAGGAGAAGGCCGCGCCCAGCACCGCCTGGGGGTAGTAGGTGTATCTCTTCATGAAGGGGTAGAGCGCCGCCACGCCGAGGGCGCCGAAGGACAGCCAGACGGTGGTGGCGTTGGTGCAGAGCACCAGGCCGAAGCTGAGCAGCACCAGCACGGCGAAGAACAGCAGGGCTTCCTTGGGCGAGATGCGCCCGGTGGCCAGGGGGCGATTCTTGGTGCGGGCGACGTGGCCGTCGAAGTTGCGGTCGGCGAAGTCGTTGATCACGCAGCCGGCCGATCGCATCAGCACCACGCCGAGCACGAAGATCAGCAGATTCTTCAGGCTCGGCACGCCCTCGGCGGCGATCCACAGCGCCCAGAGCGTGGGCCAGAGCAGTAGATAGATGCCGATGGGCCGGTCCAGTCGGGTCAGCTGGACGAAGTCCCAGATGCGCTCGCGACGGGGGCGCGTGGCGATGACCCGGGCACTGGGCTCGGGGCCGCGGGGGGCGGCAGGACGGCGATCACGGGGGCGGGAGGCGTGCTTTTTCATCGGACGACTGCGTGGCGAAGGGCCCGACGATTATAGGGGCCCCGTGGCGCCAACGCTGCCACGCTGATGATTCGGCTAGCCTTCGCGCCTGGCGTGGGGCCAGAAGGCCGGCAGGAAGACCTCGCCCACCAGGATCGCCAGGGGGCCGCGCCTGAACACCGAGCGCCGGGCCCAGCAGGGCGTTGCTGCCGCCCCTGCGGGCAGCCAGGTCAGCGGATAGCGACAGGCCTCCAGCGGCCCGCGAACGAAGGCCGGCGCCTGGAACAGCCAGTGGCCGAGGGGCCGCTCGCCCAGCGCCGCCAGATCGAAATCCGCCGCTTCCAGGGCCGTGCGCGCCGCCACGCTGCGGGCGAAGACCCAGGCCTCGCCGCCACCGCGCAGCCAGACCTCGCGCACCCAGCCGGGGCTGGCCGCCGGGACCTCAAGCGCCTGGCACTCGTCCAGGCGCAGGGGCTGCCAGCCCTGGGCGATCACCTCGACGGCGAAGCGCCCGCCACTGAGGGCGGTCAGCCGTTCGGTGAGGGAACCACGGTCTGCATAGAGCCAGCCGAGCGGTGCCTCCCGGTAATCCGGCGCCTGGCTGGCCGCCACGTGGGTCAGCCAGCGCGGGGCGCCGTCACAGGCCCCAGACATTACCCAGGGTGCTCAGCAGGGAGGGCTGGGTGCCTTGCTTGCCGAGATAGCCGAGGATCACCTGGGCGAACTGGCTGGTCATGCCGCTGTTCATGCCCAGGGCGTTGAAGGTCTTGTCGACGTCCTGGCGGCTGTCGACATTGCCCAGCAGGCTGCCCAGCGGACTCTGCTTGGCGTCCTGGCCACCACCGCCGAGCAGACTGCCCAGCCCGCCCAGTTGCGCCAGGCCGCCGGTGGCGTTGGCGCCGGCCAGCTGGTCCAGTCCCGGCACGGCCTTGGCCAGTTGGCGATAGTCGTTGCCCACCAGCTGATTCTTGGCCAGGCCGAGCAGGGCGCCGGTGCCGCCCACCGCCTGCTGCGGGGTGACATTGAGCTGGGTGGTCAGCGCCTGCAGCAGGCCCTGGGCCTGGGGCGTGGCGGCCGCCGCAGCGGTGGCCTTGGCGTTGTTGTTGCCATTGGCGCTGTTGTAGGCGTTGACGGCGTCGTTGAGGTTGAAGGCGAAGACCGGGCTGGCGGCGAGCACCAGCGGCAGGGCGAGAACGGACAGACGCATGGTCGGACTCCAGCAGCTTGCGTGAAAGGTCAGAGAATAACCCGACAGCGATGACCACCGCCTGAACGACGTCCCTGCAGGGAGCGGACGCTACGGTTATCATCGCCGTTTTGCCGGGAGAACACCGATGCTCAACGGGTTGTGGCTGAGCTTCTTCATCGTCGCCGGGATCAGCGCCTTCGGCCAGTGGCTGGTGGCTGGCAACGCCGGGGTCTTCGCCGCCATGGTGGAGAGCCTGTTCGCCATGGCCAAGCTGTCGGTGGAGGTCATGGTGCTGCTGTTCGGCACTCTGACCCTCTGGCTCGGCATCCTGCGCATCGCCGAGAAGGCCGGACTGGTGGACGCCCTGGCGCGGTTGCTCGGCCCGCTGTTCGCCCGGCTGATGCCAGAGGTGCCGCGCGGTCATCCGGCACTGGGGCTGATCACCCTCAACTTCGCCGCCAACGGGCTGGGCCTGGACAACGCCGCCACCCCCATCGGCCTCAAGGCCATGCGCGCGCTGCAGGAGCTCAACCCCAGCAGCACCACCGCGAGCAATGCGCAGATCCTCTTCCTGGTGCTCAACGCCTCCTCGCTGACGCTGCTGCCGGTGACGGTGTTCATGTACCGGGCCCAGCAGGGCGCGCCGGACCCGACCCTGGTGTTCTTGCCGATCCTGCTGGCCCACACCTGCGCCAACCTGGTGGGGCTGTTCTCGGTGGCCTTCATGCAGCGGCTGAAACTCTGGGATCCGGTGGTGCTGGCCTGGATCGGCGGGGGCGCCCTGGCCTTTGGCGTCTTCGTCGCCTTTCTCTTCACCCTGACCGCCACGGCGCTGGCCGGACTGTCATCGCTGCTCGGCAACCTGACCCTGTTCGGCATCATCCTGGCGTTCATGATCCTGGGCGCCCTGCGCAAGGTGCCGGTCTACGAAGCCTTCGTCGAAGGCGCCAAGGAAGGTTTCGACGTCGCCAAGTCGCTCTTGCCCTACCTGGTGGCCATGCTCTGCGCGGTGGGGGTACTGCGCGCCTCCGGCGCCCTGGAGGCCATCCTCGAAGGCATCCGCCATGCGGTGACCTTTCTCGGCTGGGACACCCGCTTCGTCGAGGCCCTGCCCACCGCGCTGGTCAAGCCCTTCTCCGGCAGCGCCGCCCGCGCCCTGCTGATCGAGACCATGCAGACCCATGGCGTGGACAGCTTTCCGGCGCTGGTGGCGGCCACCATCCAGGGCAGTACCGAGACCACCTTCTATGTGCTGGCGGTGTACTTCGGTGCGGTGGGCATCCAGCGCGCCCGCCATGCGGTGGGCTGCGCCCTGCTGGCGGAATTCACCGGGGTCACGGCATCGATCCTGATCTGCTACTGGTTCTTTGGCTGAGCCTTGGGCTCCATGTCGACCATCCAGTCGTTTTGCACCATGCGCCGCTGACGGCGCGAGGTCAGCTGCTGGGTCTGCCAGTCCTCGGCGATCAGCGCACAATAATTGCCGTCGTGCTGGCCCAGGCGAAAGCGCCGGCGCACCCCGATGGGATCGTGATCCGAGCCATAGAAGGCCACCGCACGGATCTCCAGGCCCTCGAACACCCAGCCCTCGGGCGGCCGGTGGTTGTCCAGGGTCAGGCCGTTGTGCTCGGCGGCGCGGCGGATCAGGCCCTGGAAGGTGCCGATGTGGGTGAAGTCGCCGGTGTTGAGCGGTCCCTGGTGGGTCGCCTCGCCCAGCACCAGATCGGGATCGAAGTCATCCTGGCCGCTCTCGCGGATATCGGTGACATCGGTGTAGAGCGTCTCGCGGTTGGTCTTGAGGATCACCGTGAGCTGGTTGATGAACACCGGCTCGGCGCTCATGTTCGACAGCAGGCAAAGGGCGCCCACGCCCTTTCCAGCGCCGCGGTTGATGATCAGCCGCGGCTGGCGCTGGCGCTTGTAGTTGTTGAGCAAGAGCTGGGCATAGAGCACCCAGACGCCCAGGGTGCAGCACTGGGCGAAGAGCGTGAGGACTTGAGAGTTGTCTTTCAACCACTGGAACATGGGGGCACTTCACGGCAAGGAATGACCATCGGAAAGACCGTTCGGGTTCCAGGTTCCACCGCTTCGCTGGCCAAAGGATCGCGCTGAGAACATCGCCACAGCTCGGGCGTCCAAGCCTGAGAGGTCATCACGCCAAGGAAAATCGCCATGCTGCGTCTATCGCTACTCTGCTGTACCGCCCTGTTGAGCTCGGCTGCGCTGGCCGAACCCCTGTCCTGCGACCAGCTCAAGGCCGAGATCGAGGTCAAGATCCAGTCGGCCGGGGTGACCGCCTATACCCTCGAAGCGGTTCCCAACGCCGAGGTACGCGATCCCAACATGGTGGTGGGCAGCTGCGCCAACGGTACCCACAAGATCCTCTATCAGCGCAACGACTGATCCTCGGCCCGGAGGACGGACCGTTCATCCGCTGGATGCTTGTACAGTTGCGCTTGGCTTAGTACTGTTTGCGCATACAGTATTTAGCCAAGAGGGTAATGCCATGTCGCCGTTCGCCCGGATTCGCCAAGCTCTGTCCCTTGCCCAGCCCGCGCCGCGCTGGATGGAACGCGAGGATTTCCTGCGCATGAGTCGCCAGCTGCGCGAGCAGAAGGGTCGCCCGGTCGCGCGTCGCAGCCAGGATCGCGATCAGGATGACTGGGTCAGCGTACCCGCCTAGCGGGTCCTGGGCTGACCCGCTCGCCCTCCCTGGCGACGGGGGTCAGAAGGGCGAGCAGATGCCCCGCTGGGAGCTCACCAGTTCGCGCTGGCCGTCGTAGAGGGTGATCTCGCCCTGGCCGAAGGTGTGTTCGGCCGCCAGTCGATAGCGCCGGCCGGCCTGGAAATCCCCGTAGTCCAGTTCCAGATAGCATTGGATCTGCAGAGGTTCGTTCCAGCCGAAACGTGGTCCGAAGCCACCGCCGCCATAGAGTTCGTAGCGATAGCTCACCTTGAGGCTGTGGCTGCCGGGGGCGAGCTGGAAATAGCGGCCGTCGTCGAGACGTCTGCCATCCTGGGACTCGGCCAGCAGCGAGGCGCCTACCGCGGGTTCGCGCAGCTCCAGATCGACCCACGCCTGCTGGGGATCGGCCGGGGGCAGCGGCGTGGTGCAGCCGCCGAGCAGCAGCAGCAGAGGAAGCAGCAGGCGCAGACGCATGGATGGCGACTCGCGGCAGGGAGATCAGCCGAGTCTACACGTCGCCGCAACGACTGGCAGTGCTGCGCGCCACTTCCTGGTTGCGTTCGTCATAGAGGCGCGCCCAGGGTCGCCAACCGGTCTGGCCGGCTTCCAGGCGATAGCGCTCGCCCGCGGCGAAGGCCCTGTAGTTGAGGGTCACCAGGCAGGTGCGCGCCAGCGGATCGGCCACCTGGGCGCCGATGTTGGTGGGCTGCACCTCGAACTGGTAGCGTACCTGCAGATCGTGGTTTCCTGGCCAGACCTGGAAGTAGCGTTTGTCTTCGAGATCCTTGCGATCGGCGCGCAGGGCTTCCAGCTTGGCCTTGCCGTCGCTGTCCAGATCGATCCAGGCCTGCGCCGGATCGGGCTTGGGCAACGGCCACAGGGAACAGCCCCCCAGGAACAGCACAGGCAACAGCAGGCACAGTCTACGCATGACGGCTACAACTCCGGGCAGGGAAGGGTGCGCCACCCAGTCAGGCACCCTGCCTGCGCAACGCGCGAGCCGTTGGCTGGCGCTGCTGTCCCTCTTGATCGGACTGAGCGGTTGTACCTCGGTCGGGTACTACGCTCAGATGGTACAGGGCCAGTGGGCGCTGATCCGTGATCGCGAGCCCATTGCGACGGTCGTCGCAGATCCCGCGCGGCCCGTCGCCCTGCGCGAACGCCTCGCTGCCGCCGCGGGGGCTCGACGCTTCGCCAGTGCCGAATTGGCTCTACCGGACAACGCCAGCTATCGCGGTTTCGTCGAACTCAAGCGACCCTTCGTACTGTGGAATGTCTTCGCCACCGCCGAATTCTCCACCCGACCCACCACCCACTGCTTTCCCATCGCCGGTTGCGTGGCCTATCGCGGCTACTACCGGGAAGCCAAGGCCCGAGCTGAGGCGCAGCGGCTGCAGGCGCAGGGTCAGGACACCTACGTCGGCGGCGTGCCGGCCTATTCGACCCTGGGCTGGTTCAGCGATCCGCTGCTCAGCAGCATGCTGCGCTGGGATGACGACCAGGTGGCGGCGACCATCTTCCACGAGTTGGCGCACCAGCGCTTCTATCTGCCCGGCGATACCGCCTTCAACGAATCCTACGCCACCTTCGTCGAGGGCGAAGGTCTGCGACAATGGCGCGCCAGTCGTGGCCTGCCGCCGCCGGAGGCGGGGCGCGAGGCCCGCTATCAGCAATTTCGCGCTCTGCTGCTGACTACCCGCGACGACTTGGCCAGGCTCTATGCCCAGCCGTTGGCGCTGGTGGCCATGCGTGCGGCCAAGGCCCGGCGTTTCGCTCGATTGCGTGCTGACTATCAGCGCCTGCGCGCCACCCCGGCCTGGCGTGACGAGCGTCGCTTCGATGGCTGGATGAGCCAGCCACTCAACAACGCGCGGCTGGTGCCCTATGGCCTGTACGAACAGTGGGTGCCGGCCTTTGCCGCCCTCTATCGGCAGCACCCGGGCAACTGGCCGGCGTTCTTCCACCGGGTCCGGCTGCTGGGCGAACGCCCGGCGGTCGAACGTGAGCAGGCGCTCAAGGCGCTGCTCGACCAGGCAACACCGCAGCCCTAGCGCGGTGCCCGCCAGTTGGACCAGGCGGCGACCAGACCCAGCGCTGCCGCCAGGGCCAGTCCCAGGCGCGGGGCCAGGCCGCCATCCAGATGCAGCAGCAGCGCCAGGGCCGCGGCGCCCAGGGCCATGCCAGTCTGCCGGGCGGTAGCCTGGACGCCGCCGGTGGCACCGTTGCGACCGAGCGGGGCAGCGGTCAGCATGATCCTGTTGTTGGGCACCTGGAAGAAGCCGAAGCCGATGCCGCCGAGGATCAGGCAGGGGATCAGCAGGGCGGTCGAGCGCTCCAGCGGCATCATCGCCGCCGCCGCCAGCCCCAGGGCGATGCCCAGCCCCCCGAGCATGCACAGCCGCTGCGGCGGATGGCGGTCGGCCAGCCGCCCGGCCACCTGCGCCGAGACGGCCACGGTGAGCGGCCAAGCGAGCATCAGCAGGGCCACCTGCAAGGGCACCAGCCCGAGCTGGTGCTGCAGATAGAAGGGCAGGGCAAGAAAGCAGAGCATCTGCGCGGCAAAGGAGCAGACCGAGGCCAGCACCGAATGGCGCATGGCCGGCAGCCCCAGCAGATCCACCGGAAGCAGGGGCGCCGGCAGGCCGCGCTCGCGGCGCACCAGCAGCACCAGGCTGGCCGCGGCCAGCAACAACAGGGCCACCCCCTGCAGCGGCGCGGCGCCGAGCCGCTCCAGACCGCCGATGCCGGCGCAGAACAGCAGGGCGTTGAGCAGCACGCTGACGGGATCGAGACGGCGTTGCGCGCGGGGGCTGTCGGGCAGGTTGTGCACTAGCAGGCCGATCAGGATGGCCAGGGGTACGTTGATCGCGAACAGCCAGGGCCAGCCGCCCAGCGCCAGGATGGCCGCGCCCAGGCTGGGCGCGGCCGCCGAACCCAGGGCTACGCACAGGGCGTTGATGGCGATGCCGCGACCCAGGCGCGCGTGCGGATAGGACAGCCGCACGATGCCGGCGCTGACGCACATGATGGCGGCGGCGCCGACCCCCTGCAGCGCTCGGGCAGCCACCAGGCTGGCCAGATCCGGCGCCAGGGCACAGCCCAGGGAAGCCAGGCCGAAGATGCCGACCCCGACGGCGAATACCGGACGCAGGCCGTGGCGCTCGGCCACCGCGGCCAGCGGAAACAGCAGGGCGACCAGGCTCAGCTGGTAGGCGCTGACGATCCACACCGCCGCGGCGGCCGAGACCTCCAGGGCCTCGGCGATGCTAGGCAACGCCAGGTTGGCGATGCCGCTGTCCAGCACCGTCATGCTGATGGCCAGCAGCAGGGCGGCGACCGCCCGGTAGCGTCGGGGTCGCGGCAGGCCATCGGCGAGGGGAGCGCTGCTAGTCAATCCTCGACCTTCACATGCTGGTCGCTCTCGCCGAGCTTCCAGTAGCCGGCGGCCTTGACCCAGTCCCGCGGCAGACCCTTGGCCAGCAGCGCCTGACGCGCGGCGCGGGCCTGGGTCGCCTCACCGGCGATCCAGGCATAGCCTTCGCCCGCGGGCAACTTCAGCTGCTCCAGGGCCTGCACCAGGGCATCGGCCTCGGTTTCGCGATAGACCCAGCGGATATCGGCGGCGGCGGCGGTAGGCAGGGCGATTTCCAGGCCGGGGCGGGCCACTTCGGCGACGACCTGAACGCGGACGCTGGCGGCCAGTTGCTCCAGGCGGCGGGCGATGGCGGGCAGGGCGGTCTCGTCGCCGGCCAGCAGGTACCAGTCGAAGTCCTCGGGTGGCACCAGGGCACCCTTGGGGCCACCGATGATCAGCTCGGCACCGGGCTGCGCCTGGCGTGCCCAGGTGGTCAGCACCCCGGCTTCATGCAGATAGAAGTCGATGGCCAACTCGCCGCGCGCGGCGTCGTAGTGGCGCGGCGTGTAGTGCCGACCGACCAGCTGCTCGGGGCTAGCGGCGCGGATCGGGGTGGTGTCGGCGGGGACGAACAGCTTCACGTGCTCGTCGAAGGCCGCGCTCTGGAAATCGGCCAGGTCGCTGCCGCCAAAGGTCAGGCGCAGGAGGTCACCACCGAGCGCTTCGCGGCGAACGACGGTCGCCCAGCGGCGCTTGAAGTCGAAGCGCACGCGCTGGAACAGGTGAGGGGCACTGGCATCGCCCTCGCGGCTGTGAAAAGATGTCGCCATTGCGGAGGTACCATTCATTGAGGTTCCTCACTATATTCGAGGTAAGTAGTTGTCATGTCAACCGCCGCCGCCATTGCCGAAGCCCTGATGGATCTGAAACGGCAGATGCGCCAACAACTGGATGAGACCCTCAAGGCCTCCGGACTTTCCTTTGCCCGCTACAAGGTGCTCAAGGTGCTGGAACGCCTGGGACCCTGCCGCCCGGGCGAGGTCGCCGAACAACTGCGCCATGCGCCGCGCACCCTGACCGATGCCTTCGACGCCCTGGAGCGCGATGGCCTGGTGCGTCGCGAACCCCATCCCCAGGACAGGCGCGCCTTGTTGGTCCACCTAACCGAGCAGGGGCGTCAGGCCCTGGATCAGGCCCAGGCGCCCCGGACCCAGGCGCTGGAAGCGGTCTTCGCGCCTCTGGATGCAACTGAGCAGGCACAACTGCTGGCCTATCTGGAGCGCGTCCGTATTCGTCGTTGAGTGGCGGGCGAACTCCTTGGCGGTCGTTGCGCTCGAAAGAAGGACCCTATCGAGGAGAGCCTGCCATGAGTGACCAGCGTTCCGATGCCCACCTGGGCAAGACCCCACCCAACGAACCCGCGCTCGATGAAGCGGGACGCCCCGTGGATGTGGTGAAGAAAGACATGGAGCAGCCGGAATCGACGCCGACCGATGGCATCGACAAGGTCCTCACGCCTACCGATATCAAGACCAAGGAACAGGAAGCCGAGGCGCTCAAGCGCAAGAACGCCGAGGTCGAGCGCAAGCTGGAGCGCTGATGCTCCACGTGGAACCTCGGCTGGCCGAGGTATCCATGGCGTCCTTGCCTCGAAGCTGGCCATAGCCAAAGCCAAGGCTCCTCATAGTGCCTTTGCACTGGCTGCGAAGAGGTGAGGCGCCTAGCCTGGGCGCTGATCATCCTTCTTGGCGTCAGGAGCACCCATGGACCAGGCCACCTTCATCGAGCAACTTGCCCGCGAGGGTTTCCAGCCACCGGTACTGGTCGAGCGCGATGCCCTGGGCAGGCTGGAACCCCATGCCCACCCCTTCGAAGCCAGGGCGTTGGTAATCCAAGGTGAGCTGCGTATCCGTAGCGCCGCTGGCGAACGCCACTACGGCGTCGGTGACATCTTTCAGCTCGCCGCCCAGGAGCCGCATTCCGAGGTCTTCGGCCCCACGGGCGTGCGTTACCTGGCAGGTCGGCGACCGGCCTAGCCTTCGCTGTCGTTCTTCTCGATGTCCTTGCGTTGGCGGTTGAGGATCACGCAACCGTAGATGCCGCCGCCCAACAGCAACACGGCGAGGATGGAAAAGAGGGTCATGAAGATGGAGTCGTTCATCGTACTCTCCGAAAGCGGGGTCGGAGCAGTCTAGCGACTTGCGGACAGCTCGGCGAACAGGCTCTGGAACAGGGTGTTGCCGATGCCGGAGCGGCATCGGCAGACGCCTCAGACCCTTAGCCTTCGAGCGTGGCGTTCAGGTTGATCTTGGCGCCCTTGAGCACCTTGGACACCGGGCAACCTTCCTTCGCCTGGTTGGCGATGGTGGTGAACTGCTCCTGGGTGGCGCCGGGGATCTTGGCCTTCATGGTCAGATCGATGGTGGTGATCTCGAAGCCGTCGCCGACCTTGTCCAGGGTCACGTCGGCCTTGGTCTCGATCCGCTCGGGAGTCAGGCCGTTCTGGCCCAGCAGCATGGAGAAGGCCATGGAGAAGCAGCCGGCATGGGCCGCGCCGATCAGTTCTTCGGGATTGGTGCCCGGCGTGCCTTCGAAACGGGTGTTGAAGCCGTAGGCATTGTCCTTGAGCGCGCCGCTCTCGGTGGAGATATGGCCCTTGCCATCCTTCAGACCGCCTTGCCAGACCGCGGAAGCATATTTCTTCATGGAGCGTCTCCGGTTGTAGGTTAGGAATCCATCTAGAACCAGGCGGCAGCCGGTAAGTTCGTTGCAGTCGATCCGGGAACTGCGTGGTCAACCTCTTTCGACCATCCCTGGAGGCCCCCATGAACTATCGCACTCTCGGCCGCACCGGTCTGAAGATTTCGCCCCTTTGCCTCGGCTGCATGACCTATGGCGTGCCCGAGCGCGGCAATCATCCCTGGACCCTGCCGGAAGATCAGAGCCAGCCGCTGCTGAAGAAGGCCCTGGATCTGGGCATCAACTTCTTCGACACCGCCAACAGCTACTCCGACGGCACCAGCGAAGAGATCGTCGGCCGCTTCCTCAAGGCCAACGCCGTGCGCGAGGAGATCGTGCTGGCGACCAAGGTGTACTTCCCGTTGCGTGACAGACCCAATGTCGGCGGCCTGTCGCGCAAGGCCATCTTCGCCGCCATCGACGCCAGTCTGCAGCGCCTGGGCACCGACTATGTCGATCTCTACCAGATCCATCGCTGGGACTATCACACGCCCATCGAGGAGACCCTGGAGGCCCTGCACGACGTGGTCAAGGCCGGCAAGGCGCTGCACATCGGCGCCAGCAGCATGTACGCCTGGCAATTCGCCAAGGCGCTGCACACCGCCGAGCGCCATGGCTGGACCAGATTCGCCACCATGCAGAACCACCTCAACCTGCTCAACCGCGAAGAGGAGCGGGAGATGCTGCCGCTGTGCCGCGACGCCGGCGTTGGCGTGATCCCCTGGAGTCCGCTGGCCCGTGGCCGCCTGACCCGCGACTGGGACGCCAGCACGGCGCGTACCGAAAGCGATGCCTTCGGCAAGACCCTCTATACCGCCAGCGAGGAATCCGATCGGCAGATCGTCGCCGCCGTGGCCCGCATCGCCGAGGCCCGCGGCGTACCGCGCGCTCAGGTGGCGCTGGCCTGGCTGCTGCAGAAGCCGGGCATCGACGCGCCCATCGTCGGAGCATCCAAGCCGCAGCATCTGGAAGACGCGGTGGCGGCGCTGGAGCTGCACCTGAGCGACGAAGAGATCGCCGCTCTGGAAGCGCCCTATGTGCCGCATCCGGTGGTGGGGTTCAGCTGAGACGGGGCCTTGCCCTCATCCCAGCCCTGTCCCGGAGGGAGAGGGGGAAGAGCGGGATGGAGTGCCGGCTGAGGTTCCATGCCCGGGGCCCCAAGGATCCTTCCCCTTGGCGCCCCAAGGCTGAGGCCGGGCTAGCGCTAGCAATAAAAGACGCTTCAGGCTTATTCAAACTCACCCTGCAAAGCCGAGGACCGCTCTGCTCCCCTCTCCCTCAGGGAGAGGGGCCGGGGGTGAGGGTGCCCGACCCTAGGCGAACTGGTCGGCGATCTGCCGCTCGGCGCTGGCCAGGGCCGCGCGCTTGGCTTCGTCGCCATAGGCCAGGCCTTCGGCGCGAACGATCTGGATGTCAGTGATGCCCAGGAAGCCCAGCAGCAATTTCAGATAGTCCTCATGGGCGATGCCAGTGGGCTTGCCGGCATGGATGCCGCCCGCCGTAGCGACGATGATCGCCTTCTTGTCGCCACACAGGCCTTCCGGGCCAGCTTCGCTGTAGCGGAAGGTGGTGCCGGCCACGGTGATGCGGTCGATCCAGGCCTTGAGCTGGGTCGGAATGGTGAAGTTGTACATGGGGGCACCCAACACCAGCACGTCGGCGGCGAGGAATTCCTGCAGGGCGCGGGCATTGCGCTCGGCTTCGTCACGCTGTTCGGCGGTGCGCTGCTCGGCCGGGGTGGCGCCAGCGGCCAGACTGGCACCGGAGAAGTGCCCCAGGGAGTCGTGGGCGAGGTCATGGTAGGTGACCTCCAGACCTGGCGTAGCGGCCTTGAGGGCGACGACGACCTTGGCGCTCAGGGCGCGGGAAGCGGAGTGATCGCCGAGGATGCTGGAGTCGATGTGCAGGAGTTTCATGGCGGTGGTCCTGTAGGGTCTTGGAAGATGGGCCCAGACTACCGATAAGACGATCTCCTGATTAGACGGCTAAAATGCGATGCTTCGTCCCATGGATAGGACAATCGCCCATGCAAGACCTCAATGACCTCGCCTACTTCGCCAAGGTGGTGGAGGCCGGTGGCTTCGCCGCGGCCGGCCGCCTGCTGGGCATTCCCAAGTCGCGGCTGTCGCGGCGCATCGCCGAGCTGGAGACGCGTCTAGGCGCCCGCCTGCTGCAGCGCACCACCCGCACCCTGACCCTCACCACCCTGGGTGAGCGCTATCTGGTGCATTGCCAGGCATTGCTGCGCGAAGCGGAGAGCGCCGCCGAGACCGCCGCCAGCCTGTCCAGCGAGCCGCGTGGACCGCTACGAGTGTCCTGCCCGGTGGCCCTGGCGCAGCAGTATCTTCCCGAGGTGGTGACGCGGTTTCTTACCCGCTATCCCCAGGTGCAGCTGGACATGCTGCTGGTCAACCGGCGGGTGGACATCATCAACGAAGGGGTGGACGTCGCCATGCGCGTGCGGGACGTCGACGACGAAGAGCCAGGCTTGGTGGTGCGGCGGCTGCGCCAGGCTTCCGTGGTGTTGGTGGCGGCACCCGAACTGCTCGCCGGGCGACGGCTGGATACCCCGGAGGCCTTGCTAGGCCTGCCCTTGCTGGGCGCCCTGGAGGTGGATCGCAAGGTACACCTGCGTCTCGCAGGACCTCAGGGCGAACGTCGCGAGCTGATATTGGAAGCGCGTCTGGGCATCGATGACTTCGGCGTGCGCAAGGCCGCCGCCCTGGCCGGGCTCGGCTATACCCTGCTGCCATTGCCCTATTGTCAGGCCGAGCTGGCCGAGGGCCGCCTGCATCGCCTGCTGCCGGACTGGTCGATCCCCGGTGGCCATCTCCAGGCCGCCTATGCGCACCGCCGTGGCCAATTGCCGGCGGTGCGCGCCTGGCTGGAGCACTTGGAAGAGAATTTTCGGGATCAGCATGGCGTGCTAGTCTGATCTATAAACCCGTTTAGTCTTTATTTGGTCTGTATTTGGTTCTTCACTGTGCCATTGGTAAGCTAATGGCCACGCCATGACGTCTGTGCCATCCCTCTGGAAGGGAGCTCAGGCTTTCAGCTCAGGAGGACATCCGATGAAAACCGAAACCATCAGTTATCTGAAGCGCCACGCGGCCAATCTCGATCTTGACGAACCCATGGTCGTCACCCAGAACGGGGTACCAGCGTATGTCATCGAGTCCTACGAGGAGCGCAAACGTCGCGACGAGGCCATTGCCCTGGTCAAGCTTCTAGCCATGAGCTCGCGTGAGGACAATGAGGGGCAGTACCAGACTGCTACGCAGGTAAAAGATCGCTTGGCTGGGCGTTTCTCTGGAGATTGAATGAACCTGGCTCTACGTTTTACTGAATGCGCTGTCCTCAGCCTCGAAGATCAGGTCCATCATCTGACCGATCACAGCAACCAGCAGAATGCGCTTGCCAGGATCACCGGGCTGATCGACGCCATCGAGAGTCAGCTACCAGCAGCGCCCCTGGCTTTTCCCGTCAGCCGCCAGGCCAGTGAATTGGGCGTCCTGCATTACCGTGAATTCAATCATGACGGCTTCCGGGTCTTTTACGAGATCAAGACTACAGAGCAGGCGGTGGTGGTACTGCTCGTGCTCAGACAGAAGCAGAGCGTGGAAAAGGCGCTGATCCGCTACTGCCTGTTGCGTTAGACCACCGTCGCCCAGGCCGAGGCGAGCAACAGCGCCGCCATCCCCAGGTTGAAACCACGCCAGGCGCGCTGCGATCTCAGGCCATGCGCCGCGACCTGGCCGAGCAGTGCCCAGAGACCCAGGCAGGGTACGGACACCAGCAGGAACACCAGGGCCAGGACCAGCACCTGCCGCCAGAGGTCGGCGCCGGGCTCGGCATAGACCGTGACCACCGCCAGCGCCATGCTCCAGCTCTTGGGGTTGAGCACTTGCAGGCCGGCGGTGCCGCCGAAGCCCAGGCGGGCGCTGTCATCCTTGACCGCGGGCGCGCCGGCGCGGGCCAGTTGCCAGGCCAGCCAGCTCAGCCAGAGCACCCCGGCCCAGGCCAGGCCGCGCTGCCAGTCGGGATGTCGGGCCAGGGTCTGGCCGAGACCGAAGCCCACCACCAGGACCAGGGCCACCGCGCCCAGGCTACCGCCCAGCACCAGGGGCAGACTGGCCCGGGCGCCGTGGCGGGCACTGTGGCCGAGGATGAGCACATTGGTCGGCCCGGGGGTGATGGAGGCGACCAGGGCGAACAGCAGGAAGGGCAACAGGGACATGGGAAACTCCTGGTTTGGAGGGAGCCCCAGGGTCGCAAGCCTGCCGCTAGCGGTCTGGAAGATTCGAGCAGCGCGCCCGATAGGCCGCCGGGGTCAGGCCATAGGCGCGGCGAAACCAGCGGCCCAGGTGACTCTGGTCGGCGAAGCCCAGGGCGGCGGCGGTCTCCGCCGGCGACAGGCCGTCGGCCAGCAGGCGGCGTGCCCGCGACAACCGCAGCTGTACCAGATAGGCGTGGGGCGCCAGACCAAAGGCCGCCTTGAAGGCGCGAGTCAGGCGAAATCTGTCCACGCCAGCGGCCTGGGCCAGTTCCTCCAGACCGATGTCCTCGTGGTGATGGGCCTGCAGGAAGTCGCGGGCGCGCAAGGCCACCTGGGGCAGCCGTGGATCGCCGGCCTGGGGCGCCCGCCATTGCAGGTGCGGCAAGAGGCGCAGCAGCAGGGCGTCCAAGGCGCTCTGGCGGACGATGCGCAGCTCCGGACGACTCATGACCTCATGGGCCCAGGCCACCGCGCGGTGCAACTCGGCCTGCTCCACCAGGGTCCGGGCGAAGCCCGGTTCGCCCAGGGGCCGAGCATCACCGTGCAGGCCTTGCAGCTCGCGCGCCAGCCACTGGGGATCGAGGTAGAGCATGGAATAGGTGAAGCCCTCGGCTTCCGGCGCCTGGCCGTCGTGCAACTCGCCGGGCTCCAGCAGAAAGACCTGCCCCGGGGTGCTCAGGTGGCGCTGGCCCCGACAGTGGAATTGCTGCAGGCCCTGCTCGGTGTAGCCCACCAGATAGGCGTCGTGCCAGTGCGGATCATAGGCATGGCCCTCGAAATGGGCGCGCAGGGTCTCGATGCCGGTCTCGGCGTCCTGCTGCAGCTGGATCCAGTGATCGTCGGCCATGGCGAGAGAAGGGGCTTTTGGGCCTTTCAGTCTAATTACTGACCTGATGTCGGTCTGGAAGATTCGTGCAGCCTTAGCGCCCCAGCCGCGCGGGCAGCTCCTGTGCCAGATGGCGGATCAGTTCGGAAAGCCGACGCGGCACATGGCGCTGTTGGCGGTGCACCGCATAGATGGCTGCAGCCGGCGCCTCATGATCGGTCAGCACTGGCACCAGGGCGCCACTGGCGATCAGCTCGGCCACGTCCCATTCCGATCTCAGGATCAGTCCGTGGCCCTCCAGCGCCAAGCGCACCACCACCTCGCCATCGTTGCTGCTGAGACTGCCGCGCACCTTCTGGGCGAAATGCTGACCGTCCCGGGTGAAGCGCCAGACGGCGTAGTCGCCCGCGTCCTGGCGCAAGACCAGGCAATTGTGCCGCGCCAGGTCCGCCACGCTTTCCGGCACGCCGGCCCGGGCCAGGTAGGCGGGGGCGGCGCAGAGCAGGCGGCGGTTGTCCAGCAGGCGGTGGGCGATGACCCGAGCGTCCGGTGGCTCGCCGACACGGATATCCAGGTCGAAGGGCCCTTCCAGCAGATTCACCGGATGGCTGGAGAGGTGCAGATTGACTTCCAGCCCGGGATGGCGGTGGGCGAAGTCCGACAGCAGCGGCGCCAGGTGCCGGCGGCCGAAGCCGAAGGTGGCGTTGAGATTGAGCACCCCGCTCAGGGGCGCATCGGGCCTTCCGACGGCAGCCTCCAGGTCTTCCAGCTGGGTCAGCAGCGGTCGGGCGCCTTCCAGATAGCGCAGGCCTTCCGGCGTCAGGTCCAGCCGCCGGGTGGTCCGGCGGATCAATTGCACGCCCAGGCGGCGCTCCAGGGCAGTGAGTCGCTTGCTGACGGCCGCCAGGGACAGCCCCAACTCCCGGGCAGCGGCGGTCAGGCTGGGGTGGCCGGCCAAGCGGACAAAGAAGGCAAGGTCGTCAGCGGACAAGATTCTTGATCCCAGGTTAAGAATGGCTTTCCCTGCGACGGGATTGTACGCCTCCCGCGCGAGACTACACTGGGTCCATCCCACCCAGACTGCCGGAGAAAAGCCATGCAAGCGTCCAGGCCCCATAAGATCGCGGTCATCGCCGGTGACGGCATCGGCAAGGAAGTCATGCCCGAAGGCATCCGCGTGCTGGACGCCGCCGCCCAGCGCTTCGGCATCGCCCTGCAGTGGGATCACTTCGACTTCGCCAGCGCCGAGTACTACCAGGCCCACGGCAAGATGTTGCCGGACGACTGGTTCGAGACGCTCAAGGACTACGATGCCCTCTATTTCGGCGCCGTCGGCTGGCCGGACGTGGTGCCCGACCACATCTCCCTCTGGGGCTCGCTGCTGCAATTCCGCCGCCGCTTCGACCAGTACGTCAACCTGCGGCCCTGCCGGCTGATGCCCGGGGTCAAGGCGCCCCTGGCTAATCGCCAGCCGGGCGACATCGACTTCTATGTGGTGCGCGAGAACACCGAGGGCGAGTACTCCAGTGTCGGCGGCATCATGTTCGAAGGCACCGAACGCGAGGTGGTGATCCAGGAAACGATCATGACCCGCCACGGCACCGACCGCATCCTCAAGTTCGCCTTCGATCTGGCCCAGCAGCGGCCACGCAAGAAGCTGACCTCGGCCACCAAGTCCAATGGCATCGCCATCACCATGCCCTGGTGGGACAAGCGCGTGGAGGAGATGGGCAAGGCCTATCCGGACGTGGCGGTGGACAAGTTCCACATCGACATCCTCACCGCCAACTTCGTCCTGCACCCGGACTGGTTCGACGTGGTGGTGGCCAGCAACCTGTTCGGCGACATCCTCTCCGACCTGGGCCCGGCCTGCACCGGCACCATCGGTATCGCGCCTTCGGCCAACATCAACCCGGAACGCAATTTCCCCAGTCTGTTCGAGCCGGTGCACGGCTCGGCGCCGGACATCGCCGGCCGCGGCATCGCCAATCCCATCGGCCAGATCTGGTGTGGCGCCATGATGCTGGAGCATCTCGGCCATGCCGACGCCGGCGCTGCCGTGGTGGCGGCCATCGAGGCCGTGCTGCGCCAGGGTCCCGAACAGGCGCCCCTGACCCGCGACCTCGGCGGCCAGGGCAACACTGAGAGCCTGGGTCAGGCCATCGCCGCGGCTCTGGCCTGAGATGGACGGCCTCTTTGCGGGCTTCGAACAGCGGCGGCTGAACGTCGGCGGCGTCGAGATCAATTACCGCGTCGGCGGTCAGGGGCCTGCGCTGCTGCTGCTCCACGGCCATCCCCAGACCCATGTGATGTGGCATAAGGTGGCGCCGCGGCTGGCCGAGCGCTTTACCCTGGTGGCCGCCGATCTGCGCGGCTATGGCGACAGCGCCAAGCCCGACGCGGGCACGGAGGCCTACAGCAAGCGCACCCTGGCGGGGGATAACGTCGCGCTGATGCGCCTGCTGGGTCACGACCGCTTCGCCGTACTGGCCCACGACCGCGGCGCCCGGGTCGCCCATCGCCTGGCGCTGGATCATCCCGCGGCGGTGGAGCGGCTGATGCTGCTGGACATCGCGCCGACCCTGGCCATGTATCGGCAGACCGACGAGGCCTTCGCCCGGGCCTATTGGCACTGGTTCTTCCTGATCCGCCCGGCGCCGTTGCCCGAGCGGTTGATCGAAGCCGATCCGGAAGGCTATCTCAAGGGCGTGATGGGTACGCGCAGTGCCGGCCTGGCCCCCTTTCCACCGGAAGTGCTGGCCGAATACCTGCGCTGCCTGAGCCTGCCTGGCACCGCCCGGGGCATCTGCGAGGACTACCGCGCCAGTGCCGGGATCGACCTGGAGCACGACCAGGCCGACCTGGATGCCGGGCGCCGGCTGGAGCTGCCACTCCGCGTGCTCTGGGGCGCCGAAGGCACTGTCGGGCTCTGCTTCGATCCACTGGCCGAATGGCGTCAGGTGGCCACCCAGGTCAGTGGTTGCGCCTTGCCGGGTGGCCATTACCTGGCGGAGGAATTACCGGATCTGGTCGTGGCAGAAGCGCTGGCCTTCTTTGGTTGAGTCGATGATCGCAAAGGAGTGTTGCGTCATCTGGCTGTAACAAAGTGTGACGTCATCGAGGTCGAGTCGGTCTATTCGTGAAATTTTCGTGAAAAGAGACCTCGATGAACGCTCCCCTCTTCACCGCCTCCTGGCAGTGGCGTCGCCTGGCGATGTGCCAGGCTCTGGCCCTGGGCCTGCTGCTGCTCTGGCTCATTCCCACCGTTCGTACCCAGTTGCTGGCGTTCGATGCCGGGCTATTTCACGCCCTCAATGCCCCTCTGGCGCATTCCACCGGCTGGCTCTATCTCTGGACCTTCTTCAGCTTGCGGCCAGTGGATGCCCTGGTCGGCTTGGTACTGCTGGCCTTGCTGGTTCGCGGCGGCTGGGCCTATCCGACCCATCAGGTACGGCCGGCGCTGGCGACCTTCATCGGCCTGCTGGTGATCCTGCTGATCGTGCGGACCTTGCTGACCAAGGGCATCGAAGCCTGGGGCCTGCAGCATTCCAGCCCGTCCGACGTGCTCCCGGGCGCCTATCTGCTCAGCGATCGCTTTCCCGGGCTGGAGCACGGCTGGGAATTGAAGGACAGGTCCGGCGCCAGCTTTCCCGGCGACCACGCCTCGGTGCTGCTGCTCTGGGCGCTGTTCATGGCGCACTTCACCCGCGGCGGACGCCGCCTGGTGGTGGCTGCGCTGGCGGTGCTGTTCATGCTGCCGCGGCTGGTGGCCGGCGCCCACTGGGGCTCGGATGATTACATCGGCGGGCTGGCCCTGGCCTTGGGTGTGATCAGCCTGGGCCTGCACACGCCACTGGCCGCCGCCTTTGCCCGCCAGGGCGAGCGCCTGCTGACACCCCCTTTGCGGGGCCTGGGACGGCTGCCGCTGCTGGGCCGGCTGAGTCTGCTGCGGTCCTAGCGTTCGCTAGGCACGCGTCGGGGCCAGGGCCGGCAGCAATTGCTGGTCGATGGCCTGGCGCACCGCCGGCAGCAGCGCCGCGCTGCCGGACAGCAATTCCTGGATCAGCTGGCGCAGGGCCTGGGCACGCTCCTGGTTGAGCCCGGTCACGGCCTGCCGACAGGCTTCGTCCGCAGTTGCCGCGGGCGTCACGTTGAAACCCAGCGCACGCAGGCGGTCGCGGAAGTCGTCCTGGTCGATCAAGTCGGCGATCATCATGGCACTGCCCTCTCAGGTGGAATGCCTGGATTCTCCCATTGGCGTCGCAGAGGGCAAGCCGGGCTGGCGTCGCCGCATAGCCCGATGTCGTTTTTGGAAAGCGCCTCGCCGGCCAGCCAGGCAATGTAGGTTTATTACGACGCCCTGCCTGGACAATCTGCCGCAGGGTCAAAACCGACGTTCGCCGTTAGAATGCGCCCTATCCACGATATTTTGCGGTTGTTCGCTTCCAGAGCGAGCAATCCACGGTTACACACTGAGGCCCATCAGGGCGTTTGAACCTCTTCCGTCTCCAGCGGTTGAGGTTTTTTTTTGTCTTTTGACAGGTTGGCCGCGGGTACCAAGCCCAGTTCGCCGCCGAGAAAGCGCTCCAGGGCACAGCGCAGGGCTTCGGCGCGCCGGCCCTGGGCGCGCAGTGCACCGTGCAGCAGGCCGGCGCCCTCCCACAGCCGACAGGAGTTACCCGCCGCGCGCAGGGCGGCAGCATAGGCGCGGCCGTGGTCAGCCAGAGGATCGCGCCGCGCCACGGCGACCAGGGCGGGTGCAAGCCCGCTGAAAGCGTCAGCCTGCAGCGGCAAGGCGAGGGGATCCCGGCGATCTTCCGGGCGGGGCAGATAGGCATCCAGACAAGCCCGCCAGTCGGTCGCGCTCAGCAGCGGTGCCTGGGCCTGATGGCGCTCGCTGGGCAGCACCCGATCCGTCAGCGCGGGATAGATCAGTACCTGGGCCCGCGGCTGGGCACGACCTTGTTGGCGCAGCGCCAGGCACAGGGCCGCGGCGAGATTGCCGCCGGCACTGTCACCGGCCACCGCCAGCCGGCGCTCGTCCAACCCCAGTGCCTGAGCCTCACGTTGCAGCCAGTCCCAGGCCCGCCGGGCATCGTCCAGGGCCGCAGGATAGGGATGCTCCGGTGCCAGGCGATAGTCCACCAGCAGTACCGCCAGCCCCAGTTGCCGCACCAGGCGCGCCGCGAGAAAGCCGTGGGAATCCATATCGCCGAGCATCCAGCCTCCGCCGTGCAGATAGAGCAGGGCGGGGTGGTTGGCGCGGGCGTTCAGTGGCGCCACCAGCCGCAGCGGTACCCCATCGGCACGGTGATCGCTGATTGCCAGCCCCTGGTACTCCGCTGGCGCCAGGGCCGCGCAGAGCCGGGCATAGGCCTGGCGCTGGGCGGTGATGTCCGGATCCTGGGTGGCGAAGGCCTGGCTGGCCGCGACGAAGGCGGCCATGTCCGCGGACAGCGGTGGTGTTCTCATCGCCGGGATGGGGGCAGGCCGATGACCCGCCCGACGTGCTCCGGCCAGGGCTCGTCCCGCTGCGCCGCCAGCCGGGTCGCCAGCCAGTCGTGCATCCGCGGCGCGAAGGGCGCGGAACGGGGGCCGTCCAGGTGGACGTGCAGGAGCAGCTGCTCGGAGGCGGCCAGCAGCTCAGCCTGCCCCTGGTGATGGAGGCCGAAATGCAGGTGCAGGCGCTTGGCGTCCAGGGCCAGGAACCTCACCCGCACCTCCAATTGGGCGTCCGCCTTCACCTCGTGGAGGAAATTCAGGTGGCATTCCAGGGTGAACAAGGAGTGCCCGCTGGCCGCACGACCGGCGGCGTCCAGGCCCATGGCGTCCATCAGGGCGTCGGTGGCATGGCTGAAGATCAGCAGGTAGTAGGCGTCGCGCAGGTGGCCGTTGTAGTCGACCCACTCGGAGGCGACCGAAGTACGGTGGATGATCATGACCGCTCCTAATCCAAGATGCCGTGGCGCGCCTTGCATCCGGCAATGGCCGCCTGCACCGCCAGCAGGCAGTCGTCGCGATAGCGCTCCAGCGCCGCCAGTTCCAGGTCGCCCTGCTGGGCCTGGGTGCCCTCGACCACGGCGTCGATCAGGTCGTCGGTCAGCTCCGGAGCGTCCAGATAGGTCCAGGGCAGCTTCAGCGCCGGGCCGAATTGCTGCATGAAGTGGCGCATGCCCGCCGGCCCGCCGGCCAGGGTGTAGGTAAGGAAGGTGCCCATGAACGACCAGCGCAGGCCGGCGCCGTAGCGGATGGCGTCGTCGATCTCGCCGGTGGTGGCGACCCCGTCGTTGACCAGGTGCAGGGCCTCGCGCCACAGGGCTTCGAGCAGGCGGTCGGCAATGAAGCCAGGCACCTCCTTGCGCACCCGCAGCGGCCGCATACCCAGCTCGCGATAGAAGGCCTCGGCGCGCGCCAGGTTGGCCGTCGAGGTCTGGCTGCCGCCCACCACCTCCACCAGCGGCAGCAGATAGACCGGATTGAACGGGTGGCCCACCAGGCAGCGCTCGGGGTGCAGGGCTTCGGCATAGAAATCGCTGGGCAGCAGCCCCGAGGTGCTGGAGCAGATCAGGGCGTCGGGTCGCGCCGCACGACTGACCCGGGCATGCAGTTCGCGCTTGAGCTCCAGGCGTTCGGGGGCGCTTTCCTGGATGACGTCGGCGCTGGCGACCGCGGCGTCCAGATCGGTATGGAACGTCAGGCGGTCCAGGCTGGCACCGGGCGCCAGGCCCTGGGCCTCCAGCGCCGGCCAGGCATTGGCCAGGCGGGTGCGCAGGGCGGCTTCGGCGCCGGGCGCCGGATCCCAGGCGCGCACCTCCAGGCCCCGGGCCAGGGCCCGGGCGATCCAGCCGGCGCCGATCACGCCGGTCCCAAGGGCGGCGAAGACGGCGCTCATCGGGCACCTCCCAGCTGCATCTTCGTCCGGCCCTCGGCGGGGCTCAGGGCGCGCCCGCCCAGGCGTTCGATGATCTGGATGACCCGCTCCACCAGGCTGCCGTTGGTGGCGTGGACGCCCCGGTCCAGCCAGAGATTGTCTTCCAGGCCGACGCGCACGTTGCCGCCCAGCAGCATGGCCTGGGCGGCCATGGGCATCTGCATGCGGCCGATGCCGAAACCTGCCCAGCAGGCGCCCGGCGGCAGGTTGTCGACCATGGCCTTCATGGTGGCGGTGTCGGCCGGGGCGCCCCAGGGAATGCCCAGGCACAGCTGGAACAGCGGGTCCTGCAGCAGGCCTTCCTTGAGCAACTGCTTGGCGAACCAGAGATGGCCGGTGTCGAAGATCTCCAGTTCCGCCTTCACTCCCAGTTCGGTGATGCGCCTGGCCCCCGCGCGCAGTTGCGCGGGGGTGGAGACATAGATGAAGTCGCCGTCGCCGAAGTTGAGGGTGCCGCAATCCAGGGTACAGATGTCCGGGCGCAACTCTTCGATGTGCAGCAGGCGGGTGAGGGGACCGACCAGGTCCGAGCCGGGGCCGAAGTCGGTGGGTGTCTCGCCTGGCCCTATCTCCAGGTCACCGCCCATGCCGGCTGTGAGGTTGACGATGATGTCGACGTCCGCCTCGCGGATGCGCTCGACCACCTCGCGATAGAGGGCCACGTCGCGGCTGGGCTTGCCGGTGGCGGGGTCGCGCACATGGGCGTGCACCACGGTGGCGCCGGCGCGGGCGGCCTCCAGGGCGGCTGCGGCGATCTCTGCCGGGGTGACGGGAACATGGGGATTGCGGCCTACGGTATCACCGGCGCCGGTCAGGGCGCAGGTGACGATGACATCGGTGTTCATGGGGTCTGTCCTTGGGCGATCAGAGCTTGAGAGCAGCGGCGGGCTGGCCAGCGCGGGTGGTCACGCCCTGGAGGAAGGCGTCGAGGCGTTGCGGGTTTTTCTTGAGCCAGGCACGGGCGGCGTCCTTGGGTGCGGTGCGTTCCAGGATTGGGGCCATCACGGCGCTGACCTCGGCACTGTCCATGTGCAGATTGGCGAGCAGGCGCTGGACGTTGGGGCAGCGCTGTGGATAGTCGGCGGTGGTCACCACCGAGACCGTGGCCTGGCCTTCGTTGGGGCCGAAGACGTCTTCGCTGCCGGTCAGGTAGTGCATCTTGATCTGTAGATTCATGGGGTGCGGCTTCCAGCCGAAAAAGACGATCCATTCCTTGCGTTTCTCGGCCCGGCGCACGGCGGTGAGCATGCCCGCCTCACTGGACTCCACCAGCTGGAAGTCCTTGAGGCCGAAGCGGTCGGTCTTGATCATCTCGGCGGTGCCACGGTTGGCGCCGCTGCCCGGCTCGATGCCGTAGATCTTGCCGCCGAGCCTGTCCTTGAAGCGGGCGATGTCGGCAAAGGTCTTCAGGCCCCCCTCGTAGACGTACTCGGGCACCGCGAAGGTGGACTGGGCATCGGCCAGCAGCGGCGGGGTCAGCACCTTGACCTGGCCCTTGTCGACGAAGGGCTGCACCACCGGCTGCATGGTCGGCTGCCAGTAGCCGAGGAACACATCCAGATTCTTGTCGCCCATGGCCGCCATGATGATCTGCTGGGAGGCGGTGGTCGGCTTGACCCCGTAGCCGAGGCCTTCGAGCATGACCTCGGCTAGGGCACTGGTGGCGACCACGTCGGTCCAGCCGACGATGCCCATCCGTACGGTCTGGCAGCTGTCGGGATCGGCGGCGCGGGCGCTGCCGAGGGTGGCGGCCAGCAGGCCGCAGACGAGGAGGGTGGTGCTGAGGGTCTTGTTGGGCATGGCGAACTCCCTGGAGCGGCGGGCGGGGATGACTGCCGGTTGCCTTCTACCCTAGGCGCCTCGCCTGCCAGGCATGCGTAGCCCGACGACCTGAATTTGCACCCTGGCGACCTTCTTGCTTGCACAAGTCAATCGTTACCGGGGACGCCCCACCCATGCCGCAGTCCTTTGCCTTTCTCCTGCTGCCCGGCTTTTCCGCCCTGGGCTTCATCGCCACCCTGGAGCCCTTACGGGTGGCCAATCGATTCCGTCCGGGCAGCTATGACTGGCGCATCCTCGGACGTGACGGGGCGGCGGTGACTGCCAGCAACGGCATGTCGGTCAATGTCGACGGCGGCCTGGACGCCTTGGAAGCGGGCACCACCCTGTTCGTGGTGGCCGGTTTCGAGCCCCTGGCCCATTACGACGACGGCCTCGCCCGCTGGCTGCGCCAGGTCGCCCGCCACGGCCATCCCCTGGGCGGCATCGACACCGGTGCCCTGGTGCTGGCCCGCGCTGGGCTGCTGGAAGGCCACCGGGTCACCCTGCACTGGGAGGCGGTGGCGGCCTTTCGCGAAGCCTGGCCGCAGCTTGAGGTAACCGGCGAGCTGTTCGAGATCGACCGCGGCCGCATCACCTGCGCCGGCGGCACGGCCAGCCTCGATCTGCTGCTGGAGCTGATCGGCCGCAGCCACGGCAGCGAGCTGGCGGTGCAGGTCTCCGAGCAATTCGTGCTCGGGCGCATCCGCCCGCCGCGCGAGCACCAGCGGCTGCAGGTGGCGCAGCGCTACGGCATCGCCAATCGGAAGCTGATCCGGGTGGTGGAGCGGATGGAGCGCCACACCGAGACGCCCCTGGGCACCCTGGAGCTGGCCGCCGGCATCCAGGTGACCCGTCGCCAGCTGGAGCGGCTGTTCCGCCTCCATCTGCAGACGACCCCCTCCACCTTCTATCTGCAACTGCGCCTGGACCAGGCGCGCCAGCTGCTGCAGCAGGGCGAGGCCAGCGTGCTGGACGTGGCCCTGGCCTGCGGTTTCGAATCCGCGTCCTATTTCTCCCGCTGCTACCGCCAGCGCTTCGGCCTGAGTCCGCGGGAGGATCGGCCTCGCCGCGAGGGCCGGCTGTCGGCGGGCGAGCTCGCCGCGGTCGCTGACCGGTAGCGCGACCCTGGCCTGACGCTTCTGGTGATACCCCTGTCGTTTTTGCATCCGGTCGGCCAGGACCCCGGGGCTATGCTGGCCTCGAATCGCCGGCACCCGTTCCGGCGCGAGACCAACGCCGGAGCCTGTCATGAATGCCACCGAACTCCACGCCGACAGCATCGTCATCGACGGGCTGATCATCGCCAAGTGGAACCGCGAACTCTTCGAAGACATGCGCAAGGGTGGCCTGACCGCCGCCAACTGCACCGTCTCGGTATGGGAGGGCTTCCAGGCGACGGTCAACAACATCGCGGCGAGCCAGAAGCTGATCCGCGAGTGCAGCGACCTGGTGGTCCAGGTGCGCACCACCGCCGAGATCCGCCAGGCCAAGGCCCAAGGCAAGACCGGCATCCTGTTCGGCTTCCAGAACGCCCATGCCTTCGAAGACCAGATCGGCTACGTCGAGATCTTCAAGCAGCTCGGCGTGGGCATCGTGCAGATGTGCTACAACACCCAGAACCTGGTGGGCACCGGTTGCTACGAGCGTGACGGCGGCCTGTCCGGCTTCGGTCGCGAGATCGTCGCCGAGATGAACCGCGTCGGCATCATGTGCGACCTCTCCCACGTCGGCTCCAAGACCAGCGAGGAAGTCATCCTCGAATCCAAGAAGCCGGTCTGCTACTCCCACTGCCTGCCGTCCGGCCTCAAGGAGCATCCGCGCAACAAGTCGGACGAAGAGCTCAAGTTCATCGCCGATCACGGCGGCTTCGTCGGCGTGACCATGTTCGCTCCCTTCCTGGCCAAGGGCATCGACTCGACCATCGACGACTACGCCGAAGCCATCAAGTACGTGATGAACCTGGTGGGCGAAGACTCCATCGGCATCGGCACCGACTTCACCCAGGGTCACGGCCATGACTTCTTCGAGTGGCTGACCCACGACAAGGGCTACGCCCGTCGCCTGACCAACTTCGGCAAGATCGTCAACCCGCTGGGCATCCGCACCGTGGGCGAATTCCCCAACCTGACCGAGACCCTGCTCAAGCGCGGCATGCCCGAGCGCACCGTGCGCAAGGTCATGGGCGAGAACTGGATGCGCATCCTCGGCGAAGTCTGGGGCGAGTAGTGAATACCTCTGGAGCCTACTGCGCACACCGCTAGCGGCGTCGCGTCCTCGCGCCAGGTTCGCCGTACCTCGGTACTGCTCTCACCTGGCACAGCGGGGCTCCTTGCCAGCGGCGCGCTCGCTACGGCTCCACAGGCATTCACCCACACCTTTTTTTAGATACGTATTAGCGAATCGGAGCTCCACACATGGCCAGCCACGCCCCCGAAATGCCCATCCAGGTCGACGACGAAACCGGCGTCTGGACCACCGACGCCCTGCCGATGCTGTACGTACCCCGGCACTTCTTCGTCAACAACCACATGGGCATCGAAGAAGTCCTGGGCGCCGACAAGTACGCCGAGATCCTCTACAAGGCCGGCTACAAGTCCGCCTGGCACTGGTGCGAGAAGGAAGCCGAGTGCCATGGCATCCACGGCGCCGCGGTGTTCGAGCACTACATGAAGCGCCTGTCGCAGCGCGGTTGGGGCCTGTTCGAGACCCAGAAGCTCGACCTGGACACCGGCTACGCCGAGGTCAAGCTCAAGCATTCCGCTTTCGTCTACGTCTACGGCAAGGTCAATCGCAAGGTGGACTACATGTTCACCGGCTGGTTCTCCGGCGCCATCGACCAGATCCTGGCCGCCAAGGGCAGTGCCATCCGCACCGTCACCGTCCAGGAATACAGCGGTTCCGAAGAAGGCCACGACGACGGCCTGTTCGTCACCCGGCCGAAATAACGCCCCGCCCCCAGGTGGCCAGCGACCCGCTCGCCGCCACCCCAGCGACACCCCCCAGAGCAAGAGCGCGGCTCAAGACCGCGCACCAGCCGATCGAGGAGAAGGTCATGGCCTTCGAAGCAATGTTCCAGCCGATCCAGATCGGCAAGCTCACCATCCGCAACCGCGTGCTGTCCACGGCTCACGCCGAGGTCTACGCCACCGACGGCGGCATGACCACCGACAGATACGTCAAGTATTACGAAGAGAAGGCCAAGGGCGGCATCGGCCTGGCCATCTGCGGGGGTTCCTCGGTGGTCGCCATCGACAGCCCGCAGCACTGGTGGAGTTCGGTCAATCTCTCCACCGACCGCATCATTCCGCACTTCCAGAATCTGGCCGACGCCATGCACAAGCACGGCGCCAAGATCATGATCCAGATCACCCACATGGGGCGCCGTTCGCGCTGGGACGGCGGCCACTGGCCGACCCTGATGTCGCCGTCGGGCATCCGCGAGCCCGTGCACCGGGCCACGTGCAAGACCATCGAGCCGGAAGAGATCTGGCGGGTGATCGGCAACTTCGCCCAGGCCGCGCGCCGGGCCAAGGCCGGCGGCCTGGACGGCGTCGAGCTGTCCGCCGTGCACCAGCACATGATCGACCAGTTCTGGTCGCCGCGGGTCAACAAGCGCACCGACGAATGGGGTGGCAGCTTCGAGAACCGCATGAGATTCGGCATGGAGGTGCTCAAGGCCGTGCGCGCCGAGGTCGGTGACGACTTCTGCGTCGGCATGCGCATCACCGGCGACGAATTCCACCCGGACGGCCTGTCCCACGACGACATGAAGCAGATCGCCAAGTACTACAGCGACACCGGCATGCTCGACTTCATCGGTGTGGTCGGCTCGGGTTGCGACACCCACAACACCCTGGCCAACGTCATCCCCAACATGACCTATCCGCCGGAGCCCTTCCTGCACCTGGCGGCGGGCATCAAGGAAGTGGTCAACGTGCCGGTGCTGCACGCCCAGAACATCAAGGACCCGAACCAGGCCACCCGCATCCTGGAGGGCGGCTATGTCGACATGGTCGGCATGACCCGTGCGCACATGGCCGACCCGCACCTGATCACCAAGATCAAGATGGGCCAGATCGACCAGATCCGTCAGTGCGTCGGCGCCAACTACTGCATCGACCGCCAGTACAACGGCCTGGACGTGCTGTGCATCCAGAACGCCGCCACCAGCCGCGAATACATGGGCCTGCCGCACATCATCGAGAAGTCCACCGGACCCAAGCGCAAGGTGGTCGTCGTTGGCGGCGGTCCCGCCGGCATGGAGGCCGCCCGCGTCTCGGCCGAGCGCGGCCATGACGTCACCCTGTTCGAGAAGCAGGAGCAGCTCGGTGGCCAGATCACCCTGGCCTCCCGCGCCCCGCAGCGCGACCAGATCGCCGGCATCACCCGCTGGTACCAGCTGGAGCTGACGCGCCTGGGCATCGACCTGCGCCTGGGCACCGCTGCCGATCCGGCGACCATCCTCGACCTGCGGCCGGATATCGTCATCCTGGCCAACGGCGGCCATCCCTTCCTGGAGCAGGTCGATCACTGGCATGCCGCCGAGGGCCTGGTCGTCAGCAGCTGGGACATCCTCTCGGGCAAGGTCGAGCCGGGCAAGAATGTGCTGGTGTACGACACCATCTGCGAATTCACCGGCATGTCCGTGGCCGACTACCTGGCCGACAAGGGCGCCCAGGTGGAAATCGTCACCGACGACATCAAGCCGGGCGTGGCCATTGGCGGGACCACCTTCCCGACCTACTACCGCAGCCTCTATCCCAAGGAAGTGATCATGACCGGCGACCTGATGCTGGAAAAGGTCTACGCCGAGGGCGACAAGAAGATCGCGGTACTGGAGAACGAATACACCGGCGCCCGCGAGGAGCGCGTGGTCGACCAGGTCGTCATTGAGAACGGCGTACGGCCGGACGAGGGGCTCTACTACGCCCTCAAGGAAGACTCGCGCAACAAGGGCCAGATGGACATCGAGGCGCTGTTCGCCATCGAGCCGCAGCCGGCGCTCGGCGAGACCGGCAATGGCTACCTGCTCTACCGGATCGGCGACTGCGTGGCCCAGCGCAACACCCACGCCGCCATCTACGATGCCCTGCGCCTGTGCAAGGACTTCTAAGACGGCCTAATCGCTGCTCGAAAATTCGCGGCCATGGGCCGCTCCTACAGGCTCCGAACGTACCTCGTAGGAGCGGCCCATGGCCGCGATAGCTCACCTTCTGCGGCCCCCGGCGCTTCGCTACCCCGGCCGCGCCTGCGGGGCCCGCCCTGTGAGGATAGATCGATGTTGAACACCATCCTCCCCATCCTGCTCTTCGCCGCCCTGGCCCTCACCGTGATCGGCGCCGTGCGGCGTTTCAGTCTCTGGCGACAAGGGCGTCCGGCCGAGGTCGACTGGCTCGGCGGGCTGTTGAAGATGCCGCGGCGCTACCTGGTGGATCTGCACCACGTGGTCGACCGCGACAAGTACATCTCCAAGACCCACGTGGCCACTGCTGGCGGCTTCGTCCTGGCGGCCCTGCTGGCCATCCTGGTGCACGGCTTCGGCCTGCACAGCCGCATCCTCGGCTGGGCGCTGCTGGCGGCCACCGCCTGCATGTTCACCGGCGCCCTGTTCGTCGCCAAGCGCCGTCGCGATCCGCCGGCGCGGCTGTCCAAGGGCCCCTGGATGCGTCTGCCCAAGAGCCTGCTGGCCTTTGCCGCAAGCTTCTTCATCGCCACCCTGCCGGTCGCCGGTATCCTGCCGGAAGGCTTTGGCGGCTGGATTCTGGCCGCGGTCCTGGCGGTCGGCGTGGCCTGGGGCGTATCCGAGATGTTCCTCGGCATGACCTGGGGCGGCCCCATCAAGCACGCCTTCGCCGGTGCCCTGCACCTGGCCTGGCACCGCCGCGCCGAGCGCTTCAGCACGCCGCACAATGCCAGCGCCGCCCGCTCCAGCGGCCTCAAGGCCCTGAACCTGCACGATCCCAAGGCGCCGCTGGGCGTGGAAAAGCCCGCCGACTTCACCTGGAACCAGCTGCTCGGTTTCGACGCCTGCGTCCAGTGCGGCCGTTGCGAAGCCATGTGCCCGGCCTTCGCCGCCGGCCAGCCGCTCAACCCCAAGAAGCTGATCCAGGACATGGTGGTCGGCCTCAAGGGTGGCAGCGATGCCCGTTATTTCGGCTCGCCCTATCCGGGCAAGCCGGTCGGTGAACATGCCGGCGGCCCGCACCTGCCCATCGTCGCGCGTCAGGGCAAGGCCCTGGTGGACGCCGAGACCCTCTGGTCCTGCACCACCTGCCGTGCCTGCGTCGAGGAATGCCCGATGATGATCGAGCACGTCGATGCCATCGTCGACATGCGCCGTCACCTGACCCTGGAGCGCGGCGAGACGCCGAACAAGGGCGCCGAGGTGCTGGAGAATCTCATCGCCACCGACAACCCCGGCGGCTTCGCTCCCGGTGGTCGCCTGAACTGGGCCGCCGACCTGGACCTGCCGCTGATGAAGGACAAGGGCCAGGCCGAGGTGCTGTTCTGGGTCGGCGACGGCGCCTTCGACATGCGCAACCAGCGCACCCTGCGCGCCTTCGTCAAGGTGCTCAAGGCGGCCAAGGTGGACTTCGCCGTGCTCGGCCTGGAAGAACGCGACAGCGGCGACGTGGCCCGCCGTCTGGGTGACGAGGCCACCTTCCAGCAACTGGCCAAGCGCAACATCGAGACCCTGAGCCAGTATCGCTTCCAGACCATCGTCTCCTGCGATCCCCACAGCTTCCACATGCTCAAGAACGAATACGGCGATCTGGGTGGCCACTACCAGGTGCAGCACCACAGCACCTTCATCGAGACCCTGCTCAGCCGTGGCTCCCTGCATCTCGGGCAGCATGCCCTGGCCGAGCAGGGCGCCACCATCACCTATCACGATCCCTGCTACCTGGGCCGCTACAACGGCGAGTACGAGGCGCCGCGCGCGGTACTCAAGGCGCTGGGCATCGCGGTCAAGGAGATGGAGCGTTCCGGCTTCCGTTCGCGTTGCTGCGGCGGTGGCGGTGGTGCGCCCATCACCGACATCCCCGGCAAGCAGCGGATTCCCGACATGCGCATGGCCGACATCCAGGAAACCGGCGCCGAGCTGGTGGCCGTGGGCTGCCCCCAGTGCACCCTGATGCTGGAAGGCGTGGTCGCCCCGCGTCCGGAGATCAAGGACATCGCCGAGCTGGTGGCCGAAGCCATCGTCGAGGCGCCGGTGGACAGCAAGCCTACGGCTGCGCGTCGGCCGGTGGCGGAGGCCTTGTCGTGAGTGCGGTGTGTGGCCCCCTCACCCCAGCCCTCTCCCCGTGGGGAGAGGGGATGATCAGGTGTGCCAGACAAGTCCCGGTGTTCACCGCTTTTACCCCCTCTCCCCTCAGGGGAGAGGGCTGGGGTGAGGGGCCCACCGCGCACCTAACCTGCCATTTTCAAACGGAGCGCCCAGCATGAGCATCATTCGTCGCGATCCGCGCCGCGAGTGGATCGCGCGCAACCGTCTGCATCCGCTGCACGCAAGTATCGCCAGCAGCGCCGATGCCGAAAGCCGCTGGATGGGCCCCAATGGCCTGGTCCGCAAGAATCCCCACGCCGCTGCCGCCGGCTTCGTCGGCCCCCAGGGCGTCAAGCGTATCGACCGCAGTGGCGCCCAGCAGGGTGGCGGTCGTCGTGGCGCTGCCCAGGCAGTGGAAGAACAGCTGCCCCTGCACCGGATCGGCGAGCCGGCCTTCTACATCGCCGTGGTGCCGGACCTGGTCAGCGGTCGCCTGACCGCCCACGACCGCGACCTGCTGGGCCTGGCCCGGCAGCTGGCCGGAGCCGAGGGCGCGGTGCTGGCGGTGGTCTTTGGTGAGGTCAAGGAAACCGCCTTCGACACCGCCGGGGTGGATCGCCTGCTGCATCTGGAGGGCGAGCAATTCCAGGGCTATGCCCCCGAACAGCGGGTGCTGGCGCTGCGTGCGGTCAACAACGAACTGCAGCCACGTCACTGGCTGCTGCCCGACAGCCGCAGCGGTGGCGGCGAACTGGGCCGGCGTCTGGGCGCCGCCTTGCACGAGCGGCCGGCCACCCGTGTCTGGCAGGTCAAGGACGGCCTGGTCATCGGCCGTGCCGGAGCCGGTCGCCAGGATCTGCAGCAGCCGCTGCCGCGCCTGGTCCTGGCCCTGCCGGAGTGTGCGGAGCCGGTTGGCGAGACCCGGCACGAAGTCCTGCCCGTGCAGCTGGAAGGCAATATCGCCCGCCACCTGCCACGCATCGAGGATCTCGGCCCGGTCGCTGTGGATCCCATGCAGATTCCCCTGGGCGAAGCCGAATTCATTCTTTCCGGTGGTAACGGTATCCGCGACTGGGAGCTGTTCCATAGCACCGCCGCGCTGCTGGGTGCCACCGAAGGCGCCTCGCGGGTGGCGGTGGACGACGGCCATATGCCGCGCAACCGCCAAGTCGGCGCCACCGGCACCTGGGTCACCGCGCGGGTCTATCTGGCCGTGGGCATCTCCGGCGCCGTGCAGCACCTGCAGGGCATCGCCAGTTGCGACAAGGTCATCGCCATCAATACCAATCCGGGCTGCGACATGGTCAAGCGTGCCGATCTGTCGGTGATCGGCAACGGTGACGCCATCCTGGCCGCCCTGGCGCGGCTGGTCGAACAACAGCGGGCAGGGGAGTTGCAGGATGTCGCCTGAGCAGAAGCTGCCGTCGCTGGACGGCGTCAAGGTCGTGGCCCTGGTGTCCGTTGGCGCCCATCCCACCTCCGGGCGGGCCCGGCGGGCGGAACAGGATGCCCGCGCAGTGGAACTCGGCCTGCGCCTGGTGGGTGACAAGCTGCGCGTGCTGCACGCCGGCGATCCCGCCGAAGAGGCCCTGCGCGGCTATCTGGGCATGGGCGTGCCGGCCCTGCACGTACTGGAACAACCGGCGGGTGCCGATGCCCTGCCAGCCCTCGGTGAGACCCTGCGCGAGGTCGGTGCCGGCCTGGTACTGACCGGTAGCCAGGCGGAGACGGGCGAGGGCTCGGGTTTGCTTCCCTATCTGCTGGCCGAGACCCTCGGCTGGCCGCTGGTGGTCGGCCTCGCTGCGGTGGAAGCCGTGGAAGGTGGCCAGGCCACGGTGCTCCAGGCCCTGCCACGGGGTCAGCGGCGGCGGCTGCGGGTACGGCTGCCCTTTGTCGCCAGTGTCGACAGCGCCGCTCCGGCGCCGCGGCAAAGCGCCTTCGGCCCGGCCCGGCGTGGCGAGCTGCAGGTGGAGACCATCGAGGTGGTGCAGGACAGTCTGTTCGAAAACGGCGAATTGCAACCGGCCAAGGCGCGCCCCAAGCGCCTCAAGGTGATCAAGGCCAAGACCGCCGCCGACCGCTTCAGGGCCGCCACGGCCAAGGCCTCCGGCGATGGCGGCCAGGTCCTCAAGGACCTGACCCCGGAAGCGGCAGCGGCCGCCATCTTCAAGGTATTGCGCGAAGAAGGCGTGGTGCGCTGAAGCCCTATCCCCTCTCCCTCTGGGAGAGGGGATAGGGTGAGGGCACCTTCGGCACCCCATCCGCAGGTGGAAAAGGCTGCGCCGTTTTCCACGCTACGAGGTCGCCGTGCCAAAACCACGCTCCAAACCGTCCCCTCTCCCTCAGGGAGAGGGCCGGGGTGAGGGTACCCTTGGCACCCAATCCTCAGGTGGAAAAGGCCGTGCCGTCTGCCACGCCACGGTGCTGCAGAACCCGTAGGTTGGGCTGAGCCTGCGAAGCCCAACGATCCCAACCTCCAGGGCCCGTCAGTGCGCCTCATCCCAATTGCCACCCACCCCCGACTCCACCAGCAGCGGTACGTCCAGCTCGCCGGCGCCGCTCATCAGCGGTAGCAGGCCTTCGCGCAGACGCTCCACCTGGTCCTCACGCACCTCCAGCACCAATTCGTCGTGTACCTGCAGGATCACCCGGGCATCCAGCTCCGGGGTCGACTGCAGCCAGCCATCCACGGCGATCATGGCGCGCTTGATGATGTCCGCCGCGGTGCCCTGCATGGGCGCGTTGATCGCCGCCCGCTCGGCGGCGCGACGCAGGCCCTGGTTCTTGGAGTGGATGTCCGGCAGGTACAGCCGGCGGCCATAGAGGGTCTCCACATAGCCCTGGTCCACCACCTGGGCGCGGGTGCGCTCCATGTAGGCCAGCACGCCGGGATAGCGCTGGAAATAGCGATCGATATAGGCCTGGGCCTCGGCCCGGCCAACGCCGATCTGCTTGGCCAGGCCAAAGGCGCTCATGCCATAGATCAGGCCGAAGTTGATGGCCTTGGCGCGGCGGCGATCCTCGTTGCTGACCTCTTCCAGCGGCACGCCCATCACCTCGGCGGCAGTAGCGCGGTGCACGTCCAGGTCGTTCTGGAAGGCGTGCAGCAGGCCTTCGTCCTGGGCCAGGTGGGCCATGATGCGCAGTTCGATCTGCGAATAGTCCGCCGCCAGCAGGCGATAGCCTTGGGGCGCGACGAAGGCCTGGCGGATGCGTCGGCCCTCGGCGGTGCGGATCGGGATGTTCTGCAGATTCGGGTCGCTGGAAGACAGCCGGCCGGTCGCCGTCACCGCCTGGTGGTAGCTGGTGTGGATGCGTCCGGTACGCGGATTGATCTGCTGCGGCAGCTTGTCGGTGTAGGTGCTCTTGAGCTTGCTCATCTGCCGGTACTGCATCAGCACCTTGGGCAGCGGGAAGTCCTGGTCGGCCAGTTCCTGCAGGACCGCCTCGGCGGTAGAAGGTTGGCCGGAGGCGGTCTTGCTGACCACCGGCAGGCCCAGCTTGACGAAGAGGATCTCGCCCAGCTGCTTGGGCGAACCCAGGTTGAATTCCTGGCCGGCCAGCTCATAGGCTTCCTTTTCCAGGGCGATCATCTTTTCGCCCAGCTCGCGGCTCTGCACCCCGAGCAGCGCCGAATCCACCAGGGCGCCGTTGCGCTCGATGCGCGCCAGTGCCGGCACCAGCGGCATCTCGATGTCGCGCAGCACCGACGCCAGGCCCGGTACGGCTTCCAGCTTGGGCCAGAGCGTCTCGTGCAGGCGCAGGGTGACGTCGGCATCCTCGGCGGCATAGGGCCCGGCCTGCTCGATGGCGATCTGGTCGAAAGTCAGCTGCTTGGCGCCCTTACCGGCGATGTCCTCGAACCGGATGGTGCTGTGGCCCAGGTACTTGAGCGCCAGGCTGTCCATGTCGTGACGGGTGGCGGTGGCATCCAGCACATAGGATTCGAGCATGGTGTCGAAGGCGATGCCCTGGATCGTGATGCCATAGCGGGTCAGCACATTGAGGTCATACTTGCCGTGCTGCATGACCTTGAGCTTCTTGGGGTCCTCCAGCAGCGGCTTGAGCGCCGCCAGCACCGGCTCCAGTGCGAGCTGGGTCGGCGCGCCCATGTAGCTGTGGGCCAGGGGCACATAGGCGGCCTGGCCCGGCGCCACGGCGAAGGACAGCCCTACCAGCTCGGCGCGCTGGGCGTCGATGCTGGTGGTCTCGGTGTCGAAGGCGAAGCAGTCGGCGGCCTGCAGCCGCGCCAGCCAGGCGTCGAAATCGGCCTGTTCCAGCACGGTGTCATAGTGGGTTTCCACCTGGGTGGTGGCGGCATCCTCGGCCAGCGGCAGGGGCGCACCCTGGCGTTTGGTGTCGCGGATCAGGTCATCCAGCCAGGACTTGAACTCCAACTCCTGGTAGAGCGCCATCAGGGCTTCCACGTGGGGCTCACCGACTTTGAGCTCGTCGAAGGTCAGCTCCAGCGGCACGTCCAGCTTGATGGTGGCCAGCTGGTAGGACAGGTAGGCCTGCTCGCGATGCTGGTCCAGCTTGGCGGCCAGCGACTTGGCGCCGCGCAGGGGCAGGGCGGCCACGGCGTCGAGGTTGGCGTAGAGGGTATCCAGGCCACCACCAATGCCATTGAGCAGCCCGGCGGCGGTCTTCTCGCCCACCCCGGGTACCCCGGGAATGTTGTCGATCTTGTCGCCCATCAGCGCCAGGTAGTCGATGATCAGCTCGGGGCCCACGCCGAACTTGGTCCTGACCCCTTCCACGTCCAGCACGCTGCCGCTCATGGTGTTGACCAGGGTGACATAGGGGCAGACCAGCTGGGCCATGTCCTTGTCGCCGGTGGAGATCACCACCGGGCGCTCGGCGCTGGCGCAATGGCGGGCGAGGGTGCCGATGACGTCGTCGGCTTCCACCCCTTCGATGGCCAGCAGCGGCAGGCCCAGGGCGCGGATACAGGCGTGCAGCGGCTCGACCTGGCCGCGCAGGTCGTCGGGCATGGCCGGGCGCTGGGCCTTGTAGTCGGCGAAGAGCGCGTCGCGGAAGGTCGGGCCCTTGGCGTCGAAGACCACCGCGAAGAGGCTGTCCGGATACTGGCGGCGCAACGAGAGCAGCATGTTGAGCACGCCCTTCACCGCGCCGGTCGGCTTGCCGGTGGAGGTCATCAGCGGCGGCAGGGCATGGAAGGCGCGATAGAGATAGGAGGAACCGTCCACCAGGACGAGAGGGGCGTGGCTCATGGTCTGGACCTTTGTCGTGGCGTGTGCGGCGTCTGTCCGGCCAGTCTCGACGACAACTGGGCCGGGTTCTAGAATCGACCACTCGCTCCGTTCAAAAGGTCAAAGGTTACCATGGGTGCTCGTCGCTTCCTCTTCGCCGCGTTGCTGCTGGCGCCGCTGGTGCAGGCCGCGGAACCGCTGCCACCGGGGGAAAAGCCCCTGCCTGACGAGATCAAGGTGATCCGCTACCAGGCCGGCGACCAGACCATCGAGGAGACGAGCATCCGCGGCGTACTGCAGTCCACCCGGGTCATCCCCAAGCACGGCGCACCCTACGAGCTGGTGCCCGCCGATGGCAGCAGCACCGCCGCCAACGACAAGCCGACCCTGCACGTCCCCAGCTGGCGACTGTTCAGCTGGTAGGCGCAGGGCGCCTGGACCGGTAAACTGCGCGCCGCTCGCACATTCTCCCGCCAGGCCCCGTCATGTCCGTCTTCACGCCCCTCGATCGTCCTACCCTCGAAGCCTTTCTTGCGCCCTATGGCCTGGGCCGACTGCGGGATTTCCGGGGCATCGCCGAGGGCTCGGAAAACACTAATTACTTCATCAGCCTGGAAGGCGGCGAATTCGTCCTGACCCTGGTGGAGCGCGGTCCGGTGGCGGAGATGCCGTTCTTCATCGAGCTGCTCGACGTCCTCCACGACGCCGACCTGCCGGTGCCCTATGCGGTACGCACCCAGGATGGCCAGGCCCTGCGCCAGCTGGCTGGCAAGCCGGCGCTGCTGCAACCGCGCCTGGCCGGTCGCCACGAGCGTGCGCCCAATCCCCATCACTGCAGCGAAGTCGGCCACCTGCTGGGCCATCTGCACCGGGCCACTGCCGGCGAGCGGCGCATCGAGCGCACCAGTGACCGTGGTCTGGCCTGGATGCTGGCCGAAGGCGAGCGCCTGGCGCCAAGCCTGGACGCCACGGCCCGGCCGCTGCTGGAGCGCACCCTGGGAGAGATCCGCACCCTGCTGGCTGAGCAGCCGCCGTTGCCCGAGGCCAATCTGCACGGCGATCTGTTCCGCGACAACGTGATGTTCGATGGTCCGCAGCTGTCCGGCGTCATCGACTTCTACAACGCCAGTTCCGGCTGGATGCTCTATGACCTCGCCATCACGGTGAACGATTGGTGCTCCACCGAAGAAGGTGCGCTGGACCTGCCGCGCGCCCGGGCGCTGCTGGCGGCCTATGCCGCTGACCGCCATTTCACGCCGCGTGAAGCCGAATTGTGGCCGGTGCTCCTGCGCGTCGCCTGCGTGCGCTTCTGGCTGTCACGACTGATCGCCGCCCAGGCCTTTGCCGGCCAGGACGTGCTGATTCATGACCCGGCCGAATTCCAGCAGCGCCTGGCGGCGCGCCAGCAGACCCCGCTGGAATTGCCGCTGACCCTGTAGCCACGGTTCCACGTGGAACCTCTGCGCTGAGCTACAGCTGCAACCGCCGCTCGATGGCGGGCTGCGGCTGTCCCTGCCGCTTCCAGCTCAGCCTTGCGTCGATCAGACTGCCGGGCGCGGCGCCCAGGCGCGTGGTGACCGGGCAGCCGTCACCCCTGGCCTCGCCGGCCTGACGGGTGCGGGCGACACCACCCGGCCCATGCAATTCGATGATGAGTTCGTAGCTCAGAGACGTGTCTTCGCTGGTAAAGCACAGCTGTACCTGAGCGCCCGCCGGTTGCGGCTGCACCTCCAGGCGGGCGCTGGCCGCGGCGCCGCCTGCCAGGGGCAGGAGGGTCGCGAGCAGCCAGGCGACACGCGTCACCGCTGGTTGATGGTGGCGCTGTTGCCGAAGCCGCTCTGCGAGATCTGCGCGCTGTCGTTGTAGCCGTTGAAGTTGGCCGAGGTCTGCAGGATGCTCGCGCGGTTGCTGTCGCCGACCTGGCTGACGCTGGCCGTGCTGATGGCGCTGGTGACGTCGAGGCGCGCCTCGTTGCCATTGCCGCTCTGGACGATGCTGGTCTGGTTGCTGTCACCCTGGACGGTGACGCTGGCCAGGTTGTCGTCGCCGGTGGAGCTACCGCTGAAGCGATTGCCGCGACCGGCCTGGTCGACGTTCAGGGCGTTGCGATTGCCGTCCTGGGTGAAGCTCAATTCGTTGAACTTCCCGGAGGAGAGCACCGTGGCGACATTGGCTTGGCCACGCTGGGTCAGCTCCACGGTATCGACCGAGTAGCCCTGCTGGGTCAGCTCGATGCGGTTATCGGTGCCGGACTGATTGAGGGTAGCGGTAACGGCATCGCCGCTCTGGTCGACCCGCACCTGGTTGTTGTCACCGTTCTGCTCCAGGGTCAGTTGGGCGCTGGAGGCCGACTGGACCAGGGTGCCGCTGTTGCTGCCCATGGAGGTGAGGGTGGCCTGGTTGCCGAAGCCGTCCTGGGTCAGGGTGTGGACGTTGCTGCCGCCCTCCTGGCGCAGGCTCGCCACGTTGCCCTGGGCATAGCCATAGATGTCGCCGCCCTGGGTGATGGTGGCACTGCTGGCGCCGGTCTGGACCACCTTGATCTCGTTGCTTTCGCCCTGCAGCTGATAGAGCGCCGCGCTGTTGCCGGCGCCGCTCTGGTCCAGGGTGATGGTACCGCTGTTGCCATTCTGCTGGACGGTGGCGGTGCTGTTCTGGGCAAGGGCGTTGGCGGCCACGAGGGCCAGCGTCAGGGCGGCCAGGGGCCTGAGTAGAAACATCTGTCTGATCTCCATGAGTGCCATCAGCGGTACTGGCGTACCACCGTGTTCTGGTTGCTTCCGTACTGGACGATGCGGCTGGACAGGCCCGAGCCGTGCTGTTCGATGCGGGCGTTGCCCTGGGCGCCGAGTTGCAGGATGTCGGCCTGGTTGCCGCTGCCGACCTGCTCGATGCGCGCGACGTTGCCGTAGCCACCCTGGAGGATGACTGCGCTCAGCTCCGTGCCATCCTGGAGGATGCTGGCTTCCTGGGTGGCGCCACTCTGGGCGATTTGAGCGCGCAGTGCGGTGCCACGCTGGTCGATGAGCGCCTGGTTGCCTACGCCGACCTGGCGGATGGCGGCGTCGCGCCCGGCTGCGGGCGCCTGCCCCAGGTCGCCGGTCTCCATCAGATCAGCGGCCGAGGCCAGGGCATCCAGGCCGAGGGCAAGGGCAAGGACCATGGCCAGGCCGCGGGTTGGGCTGCGCATCTCTGTCACCGTCATTGCCTAAGATTCTCCGCCTGGCATTGTCCGGAGCCGCCTGGCCCATCGCTATCGCTCCAGGGAGCGAATCCCGCGGGGCCGGCGGCTTAATCCCTAGCGCCGAGTCGGCTCCAGATACTTGGTCAGCGCTGGATCGCGCGGATCGCGACCGTCGGCCACCAGCCACAGCCGCCGCTCCACGCCCTGGGCGACCAGATGGGCGACCGCCGCCTCGATGGCGGAGAGCACGCACAGCTGCGCCGGCTCGTTGGTGGTGTAGCCGGACTCGGCTTCGAGCAGCTTCTTGAATTCGATGAACTTGAAGACCCCGGCCTGGCGGCCGATGGAATAGATGGTCTTGGAGGTCATGACGTTGGCCAGCACCCGGCCGCTGCGGGTGTCGATGGCGCGCAGATTGACCGTCACCTGATCCACCCGGTACTCCTCGGACAGGCCGATGCCCAGGTAGCGCGCCCCTTCGCCGCCGCTGCGCACGTTGGTGTCGTAGGCCACCACGCCGCCTTCGAGCAGCAGGTTGGCCGCCTGCAGCGAGGGCAGCGCCTGCTGCAGATTCTCCGGCAGGTCCGGCTTGTTCTGGGTGGCGCGGATGATCTTGCGCTCGGTCAGCAGGTTCTGCAGGCCCTCGCGTTCGAGCACCACGAACCAGCCGCTGGCCTGCAGGGCGTCCACCAGCATGCTGCCGGCGCCCTGGGTCACAGCGGTGGAAAAGGAACTGGCCGGATTGGGCTTGTACTGCCCGGTCTGGTCGCGGAAGCCGTAGACGGCGGCCACCAGCGGTCCCTTGGGTGGCGGCAGCGCCAGCAGGTCGTAGTAGGTGGAGGCGCGCGGCGTCAGGGTCGGAGCGGCGTTCTGTTCGGCAGGCATGGGGTCGCGTACGCAGCCGGTCAGGACGAGGGCGGCGGTCAGGGCCGCCGCCAGGGAAAAGGCGTTCATGGCAGGCATCCGTGCTCAGGGTTGGTTGAAGCCGTTGACGGAGATTTCCGAAATCTCCCCGGTCCCGCGGTCGGTGATCTGCACAGTCAGGTTGCCGGAGTCGTCGACGATGTTGACGATGAACTGGTCGGTGGACAGGGTGCCCGAGTTGCCGTCCTTGATGTCGGTCAGCACCTGGGACAGCAGCCGCGATTCCAGCTGGCTGGTGAAGCGCTCCAGGGGCGACTGGCTGCTGGCGCTGCTGCGCAGGTCGGGATCCTTGTGACGATCCTGGGCGGTGGCGTTGTTCAGCAGGTAGGTGCCATTGAGCGGATTGCCGCCGAAGGACGGATTCACCGGCGAGTAGACCAGCTCGGTCGCCAGGGCCGGGGCGACGCCCAGGGTGCAGAGCAGGGGCAGGGCCTTCCAGGCGTGCGCGTTCATAACTCGTCCTTTTCCATGTCGAAAGTGTCCTGCAGCAGGTTTTCCAGGCGGCGGCGGGTGATGCCCTCGTGGACCTGATCCGCGGCGGCGTAGGCGGCATCCTTGAGTTCGCTGTTGTTGGGCGGAATGAACTGCCGATAGAGCAGCCGCTGCTCGTACTCCACCCAGACCAGGCTGCCCCAGCGCGCCGAGGGCCGTTCGCGCACCACCAGGTTGAAGTCCAGGTCGGTGGTGTCGGTGAGGCGGTCGGCGAAGTGGCGATAGAAGTCGTGGCCGAAGCGGGAGATGGTGTTGTCCACCAGCAGTCCCTGAATGATGTCGCCCTCGGCCCGCAGCGGGCCGGCCAGCAACAGCCCGAGCAGCAGCCAGGCGGCTTTCATCCCGGTAGATCCTGCCCGGCATGGAAGCGCAACGCCGCCTCGGCGCGGTTGGCGGCGCCGGTCTTGCGCAAGAGGTTGTGCATGTGGCTCTTGACCGTGTGGGTGCTCAGGCACAGCGCCTCGCCGATGGCGGCGTTGGACAACCCGCGGCCGACCAGCCGGAGGATCTCCCGCTCGCGGCGGGTCAGGCCGTCGGCGGCGATGCTGGGGCGCTCACGGGAGCGGCGCAGCAGGTGGGCCAGGATGGCGCGGGGCAGCCAGTCCTCGCCGGCCAACAGCGCGCCGAGCCCTTGCAGCAACTGGTCGCGGCTGGCCTGGGGGGCGAACACGCCCTGGATGGCGGGAAAGCGCTCGACCCAGGGCAGGGCCTGTTCGACGCTGGCATTGAGAAAGGCCACGGTGACCGCCGGCGCCAGGCCTTCCAGCCAGCGTTCCAGTGGCGCCTCGGGCACGCTGCCGAGATCGACCAGCACCAGGCTGGTCTCGCCGGCCGCTTCCAGCTCGCGAGCGCAGCTCAGCTCGATGCCGTGGCGTTCTTCCAGAAAGGGTTTGAGCAATTCCGCCAGGAGGACGTTTCTCGTCGTCAGGCAGACCTTGCTCGCAGGTATCGCGCGCATGTCCATATGGGCTGTCTCATCATCCGTTGCGCGCACGCTGAGACAAATCGCCGGGAGCGACAAGAAAAAATTGACCGATTTCCAGCGACTTACCGGCTCTGTGGACCGCTTGGCAGATTGCCCGTCGATCAGCCGACGGCAGCTAGCTCCAAAGACTTAGCTCTCTGGATGGAGCGGGAAATCCAGGCGCTCCGAAGGCGGCAGCGCCTGGACGCTCGAGCGCGGCCTTAGCGGGTGAGGGTGACCTTGCGCAGATGGCGCGGCTGGTCCGGATCCTGCCCGCGGGCTTCGGCCAGCAGCGCAGCCATGCGATAGAAACTCTGGATCGCCAGCAGGCCGTCCAGGTCCGGATGGCCGGCGACGGCGAGGGGCAGATCGCGCTCGGCGACCTCGTCCGGGGCGGCCAGCAGCACCCGGGCGCCGCGGCCGCGCAAGTCCCGCGCCAGTTGCAGCAAGCCGGCCTGCTCGGGGCCGCGCAGGGCAAAGATCAGCAGCGGATAGCCGCGCTCCACCAGCGCCAGGGGACCGTGCTGCAATTCGGCGCCGCTGAAGGCCTCGCCCTGCAGCGCCGAGGTTTCCTTGAGCTTGAGCGCGGCTTCCTGGGCGATGGCGAATCCGGGTCCGCGACCGACCACCATGCAGCGTTCGGCGTCGCGTAGCACCGGCAGCGCCGGCGCCCAGCTCAGCTCGGCCGCGCGATCCAGCGCCTCGGGCAAGGCGGCGCCGGCGGCGAGCAGGGTTTCGTCCTGCTGCCAGTAGGCGATCAGCCGAGCCGCGGCGGCCAGGGTGGCGATGAAACTCTTGGTGGCGGCGACGCTGTGTTCGGGACCGGCCTGCACGCCGATGGCATGGCGGCAGGCCAGGGCCAGGGGTGAGTCGATCTCGTTGACCAGGGCCGCGGTGCGGGCGCCGTAGCGATCCAGCGCCGAGAGGGTCTCGATCAGATCGGGACTGCGTCCGGATTGGGAAAAGCCCAGGGCGAGCTGGCCTTCGACGCGTAGCGGCGCCTGGCGCAGGGTCACCAGCGAAGGCGGCAGCGACAGCACCGGCAGCCCCAGGTGGGCCATGGCCAGGTAGGCGAAATAGCTGGCCGCATGGTCCGAACTGCCACGCGCCACGGTCAGCGCCAGCTGCGGCGGCTGGGCTCTGAGGTCGTCGGCCAGAGCCGCCAGGGCCTGGTCGATGGTCGCCAGTTGGCGAGCGACCGCCGCACCGCTAGCGGCGGCTTCTGCGAGCATGAGCGAGGTCAAGAGGGTCTCCTTGCGCGAACGCCTGTTACACGACGTCTGTTGCATGACGCCTGAGTCCCTTACTCTGCCACTCCCGGTCAGGCGCGACCAGCCGACCTTGGCCTAGTCGCCTTCGTCCGCCGCACCGCCGGTGAATTGCAGGTCATGCTTGCGCAGCTTGTCGGACAGCGTCTTGCGCGGCAGGCCCAGGGCTTCGGCCAGGCTGCGCAGGGAGGCGTGGGGCCGGGCCAGTTCGCGCTGAATGAGTTCGCGCTCGAAGGCCTCGACCTGCTCGCCCAGCCCGGCGGCCAGGGCGGCCGTGGCGGGCGCTGCCGCGACGGGTGTCGGGCTCATGGGCGCCAGGGGCGCATAGGCGCTGTTGTCCAGGGCCAGGTCCAGGCCCAGGGCGAAGCGCTCGGCGGCGTTCTGCAGTTCGCGCACGTTGCCCGGCCAGCTGTGGGCGATCAGCGCCGCGCGCTGCTCGGCATCGGCCTCGCGCACCGGCGTGCCATGGCGCTCGGCGGCGGCCAGGGCGAAGTGGCGGAACAGCGGCAGGATGTCCTCGCTGCGCTCGCGCAGGGCGGGGATGCGCAGGGTGGCGACATTGAGCCGGTAATAGAGGTCGGCACGGAAGCGGCCCTGGTCCGCAGCCTGGCGCAGGTCTTCCTTGGTGGCGGCGACCACCCGGATATCCAGCGGGATCTGCTGGTTGGAGCCGAGGCGCTCGACCTTGCGCTCCTGCAACAGGCGCAGCAGCTTGACCTGCACATCCAGGCTCATGCTCTCGATCTCGTCGAGAAAGAGGGTGCCACCGCTGGCGTATTCGAACTTGCCGATGCGTCTCTTCTGGGCGCCGGTGAAGGCGCCCTGTTCATGGCCGAAGAGTTCGCTTTCCACCACGGATTCGGCGAGGGCACCGGCGTTGATGGCGACGAAGGGGCCATCACGGCGATTCGACAGGTCGTGCAGGGCACGGGCCACCACCTCCTTGCCGGCACCGGTCTCGCCGTGGATCAGCACATCGGCCTGGGTCGCGGCGAGGGCGCCGATCTGGTCACGCAGCCGGGCCATGCCCGGGGTCTGGCCGATCAGCCGGGTCTGCAGTTCATGGCGCTCGGCAAGGGCCAGGCGCAGGCTGCGGTTCTCCAGCACCAGATGGCGGGCGCTCAGGGCACGGCGCACGCTGTCGATCAGGGCGTCGTTGGCGAAGGGCTTTTCCAGGAAGTCGTAGGCCCCGGCGCGCATGGCCTGCACCGCCAGGGGCACGTCGCCGTGGCCGGTGATCAGCACCACCGGCAACTCGGCGTCGCGCTGGTGCAACTGGGCCAGCAGCTCCAGGCCGTCGATGCCAGGCATGCGGATATCGCTGACCACCACCCCGGGCCAATCGCGCACGGCCGCCAGCTCCAGGTCCCGGGCATCGGCCAGGGTCGTCACCTTGAAGCCGGCCAGGTCCAGGGTCTGGCTCAGTGCCAGGCGCAGGTGGGCGTCGTCGTCGATCAGCAGGATCTGGCTGGCGGGATCGAAGGGGGGCAGGGCGTTCATGACTAGGACCTAAGGTAGAGGGGCTAAGGTGTTCAACCGCGGACTTCTTCCTGGGGCACCGAGGCGACCCCCGGCTTGCCATGCAACAGGTAAAGGCGCACCTCGGCACCGCCATCGCCATGGTTGGACAGGTGCAGATGGCCACCCAGGGTACGCAACAGGTTATCGCAGATCGCCAGGCCCAGGCCGAGGCCCTGGGCGGTGGCCTTGGTGGTGAAGAAGGGCTCGTGGGCGCGGGCCAGGGCCTCGCTGGAAAAGCCCGGACCGTTGTCTCTCAGGATCAGCGTCACGCCGCGCTCGTCTATGCTGGTGGTCAGCCACAGCCGGCGGGTGCTGGTCTTTTCCGCCAGGGCGTCGAGGGCATTGCTCAGCAGATTGCTGATGATCTGCCGCAGGCGGGTTTCGCCGGCCTGCACCCACAGCGGCGCATCGGGCAGGTCGCGGATCAGCTCCACCTGCATGGCCCGGCGCCGCGCGGCGACCAGCGCCAGGGCGTCTTCCAGGGCGCCCTGCAGGACCACGCTCTCCGGCGCGCGGCGGGCGCCGCGGGCATAGGCCTTGAGGTGGGCGATGATGTTGGCCATCCGCGTGGTCAGCTCGCCGATCAGCTTGAGATTGCCGCGGGCGTCGTCCAGGCGATCGTGGTCGAGCAGCACGACGGCGTTTTCCGTGTAGCTGCGAATGGCCGCCAGTGGCTGGTTGAGTTCGTGGCTGATGCTGGCCGACATGGTCCCCAACGCCGACAGCTTGCCCGCCTGCACGGCTTCGTCCTGGGCGCGCATGAGTTCGCGCTGGGCCTGTTCGCGGTCATGGACCTCCTGTTGCAGCCGGGCGTTGAGCGTCTGCAGGTCGCGGGTGCGCTCCTCCACGCTCAGCTCCAGGTCACGCTTGGCGCGGGCATCGAGTGCCAGGCGCTCGATGAAGTGGCGCCGCCTCAGGGTCATGACCACCAGCAACAGCAGCAGCGCCAGCAGGGTCGCCGCGCCGACGTAGAGCGCACTGCGCACCTGGCGCTCGACCATCTCCCGTGGTGCCAGGATCCGGGCGGTCCAGCCCACCTCGTCGAGGTTGCGGGTCTGGGTCAGCCAGTCGCCAGGCACCAGGGTCAGGGGGGCGGGATTGGTGGTGGGGTAGGGCCGGTTGGCATTGACCTGCTCGCGCTGGCGCTCGTCCAGCGGATGGGTGGCGCGAAAGCGCCAGGCATCGTGTGAGGTAAGGATGACCACGCCCAGGTCATCGGTCACCAGCAGTTGTTCGGGGGCGTTGCCCCAGAGCCGTTCTGCGCTGTCCAGATCGACCTTGACTACTACCACGCCAATGGCGCGCCCGCCGTCGCGCACGGCGGCGGCGAAATAGTAGCCGCGCTTGCTGGAGGTGGTGCCGAGGCCGAAGAAGCGCCCCGGCTGGCCTTGCATGGCCGCCTTGTAATAGGGCCGGAAGGAAAAGTCGCGACCGACGAAGCTGTCTGGCTGGCGATAGTTGGAACTGGACAGGCAGGTGCCGTCATCCTGCATCAGGTAGATGACATCGGCCCCGGTCCGCTGGCGGATGTCTTCCAGCATCTGGCTGGCGGCGTCCTGGGCGCTGCCGTCGCCTTGTCCTTCCAGGGCATGGCGCAGCACCGGCAGATCGCCCAGCAGGTCCGGCAGCACCTCGTAGCGCCGCAGGGTGCCCAGCAGGTTGGCGACATAGAGGTCCAGCGTCTGGCCGTTCTGCTCGGCCAGTTGCGCCTCGTAATAGTGCTGGGCCGCATAGCGCAGCGGAATCAGCAGTAGCGTCAGACCCAGGGCCAAGAGCAGCAGACTGCTCCAGCGGGGGCGCTTGGGAAGGTGAGGACTCTTGGGCATGCGCGGCTACGATGAGGGGGCGTTCCGGCATTATGCCCAAGCCGGGCCCTCGGCGAAGAGATCGCCAGACTGTTAACGCCTTGGCAGTCGACTGAAATATCTTGTTACCGATAGCCCTGGCTGTGGAAAGGGACACGGTTTTACCAGGCGAAAGGCGGCTAACTGAGGCTGCAATCAGCCACCGAAGGAGTGACTTCCATGAAAAGCACCACCCTCTGCCTGACCCTCGCCGGCCTCCTGGCCACCTCCGCCGCCTTCGCCCAGACGGCGCCGGCCGATCCGGCAGCGCCGCCTGCCGCGACGAGCAACAGCCCGGCTAAGACCGGCAAGCAGGCCACCACCCATCACAAGAAGGTGGCGCACAAGAAGGTCCACAAGGCCAGCACCAGCGGCAGCTGACCCGCGGCGCGGCACCTCCCCGCGGGGGAGGTGCCTAAAGAGGAGTGAATCCGCCCAGAGGAGTCCTCCCATGCGCAAGTCCCTGTTGCTTCCCACTTTGATCCTGGGTCTTGGCCTGTCCGGTGCCGTCCTGGCCCAGACCAGTCCGACCAATCCCCCGGCCACCCCCGCGCGGCCCGATTCCACCAGCAGCCATGGCATGGAAAAGGCGCCCAGCACCGGTGTCGGTGCGGCTGATAATGGCTCCAGCAGCGGGTCGGGCAGTGATACCGGCACCGACCACGTGAAGAAGCCGAAGACCCAGCACAAGGATCACTAAGGCATCCCGCCCATTCCCTCGGGGAATGATCCAATGAGCAAAGATCGCTTGAGCAGCCCGCGTGGGCATGTCGAAATCGGCTTCTAGCTTGAGCCAGGAGCCGCTCCCATGACCGCCGCGTCGCTGCTTTCCCCGGACTTGATCCGCACCCGCTTTTCCCAGGCCATGTCGGCGATGTACCGCCAGGAGGTGCCCCAGTACGGCACCCTGCTAGAATTGGTCGCCGAGGTGAACGCCGGACAGCCGGGCTTCGCCGGAGACTCTGCGGAGCGCCTGGATCTGGAGCGCCACGGTGCCATCCGCGTCGGCACCGCCGCCGAACTGGCAACCCTGCGCCGCCTGTTCGCCGTGATGGGCATGCAGCCGGTCGGCTACTACGACCTCAGCGTGGCCGGGGTGCCGGTGCATTCCACCGCCTTCCGCCCGATAGAGCCAGCCGCCCTGCAGGTCAATCCGTTTCGCGTCTTCACCTCACTGCTGCGCCTGGAGCTGATCGAAGACGCCGAGCTGCGCCAGCTGGCCGAAAAGGTCCTGCACGAGCGCCGCATCTTCACCCCGGGCGCGCTGGAGCTGATCGAGCGCGCCGAAGCCCAGGGCGGGCTGACGGATGCCGAGGCCGCTGCCTTCGTCCAGGAAGCCCTGGAGACCTTTCGCTGGCACCGCGAGGCCAATGTCGACGCCAGCCTCTACCAGCGCCTGCACGATGCCCACCGCCTGATCGCTGACGTGGTCTGCTTCAAGGGTCCGCACATCAACCACCTGACCCCGCGCACCCTCGACATCGACGCGGTCCAGACGCAGATGCCCGCCCGTGGCATCGCGCCCAAGGAAACCATCGAAGGCCCGCCCCGCCGCCAGTGCCCCATCCTGCTGCGGCAGACCAGCTTCAAGGCGCTGGAAGAACCCATCCTCTTTCAGGGCGAGGTCCAGGGTTCGCACACGGCGCGCTTCGGCGAGATCGAGCAGCGCGGCATCGCCCTCACGCCGGCCGGTCGCCAGCGCTACGATGAACTGCTGCAGGAGGTCCGCCAGCGCAGCAAGGCGGCCGGCAGTGACTATGCGACGGTACTGGCCGAGGTGTTCCAGGCACTGCCCGACAGCTGGGATGAACTGCGCCGCCAGGGGCTGGGCTGGTTCCGCTATCGCGTGGCGCCCGGCAGCCAACCGGCGACCGATAGCCGCGATCCCGAGGCCCTGATCGCGGCCGGCCAGCTCCTCGCCGATCCCATCACCTACGAAGACTTCCTGCCGGTCAGCGCCGCGGGCATCTTCCAGTCCAATCTGGGTGCCGACAGCCAGCAGGAATACCAGAGCGGCGGCAATCGCGCCGCCTTCGAAGCCGCCCTGGGTGCGCCAGTGCTCGACGAGATGGCGCTGTACGAACGCCAGCAGCGCGAATCCCTGGATACCGCCCTGGCTGCCCTCGGCCGCCCCGCCTAGAATGTCGGCTCCCGCGTCGGCGCCCCCCGGCCCCGACGCCCGCCCCCGGCAGGCAGCCACGATGTTCACCAAACTTGATCCGACCGACTGGCAGCTCATCCACCTGCTGCAACAGAATGCCCGTGCCTCCAACGCCACCCTGGCCCGCCAGCTGGGCCTGGCGCGCACCACCGTGGTCACCCGCCTGGCGCGCCTGGAGCGCGACGGCATCATCCAGGGCTACGGCCTGCGCCTGGGCTCGGAACTGGAACAGGCCGCCGTACGCGCCTACTGCGCCATCAGCGTTCTGCCGCGCAGCACCGCCGGTGTCATCCGCGCCCTGGAAAAGATGGTCGAGGTCGAGGAGGTCTCCTCGGTCAGCGGCCAGTTCGACTACCTGGCCTTCCTGCGCTGCACCACCCACGAAAAGCTGGACGAACTGCTCGACCGCATCGGCAACCTCGACGGGGTCAAGCAGACGCAGACGTCGATCATCCTGAATCGGAAGATTGACCGGCGCAGTGGCACTTAACAACCTTTTCAGGGAATGATTAGCGGTTTGGATATCGGTAGTTCGTAGAAGGTCTGGTTTGTTGTCAACTCATGTAGGCGTACCACGACAGTTCACTGCTGGTATCTGCGGTGTTTGTCCTGTAGGCATCTAGCGCCTGGTGGGCGCTAGATTATGGTGCCCAAGGCCACCTGTTTGAATTGTGAAGCTTGCGCGCCGATTAGCGCCCGATTCAACAGGCGGCTTGGTCCATGACCGCCTGTGCGGCCTGAAAGGTCAGGTCGCCCAGAATCCCGGCCTGCGCTTCCTGTCCGCTAATCATGAAAAGCAGGTTCGTCCATAGCGTTTCATAGCTACAGAGCCAGGCGAGCAGGTCTGCATCCAAGACGTGGCTGTACATTAGGGCAGTGGCGGCGCTGTGGAGGCGATAGGGCTGTTCAGGCGGGTAGTAATAGCGGTAGGACCGACGCAGCGGACCCTGCCAGGGGTACCACGGTGTACCATCGTCATACTCTACAGAGAGATCGACCACCAACTTGCCAAGGTCCTGCAGGAGCGCTGCATAGGCAACGCCTGCCGTCCAGGCTTCAGCTTGCGCTGCCTGCTCCTCGGGCGGCGCACCGATTGGTAGCAGGCAAGCCTGACGCAGACGCAGCGCATAGCAGACCCGGTACAGGGCGTGGTCGAGCATGCCGCCTGCATAGCGGTACGGCCCGTCCAGGGATACCGGAAAGGCCTGGACCAACTCGGCGTAGCGCTGCAGTGGCGTCCGGTACAAGCGATCAAATTGCTCACGGGATACCGCGGTTCGCTGCCAGATCTGGTCCATCAACGTCTGGCGTTCGGGGCGTTCCAGTAATTCCGCGCCGGGTAGAGGGTGATACAAGCCATCACTCGCTAAGGCTGGGATATCAGAGGCCGACGATACGGCCGCATGGAAGTGGCGACGCCAACGCATAAACATGGTGAGCGCTCCTGGGGTGTGATAGATCTGAGCCGCTTGCTTGCGAAGTCTGTTTGACGTAATGGCAGGTCCAATGGCCATCAGCGCATCCCCTGCCGAACGGCGTCCGTCCCTCTGGCGCCAGCGCCGCGCGCATCCTGGGTACCGCTCGCCAGTGCCTGAAGGGCCGCGCCGACGCGCACGCCAACCCAGGTCAACGCGGTCATCCAGAACGTTGGAAAGGCGATAAACATCGTAGCCATGACGAAATTCAGTAGGAGGTCGCCGAAGGCGTTGTTCAAGCCAATCAGCGGATCGAAATTTCGGTGGGGACGTCCGGCGCCAAAGCCCCAACCATAGAGAGCATCTAAGATGGTGCTGTCGAGCCAGCGTGCCAGTTGAAACCAGAACTCCACAAAGAAGAGCGCGAACTGCACGGTGCTGAGCGTCATCGTGGTCTTGAGGTCGTAGGTGCCTATGACCAGCAGCAAGGGAAGGCCAATCACCAGCGCCATTTTCAGCAGCGACAGCACCATCGGCAGTGCCTGACGCACGACGTCCATGGCGGGAAAGAACCCCAGGGATCCCAAGGCTAATCCCGTGTCGCCAGCCAAGCGTGCGGCCATGTTGGGCAGAGACATATCCACCTGACCACCATAGTCGGTATAGACCTGACCCTGATTGAGCTTCTGCTGCCGCGGCGCGACGACGGCGCGTATGACCGCATCGTCTACGGTCTGCCGGGAGACAAAGCCTGCCCACTGCGCCAGACGGTTCAGCAGGCCGGCATCAACCTGGGTCAGCAATCGCTCGCGCAGCCCGCGTCCTGGATCGGACCACCATTGGCGACAGGTGGGATAGCCCGCACCATTCGCCCCCGGTGCCAGGCCTGCATCACGGCTCGCTTCGTAAGGCCAGGCGGTGCGTGGGGTACGCGCCCGGTCAGTGTCGTAAAAGCCGGGTGAGTTGAGAAAATAACGAGAGCCGATCCAGGTGACGTCATAACGCTGATTCGCAGCCAGGCCAGAGCGCTGCATGAACAGCCGGGCGCGCGAGGGGCCGTAGCACTCACGCGTGAAGTCGGCTACCTCCTGTGCGAGCAGTGGATCGGCAATGCGGGTGGCATCAAGCTCCATACGGATCTGTCGCAAATCCGTACCGCAGGGAATGGCCGCGATGGCCGCGCCGGTGACGGCCTTGGACAGCGCATGCACAAAGAACCACCAGACCGGTATTAGAGCCTGCTGTCCATTGAGCTGGGTATAGCTTAGGGCCCAGCCGGTCTTGGCAGGGGCTGCAACATCGACCTGGCATTGGCGAGAGCGGGTCATATCAAACTGAAGGGTGTTCAGCGATACCGGGATCATAGGAATCGCTGCAAAGGCGATGACGCCGATCGCCAGGAGCATGCGGCTTTCGATGCGTCGGGTAGAGAGCAGGCTCTGCTGACTTTCATCGCCGCTGACGGTACGGGCATGCAGCCATTCCTGGACCACGATCAGTAGAAAGGGCAGCGCAAAGAGACCGCTGGCCAGCAAGAGATTCCAGATGCCGTTATGGATAAGCCAACCGACCAGGGTGAGGTAGTACTCAAGGTAATCCGTGGTGTAGAGCGTCATGACATGAGTGTCCTCACTACACGGCGTGGGCCCAAAGGCGCCATTCCGCAACCGCCAGCGTCGACAGGGCGAGGCCTTCCAGCAGGTACAGCCGTACCACGCCGCGCGATGTCCCTTCGCGGGCGCGTACCCGTTGGTGCAGCCCATACCAGCCCCACACCGTGAGGCCATACAGGCACAACCGCCACAGCAACAGGATCGTCGCGTGCGCCTCCAGCCAAGCGGTCCAGGCCTGTAGCCGGTCTAGGGAGGGTTGGCCGAATTGCGGTGCCAGGAGGAACACCACCAGGAGCACCAGCGCGGCCAGTAAGCGACGCCGCAGGCATTGTTTGCGGACCGCACGCCAAATGAGTCGCCTCATGGCGCATCCTCCTGAGGGGCCTGAATCACATCCAGGCGGCGGGGCGCGGCATCACCCTGGAAGATGCCGCTTGAGCGAGCGGCGCGTTCGCGCTGGCGATCTACCACGCGCGATGCCGCATTGGTCGTCAACGTCCTGCGCAGCTCCAGCTCGGTCTTCAAATTACCGACCTCCTGGGTCAGGGTTTCCTGCTCAGTACGAAGGGTGCGCGTGGCGATCTCATTTGCGGCGACGTTGGGCTCCTTAAGGCCGGTCAGCAGCAACCGCTGGAGCAACAGCGCTTGCTCCACGACGCGTGACAAGGCCACCTCGGAAGCGAGGCGCTCGCTCAGTACGTCTCGGTCCGGCTCATCGCGCAAGGCCTCGATGACGCCTCGGGTGACGGGCAGTGCGCGGCTACCGGCAGCGGTGAGCTGCTCGGAGGTGGTCGGCGTGGTGCCTGCGACGAGATCGCGCAGCGCGTGCAGGACCTTGTCGTACTCCTCCTGGATCAGCGGCGTTAGGCCTACGCCGGGTGTGGTTTGGGTCTTGGTGCACTGCGTACAGGTTCTGAGTTCGCGCTCTCCCAAGACTCGATTGGCCCAGGCGGTCGCGGTGTGGGGCGACGGCCAGACCTGACAGATCAACCGGTCGTGGCACTGCGCGGGGTCCAGGTCGGTGGTCTCTTGAGCATTTCGCCCGTTGAGCAGGTTGTAGCCTGCCCGGGTGACATCGCTGATCAGGCGGATCGGGGGCTGATCACGTCCTCCTGCTGGCGCTCCGGCCACCCAGGGCACGCCCTGCTGACCCCCGCGGGTTTCAGCCTGCTCAACCGCAGACACTCCGTCGCGACTGGCAAGGGTTTGTTTAAGCGCCATGCCTTCGGCCAGCTGATCCCATCCGGCGCTTCCGCCTGCAAGATCTGCCATGCGACCGGCCAGGGCGCGGCAACTGGCCTTGGAGCGATCGAAGTCCAGGCGCGCCTGCAGGATGCCGTTGGTGAGGAGGTTATACAGGGCAGGATCTGCCCGTTGGATGATGAGCGCGGGCAGTGAGGCCACCGCGCTGGTGGCGTTCTGGATGACGTTGTTCATCAGGCTGTGAAAACCGTTGGTGACGCCATTGAGCTGGTTTTGCACCGTGGTCGACAGGCTCATGTCGCCGCAGACCAGATTGCTGTTCCAGCCAACGCCCACACCCAGGCTCTCCATGTTGCCCGCCGGGCTCATGGACACCGCCCGGCCGCCGCCAATGCTGTAGAACACCTCGTCACTGAAGACCGGTCCGCTGAGGTTGATGCCTGTGTTATCCAGGCGAAGTGATTGCGCGCCACTGCTGGTGAGCAGCAGCATGCCTGCGGCGAGGTGCAGAGCCCGCCAAAGGCCCATTCGATGAGGAGGGGTCATGGAGATACCTACTGAGATCGCTACAGAAAGTCCTGGCTGCCCAGCAGCACCTGGCCCTGGCGCTCACAGCAGGCATAGGGGCGCCACAACGCCCAGGCGTAGTCGCCCTGCATGGCCTGTGGCCCTGCTTGGTCATGCGGGAACACCACGCAGGTGGACGAAAGCCGAGGCGCCAAGGGCTGCCACCTACCGGTTTGGGCATCGCCCTCTTTGAGCGGGCCGGCGGGCCAGTAGCCCGGTTGCGGCTGCGCCCGCAGCGGCTGGTAGACGTGGGGCTGCCCCTCGCGTGTGACGATATCGCCTGCGCGCTGGGCGATGACTGCAGCGCCCTTGTAGTCATCGGCTTGATGCACAAAGCCGGTCCGGGGATAGACGGTGCCCCAGAGGTTGGCCTGCGCGCGGGTGCCAATCTCCCGTAGGCCGGGTGACAGCGCTTCAGGATAGGCGCGCTCGGGTACGCCATATCGCCAGGCCAGGGTATCGAGGGTGCTGAGCAAATAGGGTTTGAACGGCGTCCCGGCGCCACCGCAGGTGTAGCCAAACTGGCCGGCATACTGACCCAAGGCCGCAGCGCCGGGATGACCGATCACATCCGCATTCTTGAACAGGGCGAGGTTGTTTTCATGAGCATCGGCGCTGGTTCCTGCGCTGCCTGAGCGCGCCATGGCAGTCGCCGGACTCAGTGCACGAAGGGCCTGCCACGGATTTTCACCCGTGTTCGAATAGCTGGTAACGACCGCGTCCGGAACGTAATGCCTGACCTTGAGCGAGGTGCGAACGCTACAGCCGCTTAAGGTGCAATAAAGCCAGTAGCAGATGCCGACAACGCGGTACTGCAGGCAGTCGGGTGAGGCCACCGAAGCCACGATCGCTGGGGTATCCAGCGCCAAAGCCGCGGTCGTGCAGACAAGGGTGCCGGCCAGCAGCAAAGGACGCAGGCGAGTAGAACGCTTCATGGCCGGCGGCCCTGCTGGCGTTCGATGCGTGTCACGGCCCGGGCCACGTTCATATCGCCATAGACGACGTAGCGGTGATCAACCACTACGGCCGGCAGGTGGGTAAGCCCCAGATGCCAGGCCTGTAGGAGGTCTTGGTAGGCATTGGCTAGTTGCTGGGCGAGGGCTGGCGTCTGTCCCAGACGATGGCGAACCCTTTGTTCAGCAGTCGCAAGGTCGGGTGGTAGGTCTCGAGAAAGCTCTCCTTGCAGTCGCGCGGCCTCGTCGAGCAGGACGACACGGGCACCTTGAGTCTGGGTGAGCGGATGGTGGCGGTCCGTATAGGCCACAACGTCCACAGCCTCTGCGCGAAGGCAGGCTAGCCCCAGGACCAAGGGGCCCAGATAGGCAGGGCGATACCGGGCATTACGAAGGGTCATGGCGGCAGTCGTCTCCAGGCGCGGGGATATGCCTAGTTCAAAAGACGACGAAGCCAAGTACCAGAAAGAATAGGGAAGCGGGCCTTACCGGATTTTTAGCGACGTTTTTGCTTGACCGCGCATGCGGTCAGCACCGGAGAACACCCTTTGTGAGCTGCAGTGATCGACGCTCAACACATACTCAACTGGCAGCGGGTCTGGACCACGCTGCCCCATGCTGCGTAAGGCTGGAATGAGCGCTAGGCCAGCGCGCAATTGCTCATAGGTGTAGTGCATCATGCGCCAAATGGCGGTACTGTATACGTCAAATGACGCCAGAGGGTTTTGTCATGACTACTGTCACCAGTCGGTCGACCAAAGACTACAACCTAGCTAAGCCGACATGGTTTCTCATCCACACTGATGCTGGCCAGCTTAGTGATTACGACATCTACAAACGCACTACAGAGGGCTTTCACCGTCACGATGTAGATGCATTGATTTCGGCATATCAGCCTTTGGCGCACAAAAAGATCACCAGCCGCATCATTGGCAAATCGATCCGTACGCTGCAACGCCAGAACAGCGCAGGCCGCTCCGAAAGGCTGGATGCTCTTCAAAGCGCTGTCGCGTTTCAGTATGCCAAGGTGCTGGAGGACGCAATCAATGTGTTCGGTGACCAGCAGCTTGCAGAGCAGTGGTTGAGTCGGCCCTGTAAGTATCTCGACGGAGACATTCCTTTAGATGTGATCCATAACCCGATGGGGTTTCAGGCGGTCGAAGACTATCTAGAGCGGATTAAGTACGGGGTCTATCAGTGAATGCTTTGCCTTGGTCGGGAGCGTGGCATGCCTGGCGCCTCGACCGTGCTGAGTTTGCGGACACATGGGACAAAGGAATCGGAGCTCATAAGGTGGGTGGCCGATGGAATCCGCCGGGCCGCCACGTTGTGTACGCGGCTGCGGATCCTGCTACCGCGATCTTGGAAGTCGCGGTCCACACCGGGTTTGACCTGCTGGACATCGTTCCGCATGTGCTGACTTGCTTCACCGTGCTTGATCCAGACCTGATCAAGGTCGTGCAACCCGAGGACATTCCTAACCCCAATTGGTTAACTGGTGCACGGCCCTCTCCAAATCAGTGTCAGTTCGGGGACAACCTGTTGGCTAGGTACCCCTTTGTGATGATCCCCTCTACAGTGTCTCGACACTCATGGAATTTACTCATGAGCTGCGATTTGGCAGAAGACGCTTACCAACTGGAGGGGCAGGAGCGTTTTGGCCTTGATACGAGACTGCTCGCTAAACAACGCGAGTGGAAAGCGTAACCAGACTTACAATTCTTGCGGCTATGTCGGTATCCGGCTTGCTGTTGCCAGTGGCATAGCGCTGAAACCTGCGTTTCGGCTTACCTGGACGGTTCGATCGGCTTTAATCCTCTCAGCGTAGGTGCTGAAACGCAGCGCCCGTCATTGCCAAAGGTGCTCAAGCGGTCGGCGCGTCTATTCATTAGCAGTGCACTGTGCGGGGCCTTGAACTCACCAATGGTCGCGTCACGGGCGTCTGGACAGAACATGGTTTGATCAAGGCTTCCACCGTGGTGTGCGCAGGAGGCGCCTGGAGTTCGCGACTGCTTCGCCAGCACGGCATCGAGCTGCCGGTTGCCAATATTGTGGGTACCGCGCTGCGGACGACAGCTGCGCCAGAAATCTTGTCTGGCTGCGTGAACACGCCGGACTTTGCACTGCGGCGTCGCCTTAATAGCGCTTATACCGTGGCCATTCACGGGTACGGTCGAATGGAGCTGGCGCCTCAAGGTATGCGCTACGCGGTCAAGTTTTATGAAATGTACCGTTCAAAGCTAGCCAAGAAGCTCAAGCTACGGATTGGACAGAGCTTTTTAGCGGTCTTGAGGCGCTTGAGAGCTGGAGGATGGATCAGGTATAGCCCTTCGAGAAGATCCGTATCCTTGATCCAACCCCTGACCGTGAATCTCTGGCTATGGCCATCACGCGGCTTACCAAAGAATTTCCCGCATTGGCTGGCATCCAGGTCGCGCACGCCTGGGCAGGCCTGATCGATACGACGCCAGACATCGTGCCCGTCATCTCTACTGTTGAGGGCTGTCCAGGATTAGTCATAGCGTCGGGCTTTAGTGGCCACGGCTTGGGATCGGGCCAGGCGGGGGGCGGCTGGTGAAAGAGCTGGTCATGAACGAGACGTCTTTCGTTGACCCTGCACCCTATCGGCTGTCGCGGTTTAGCGATGGCTCGAGCATTCGCCGGCCTGAGATGATGTAAGGGTTGCCCTAGGCCTGCGGACGGGATGGCGCTCAGGGCTAGGATGCCCATGATAGTTCGCTAGCCCGCGTCGTCGTCCGGTACGACAGCCGTTGGTGATAGGCGCAGCTGTACCGACGCGCAAGCTAATGAACGGCGAGGTGGCGCTGGCAGATGTCACTCGCTCGATCAGCGATATCAAGGAGCGCAATGTTCTGAGTGCCACAGTTTCGGACGAGCAGGCCCGAGTTGCCCGCTCTGTGGATCACAACCTTATGAGTTTCCGCAGTCTCTGCCTCTAGAGCGCCGCTGGCGTGCCTCAGCCTGCAGCGGCTGCTCTAGAGGTGTCGCGGTTAAGGATAGATATGAATGGTTTGGTTAGCTTCTTTGTGGGTAGTCAGCTGATAAGAGCAAAAATGGTGGCGTACCGGTTACCTCCAGCTTAGGCGAGCTGTTTTAAGAGAGCGGTATGGCATGTCGCAGACACCTTTTTTATCCTTACAGAGCGCTTCAATCCTTGGCGAGACGTCTCTCTCAGCGCAAGCTCATCGCCTTCTGCACCGTTCGTACGGAAATGCGTAGATCACATCCTTTTGTCAGCACACAGCGGTCACGTTCAGGGTAAAAACTGCATCGTTATTGATGTCACAGTCAGTCCATAAGACTTGATATGGAATCCGCTGCCGTTGGGCCCCCACGTTGACTGACCCGTATCTAGCATTTTGGAAAAGCCTATAGCGTTGAAGAGAGTGCATAACGCCTGTCTGCCGTTTTTCAAGTAGAAACCGTAGATTTTGACTAGTCTATATTGCGGAAGCCGATATCATTTAATTCAAATTACCAAAATCGGTAAATAGAAATTCCAGAGACTTGTAATGAAGAAGCTAAACGAGACACGTCGCCGGCTCAGAATTGTTCTTGCAAGCGCAGCGTTAGTTTTTATTGGTATTGGTGGCTCCGTTTATTACGGCGTTGGTCGCGTTCTAGAGGATTCCAAGCAGGTCGCACATACTCAGGAAGTTATAGTTAAAATCAATCAGGTGCATGTTGAATTGCTATCGGCAATGGCGGGTGCAAGAGCATACATGATAAATGGAAGTGTAGAGCAGCATAAAATCTATTTATTGTCATCCTCTATGCTTCAGGAGTATGAGAAAAAGCTGCTTGATTTGGTTAGCGACAACCCAGAGCAGATAAAAAACGTTGAGGCGCTATTTTCACTCATTGATGCAAGAATGAAGCAGCTTGAATACACAGTTGCTGGATATGAGGCTGGTGGAATAGAGGGGGCAAAGGCTGCAATATCCCCTAATAGTATGGAGACCCACAGGGCGATTGGCGATCATATAGCGAGCATGGTGAATTTGGAGCACCGGCTTCTAGATATTCGAATTGACGCTACCAACGAAAGTGCGTTTTTACTGTTGCTTTACGCGATAGCTGGAATACCTGTCGGGCTCTTGATGGTGGGGTGGGTATATTTCATACTCAATCGCGAGCTTACTAGGCGCACATTTGCAGAAAACGAAACTGCTAAATTGAATTGCGAACTAGGCAGTACCGTGAGCGCCCTCGAATCTAAAAGTTCTGACCTTAGTGCTATAGGTGAGTTCGCTGGATATTTACAGAGCTCTGAGTCGATTGAGGAAGTGTTAAAAATCACAAAAAGCCTTTTTGACAAGGTTATTCCAGGGGCCGCCGTAGAGGTATATCTCTCCAAGCCATCTCAAAATTATCTTGAGCTAAAAACGCAGTGGGGTAGTGTGAGCGATCAAAGCGCGCAGGTTATTTATCCTTCTGAGTGCTGGTGTCTTAGGAGAGGGAAAGATCATTATTCAACAAGAAGCGGCGGCTCTCCAATTTGCAAGCACATTATCAGGTCAGGCACTGACGCCACTGTGGCGTTATGTATGTCGCTATCGAGTACGGGAGGGCTGCTGGGTATAATATCCATTCAGGGTAATGAGGGTTTATTGCAGGCGCGGCACTCAATTTTGGGGCTGGCTACCGAGCAGCTGTCCGTTTCTATCAATGCTATGCAACTTCGAGAAACGCTTAAATATCACTCCACTCGTGACGAGCTCACTGGCCTCTACAATCGTAGGTACCTTGAGGAGGCCTTTGGTCAGCTACATGCTCGTAGCGTCAGACATGGCCAACCTTATTCGATCCTTATGATTGATATAGACCATTTCAAGAAACTCAATGACTCACTGGGCCATGCGGCTGGCGATGCAGCGTTGAAAGAGATAGGTGGAGTCCTGTCAACCATGAGAAGCGAGGATATCGTATGTCGATTTGGAGGTGAGGAGCTGATCATTGCAATGCCGGAAACTGATGCTAATGAGGCGGCAGTCGTTGCAGAGCGTATACGTCAAAAAATCGAGCGTTTAGAAATTGATTTTCAGGGCGTCTCACTGCCGCCTCTGACAGTATCAATAGGCATTGCCTCCTTCCCAAAAGATGGATCGGATAATCATGTAATTAGGCGGAATGCAGATTTGGCTCTATATCGTGCCAAGCGTGAGGGGCGTAACCGTACAGTACAGTACGAAGCGTCGACGGAAATGCCTCCTTCTGAATGAGCGTTCGACGACCAGATGGTAGGTGTCCGCATCTTGTCTGAAAAGGCGCATTCAGAAGAGCCCGCTGGTGGTTTTGGTGATCCATGTGGAACGGCTGTGGCTTGCAAAAGTGTAAGGCCTGCACATACCTCAACAGGCTGGCCAGCACCGTCAGGGCGATAAAGACGCTTGCCTGTATCGACCGCTGCTGGCGCATCAACTTTTTGGACAGCTTCAAGGAGGGGTCAAGGCAGCCGCTGTCAGACCGCGCTGCTGATCGAGCCTCTCTGTCATCCTGAACGCTGCGTCCAACTCACTAATGCCATCGAGTTGCATGTACCTAAAGCGTTCGGCCTTTTCTTCCGGGTCGGTCATGGCCAAGGCTAGAACCAGGCTAGGTGGTACCACGCGAAAGAGGGTTTCCATCGACTTGGACAGGATGACCCCTTCGCTGAACTTACCCGCTTCTTTGCGCGCCGAGCGCATCAAGGCCTTCTGCGCCGGCGTCAGCTCGCGGAAGCGGGCGATCTTCTCGACTTCGTCAGGCGGCATCGACAGGCAGATCCACCACTCGATCATGTTGAGCATGGGTTCGGCCGCTGCTGGCAAGTCGTCCAGGTTCTGAGTGGCCAGCCAGAACCAGGCGCCGAGCTTTCGCCACATCTTGGTGATCTTGACCACATAGGGTGCCAGCAGTGGGTTCTTGGTAATGATGTGTCCTTCGTCGGTGACGTTGATCAAGGGACGCCCCAGGAACTGATCGCGCTCAGCCAGGTTGTTCACGGTGTTGATGAGGCTGATGTAGGCCACGGCCAGCTGCGCGCCATAGCCCTCCCGGGCAAAGGTCGCCAGATCTACCAGGGTGATGTCAGCCTCAGGCCACGGCGTGCCAGGGCGATCAAAGAGTTCGCCGTCGCTGCCCTGACAAAACAGGCTCATGGCTTCGGCCATTTCCAAAAGGCGTGCGCGTCGAGGTTCGGGAAGAGTGGCGTCGCGCGCCTGCTCGCGTAACGTGGTGCAGAGATCGCGGGTCAGCACGGGCTGTCCCTGCGCGACACAACGTTCGGCGGTCGCCAATAGGCACTGACGCAGCAGGCTTCGGTCTGCGCGGGTCATGCGTGCGTCCTCGCGTGGATCTCCGCCGGTGATCATCAAGCGCGCGATGATCTCCAGTTCGCCCAGGACATCACGTTGCTCATCCGATGCCTCTGACTGCTCACCCTCTGTACGGTTTAGCGCTTTGGAGGAGGTCGGTGTGACCAGCCGCCAGGCATCAGCGAAGGGGGCCAGGCTGATGCCGCTGCCCGGTGTGAGCGTTACGCGGTGAACGGATAACCCCAGGCGGGCGGCGAAGTCGGCAAACAGCCCAAAGGAGTTGCCGGCCTCGACGATGAACAACCGGGGTCGGTACAGCGCGGTCACCTGCTGCAGCAGGTAATTCAAGGTTGCGCTCTTGCCCGATCCGGTCGGACCGAACAGAAACAGGTGGGCGTTCATCTGGCGATCAAGGCGGTTGAGTGGGTCGAAGGTCACCAGACCCCCACCTCGATTGAAGAAAGTGATGCCGGGCCGACCCGTTCCAGTGCTACGGCCCCAGATAGGGGCCAGATTCGCGGCGTGCTGCACGAACATCAATTGGGTATACCAATGCCGGCGGTCGGCCGCGGGATCAAAGACTGCGGGTAGCCAACGAAGGTAGCTGTTGAGCGGCGCCACTTCCGCGTCTTCGCGTACCACTTGCAGGCCCGCTGTCAGCAGCACGTTGGTCAGCGTGTGGCAGCGTTGGCGCAGGCTCTCCATCGCCGGTGCGCGCACATAGAACGCCAGCGCGCCTCGATACAACTTGTGCTGTCTACCGATCAGGGCTCGGGCCTGCTCGACATCCTGGCGAGTGTGCAGGGAGGCGAGGGTGTCGCCCACGGCCTTGCGTGCCAGCGTATTGAGCTGCGCTTCCAATCCATCCTGTGGCGTTGCGACCACCGTCATGCACATCACCGTGCCCTCCGGCAGTTGATCCATTACCGCGTTGAGGGCCTCACCATGGTGCATCTCGCCGCTCAGGTGGCCTGCTTCCGGAGGCTGACGCAGTCGATCAACCACCAGGACGCGATGAGGTTGATCGTCGAAGTACCACGCCCCGGTGGTTCGGTCTGAGCGAGGTGGCGTGAAGAAAAGCCGCTGCGCAAAATCGGTCCCGCTGGCCAACTCCAAGGCGTCGGGTGGTGTCGTGTCCGGATAGCGGGTCAGGGCGAAGAAACGTGCCTTGTCGGCATCGGTATGGCCCAGGTGAGTGGGATCGGGATTGAACCAGCGCAGCAGCCAATCGTGGATGGCGGCAGCGTCCAGGCGTGTGCTGGACACACCCGCGCTGGCAAGCGCTGCGGTAAGACGGTCGCAGGTTGCATTCAGATTCTGCTCAGGCGCTGAGATAGGGCTGCGGCGCGCGGTGGTAGGAATTCGCCGGTAGACGACCATCCGGGTACGGCGGTGCTGCCCACGCCAGGGCAAATGGGTCACGGTGGTGTCGTCGAACAGTCCGCCGGGCGTGCTGACCGCCTGCAGGTGGCGGGCGGTCAGCCGTAGGTAGTAGTCCGTGAAAACGCTGTGGCGGGCGTGAGGGCGGACGTAGTCGGACAGTGTGTCGAGGTAGGTCTCGAAGGCGGGTTCGTCCTGCGCATAGAACTGCACGACCCAGGGACTCTCGTCGTGCTCATCGAGTGTTTCCTGCAGGGCGGTTTCTACGGCGTCGCGCGCTTGCGCGAACCAGTCAGGCTCGCGTCCTTCTGTCGCCAGTGGTTGCAGCTCGAAGAAGGCTGCCACCGAGCGGCCATCGTCCATGAGCATGCACTGCGCGTCAGGCAGGTATTCCACCCACGGTAGGAGATCGACGAACGAGGGCGCCTGGACGTACTGCCTGTCCTGATCGACCTGGGTAGCAGGGCGGCGTCCGGCCTGGTCCAGGCAGGCGCCCGGGGCGGCCAGCCCGTGTTTGGCTAGCCGCATGATATGGGCCTGCCAGGCATCCGACGAGTGAGGGTCCGGTGTCGTCTGGCGCAGGCGCGGCCAGCGGAGCCAAGCGCGGCGCATCAGTAGTCCTCCAAGCGTTCACCGGGCAGGGCGTAGGGTGCGTGTCGATAGAGCGGAAACACTGTGCTGTAGCCTGGCACTGGAACCGACTCCTCGCCGGCCAAATGCGGGAAGACATACATCACCATGTCAGGATTGGGCAGACGGGGAAATTGCTGGTTGAGGGCCTGTGCGCGCTGGCGCAGATCCGCACGCATGCTGCTGGGGGATGGCTCATCCTCGACCGACAGCGGACGGCGCACCTGCTGCCGGGCCTCGTTCAGGCGAGCCTCGGCGCCCTGGACACTGCTCGTGTGGGTACGCCAGAGGTCGAGCATGGTGTGATCACCGGGCGGCAGTAGCGTGTCCTTACTGGCGCAGCCCGCCAGCGCAAGGGTTAGCAGCGGGGTGGCAAGCGCGAAAGTCACGTCAGTCCAAGGGCGCTGCATGGAAGCCTCCTGTCAGGTGATGAACGCGTCGCCCCTGGGGGGCGTAATCCAGCGTGACGGGCCGCTCCAGGTGCACCGCGACCTGGGCGCCGGGTTTGACGTACACCGCCGCGAAGGCTTGGCCATAGAACCGATTGACCCACTGCGACAGGTCCTGCATGCCACTGGCCAGGATCTGGTTGAGCGCCCCCTGTCCGGGCGTGCTGGTGGTGCCGAACGTGCCAGCGCCGCTGAAGACGGCACGGGTGCCGGTGTCGGCCGACAGGAGCGATGCCGCGCCAGCGCCGGCGGCTGTGATCAAGGCCTGCGAGCCCAGGTACTGGGCCGCATTGCTGCGCCGCTCACCCGCTACGCAAGGAATGCCCTGGCCATCGCTGATCCAGCCCAGGGCGTTTTCCGCCGACTCACCGCGTCGGGCCTGGCCGCTGGGCGGGTCATCGTCAGGTAAGGTGCGGATCGTGCCGTCGGTAAAGACAAAAGTCAGGCTGCGGATCTGTCCGCGGACGCAGGACAGAGTCCAGTCACCGGAGGCCGTTCCGCTAACCACGGCGCCGGCCACGTCGGGTAATTCGATGCCGTTGGCGGTCAGGTTTTCCGGGCCGATCAGCACCTTGAAGGGGTAGGGGTCATTCACCGTGCCGTCGACGGGGACCCGCCCGATCAGGGCCGTCATGGCGATCGAGCCCACCAGGGTGGCATTGGCCGGCAAGGTATAGACCGGTTTGGCCGGTGCATCAGGCGCGTGGCTCATTCGGTCGCTAGGGGCTGGGGCGGGTGGCGACTCAGGGGCTAAGCCCAGCTGCAGTGGCTGCGCCTGGCTCTTGCTGGGCGCAGCATCAGGCGGCACATCGCTTGGCTCAATCCAGCGCAGTGGCACTTCAGTCGCCGCCTCTTGGGTGGGCTCCAGGCCGAGTCCTACCGGCAGCTCCGTGGCATCGTCCTGTACGGGGGTGTGCAGGTGTTGCTTGACGTCGTTGAGCAGCCGTTCGGTCTGCTGCCGTTCACGCGCCAGCTGCTCCTGAGCCTGCTGCCGCTGCTCCCGCTCGGCCTGCAGGGCGTGTTCGATTCGCTGATCAACCAGCGCGGTTGCATCCTCAGGACGGCCGGTCGCATGACGTGAGTGCTGCACATCGCGCGTCGCAGTCTCCAGCTCCTGACGCAGCTGCTTGACCTGCGCCACCAGGGTCGCGACGGTATCCCGCGGGGAGTCGCCCTCAACCCCCAAGGCGGTGCGCTCCTCTTGGGTCAGTGCATTAGTGGTTTCGGACTCAACATCAGACGTACTGGAAGACCCGGTGCATCGCGTAAGGCCGACGGTCATCATTCCGGCCAGGGAAATGGCTGCCCATTTGAGTAGGCTACTGATCTTCATCGACATTACCGTGGCGCAGCGCGGGCAAGACAGGAGGGCGAGGTGCGACGTCAGGGAAGGGCGTGACCCTGGGGAGCAAGGCGCCCTGCAGTCCCTGGTGGCGAGTGACGAGATAGACCACTGTGGTATCGGAGGCCTGACCGGACGGGCCAAGGTCGGGGTGCTGGAAGGTGGCAGCCACAAAGTCGCCCTGTAGTGCCTCGGGCACCAACGCGATAGGACGTGCGCTTTGATTGCTCAGGCGAACTGCGGTGACCCGCAGGTGCTGCAGTTGCCAGGCGGCGAGGGCGCGTGCCCTAACCGGTAGCCCTGGCAACAGGCTGTCCAGGGGCAGCTCTTGCTCCACCGCGGCGGCGTGAATGCCCTCGACTGGCTCAAGGGTGCGTAAGGGTGCATAAAGACGCTGGGCGGCATAGCGGGTCAGGGCCATCGCCAGGGCCGCGTCCGGAACGCGCTGAGCAGTACTGGCTTCAGGCGTAGTCGGCGCGGGCGACGACTCTTCGCCTGGCGCATCGAAGACGATACGTATCGGCTCCGCTGCCGGTTGATCCGATTTGGCCGGCTCTGCGGCGACGTCGAGCAGGATGATCATGCCCGTCTGCACATCCTGTACCTGCAGCCGCGTGGGCGGAAGCACGGTGCTGGCGCGTAGATACAGCGCGCCGCCGGTACTTTGGATACGCAAGCGATCACTCAGGGCTGTAGGGACGCCAACGCGCACCTTGCGGTCAAGGAACACGACACGTTCCTGGCCTACCATGAGCGGCACCGCGAGGGGCAGGCGTTTCCAGTGCAGGATCTGTGTGGCCTGACCAGGTGCTGCCACACCGAGCCCAAGGAACAGCGCGGCGAGCAGGGATAGGGGCTGGCGAGTCATGTGGCGGCTCCTGGGGCCTGAGCAGGCGTCGGGTCCGGATGGGAGTCGATGCGTTGTGGCGGCTGGGCATAGCAGTCAAGCGCAAGGCCGAACGGGTTGTGCTCAGGGTCTTGATCCAGCCGTACGACCTTGAGCTGGTAGCGCACCAGCGCCCGCTTGATCTGCTCGCTGCTGTAGTACTCGTCCGCCGTCAGATCCAGCGTGACGAGCCAGTCGCGAGGTGAGATCACCTTGACCCGACGTGCTGGGTCCTCGCCGTAGCCGCGCCCTGGGATCTCGTAGACGCCCCGGACGCGTAGCCGCAGCTCGCCGTTGGCGCGTCGACGCTGATAGTCCTGCTCGAGGAAGGCTTGGCAGGCGGGCGTGAGGTAGGCCGAGAGAGTTTTGAGGTTGCGTGGGTAATCCGCCTCGCCATCGCTGGGCCAGCGCTGCAGCTGCTGCCAGATGTAGAAGGCGAAGGCATAGACGTTTTCGGGCGGTACATCCCACCAGCGTCGGGTGCTGCCTGAACGTAGGTCAGGCGGGATATGGATGGTCAGATCCCGCGGCGCGCTCCACCAGCCAAGGCCCAGTAGCAGCGCTAGTAGGGCCAGGGCACCGGCGGCCAGGCGAAGGGTGCGTATGTGCGCTTGCAGATGCACGATTTCGTGGCGAAAGCGACTCATGACCAGCGCTCCCCTTCACGCAGGACCGGACGGGAGCGTCGTGTGCTCCAGGTGCCTGAGCGCAGGATCAACGCCTGTCCGCCGACCCAGGCGGCCAGGAGGGGGAGGCGGGTTGCTACCTGCCATTGCAGGTGCCGATGCAGCCAGGTATCAGGTCGTCCACGCTTGAGGGTCTGCAGCAATCCGCTGCTCAGGTAGAGCCCAACCGCCAGGGTGATGAGGATGCCGGTGGGCAGCACCGCCAGCTGCCCAACCACAACCGCCAGCGGCAGACTCAGCCCTAGCCCGATCAACGCAAATAGTGTGGTGGCAAACCAGAGCTCGTCCGCGGTCAGCCCTCGAACAACGGCAGGTTGGCGATTGAGTCGGTGGGGCAGGAACAGAACCTGGCCGTCTTCGGCGCGTACGGTCTCCATGGTGAGGCAGCTCCGCGTTTCAGAGCACACCGATGGCGGTGGTCAGCAGCCAGATCCCCACGACCAACAGCATGGCGCCTACGGCCACGGTGAGACCAAATTGCCCCCAGGTCGCGCGGCCAGTGTGGATCTCGGAGTAGCGGGTATAGGCGTGGTAACACACGCCGATAAACATGGACGCCACGACCAGCAGCGCGACCAGCATGACGATGTCGTAGCCGTAGTTCTGCAGGGTTTGCAAGATGCCGCTGCCCTGGCCACGGGTGGGCGCTTCCATCTTGGGCAAGCCAGCGGCGCGGGCGCCTTCAATCAGCCCGATACCACTGACGGCCGTCAGGGATTGAGCAAGACGGCGAGGGCAGATGCGCAACAGCGATGTAGACACGTTCAGGTCCTCCACGATTCAGGAGAGCAGTAGAAAAATCAGGGCCAGGTACAGGAAGAAAAAACGCACCGCGACGCCTAGCAGCTGGCGTTGGGTCATGCGGTGTTCGGCCCAGCTCACGAAAGCCGTGCGCAGGGCCCAGACGCCCCAGAGCTGAAACACGGCAAAGACCAGGCTCAGCACCACCGTGGAGACGGCGGCAGGGGTGAAGCCACCGCTGGCCTGAAAGGCCGCGCTTTGTGCGGCGGAGAGGGTCATGGCGAGGCCGCCTCGTGCGGATCGACCTCGCGGGCGTAGTCACCTGCCAGCGGCTGCAGATCCCTGGGCTGGGCACGGGAAGGTGTCAGGTAGTGTTCGATACCCTGGCGGATGCGCTGCAGGTCTTGCTGCAAGCGGGCATAGTCGAAGTGGTAGCGGGTGCCTGCAGGGGCTGCGTGCACAGCGGTTTGGACGGCCAGGTGTTCGGTAATCGCTAGTTGCCGGATGACGGCAGCTAGCTGCTCACGTTCAGCGTCACTGTCGCCCGCCCGCGCATGGGGGGTACTTAGGGCAACTGAGAGCGATGTGAGGAGGAGTGGCCAGTGAAGTAGGGCAGGGCCTTTGCGCGTTGCCATCTTGCTCGCGTCCTGAGCGATTCGATGGCGCGAAGGTGCCGTTTACTGGAGCGTCATGCCGCAGAAAATCCGATTTAGGGCATGCCCACTTTTTTGTTGACGTCGACTTCCCCAGAAAGCGGAGCACATGCCAGCCGGTTTGTTGGTTGCAACCGATAACCACGGACGTTAGATTTTGGCTGTCGTGGTCAATCCCGCGACCGGGCGTCAGAACCCGTTAAACCAGGGCGCGGCAGCGTCATAGCCAGGCGAATATGGGTCATTTGATCCGTTCCGCTTTTCTATGGCAGGCCGTGCGGGGCAGGCTATTGCCTGGCCGGTTCCCTTGGTTTCCGGTTTCTGACCCCCGTACGGTCTGCCACCACTTCTGTGTCAGAACGGATGGTGGCAGCTCCTTAATCAAACCAGGGAGCATAAGTAGAATGCCTCGTCCTCCTTTTAAGCCCGGGCTCCGCCTGGCCTATCCGACTGTCTGTTTCACCTCCTGTACGGAGGTACGCCATGACTAGTCGTACTAGCACCATTGTTCCTTTTCCAACGTCTTCGCATCGAGCGCGCCAACCTGACTTCCAGCCAGATACGCCGGAAGCCGAAGCGGAGTTGCACGTGTCAGTGCTGAACGATCTGTTGGATCAGTTGGCGTCTGAGTCGGTAGAGAACGGAGAACTTCGCCAGCAATTGCTCGCGTCGATGATGCGCGAGCTGCTTGACGACGTTGTTGTGCTTTATCGACGAGCCCTGACGGAAGCTCGACAACCCTCTTAAGCGATGACGCTGCACCTGTCAGAGAGGGTAATGGCTGGCAGGTGCGGTAGCTTTGTCTCCCTAAAATAACGAATAGCACGTAGAGCGGTTCATACACATCAGCAAGAGATTGCCCTAATACGCCGCCTTTATCCCTGCGTGTAACCGGTATAGCTGAAGTAACTCGTGAGGCATGCTGTATCTGCGGTTAGATACGTTGTGAATGCTTGACGGGGCGGCGAAACGGCGACTCTGCAAATGTACTACCCTGTCCGAGTCGCTGGTCCGGGAGGTGGCAGGCGAAACCTTTCATAACCACCGCATTAGGTTGTTCCTCGCTGCCCCGTGGCGCACCGGCGTCGCCGTCACTGGCCGGGGATTAGGGCCATCTTCGCGCTGTTCCATCAGTGCCGCCCTAGGCACCGTATTACGGGCTTATTCCAAGAACATCGGGAGGTTGGCATCGTAGGGCACCAGGCCGCCGAGCAGGGCGACACCATTCATAATGTCGCCCCATGCCTAATGCATATACGCAAGTAGACGTAAATGCCGGCAGCGTCTTCCGTCGACGCACCTTCGACCCCTTCCAAGGGTTAGATTAGAGCAGTCCAGCAGCTCAAGCAGCAGCGGAGGATTCTGATTAGCAGTGCTGGCGATTAACCCCTTGTCGGCGGCTTCCTAATGAAAGCGGCAGCGCGCTCGCCGAAGTTAACGGACAGATCACTGGCCATGTGGCGTTTGATTTAGGCCTCCAGACGCGGATGGGCATCGACGTAGGAAGCAATGCCAACGTTCCTCGCGGCTACCCTTGGACCTTAGCGCTCCACTTGCTTCAAGCATCGGCCGTTTTCGCTCAATTAGGGCGCTTCCAGTGATTGGCGCTGTGTCGTCCTAGCTCGCCGGGCACTCCGTGTCATGCTCGGCCACGAAGGCGCGGGCGACCGGCTCGATGCGCTTGGCCAGGGCGCTCAGCGCCTGGCGATGCGCCGCGACGACCTCGGCATAGGAGCCGCCGGCAGGCTGGCTGATCCGGCTGCCGCAGGTGAGCACCCGCTCCCCTGCGGGCTCGGCCAGGCGCAGGGTCCAGAGCGCGTCCTGCTGGACGCCACGCCCGGGCTGCGAATCGAAGCGCTGCAGGTCCACCTTGATGCGCAGCACCGGTGCGCCGCTGCCACGGGGGGCATCGCCCAGGTCCAGGGTGCCCAGGTCCCGGGACAGGTCGGCGGACAGGGCACTGCGCACCTCGTCGGCCAGGGGGGCGATCCAGCGTTCGTTTTCCAGCAGGGCGATACCTTCGCCCTGGCGGATCACCAGCTGCGGCTGATCCACCTGCGGTGGCACCGAGACGCTCTGCAGGGCGAAGCGAAAGCTGGCCGCGCGACCAGTGGCCGCGGGCTCCGCGGCACTGGTCAGGGTGTGGTAGTTGAGCGGCGCCTTGGACGAACAGGCGGCCAGCAGCAGGGGCAGAGCCAGGCAGGTCAGGCGCTTCATTGCAATTTTCCTTTGGCGGGATCGCGGGAGCCCGGTTCGAACTTGGGCGGCGGATCGGTCACCAGACCGCGGATCAGGGATTCCGGATGGCGGCCGAGGTAGTCGCCGAACACGCGCAGGGAGCGCGCCATGCGCTGCATCTCTTCGAGGGTCTGGGTCAGATTCTGCTGCACCGGCGAGTCGGCGCCCAGACTCTGGCTGGCGCTGCCGGTGAGCTGCTGCACGCCCATCAGGGTGGTGGTCAGCTGCGGCAGGACGCCGGCGTTGAGCTGCTTGAGGGTGCCGCCGAGCTGCGCCAGGCTGGTATCGAGATTTTTGGCGATGGAATCGAAGGGGATCTTGTCGATCTTGTTGACGATGCCGGCCATCTGCTCCTGCAGGCGATCGAAGCTACCGGTAACGGTGGGGATCACCAGCGGCTTGGCCTGGGGATCGAAGGCCACCTTGGGCGCGTTGGGCACGAAGTCGACGGAAATGTAGAGCTGTCCGGTCAGCAGGTTGCCGGTACGGGCCTGGGCGCGCAGGCCACGGGCCACCCAGCCGGCGAACAGCTTGCCGTCGCGATTCTCGGCCTCAAAGTGCTTGCCAATATCGCCCAGCCGCTGGGGATAGATGACCGCGCCGACGATCAGTGAGAAGTCGTCCTTCTTCTCGTCGTAGTCCGGGGTCAGAGACACCACTCGGCCCACGTTCAGACCGAGGAATTCGACCGGTGCATCGGTGGCGAGGCCACGCAGCGACTGCTGGAATCTCATGCGCACATAGATGGGCTCGCCATCCGGCGGGGCCAGGGCGCTGGTCTGGTCGTCGAACAGGGTGAAACTCTGGTCTTCCTGGGCCTCCTGTGGATCCTTGGGCCACTCGGGGGTGACGAAGGCGATGCCGCCGGCGGCGACTGTGGCCAAGGATTGGGTCTTGAGCTTGAGACCACCGGCGCTGAGCGAGACATCGACCCCGCTGGCGTTCCAGAAGCGGCTGTTGGCGGTGACGAAGCGGTCGTAGGGCGAATCGACGAAGATCTGGGCGCTGACGCCCTTGCCGTCCTCGTTGAGGTGGAAGGACACCACCCGGCCGACTTGGATGCGCCGATAGTAGACGGGCGAGCCGACGTCCAGGGAACCGATGTCGTCGGCGGTTAGGATAAATCTTTTGCCCGAGGCGCCGTGGATCAGCGCCGGCGGCTGCTCCAGGCCGCGGAAGTCGCGCTTAGACTCAGTAGAGTCACCGATGTCGGCGCCGATAAAGGCACCTGACAGCAGTGTATCGACTCCAGAGACGCCGTTGACGCCGAAGCGCGGTCGCACCACCCAGAAGCGCGCGTCCTTGGTGGCGAAGCCCTCGGCGGACTTTTCCAGTTCGATGGTGGTGATCACCCGATTGCGATCCGGCGCCAGCTGGATGTCGCTGACGGTGCCGATCACCACGTTCTTGTACTTGACCTGGGTCTTGCCGGCTTCCAGCCCTTCGGCGGTGAGAAAGGTCACCGTGATGGTCGGTCCGCGCGAGGCCCAGCTGTGGATCACCATGGACAGCCCGATCAGGGCCGCCACGATGGGCACCAGCCAGATCAGCGATACGCTCCAGCGACTGCGGCGTACCTCGGGGGTAGGCGCCAGGGCGTCGGGTTCATGCCTGTCCGTCATCGTTCACCTCTGCATCCCAGATCAAGCGGGGATCGAAACTCATCGCGGCGAGCATCGTCAGCACCACCACGAAACCAAAGAACACGATACCCAGGCGCGGCGCCGCCGAACTCAGGGCACCGAAGTGCACCAGCGCCGAGACCAGGGCCACCACGATCACGTCGAGCATCGACCAGTAGCCGATCAGCTCGACGAAGCGATAGAGCCGGGCGCGCTGAGCCATCGCCCAGTCGCTGCGGCGCTGGCAACTCACCAGCAGGGTGCCGAGCACCAGAAACTTGATGGAGGGCACCGCCACGCTGGCGATGAAGATCACCAGGGCGACGCCCCAGGAGCCGCCTTCCCAGAATTCGATCACCCCTTCGAGAATGGTGCTCTCCACGCCGCGCCCCAGGGTACCGGTGAACATCACCGGCAGGGTATTGGCCGGGATATAGAGAATCAGCGCGGCGATCAGGTAGGCCCAGGTCTTGGCATAGACATTGGGCTTGCGGCGGTGCAGCGCCGAGCCGCAGCGCGGGCAGCCGGCCTTGTGGTGGCGCGGCGCGGTGCAGACCTTGCCGCAGACGTGGCACAGGCAGAGGCCGAGTTCGTCGGCGCGGGGTGGCAGCTGGGGCGCGGTCACGGCTCGCGCTCCCCGACGGCGTCCCACAGCGGATGCAGGTCGCGCTTGGCGATGATCAGCAGGACCACCATCAGCCCGACCATGCCGAACAGCCCCAGGCCCACCACCACGTGCAGCAGCCCGGCCAGCTTGATCACCGCCACCAGGGCGCCGAGCACGAAGACCTCGATCATGCTCCAGGGCCGCAGGTAATGCAGGGTGACCATGGCCGTGGCGAAGCCGGGCGCGCGGCGGCCGGCCTGGGCGAAGCCGAGGACCCAGAGCAGCAGCGCGATCTGCAGCAGCGGCACCACGAACAGGGTCATGGCCACCACCAGCGCCATGGGCCCGGCGAAGCCGCGACTCATGGCGATCACCGACTCCAGCAGGGTCGCCTCGCTGTGCAGGCCGCGAAAGCTGAGCTGCAGGATGGGCCCGACATTGGCGATCACGAACAGCACCGCCGCAGCGATCGCCAGGGCCAGCAGACCCTGGATGTCCAGGCGGCTGGCGCGATAGAGCAAGGCGCCACAGCGCAGGCAATGCGCCCGCTCGCCCGCCGCGAGGGGCTCGAGGCGATGCACCGAATCGCAGTGCTCGCAGATCACCAGGCGCGTGCCGGTGGCGGGCGCGGAAGGGGACGGTGGCTGGACGGACATGGGGCTACCCGGTGACGCTCCTGGAAGGGGGCTGCAGGTTGGACGCGCGAGTTTTGCGGTCGTTACCGCAAGGCCGCGACGACTGCCGGCCAAACGGCTCCGGCATCTTACCTACCTCGACGAAGGTATGCGCGGCCAGCCGCCCCCAGAAAAGCATCAAAACTTTTTGATGCTTTTCTTGCGAGGTCTGGGACGGGTCTCTAGACTAGCGCCCCATGACCCCGCTACGCGTGCCGGCGCTCGGCCAAGAACCAGGAGATACCCTCGCCGCCCTGTGCAAGGCTGGCGGCGATCCCCTGCGCCTGAACGTCCTGCGCGCCCTGCACAGCGCCTCCTTCGGCGTGCTGGAGCTGGCGCAGATCTTCGCCACCGGCCAGTCCGGCATCAGCCATCACCTCAAGGTGCTGGCCCAGGCGCAGCTGGTGGCCACCCGCCGCGAGGGCAATGCCATCTTCTATCGCCGTGCCCTGCCGCGTCCCGGCAGCCTGGGTGGCGCCCTGCACGCCGCCCTGCTCGAAGAAGTGGACGCCCTGGCCCTGCCCAGCGCGGTACAGACGCGGATCGGCGAGGTGCATGCCCAGCGCGCTGCGGTGAGTCGCGACTTCTTCGCGCGGGTGGCGGAAAAATTCCAGGCTCAGCAGGATCTCATCGCCGGTCTGCCGCAGTATCGCGACGGCCTGCTCAGCCTGCTGGACGCCCTGGCCCTGGATCCGCGCGGTTGCGCCCTGGAAGTGGGCCCCGGCGACGGCGCCTTCCTGCCGGATCTGGCGCGCCGCTTCGCCCGCGTGGTGGCGGTGGACAACAGCCCGGCCATGCTCGAACTGGCGCGCCAGCGCTGCCAGCGCGACGGCCTCGCCCAGGTCGAACTGCAGCTGGCCGACGCCCTCGCCGAGCCGCTGCCAGCGGCCGACTGCGTGATCCTCAACATGGTCCTGCATCATCTGGCCGCACCGGCGGAGGCCCTGCAGCAGCTGGCCCGCCGCGTGGCGCCGGGTGGCAGCCTGGTGATCACCGACCTCTGCCCCCACGACCAGACCTGGGCGCGCGCCGCCTGTGGCGATCTCTGGCTCGGCTTCGACCAGGACGAACTGGCCCGCTGGGCCCAGGCGGCCGGCCTGCAGGCGGGCGAAAGCCTCTACCTCGGCCTGCGCAACGGCTTTCAGATCCAGGTGCGCCAGTTCGCGCGCCCGGATCAGGGAAACACCCCGTCATGAGGCCACCTGGCCAGTGGCGGGCGGACCCGACGCTCAAGGGCGTCATGTCCAGCAAGGAAACTGCTGTCTCGACCGGCCTGCGGGCCCCTACCCCTTGGTAATTTAGGAACCATTCGATGAGCGAATATTCCCTGTTCACCTCCGAGTCCGTGTCCGAAGGCCATCCGGACAAGATCGCCGACCAGATCTCCGATGCCGTGCTCGACGCCATCATCACCCAGGACAAGCACGCCCGCGTGGCCTGCGAGACCCTGGTCAAGACCGGTGTGGCCATCGTCGCCGGTGAGGTCACTACCTCCGCCTGGGTCGACCTGGAGCAACTGGTGCGCGACGTCATCGTCGACATCGGCTACGACAGCTCGGACGTCGGCTTCGACGGCGCCACCTGCGGCATCGTCAACATCATCGGCAAGCAGTCGGTGGACATCGCCCAGGGCGTCGATCGCAGCAAGCCGGAAGACCAGGGCGCCGGTGACCAGGGCCTGATGTTCGGCTACGCCTGCAACGAGACCGATGTGCTGATGCCTGCACCCATCACCTTCTCCCACCGCCTGGTGGAGCGTCAGGCCGAGGCGCGCAAGTCGGGCCTGCTGCCCTGGCTGCGTCCGGACGCCAAGTCCCAGGTGACCTGCCGCTACGAAGGCGGCAAGGTGGTCGGCATCGACGCCATCGTGCTGTCCACCCAGCACAATCCCGAGGTCAAGTACGCCGACCTGCGCGAAGCCGTGATGGAGCTGATCGTCAAGCACGTCATCCCCGCCGAGCTGCTGCACAAGGACACCCAGTTCCACATCAACCCGACCGGCCAGTTCATCATTGGCGGGCCGGTGGGTGACTGCGGTCTGACCGGCCGCAAGATCATCGTCGACAGCTACGGCGGCATGGCCCGTCACGGCGGTGGCGCCTTCTCCGGCAAGGACCCGTCCAAGGTCGACCGCAGCGCCGCCTATGCCGGTCGCTACGTGGCCAAGAACATCGTCGCCGCCGGTCTGGCCGAGCGTTGCGAGATCCAGGTGTCCTACGCCATCGGCGTGGCCCAGCCCACCTCCATCTCGATCAACACCTTCGGCACCGCCAAGATTAGCGACGAGCGGATCGTGCAGCTGGTGCGCGAGCATTTCGACCTGCGCCCCTACGCCATCACCACCATGCTCGACCTGCTCCATCCGATGTACCGGGCCACCGCGGCCTACGGTCACTTCGGTCGCCATCCTCAGGAAATCACCGTGGGCGATGACACCTTCACCACCTTCACCTGGGAACGTACTGATCGCGCCGCCGCCCTGCGCGCCGCTGCCGGTCTGTAAGACGCTTCCCGGCAAACAGCCCCGCCACCGTCGGTGCCGGGGCTTTTTTCTGGGTCTGCAACCGGGATCCCAGCGCTTTCTTGCGCCAGTCCACAGGCTGGCACGCGCGATGCAACCTCTGGGCGTCCGGTGGTCAGAATGCCTCGTCTTCTCCAGGAGTCTGCTTATCCATGTGGCTGTTCATCACCAACTTCGGCGATTCCTCGGTGATGCTTCCCTGCGCCGTCCTGATCGCGCTCTGGCTGCTGGCCGGCCTGTCCGCGCGGGCGGCGCTGCTCTGGTTGCTGCTGTTTGGTGCTGCCAGCCTCAGCGTTGCCCTGTCCAAGATCGCCTTCTTCGGCTGGGGCCTGGGCATTCCGCGTCTGGATTTCACCGGATTCAGCGGCCACTCCATGCTGGTGGGCAGCGTGCTGCCAGTGCTGGGCTGGCTGCTGGCCAGTCGGGCGCGACCGTCGCTACGGCTGACCGCGGCCGCCCTGGGCGCGCTGTGCGCCCTGCTCATCGCCGTCTCGCGGGTGGTGCTGGGCTATCACTCGATCTCGGAAGTGGTAACCGGCCTGCCCATCGGCTATGCCGCCAGCGGCACGCTGCTCTGGCTGCTGCGTGGCCAGGAGGTCAATCTCAAGCCACGCCAGGCCGCCCTGGGCGCCAGCCTGCTGCTGTTGCCCTTGCTGTTGCTGCATGGCACCAACGCGCCGACGCAACGGGTGCTGGAACGGCTGGCGGTCAAGTTCGCCGACGAGCAGAAGCCCTGGACCCGCGCCCATCAGCGCGCCGGGGTGGCGCCCTTGCAGAATTGAGGAACATCGCCAAGCGCATGCAATAGACGACGCCGCGACTGGCGAATACGGGCAAGCCTCCTAGACTGGCAGAAGCCCTGAATTTCCTGGGGTGAACGTGCGGGCTCTTCGGCCCCTCCTATAGAAGTCAGCCCTTGCCGCCGAGTCGTCCGCATGCGCTACTGCCTTTTCCTCTGCAGCCTGGTGCTTACCGGTCTGCCCGCGTCACCCGTGGCGGCTGCCGAGCCCTTGCGGCTCTATACCTGGGAAGGCTATTTCAGCGACACCCTGCTGCAGCGCTGGGCCAAGGCCCATCCCCCCGTGCAGGAAATCCACTTCGACAGCAGCGACGTGCGCGACGCCACCCTGGCGCGCGGCGATGCCGATCTCGACCTGGTGGTGATCAACGAGGTCAGCGCCACGCGTCTCGGCCAGGACGGCCTGCTGACGCGCATCGATCCCCGGCGCCTGCCCCATCTGAACGAACTCGATCCACGCTGGCGCCACAGTTGTGGCGACTACGCGGTGCCCTATGTCTGGGGCACCCTGGGTCTGCTCTATCGCAGCGACCGCCTGGCCCAGGCGCCCACGTCCTGGCTGCCGCTGCTGCAGCCGGCGCCGGCGCTGCACGGCCGCATCGCCATGCTCGAAGACCATGACGACCTGCTGGTCGCGCCGCTGATCATCCTGGGTGCCGCCATCAACAGCGACGATCCCGAGTTGCTCAGACGCAGCTTCGCCCTGCTCAAGGCCCAGGCACCGGCGGTGCTGACCTATCAGTACGTGGTCAGCGCCCTGCGCAATCCGGCCTACAGCGACCGCATCGATCTGGCCCTGGGCTACAGTGGCGACCAGCACCTGCTCAATGCCGCGACGCCCGGGCAGCCCTGGCATTTCACCACGCCCCGCGAAGGCAGCCTGCTGTGGATGGACTGCGTGGCGGTGCTCAGCAGCTCCCCGCACCAGGCCGCCGCCTGGCGCTTCATCGACTTTCTCAACGAGCCGCGCAATGCCGTGCTGGCCACCGAGGAGTTGCACCTGGCGACCCCCAATGCCGGTGCCGTGCGCCTGCTGCCGGCCGACCTGCGCGAGGATCCCAGCCTGTTCCCCCCCGACGACGTCATCGCCCGCAGCCAGGTCTTCCGTGAAGGTCCGCCCGACGCCTTCCAGACCCGGCAGCGCATCGGCAGCGCTTTGGTAGGTCACCATGAATCTCAATAGGCGCGCCCTGCTGCTGATCCTGCCAGTCGCCCTGCTCTGCAGCCTGACCCTGGTCGGACTGGGCTACACGGTGCAGCGCGAGGCGGTGATCGGCCTCGAGCGCTCGCGGGTCAACCACGATCTGGCGGCGTTGGAGACCACCTATCGCGAGTACGATCACTTCAGCCGCAATCTGCTCTATGCCCTGTCCAACAGCGCGGCCCTGGGCAACTTCCTGCGGCAGACCGAGGTGCCCTATCGCAACGAGGCCCTGGGCACCCAGTTGCAACTGGCGGTGCGCCAGCTGGCTGGCGACGACGCTCCCACGCGCATCTCCCTGGCCATCGCCCGCCCCGATCTCAGCCTGGCCTACTATTACGAGCGTAGTGGCGATCCCTTCGCCCAGCTGAGCAGCGTCCAGCGCCAGCTACTCGAGCGCCTGGCGCGGGAAGCGAACGGGCCGCTGGAGCGGCGCGATTATCTGCTAGACGAACAGGGCCACTCGCTGCTGGTGGCGACCACCTCGTTGTTGCCGAGCACGGCCGGACCGCCCCTGCCAGGTCAACGCGGCCTGGCGATGACGCTGCAGCTGGCGGTCAGTCCGGACCGAATGGAGGCCATGCGCCGTACCCTGGAACAGAGCTATGGCGCGCCCCTGGAATTCAGCCGGACGCTGCCCGTACGCACCAGCGATTTCACCGCTGTCGTGCGCCTGTCACCCGATCTCTATGTGCGCCTGACCCCGAACCCAGAACATCTGCATGGGGAACTGCGCCGTCTGGCGATCGCCTATTTCAGTGGTGGCCTGCTGGTGACCCTGGCCTGCATCCTGGTGTTGATCGTGCTGATCCGGCGCTACATCACCCGGCCCATCGCCCGCCTGGACAGCCAGCTCACCGAGGTGCTGGAGGGTCAGCGCCAGGCCCTCGAAACCGGCGACGAGCCCGGCGAGATCGGTCATTTGGGCGCCAACATGAAACGCCTGCACGACAACAACCTGGCCATTCTGGCGCAACTGCGCACGGCCCTGCGCACCGACGTCCTCACCCAGATCGGCAACCGCCGCTACTTCCAGCTCATGGGCGAATCCTGGCTGGCGGGCAAGCCTGATGGCCGCCGCATCGCCCTGCTCTATTTCGGCCTCGACCATTTCAAGTCGGTCAACGACCGCTTCGGCCACGAGGTGGGCGATGAACTGCTGCAGGCCGTGGCGCGCCAGACCCAGCAGTTGCTGGAGGCCTATCAAGCAGGCAACGAACTGGTGTTCACGCGCCTGGCGGGCGATGAATTCGCCGTCCTGCTGCGCGGTCCGGCAGCAGCGACCGAGGCCCTCGCCCTGGGCCAGCGACTGCAGCAGAACTACGCCAACGGCACCCTGGTCGGCGAACGCCGCTATGCCGTGACCCTGAGCATCGGCCTGGCGACCCCCGAGGCGCCGCTGGACCTGGCCGACCTGCTGGCCCAGGCCGATCTGGCCATGGAACGAGCCAAGAACGAAGGCGGCAATCACCTGGTGCACTTCACCCCGGAACTGGCTGCGCGCCAGCGCCGCCAGGATCTCCTGGACGAGCACCTGCGGCGAATGAATCCGGACGAGGAATTCCACCTCGTCTACATGCCGGCGGTCGACAGCAGCGGCCAGGTACGCTCTGCCGAAACCCTGCTGCGCTGGAATTCACCGCGCCTGGGTTCGGTATCGCCGGCGGAATTCATCCCCATCGCCGAACGCCAGGGGCATTTCCGCTGGATCGATCGCTGGGTCGTGGACCAGGCCTGCCGCGAGTACCCGGCACTGCAGGAGGTACTGGGCAGCGACCTGGTGCTGTCCGTCAACCTGTCATCCGCGCAGCTGGATCAGGCCGACATCGTGCCCTATCTGCGCGAGCGGGTGCGCCACCACGGCGTCGATCCGGGCCATCTGGAACTGGAATTCACCGAGACCTTCGCCGCCGAGCTGAACGAGCGCACCCTGGGGCTGCTGCACGAATTGCGCGCCGAGGGCTTTCGCGTGGCCATCGACGACTTCGGCGTCGGCTACACCTCCATCCAGCAGGTCACCGACTATCCTGCCGACACCATCAAGTTCGACCGGCTCATCGTCGAGCGCCTCAGCCAGCCCGGTAACCAGGCCAGCCTGAATGCGCTCATCGCCTTCTGCCATGCCCGCGACGCCCAGGTCATCGCCGAGGGCGTGGATACCGAGCTCAAGCAACTGTGCCTGCAGCAGGCCGGTTGCGATCTGCTGCAGGGCTTTCTGGTCTGCCCGCCGCGGCGTCTGGACGAGTTGCGCGACTGGCAGCGCCAACGGCTGGGTGATCCCAGCCGGGTCTAGGGATAACGGGCGCTGACAAGGTCAGCGCCCGTTATCCAGGTCGAGCGACGCTTAGAAATCCAGCGACAGGCCCAGCCCCACGCCCTGCTGCTGGGTATCGCCCGCGCCAGCATAGCTGTAGCCGCCGCGCAGGGTCAGTTCCGGGGTCACCCGCTGGACCACGCCCAGACTCAGGCGGGTACGGTCGCGGTCGGGCTGGTAGCCGTCCAGGGTGTAATCCAGACCCGGCACGCTGTTCAGGCGCATGGTCAGATCGTGAGTGCCGTCGGCGAATTCCCGCTCGCGACCCAGGTCGGCGAACAGCGCCGTAGCCGGTGCCAGTTGCCAGCGGCCCTGCAGGCCCAGCCCCAGCCGTCGCGAGGTGCTCGGCTGGTCGTCGAACTCCAGCGCCGTGGCGTCGTTGCCGCGCTCCCGATAACCGTCCACCTGGACGCGGGCATAGTCGGCGCTGAGATAGGGACTCAGGTGCCAGGGGCTGCCAGCCACCGCCAGGTCATAGCCCAGGCGCGCCGAGAGGGCACGCAGATCACCATCGGTATCGCCCTGCTCGCTGCGCGTGGTCGGGCCGAGGGCGAAGCGCCGGCTCAGATCGTCATAGTCCAGGCGGCCACCGGTGGCGGTGAGATCGCCCCAGAGGCGCTCGCCCTGGTACTGGGCGAAGGCGCTGAGCAGATAGCTGTTGAGGCGATAGCTGGAATCGGCCGCACCGGGTTCCAGGTGTTGCCGCGCGACCCCGGCGGCGACGCCGAAGCGCCATTCCTCGCTGAGCCGATAGCTGCCGCCCAGGTCCAGGCTGTAGCCGTTGCCATCGCCGCCGGCGGTGCTGCGCTGGTCGTCGACGTCCAGGCGTCGCGCGCTGGTATCCACATAGCCCTGCCAGCGCCCCACCGGCTGCCAGGCATGCCAATCGCCCAGCCAGCGCTGGTGCAGGCCATCCTGATGGGCTCTGAGGGTGGACTGGGCCATCTCCGGCAGCAGGGTGACCTCCCAGGGCGCCGCCAGCAGCGAATAGGCGTAGTCGGCGATCAGTCGTTGACCGGTGATGGTCGGGTGGACGCGATCATTGAACAGCAACTGGCTGGGATCGGCCGCCGTCGCGCCCAGGCCGTAGGTAGCGTTGCGGGTGCAGTTGTCGCCACTGAAGCAGGTGCCGGTGAGATTCTGCCCGCTGGCCAGCCCATAGCGGCCCGGCTCGGCCACCACCTCGGCGAGCAGCTGGGGCACGTTGAGGCCGATGATCTCGGCGTCGATGCCGGCCAGGCGCGCCACCAGGGCCTGGTTGTAGACCCGACTCAGGGCCGAGCTGGCCGCCTGTTGCGGCGAACCGGCCAGGGCCGGGGTCTGGCCGATGTCCGGCAGCAGCCAGACCGCCATATAGCGCGCGCCGGCCTGCTGCAGGGCAGCGACACCGTCGCCCAGGCGATTGGCCGCGGCTGCCGCGGTGGCCGGCGAGGTGACCAGTCCTTGGAGGAAGTCGTTACCCCCGCCGCTGATGTAGAACAGGGTATTGGGATCCAGACTCAGGCCCTGGCTGGCAAGTCCCGGCAGGTAGCCGTCCCGGCTGCGCAGGGTCAGGCCACCCACCGCCACCACCGAGCCATTGCGGGCGATGATGGAGTCGCGAATCTGCGCCGTGGTGTAGCCGCCCGTGGCCCAGTTGTCGCCATCGCTCAGGCCGATCCGCTGATTGATCAGCGAGGTCGAGGCGTCCAGGGTCCGGACGTCGAAGCCCAGTTGCTGGCCGAGCAGGATCGAGGACACCGGTCCGGTCACCGCGCCGCTCGCCGGGCTGTAGCCGGGTCCGACGCGGTTGGTGAATCTGAGGCTGGCGCCGTTGATCCCGGTGTCGGGAAATTGCCCGGCATCGAGCAGGCTGTCGCCGAACACGGTGAAGCCACTGTAGGGATTGGGAGTCGCCTGGGCGGTTGCCGCGAGCGCCGTGGCCAGGGCGATGGCCAGCGGCAGGCATTGCCTGAGAAAAGATGTCATGCCTGCATCCTTGATTGTTGTTATCGGAGCACGCGTCAGGGCGTGTCGTCTCACGCTAGACGGTTTTTGTGTCCTTGTATCCGGATGTGAACAAAAAAGTACGAGACGTTCGTTGCAGTGCTGAAAGGCAGGGGCCAGAGCGGTCGCTCAGGTGATGGGCAGCGGGACGCTGATGCGGTTGCGCTCGCACCTCAAGCCCTGCCCAGGGCCGGAACACCTTTGGATGATAGGGGTGTTGGGCTTCGCTGCGCTCAGCCCAACCTACGCGGGGCCGCTTTTCCCCCTCTCCCTCCGGGAGAGGGTTGGGGAGAGGGAACCGCCGGATCACTCTCCCGCGGCTCACCTCACTGCCCCAGCTTGCCCGCCTCACAGCCGGTACTGGCGCACTCGCGCAGGCGCTCCTTGAGGGTCTCCAGACGGCTTTCGGTCAGGCTGACGGCGCAGTCCAGATTGACGAAGTAGCCATCGGCTTCCTCGCGGGCGCACTGGCTGTCACGCTGCTTGATCCAGGCCAGCTGGCGCTGCTTGAGCACTGCCTGCTGATCGGCCGGCAGCTGCTTGCGCAGTTCGCCATAGGTCTGGTTCAGCGACTTGTCGCTCTGGGCGAACAGGTTGCTGGCGCAGTAGACGGTATCGAAGGCGTTGCGTGGCGTGCCGCAACCGGCGGCCTGGGCCGTGGCGAGACCGAAGAGACCGGTCAGGGTCAGGGCGGCGGCGAGGGTGTTCTTGAGCATGGCAGCATCCTGCAGAAGGGGCCGTTCCGGGTGGCGCGACCGTGAGACAAACGCTAGCAGAGCCGCCAGTCCCGCGCGCGGCACCTGCTGAAAAACAGCCAACAAAAAAGCGCCCGAAGGCGCTTTCCTGTACTACCCGGGCGGGATCAGACCTTGGAACGCTCGAAGCGCTTGCGGTCGTTCTCGTTCAGGTACTTCTTGCGCAGACGGATGGACTTGGGCGTCACTTCCACCAGCTCGTCGTCGGCGATGAATTCCAGCGCCTGCTCGAGGGTGAACTTGATCGGCGGCACCAGGGCGATGACTTCGTCCTTGCCCGAGGCGCGCATGTTGTCCAGCTTCTTGCCCTTGGTGGGGTTGAGCACCAGGTCGTTGTCACGGCTGTTAATGCCGCACAGCTGGCCTTCGTAGATCTCGTCGCCCGGAGCCAGGAACAGCTTGCCGCGGCTCTGCAGGGTTTCCAGCGAGTAGGTCAGGGCGGTACCGGTGGCCATGGACACCAGCACGCCGTTCTGACGGTTGCTCACTTCGCCGGCCTTGATCGGGCCGTAGTGGCTGAAGGTCGAGGTCAGGATGCCGCTGCCCGAGGTCAGGGTCAGGAAGTTGTTACGGAAGCCGATCAGGCCACGCGCCGGGATGGTGTATTCCAGGCGGATACGGCCTTTGCCGTCGGGGATCATGTTGGTCAGATCGCCCTTGCGCAGACCCATCTGCTCCATCACCGAGCCCTGGTGCTGCTCTTCGATGTCGATGGTGACGTTCTCGTAGGGCTCCTGCTTCTCGCCGTCCTTCTCGATGATCACCACTTCCGGACGGCCCACGGCCATCTCGAAGCCTTCGCGGCGCATGTTCTCGATCAGTACCGACAGGTGCAGCTCGCCACGCCCGGAAACCTTGAACTTCTCGGCGGACTCGCCCGGCTCGACGCGCAGGGCCACGTTGTGCAGCAGTTCCTTCTCCAGACGGTCCTTGATGTTGCGGCTGGTGACGAACTTGCCTTCACGACCGGCGAACGGCGAGTCGTTGACCTGGAAGGTCATGCTCACGGTGGGCTGGTCGACGGTCAGCGGCGGGCGCGCTTCGACGTTCTGCGGATCGCACAGGGTGTCGGAGATGAACAGCTCGTCCATGCCCGAGACGCAGACGATGTCGCCGGCTTCGGCTTCGGCCACTTCCACGCGCTGCAGGCCGGAGTGGCCCATGATCTTGAGGATACGACCGTTGCGCTTGCTGCCGTCATCGCTGATGGCGACGACCGGAGTGTTGGCCTTGATGCGGCCACGGGCGATGCGGCCGATGCCGATCACGCCGAGGAAGCTGTTGTAGTCCAGCTGGGAGATCTGCATCTGGAAGGGGCCGTCCAGATCGACCTGGGGAGCCGGGACATGGTCGACGATGGCCTGGAACAGGGCATCCATGTTGTCGTCCATCTTCTCGTGGTCCAGACCGGCGATGCCGTTCAGGGCGCTGGCGTAGACGATCGGGAAGTCCAGCTGCTCATCGGTGGCGCCGAGGTTGTCGAACAGGTCGAAGATCTGGTCGATGACCCAGTCCGGACGCGCGCCGGGACGGTCGATCTTGTTGACCACCACGATCGGACGCAGACCGGCCTTGAAGGCCTTCTGGGTCACGAAGCGGGTCTGCGGCATGGGGCCGTCCTGGGCGTCGACCACCAGCAGCACGGAGTCGACCATGGACATCACGCGCTCCACCTCGCCACCGAAGTCGGCGTGGCCGGGGGTGTCGACGATGTTGATGTTGTAGTCGCCCCACTTCAGCGCGGTGTTCTTGGCCAGGATGGTGATGCCACGTTCCTTTTCCTGGTCGTTGCTGTCCATCACCCGCTCGTTTTCCGCTTCTTTGCGGTCCAGGGTGCCGGACAGGCGCAGCAGCTTGTCGACGAGGGTGGTCTTGCCATGGTCGACGTGCGCGATGATGGCGATGTTGCGTAGATTCTCGATCACAGTGGTGTTCTCGGTATAGAAATGAAGGAGCTTCAGCCAGCAGGCTGACAGCCGGAGATTGCAAAGGCGCGAAACGCGGCCGACCGGTATGTGGCCGGCGGGCTAGAAGAGGTCGGGAGGGCGGTGGCGGATACTGCCACCCAGTAGGCCCGGCTGCTTAGGCCGGACGATAAACGCGCACATTGGCGTGCCCTTCGGTGAGCAGGTGATGGGCGTGCAGCCGGCTCATCACCCCGCGGTCGCAATAGAGAAGGTACTGGCGATTCTCGTCCAGTTCCTTGAAACGGCTGTTGAGCGCGAAGAACGGCATGGTCTGCACCTCGATGCCAGGCAGCTCCAGCGGCAGGTCTTCCTGGGCGTCGGGATGGCGAATGTCCACCACGATCTGCCCGGGCAGCGGCTGGTCCACCTCTTCCACCTGCACGTCCTTGCCCAGCTCCTCGATCACCTTGTCGACGGTGATGAAGCGTGCGCGTTCCAGGGCGGCGTCGAGCACCGCCATGTCGAACTTGCCTTCCTCGTGCTCCACCCGCAGGGCCTTGGCCTTGGTGGTGGGATTCACCGAGATGATGCCGCAGTACTCGGGCATGTGCTTGGCGAAGTCGGCGGTGCCGATGCGCTGGGCGGTGTCGATGATGTCCTGCTTGTGGCTGGCCAGCAGCGGGCGCAGCACCAGGGTATCGGTGGCCTTGTCGATCACCGCCAGATTGGTCAGGGTCTGGCTGGAAACCTGGGAGACGGCTTCGCCGGTCACCAGCGCCTCGATCTGCAGCTGCTCGGCGATGCGACTGGCCGCGCGCAGCATCATGCGCTTGAGGATGACGCCCATGTGGCTGTCGTCGCACTGGGTGAGGATCTGCCCCACCACTTCCTCGAAGGGCACGCTGATGAACAGCACGCGCTGGGAGCGCCCGTACTTCTCCCAGAGATAGTGGGCCACTTCCATCACGCCCAGTTCGTGGGCCCGCCCGCCGAGATTGAAGAAGCAGAAATGGCTGACCATCCCGCGTCTCATCATCTGATAGGCGGCCACGGTGGAGTCGAAACCACCGGACATCAGCACCAGCACCTGCTCCAGGGCGCCCAGCGGATAACCGCCCAGCCCTTCGTGGTGCTCGTCGATGATGAACAGCCGCTGGTCACGGATCTCCAGGCGGACGTTCACCTCGGGATTCTTCAGGGCGATGCCGGCGCCGCCGCAGCGTTCGCGCAGGCCACCGCCGACATGGCGCTCCACGTCCATCGAGGAGAAGTCATGGCGACCGGCACGCTTGCAGCGCACCGAGAACACTTTGCCGCGTACCCGCTCGCCGAAGTGGCGTACGCAGAGTTCCAGGATGGTTTCGAAGTCACCCAGCGGATACTCGTGCACCTCGAGGAACTGGCCGATGCCCGGGGTGCAGGCCAGGCGCTGCTTCATGTCCGCCAGCAGCCGCGGCTCGCTTAGCGCGGTCTCCAGGGTGATGTTGTCCCAGACCCCTTCCACGCGGACATCCGGATCCAGATCGCGCAGCACGACACGAATGTTCTTCACCAGCTGGCGAATGAAATTCTTGCGCACCGGGCGACTCTTGATGGTGATTTCCGGAAAGACCTTGATGATGAGCTTCATGAGCGGGAAACGGGGGGCGGGTAACGCGAAAGAAAAGGGCCAATATCATACCTGAAAACCATCACGCACTCGAATCCAGCCGACAAAATCACTTGGGGCGCCATTTAGGTGCAGTTATGAATTATTAAGCACCAAATTGGTGCGCAGATGCGTCACTGATTGGCCTGAAAACGGCACGACAGGCGTCAGGAAGGGCCTCCAGCCCATTTGAGGGCACTGGCATACAACTTGCTCTCTTGTGAGGCAGCCGCCCCTGGGCCAGCATAGGGCGCTTTTCGTGGAACGCCGGTCGTGGACCAGGCAGTACGGAAGCGCCCCTCAAGGGCACAGCTGATACCGGGAGTACCGCCAACCGCTCCCGGCCGAAATTCCTCTGGAGGAAACCATGTCGAAGGCTGTTCAACTGATCAAAGAAAACGACGTGAAGTGGGTAGACCTGCGCTTCACCGACACCAAAGGCAAGCAGCAACACGTCACCATGCCGGCGCGTGACGCGCTGGACGAAGACTTCTTCGCCCACGGCAAGATGTTCGACGGCTCCTCCATCGCCGGCTGGAAAGGCATCGAAGCCTCCGACATGATCCTGCTGCCCGACGACAGCACCGCCGTTCTGGATCCCTTCACCGAAGAGCCGACCCTGATCCTGGTCTGCGACATCATCGAACCCTCCACCATGCAGCCCTACGAGCGCGACCCCCGCGGTATCGCCCGTGCTGCCGAGGAATACCTGAAGTCCACCGGTATCGGCGACACCGTGTTCGTCGGCCCGGAGCCCGAGTTCTTCATCTTCGACGAAGTGAAGTTCAAGTCGGACATCTCCGGCTCCATGTTCAAGATCTTCTCCGAGCAGGCCTCCTGGAACACCGATGCCGACTTCGAGTCCGGCAACAAGGGCCACCGTCCGGGCGTCAAGGGCGGCTACTTCCCGGTACCGCCGGTCGATCACGACCACGAAATCCGTACCGCCATGTGCAACGCCCTGGAAGAGATGGGCCTGGTCGTGGAAGTCCACCACCACGAAGTGGCGACCGCTGGCCAGAACGAGATCGGTGTGCAGTTCAACACCCTGGTCAAGAAGGCTGACGAAACCCAGACCCTGAAGTACGTCGTGCACAACGTGGCCGATGCCTACGGCAAGACCGCCACCTTCATGCCCAAGCCCCTGTACGGCGACAACGGCTCCGGCATGCACGTGCACATGTCCATCTCCAAGGATGGCAAGAACACCTTCGCTGGCGAAGGCTATGCCGGCCTGTCCGATACCGCCCTGTACTTCATCGGCGGCATCATCAAGCACGGCAAGGCACTGAACGGCTTCACCAACCCGTCCACCAACAGCTACAAGCGTCTGGTGCCCGGCTTCGAAGCCCCGGTCATGCTGGCCTACTCGGCCCGTAACCGCTCCGCCTCCATCCGTATCCCCTATGTGTCGAGCCCGAAAGCCCGCCGCATCGAAGCCCGCTTCCCGGATCCGGCTGCCAACCCCTACCTGTGCTTCGCCGCCCTGCTGATGGCCGGCCTGGACGGTATCCAGAACAAGATCCACCCCGGCGATGCCGCCGACAAGAACCTGTACGATCTGCCGCCGGAAGAAGGCAAGAAGATCCCGCAGGTCTGCGGCAGCCTGAAGGAAGCCCTGGAAGCCCTGGACGCCGGTCGTGCGTTCCTGACCAAGGGCGGCGTCTTCACCGACGAGTTCATCGATGCCTACATCGAGCTGAAGTCCGAGGAAGAGATCAAGGTGCGTACCTTCGTGCACCCGCTGGAATACGATCTGTACTACAGCGTCTGATCCCGCTGCAGTAACTGAAAGAGGCCTCCTTCGGGAGGCCTTTTCTTTGCGCGGGTTTTCTTTGCGTAGGAATAGCCGCCGCGACCGACGCCAGCGCGGAGCGGCCGAGCTGCCTACCTGACCACACGACGCGCCTGCTACCCTTGATCTCCATCGCCCGGCCGAGATTCCGCCATGCCTCGCCTGCTTGCCTGCTGTCTGCTCTGCCTCGCCTGCTCCGCCCAGGCCGCGATCTACAAGTCGGTGGATGCCGAAGGCAACACGGTGTTCAGCGACCAGCCCTCGGCCAATGCCAAGCCGGTGCAGGTGGCACCCACCAATACCGTGGACAATCCACGGCCGGCGCCGCCCATCCCCAGTGCGCCTGCGGCGACGGCAACGCCTGCCGGCCCGGCCTTCAGCCGCCTGGAGGTCAATGTGCCCGACGATGAGGCCATCCGCGCCAACAACGGCACCTTCTCGGTGGGCGTATCCCTGGAACCGGCCTTGGGCGCGGGGCAGTCGCTGCAATTGCTGGTGGACGGCGCCCCCTATGGCAGCCCCGGCCAGAGCACCCGCTTCGGCGTGGCCAATCTGGATCGCGGCGAGCACCGTTTCGCGGCCCAGGTGCTGTCCGGCAACGGCGAGGTGGTCCAGACCAGTGCCGAGAAGACCGTGACCGTGCAGCGCATCAGCGTCAACAGCCCGGCCCGCTGATGCGCGCGCTCCTGACCCTGCTGCTGCTCTGCCTGCTGCTGCCCGCCCAGGCGGCGGTCTACAGCTATGTCGACAAGGAAGGCAATCGGGTCTACACCGACCAGCCGCCCAAGGGCGTCAAGGCCACCCAGGTGCCGATCACGGTGCCCAACAACCTCAATCAGCAGGGCCAGCCGACCCGCAAGCTGAGTCCGACCCCCGCCGCGCCAGTGGCCAGGACGCCCAAGGCGGCGCCCTTCCGCTACCAGATGCTGCGCATCCTGGTGCCCGAACCCGATGCCACGGTGATCGATCAGGAAGGGCAGCTCATCGTCAGCCTGGTCAGCGAGCCGGAATTGCAGCCGGGTCACAGCTACCGCCTGCTGCTGGACGACCGGGAAGCCGGCGCCGGACGCAGCCCGGTGTTTCCCCTGGGCGGCCTGGACCGCGGCACCCACAGCCTGGTGGCGGAGATCCTCGCCGCCGATGGCAACGTGCTGGAGCGGACGCCGGCCCAGCCCTTCCATCTGCGGCGCCCCTCCCTGGAGCAGAAGCGCCGCGCCCATCCCTGCAGCGACAAGGACTGGGGCAAGCGGCCGGAATGTCCGCTGGACATGAAACCGCCCGAAGCCAGGAAATCCTGGCTACCCTTCCTATAACGCACCTCTTTGGTGCGCTTTTTGACTGTGCACCATCTTGATACAAATCCTGTGCAGCTTCGTCCGGCGTGCGACGGCTGTTAGTGCACGTTTCAGCCATCTGCCCTAACTCGGGGCGTGTTGGTTTGCTTCTTGCATTTTCCTATCGTCCCTATAGCGCTGTGGCCCCTCATGCCTACCGACGTCATCCACCGACTCCTGCTTGACAACCTCACCACTGCAGTCATCCTGCTCGATGCGGAGTTGCGTCTGGAGTACATGAATCCGGCGGCCGAGATGCTGCTGGCCATCAGCGGCCAGCGCAGCCATGGCCAATTCATCAGCGAGCTGTTCACCGAATCGCCCGAGGCCCTGCAGGCGCTGCGCCAGGCGGTGGACCACGCCCACCCCTTCACCAAGCGCGAGGCGCTGCTGATCTCCACCTCGGGCAACAGCCTCACGGTGGACTATGCGGTGACCCCGATCCTGGATCGCCACAACACCCTGCTGCTGCTGGAAGTCCATCCCCGCGACCGGCTGCTGCGCATCACCAAGGAAGAGGCCCAGCTCTCCAAGCAGGAGACCACCAAGCTGCTGGTGCGCGGCCTGGCCCACGAGATCAAGAATCCCCTCGGCGGCATCCGTGGCGCGGCCCAGCTGCTGGCCCGCGAGCTGCCGGAAGAGGCGCTCAAGGACTACACCAACGTCATCATCGAGGAAGCCGATCGACTGCGGAATCTGGTCGATCGCATGCTCGGCTCCAACAAGCTGCCGAAGCTGGCTATCACCAATGTGCACGAGGTGCTCGAACGCGTCTGCAGCCTGGTGGAAGCGGAAAGCCAGGGACTGATCAACCTGGTGCGCGACTACGATCCGAGCATCCCCGACCTGATGATCGACCGCGAGCAGATGATCCAGGCGGTGCTCAACATCGTGCGCAACGCCATGCAGGCCATCTCCCAGCAGAACGAATTGCGCCTGGGCCGGGTCACCCTGAGAACCCGCACCCTGCGCCAGTTCACCATCGGCCACCACCGCCATCGCCTGGTGTGCAAGGTGGAGATCACCGACAACGGTCCGGGCATCCCCCAGGACCTGCAGGAAACCATCTTCTATCCCATGGTCAGCGGTCGCCCCGACGGCACCGGCCTCGGGCTCGCCATCACCCAGAACATCATCACCCAGCACCAGGGGCTGATCGAGTGTGAAAGCCATCCTGGCCACACCGCCTTCAGCATCTTCCTGCCGCTGGAATAACGAGGAGTACGCATGAGCCGTCAGGAGACCGTCTGGATCGTCGACGACGACCGTTCCATCCGCTGGGTCCTGGAAAAAGCCCTGCAACAGGAGGGCATGACCACCGTCGCCTTCGACAGCGCCGACAGCGTCATGACCCGCCTCGGCCGCCAGCAGCCGGACGTGGTGATCTCGGACATCCGCATGCCGGGGACCAGTGGCCTGGACCTGCTGTCACGCATCCGCGAGATGCACCCGCGCCTGCCGGTCATCATCATGACCGCCCACTCCGACCTGGACAGCGCCGTGGCGTCCTACCAGGGCGGCGCCTTCGAATACCTGCCCAAGCCGTTCGACGTCGACGAGGCCGTGGCCCTGGTCAAGCGCGCCGGACAGCACGCCCAGGAGCAGCAGGGCTTCGCCGAACCGGCGCACCTGACCCGTACCCCCGAGATCATCGGCGAGGCGCCGGCGATGCAGGAGGTATTCCGCGCCATCGGCCGCCTCTCGCACTCCAACATCACCGTGCTGATCAACGGCGAATCCGGTACCGGCAAGGAACTGGTCGCCCACGCCCTGCACCGTCACAGTCCGCGCGCCGCGGCGCCCTTCATCGCCCTGAACATGGCGGCCATCCCCAAGGACCTGATGGAGTCCGAGCTGTTCGGCCACGAGAAAGGCGCCTTCACCGGCGCCGCCGCCCAGCGTCGCGGCCGCTTCGAGCAGGCCGATGGCGGCACCCTGTTCCTCGACGAGATCGGCGACATGCCGGCCGACACCCAGACCCGCCTGCTGCGGGTACTGGCCGATGGCGAATTCTATCGCGTCGGTGGCCACACCCCGGTGAAGGTGGACGTGCGCATCATCGCCGCTACCCACCAGAACCTGGAGGGCCTGGTGCGCGAGGGCAAGTTCCGCGAAGACCTCTTCCATCGCCTCAACGTCATCCGCATCCACATCCCGCGCCTGGCCGATCGCCGCGAGGACATCCCCGCCCTCGCCCGCCACTTCCTGGCGCGCGCGGCCCAGGAGCTGGCCGTCGAGCCCAAGACCCTGCGCGGCGAGACCGAGGAATACATGAAGGGCCTGCCCTGGCAGGGCAACGTGCGCCAGCTGGAGAACACCTGCCGCTGGATCACGGTGATGGCCTCCAGCCGCGAGGTGCTGATCGACGACCTGCCGCCGGAGCTGCTCAACCAGCCCCAGGACGCCGCCCCCGCCGCGAATTGGGAACAGGCCCTGCGCCAGTGGGCCGACCAGGCCCTCACCCGCGGCCAGTCCAGCCTGCTGGACAACGCCGTGCCGGCCTTCGAACGCATCATGATCGAGACCGCCCTCAAGCACACCGCCGGCCGCCGCCGCGACGCCGCCGTCCTGCTGGGCTGGGGCCGCAACACCCTGACCCGCAAGATCAAGGAGCTGGGCATGAAGGTGGACGGGCCGGATGAGGAGGGGGAGGACTGAGGGTTCTCTACGGTACCTCAGGTTGGGCTGAGCGTAAGCGAAGCCCAACGCTTTGGACTATTGGTGCCCTAGCCGGTTACCGAGTTTTGCCGGTACTTCTTGTTTCGCTCTCCCGAGCGACTCACTTTTGCCAGTCGCGGCTGCGCGCCCCGGACAAAAGTAACCAGAAACGCTTGCCCCGACCATCCGGCCTTCCGCTTCGCTCCAGGTGACTCGCGTTGCTCGCCCTTCGGGCCAGCCTACGGTTGTTACTTCGCTGCGCTACGTTTCGCTCACACCAGCGCCGTTCCGGGGTCGGTCCAGATGGGCCGTCCATGGCCCACTGGACCTCTCGCCGCATCCATGCGGCTCGACCCACTCCACGGCACTGGCGTTCGCCCTCCTGAACGGGGCGATTCGCTAGCCTGAAAGTGTTGGTTGAATAGCCACAAAAACCCGTAGCCCGTAGCGTGGACAACGGCGAAGCCTTGTCCACAGGGATCGGCGTTACGCGCCAGTGGAAAACGCTGCGCGGTTTTCCATGCTACGAATCCTATGAACAGCGAAGTCTCAGGCCTGCGCCCCGCCCCCGTCAGTGAGGCCGAGTGCAGATGTCGCGGAGGGGGATGCGAGGCAGGACGCCGAGCAAGGCGCGAGGGGCAGGAGGCCCCTTCGTGCCGTGCCCCCGGAGCGGCGCCGGAGTGAGGGGACCCGGAGCGCAGCGGAGGGCTGAACTGTCGGGGTGTGCTTTCTTTTGCTTACTTTTCTTTGCACCGGGCGGCGATCCGCAAGCAAAGAAAAGTGAGTCGCCGGCTAGGCGAAACCAGAGCCGTCCGCAACCGCGATAAGTAGCTAGAGCAGCTAGGGCAGCTAGGGCAGCAATAAGACTAGGCACCGCTAATAACGTTGGGCTTCGCTAGCGCTCAACCCAACCTACGACGCTCCCAAAAACCACCCAACTCAAAACTTGGCACACCTTCTGCAATAACCTAGGTAACTACCCTTTTGGGGACCTCGGTACAGGCAGGCTGGGGAATCCCCTCTTTTCTTCTCGAGGCCATCACTCACTGTGATGGCCTCTTTTTTCGTCCGTGAAAAGTCGCAAACCCCAGGCTAGAGCGCTTTTCACCCCACGGCCTAGCTCATGGGATTGGCAATGGCAGCCGAAGCACCAAGGCAACCCGGCACCCCACCCCGTTCCGCTCTGGTGCAAACAGCCAGCCTCTTGCCTGATAACGGGGCATTTCAGGGGGTCAGTGGGACCTCGACGTGGAGCACCCAGTTCTCGCCTTCCTCGACGATACGATCACTGGCCTGCAGGGCGCCACCGACGCCCACCAGCAAAATCTTCAAGTCCTGTCCGTCCTGGCGTACCGCCCAGGAAAAGCTGCCGCCCGGCCGTACCACTCGTCCCTGGCGTTCGCCACCGTCCCAGCGGGCCCGGGGCAGACGCAGGCTAAGGGCGCCTTCGGGGCGATAGCGTTCGTAGAACAGTGAGCGGTCGGCGGTGATCAGCAATTCGAAGCGGCCGGCCTCCTGGCGACTGTCCACCCCGAGGATGACCGGGCGGCGGGCCTCGGCCGACCAGGGATCGGGATGGGTGCGCTGGTACATCAGCTGGCCGATGATCATGCCGAACAGGCCGGCGCCCAGGGCCGCCGAGGCCAGCCAAAGGGTCAGGCGCTGGCGCTGGCCGCGCCATTCGGCCTTGAGCAGCTCGGGATCCTCCACCCGCGCCAATTCCTCCCGGCGGGCACGCTGTTCGCGCAACAGCCAGTCGACCAGCCGGCGCCAGAGGTTCATCGCCCTACCCCGCTCGCGACGGCGGCGCAGTACCATAGGCGCTTTGCCAGGCGCCCTGCCCTTCATGTTCGACATCATCCTCTACCAACCGGAAATTCCGCCCAATACCGGCAACGTCATTCGCCTGTGCGCCATCACCGGCTGCCGCCTGCATCTGATCGAGCCGCTGGGCTTCGCGCTGGACGACAAGAAATTGCGCCGCGCCGGCTTGGACTACCACGAGTGGTCCAGCGTGCGGACCCATGCCAGCCTCGCGGCCTGTATAGCAGATTTGCAGCCACCCCGACTGCTGGCCTTCACCACCAAGGCCAGCCGTCCCTTCACCGAGATCGCCTACGCGCCGGGCGATGCCCTGCTGTTCGGCCCGGAAAGTCGCGGTCTGCCGGCCGAGGTGCTGGAGTCCCTGCCACCCGAACAGCGGCTGCGCCTGCCCATGCTGCCCAATCGCCGCAGCCTCAATCTGTCCAACACCGTGGCCGTGGCCGTCTACGAAGGCTGGCGTCAGCTGGGCTTCGCCGCACCGCCTGGCTGACCGCCAGAACCTTACTGCCAGACGCGCCGTCCCATGACCTACAGGCACATCGCCAGACCGTCACACGAGGCGCACCATGAGCAAGATCGGCAAACCCAAGGTTGAACGCTACGACGCGCCCTCCGGTGGTTGGGGCTCGGCGCGCTCGGTGACCGAGATCGTCTTGCGCGAGCGGGTGCCGCTCAAATCCGGTGCCCTGCTGACCCGGCAGAACAAGCATGGCGGCTTCGCCTGCGTGAGTTGCGCCTGGGCCAAGCCGGGCAAGCCTCACCCACTGGAATTCTGCGAGAACGGCGCCAAGGCCACCGCCTGGGAGGTCACCAGCAAGAGGTGCGGACCGGAGTTCTTTGCCGGTCATTCCCTCACCGAACTGCGCGGCTGGCGCGACTACGATCTGGAAGAAGTCGGACGCCTCACCCACCCCCTGCGCTACGACGCCGCCAGTGATCGCTATCGGCCGGTAAGCTGGGCTGAAGCTTTCGCCGACATCGGCGCCGAGCTCAAGGCACTAGATCCGGATTCGGTAATCTTCTACGCCTCGGGTCGCGCGGCGCTGGAGACCTCCTACCTCTATCAGCTCTATGCCCGCCTGTACGGCACCAACAATCTGCCGGACAGTTCCAATATGTGCCACGAGAGCACTTCGGTGGCCCTGCCCAAGAGCATCGGCGTGACCGTGGGCACCGTGACCCTCAACGATTTCGATCAGGCCGACTGCCTGCTGTTCTTTGGCCAGAATCCCGGCAGCAACAGCCCGCGGATGCTGCATGACCTGCAGGAAGCACGCAAACGCGGCGCGCCCATCATCACCTTCAACCCCCTGCGCGAGCGTGGCCTGGAGACCTTCGTCAATCCGCAGTCGCCAGTGGAGATGCTGACCGATCACCCCACGCAGATCAGCACCCAGTACCATCAGCTCAAGCCGGGTGGCGACATCGCCGCCCTCACCGGTATGTGCAAGGCGCTGCTGACCGCCGATGACCTGGCTCGCGAGCAGGGCCAGCCCGCCGTGCTCGACCATGCCTTCATCGCCGAGCACTGCCATGGTTTCGCCGAGTTCTGCGAGTGGCTGCAGCGTCAGGAATGGCCGCAACTGGAGCGCCAGTCGGGTCTGACCCGCAGCGCGCTGGAAGCGGCTGCCGCCGTCTATGGCCGTCGCCAGAAGGTCATCGGCATCTATGGCATGGGGCTGACCCAGCATCGCCATGGTGTGGAAACCATCCAGATGCTGACCAACCTGCTGCTCATGCGCGGCAACATCGGCAAACCCGGTGCCGGCATCTGCCCGGTGCGCGGCCATTCCAATGTCCAGGGTCAGCGCACCGTGGGCATCACCGAGAAACCGGAACTGGCGCCGCTGGAGCAGCTCGGCGAGCGCTTCGGCTTCACCCCGCCGCAGGACAAGGGCCGCAACACCGTGGAGGCCTGCGAAGGCATCCTCGATGGTTCGGTAAAGGCCTTCATCGGCCTGGGTGGCAACTTCCTGCGCGCCATTCCCGAGACCAGTCTGATGGAACCGGCCTGGCGCACCCTGCGCCTGTCGGTACAGATCGCCACCAAGCTCAATCGCAATCACCTCGTCCCGGCGGACAAGGCCTATCTGCTGCCCTGCCTGGGTCGTACCGAAATCGATCGCCAGAATGGCGTGGAGCAGGCTCACAGCACCGAGGACAGCACCGGCTGCATTCACGGCTGGCGCGGCGTGGCCGAGCCGCCTGAAGGTGACCTGCTGTCCGAATCGGCCATCGTCGCTGGCCTGGCCAAGGCCACCCTGCCAGACAACCCCAAGGTCACCTGGGATGCCTGGGTGGCCGACTATGCGCTGATCCGCGACGAGATCGCCCTCTCCTTCCCGGAGATCTTCCACGACTTCAATGCCAGGATGTGGGAGGTGGGCGGCTTCCATCGACCGCTGCCGGCGGCCAAGCGCGAGTGGAAGACCGAGACCGGCAAGGCCAATCTCATCGTGCCGCGCAGCCTGGATGCAGACCCGGACATGCCCGCCAGCGGGCGTGACGTCCTCACCCTGATGACGTTGCGCAGCAACGATCAGTTCAACACCACCATCTATGGCTATCACGATCGTTTCCGCGGCGTGAAGGGCACCCGCGCGGTGCTCCTGATGAATCGCAACGACATCGAACGCCTGGGCCTGGCCGAGGGCGACAAGGTGCAGGTGTCGACGGTGGCCGACGACGGCGTGCGTCGTGAGGTCGGGCCGCTGCGGGTCACGCCCTACAACATCCCGGAAGGCGCCTGCGGCGGCTATTACCCGGAATGCAATGCCCTGATTCCGCTCTGGCACCACGCCGAAGGCAGCAAGGTACCGGCGGCCAAGGCCATCCCGGTGCGTTTGAACAAGCTGATCGCCGCCAACGACGGCGGCTTTCCGGTGGAGCCGGAGGGGTATGGGGCGCAGTACTGAAAGTGGATCAAACCAAGCTTAGAAAACGCTGAAGCCTGGTCCATACCACTGCCTTCCGGAAAACGAAAAGCCCAGCATTGAAGTGCTGGGCTTTTTTGCAACGCTCGATCCAATCTACGGGTAACCGAGCTGAGACAGCTTCACCGTCGAAGCCCAACGGCAAGGCTGACTGTTGGGCATCGCTGCGCTCAACCCAACCTACGAGCTGTCCGTGCTACGGACAAGGCTGCGACCGCCCGGAAGGTAAAAAGCCCAGCATTCACGTGCTGGGCTTTTCGTTGCGCTCAGGCTACGCGCTTTCGCAGCCCGATACTTCTTAGCCGATCGTCATCAGACTGGCATTGCCGCCGGCCGCTGCCGTATTCACGCTCAGGGCGCGCTCGATGAGCAGGCGCTCCAGCGGGATGGCGGTCTCGCCGCGGGCCAGGCCCTGGACGCCGACGATGGGGCCGTTGCGCTTGGCTACCAACTGGCAGACCTGGCGCAGCTGGTCGGAGTCACCGTGGTGCAGGACCGCCTCGAAGGCGACTTCATCCTTGCGCCAGTCGGCGGCTACCTGCACCCGCGACCGCACCGTTTGCGGCAAACGATTCAGGGTGACCTTGTGCGCCTCCTCGACCAGCGCGGTGCTGCCCACCGCCATGACCGCCGCCAGCTGTAGCAGCAGATCGCTTTCGTCTGCTGCCAGGCACAGTACTCGGCTGCGCGGCAGCAGGCTGTAGCTGTTGCGCTCGCCCGTCGGGCCGGGCAGCAGGCGGGTCAGGCCGCTCAGGGACTCCTCGGCGAATCTCAGGCAGGCCTGCTCCAACTCGCCCAAGCCCTGCTGCTTGGCCCAGTCATGCAGAGCGCCCAGCGGATTGCCGGCCTGTTGACGCAGGGCATCACGCACCTGCCATTCGGTCTCGCCAGTACTACCCTTGGCCAGGGCCACGGCCGGATCGCCATCCGGACGGGTGCTGAGCAGGCGATAGAGGTATAGCGGACCACCGGCCTTGGGACCGGTGCCCGAAAGGCCTTCGCCGCCAAAGGGCTGCACTCCGACCACCGCGCCGACCATGTTGCGGTTGACGTAGAGGTTGCCGGCATGGGCGCGCTCCACCACCTTGGCGATGGTCTCGTCGATGCGGGTGTGGACGCCAAAGGTCAGGCCGTAGCCGGTGGCGTTGATCTGGTCGATGACCTTGTCCAGGTCCTTGCGGCCATAGCGCACCACGTGCAGCACCGGCCCGAAGACCTCGCGACCCAGCTCGGCCAGGCTCTCCAGCTCGATCAGGGTGGGCATGACGAAGGTGCCGCGGTGGATGGCATCGCCTTCCACCCGTCCACCTTGGTGCACCCGGCGGCCTTTGCCGCGCAGGGCCTGGATGTGCTTGTCGATGGTGGCCTTGGCCTCGCCGTCGATCACCGGGCCGATGTCGATGGCCAGGTTCTCCGGGTTGCCCAGGCGGCATTCGGCCATGGCGCCCTTGAGCATTTCCAGTACGCGATCGGCCACGTCCTCCTGTACGCAGAGCACGCGCAGGGCCGAGCAGCGCTGACCGGCGCTGTCGAAGGCGGAGGCGACCACGTCGGCCACCACCTGCTCGGCCAGCGCCGAGGAATCGACGATCATGGCGTTCTGGCCACCGGTCTCGGCGATCAGCGGGATCGGCCGGCCCTGGGCGTCCAGGCGTCCGGCGATGTTGCGCGCCAGGATCTGGGCCACCTCGGTGGAGCCGGTGAACATCACGCCCTTGACCCGCACATCGTTGACCAGGGCGGCGCCGATGCTGGAGCCCTCACCCGGCAGCAGCTGCAGCACGCCTTCGGGGATGCCGGCTTCCAGCAGGAGGCGCACGGCCTGGGCCGCGATCAGCGGGGTCTGCTCGGCCGGCTTGGCCAGCACGGTGTTGCCAGCGGCCAGGGCCGCGGCGATCTGGCCGCTGAAGATGGCCAAGGGGAAGTTCCAGGGACTGATGCAGACCACCGGACCCAGCGGGCGGTGGCTGTCGTTGGCGAAGTCGCGACGCACCAGGGCAGCGTAGTAGCGCAGGAAGTCCACCGCCTCGCGCACCTCGGCGATGGCGTTGGCGTAGGTCTTGCCGGCTTCGCGCACCAGCAGGCCCATCAGCGGCTGGATCTGCGCCTCCATCAATTCGGCGGCGCGATCCAGGGCCGCGGCGCGCTGCTCGGGCGGGGTGGATTGCCAGATGGGCGCGGCGGCCAGGGCTTCTTCCAGGGCGATGTCGACATCGGCGCGGGTGGCGTTGCTGACCTGGCCGACGCGATCGCGGCGATCGGCCGGATTGAGCACCGGTTGCGCAATCGACGGCTCGCTGGCGCGACCCAGCAGCGGGCGGGCTTCCCAGGCGGTGTTGCCACTGGCCAGCAGCGCCGCGGACAGCGAACCCAGGCGGTGTTCGCTGGACAGGTCCAGACCGCTGGAATTGCAGCGCTCGGCGCCGTAGAGGGCGCTGGGGTGAGGAATGCGCGGATGCGGCAGGCCGATGGCGCCTTCGCTGGTGGACTGCTGCTCGATCTGCACCACCGGATCGGCCACCAGCTCGTCCAGGGAGATGGAGTGGTCGGCGATGCGGTTGACGAAGGAGGTGTTGGCGCCGTTTTCCAGCAGGCGGCGGACCAGGTAGGCCAGCAGCGTCTCGTGGGTGCCCACCGGGGCATAGATGCGGCACGGCCGCGCCAGCTTGCCGTCCTTGACGCTGCCCACCACCTGCTCGTACAGCGGCTCGCCCATGCCGTGCAGGCACTGGAATTCGTACTGGCCGGGGTAGTAGTTCTGCCCGCCAAGCTGGTAGATGGCGGCCAGGGTGTGGGCGTTGTGGGTGGCGAATTGCGGATAGATGGATTCCGGCGCCGCCAGGAGCTTGCGGGCGCAGGCCAGGTAGGCCACGTCGGTGTAGACCTTGCGGGTGTAGACCGGATAGCCCTCCAGGCCTTCCACCTGGGCGCGCTTGATCTCGCTGTCCCAGTAGGCGCCCTTGACCAGGCGGATCATCAGGCGGCGACGGCTGCGCCGGGCCAGGTCGATCAGATAGTCGATCACCAGCGGGCAGCGCTTCTGGTAGGCCTGGATGACGAAGCCGATACCGTTCCAGCCGGCCAGTTGCGGTTCGAAGGACAGGCGCTCCAAGAGATCCAGAGAGATCTCCAGGCGATCGGCTTCCTCGGCGTCGATGTTCAGGCCGATGTCGTAGCGCTTGGCCAGCAGAGTCAGCTCCAGCAGGCGCGGATAGAGCTCGCTCATCACCCGGTCGTACTGGGCGCGGCTGTAGCGCGGATGCAGCGCCGACAGCTTGATGGAGATGCCCGGGCCTTCGTAGATGCCACGGCCGTGGGAGGCCTTGCCGATGGAGTGGATGGCCTGCTCGTAGGAGGCCAGGTAGCGACGGGCGTCGGCCTCGGTCAGGGCCGCTTCGCCCAGCATGTCGTAGCTGTAGCGGAAGCCCTTCGCCTCGAACTTGCTGGCGTTGGCCAGGGCCTCGGCGATGGTCTCGCCGGTGACGAACTGCTCGCCCATCAGGCGCATGGCCATGTCCACGCCCTTGCGGATCACCGGCTCGCCGCTCTTGCCGATGAGGCGATTGAGCGAACTGGTGAGGCCGGCTTCGTTATGGGTCGAGACCAGGCGGCCGGTCAGCAGCAGGCCCCAGGTGGCAGCGTTGACGAACAACGAGGGGCTGTTGCCCAGGTGCGGCTGCCAGTTGCCGGTGCTGATCTTGTCGCGGATCAAGGCATCGCGGGTGCCCTTGTCGGGGATGCGCAGCAGGGCTTCGGCCAGGCACATCAGGGCCACGCCTTCCTGGGACGACAGTGAGAACTCACGGAGCAGACTCTGCACCATCCCGGAGCGCCCGGTTGCACCCTTGGCGTTGCGAAGCTTCTCGGCGATGCGGTGGGCCAGCTCGTGGGTGGCCTTGGCCTGGGCAGCGGGCAGGCGCGCCTGCTCCAGCAGCAGCGGCAGCAGCTCTTCTTCTGGGCGGCGATAGGCGGCGGTGATGGCCGAGCGCAGGACCGATTGCGGCAGGATGCTTTCAGCGAATTCCAGGAAGGGCTGATAGACCGGATCGGCCAGGGCTTCCACCGCCTCGTTGTCCCCCTCGGCCAGCCGCTGGGCGATACCCTGCAGATCGGCCAGGGTCGCACCGCTTTCCAGGGTTTCCAGATAGGTGAAGATAGCCTGCTTGATCAGCCAATGGGGCGTCCGATCGATACGGCGAGCCGCTTCCTTGAGGCGATCGCGAGTGGCTTCGTCGAGCTTTACGCCCAGGGTGGTAGTGGTGGCCATGCGCAGGTCCTCAAGCAAGAAGGCATCGAAATTCGGCGCAGCTTAGCGCCGCTCGAAAGAAAAGTGCAACCAAGTGCAACCCGGCAGGTTCTACCGTCGATCTGGTTGCACCAATGGCAAGGTAACAGATCGCAAAACTATGCAGAGATCAGGCCAAGGGTTGCGACCTGGTCGAACCCCCGCCACAGAGGAATCGCGCATTCGAATGACGACTTGGGAAAGTCGTTAGCCAGGCAAGTGTTACCTGGCTTCACACGGGGCCGGGCCTTTCACTGCAGGGACGGAAAGTACGGCAGCACGAACTCGCCCAGCTCCTGGACGACTTCGCTGGCCGGACGGCGCGAGGGACGCAGATTGAGCGCCAGGTGATTGACGCCCGCCTCCTGCAATTGGGTGAGATAGTCCACCAGCGCTCGCCGCCCACAGGACAGGCCGGCATGGATGGGCCGTGGGGGTTGGTCCGGATCACTGGCCAGCTCGAAGAACAGGCCCTGAGCGAAGGGCTTGAACAATTCGCGCCCGCCGATCTCGTTCAGCGCCTCGCGCCAGACCCGCGTCAGCGCCGGGACATGCTCGGCAGGCACGAAGTAATAGAACCAGCCATCGGCCTTGGCGGCGATCCAGTCCACCGTTTGCCGACTGCGCCCGGTCACCAACGCCGGGATGCGACCGTGCACCGGTTTGGGCACCAGATCGGCCAGCCCCTGCAGATCGCCGAAACGGCGGAATTCAGCCAGGGGAAAATTGGTTTCGCCGGCCAGCCGGAACATCTCGAAGGCATCGCGAAAGCGCTCGCCCCGTCGCTCGAACTCGCCTTCCAGGCCAAACGCCGGGTATTCCACCGGGCGATCGCCGGAGGCTACTCCCAACACTAGGCGACCATCGCTCAACTGATCGACCGAGGCCGCCATCTTGGCCAAGTGCAGGGGATGCCGCAGGGTGATGACGGCGCTGCCAGTGGCCAGGGTCAGGTGCTGGGTGATGCCGGCCAGATAGCCGAGATAGGTGAAGGGTTCGAATACCTGGCCGGCGTCGTTGAAACCAGGATCATAGAAGGGCACGTCGCGTGCCCAGAGCGCAGCGAAGCCCAATTGGTCGGCCAGCCGCGCCAGACGCGCATGGTCGCGCAGGGTCGGCATGGGATCATCGGGATAGCCCTCCAGCGGTAGCAGGAAGCCCAGGGTCAGGCGACCGGGTGCGAACAGCCGCGAAAAGCCCGGATGCTGAAGGAAGGCGCGGCGACGCTCCGTGGTGGACATGGGGATTCCTTGCCAGAGAGGGAAAGCGAATGACCTTTCTATGGAGTCTAGCGGCATTCCAGGGTTCGCCGAGTGCCGGCTCGCTCATCCTCGAGCCACCCCCTTGCGACCCAGCGCGCCACGGACTGCGCATTCTCCGCCGCCCCGGCAGCCTGCATCGACCTTGGCACTCTCCTTATGCGGTCTTTTTACACCCCACCCTGCAAGCCATTTTTTCAGAAAAATTATTTAACCTACTTTCTTCATATAAAGACAGACTAATAGCAAGGATAAACTTTTAGCTTTTTACTTCTATCAACTTCGCCAAATAATGCTCGAGTCTCGCTATAGCTGAAACAAAAAGGCTTTTCTTGCAAACGGTGGTCGGCCAAGCCTCCAGGCAGAGCTTGAAGGGACACTCCATAAATAGATTTACCAATTTGGCGCATCTTCTTCGAAGCGGAAAATGCTCATCCCAGAGCCTTTCCAGCTGGTTTAAGATCTTTCCCTTTTTCTTTCCCTTGGCTCCGGAACATTTTTCCGAACATCAGGAATAGCATCCATGCAGTTGCACAATATGAGTGTTCGTACAAAGCTTTTTTCCGGTTTCACCGCCTTGATCATCCTCACACTGGCCATTGCCTACGCAGGCTGGTCTGGCATCCAGGCCTTAGGCCGGCGCGGCAATCTCATCGAGCAGTTCACCCAGATCGGCCTGCTCACTCGCGACATGCGCAATGCCCGCGGGGCCTTCGCCCTACTGCCGGAAACGGAGCAGGCCAATCGCTGGAAGCTCTCCATCGACGCCCTCGAAAAGCAACTGCAGGAAGCTCGCCCGCTGTTTCGACGCCCCCAGAGCCAGGCGCTGCTCGCCCGCACCGAGCAAACCCTCCAGAAATATCGTGACCTCTATCAGCAGACGCTGAAGGTGACCCAGGACCGCGATGCCACCATCCAGAGCATAAGAGAGACTGGCGATACGCTAGACAAGCAGCTTCAAGACGCCTCCAGCGCGCTGGATAGCCAGATCGACCATGGCGGCGTGCAATTCTCGTCCCTGCTGGCGGCCCTGCAAAAACTGCGAATCGACTTCCGCGTCTATGTGCTTAAATCCGCCGGCCCGCAGCAGGAAGCCCTGCAGACCTCACTGGGCAAGGTCGGTGCCGTACTCAAGACTCTGCCGGCCAGCAGCGCCTCGACCACGAGCCTGCAGCGACTGCCAGAACTCTTCGACCAGTATCAGCGCCAGATACAGCAGCTGTTCACCATTCAGAAGCAGTTCGAACAAGCCGACGACGGCCTGGACCAGCGCATCCTGGCGCTGCTCAAGACCGCCGACGAGATGAAGCAGGTGCAGAACCAGTTCCGTCTCGGCGATATCCGCGATGCCAAGCTGATGCTCTTTGGCGGCCTGCTCCTGGCGGTGCTGCTGAGCCTGGTCGCCGCCTGGATCATCACCCGCTCCATCGTGACGCCACTGCGCCAGACCCTCGGCACCGTGGAACGGATCGCCGCGGGCGACCTGACCGTCGAGACCCAGGCCGACCGCAAGGACGAACTCGGCCTCCTGCAGGCGGCCATGCAACGCATGATCGTCAATCTGCGCGAGCTTATCCGCGAGCAGAAAGACGGCGTCGTCCAGGTCGCCAGCGCCGCTGAAGAGCTCTCCGCCATCACCCAGCAGACGCGGGCGGGCGCCACGGCGCAAAAGGTGGAGACCGAGCAGATCGCCACCGCCATGCAGCAGATGACCGCCACCATTGGCGAGGTGGCCCGCAATGCCGAGCAGGCCTCCATGACCGCCCGCGAGGCCACGCTCAAGACTCGCGAAGGCGATGAGATGGTCAACCAGGTCGCCACCCAGATCGAAACCCTGGCGCAGGAAGTGGACAGTACCCAGGTGACCATGGAGCTGCTCAAGCAGGACGCCGACCGCATCGGCGGCGTGCTGGACGTGATCAAGGCTGTCGCCGAACAGACCAATCTGCTGGCGCTCAATGCGGCCATCGAGGCGGCCCGTGCCGGCGAGGCAGGTCGTGGCTTTGCCGTGGTGGCCGACGAGGTACGCGGGCTGGCGCAGCGCACCCGCTCTTCCACTGATGAAATCGCCAGCCTGATCACCAGCCTGCATGGCAGCACCGACAAGATGAGCGAGGCGCTGGAGCGCAACATCCAGTTGACCGGCGACAGTGTCGGCCTGACCCGCCAAGCCGGCGTGGTACTGGCCAGTGTCAGTAGCGCGGTGGGCGAAATCGAGGCCATGAACGAGCAGATCGCGGCTGCCGTCGAGCAGCAGAGCGCGGCGGGTGAGAACATCAGTCGCAGCGTGGTCAAGGTTCATGAGGTCGCCGACCAGACCGCCGCCGCCACCGAGGAAACCGCCGGCTCCAGTACCGAGCTGGCCCGCCTGAGCCTGCAACTGCAGGAGCTAACCGCACGCTTCAAGGTCTGACGCCAGCGCCGAAGCAGTTCGCCACCCGCTTCGGCGTTTGCCATCAATCCCGCTCGGCAAACCCAGGCTTCTGCACGTGCAAGCGCGGCCAGCGCGTCAGCCAGCCTTTGCTCGACAGGCGCTGGCGAAAGGCGTCGAGCCGGGGCCGCCAGGGATTCGGCGTCAAGTGCAAGGCGAAGAGCCCATCCTGGACGAAGGGGCTGACCACCTCGAGTTCGCCCGTCTCGGTGAGGCGCGCGGCCAGCGCGGACTCCACCTCGACCCAGAAACGCATGGCATCCAGGCTATCGGCATAGGGTGCATCGTCGTTGCGTAGATGCATGGCAGCCTGGTTGCGCACCGACCAGGGCCACCCCGGCGCCCGCTCCGCCAGGGCCATCTCGATGGCCCTGTCCCGTTCGGGCCGGCAGTCGGTCACATCGAAATAGATGACATCCAGATCTACCAGCGGTGTCGGCACGGTATAGCCGTGCAGCCGATCCCAGACCAGATTGCGCACGAAGCCGGCCGCCAGCCAGGCATCGGGCAGTTGTAATCCCGCAAGAACGGCAAGCAGCTGGCAGCGGACCGGATCCTCGCCGAGCCAGGTGGCGATGCGTTGCATCGCTGTCCTTTCCTCGGAGCCTGTTGAAAAGCTGCTGTGCGTTGGCCAAACGGCGCTGGAAAGGCTTCGGATGCTCATTTACCAGTCGTAAATTCCGCGTCCTCAGCCCTTTTCGTCTCCTTTGGCTCCAGCTCGCGAGACTTTGTACAGACTTTCCGATAGGACAGCCTACCCCGGTCAGGCCACCGAGGCGATGCGGTTGCCGGCGCTGGCCTTTTCGACCTTGATGGCGACGAACTTGGAAGTGGGCGTGAAGCTGCCCTCGCCATAGCTTTCCAGGGGCACCAGCGGGTTGGTTTCCGGATAGTAGCCGGCAGCCTGGCCGACCGGGATGTCGAACGGCAGCGCGGTGAAGCCGCGGACCCGGCGCTCGAGGCCGTCGTCCCACAGGGCGACCAGATCCACCTTCTCGCCGGCCGCCACGCCCAGGCGATCCAGATCGGCCTGGTTGACGAAGACCACGTCGCGCTGGCCCTTCACGCCGCGATAGCGGTCATCCAGGCTGTAGATGGTGGTGTTGTACTGGTCATGGGATCTCATGGTCTGCAGGATCAGGTCCGGCTTCACGCCCTGGCGGCGGACCGCGTCCGGCAACAGGTCATGCAGCAGCGCATTGGCGGCGAAGTTGGCCTTGCCAGTGGCGGTGTTCCACTCCCGGCGACCGGCCTTGTTGCCCAGGTAGAAGCCACCGGGGGCGGCGAGACGCGCGTTGAAGTCCTGGAAACCGGGGATGACGTCGGCGATCAGGTCGCGGATGCGGTCGTAGTCCTCGATCAGCCAGTCCCAATCCACTGGATGGTTGCCCAGCACGGCCTTGGCCAGCCCGGCGACGATGGCCGGCTCGGACTTCATCTGCGCCGACAGTGGCCGCAGGATGCCGGCGGAGGCATGCACCATGCTGAAGCTGTCTTCCACGGTGATGGCCTGCTTGCCGCCCTTCTGCACATCCATCTCGGTGCGACCCAGGCAGGGCAGGATCAGCGCCTGCTGACCGGTCACCAGGTGGCTGCGGTTGAGCTTGGTGGCGATGTGCACGGTCAGCCGGCACTTGCGCAGCGCCTTGTGGGTGCGTGGGGTATCCGGGGTGGCCTGGGCGAAGTTGCCGCCCAGGGCGATGAAGACCTTGGCCTGGCCCTGTTCCATGGCGGCGATGGCCTCCACGGTGTTGTGACCGCGATTGCGCGGCGGCTCGAAGGCGAAGCGCTTGGCCAGGGCGTCGCTGAGCCAGGCCGGGGCCTTCTCGTCGATGCCCATGGTGCGGTCGCCCTGGACGTTGCTGTGGCCGCGCACCGGGCAGAGACCGGCACCAGGCTTGCCGATCTGGCCGCAGAGCAGCTGCAGGTTGGCGATTTCCTGCACCGTGGCCACCGAATGGCGGTGCTGGGTGATGCCCATGGCCCAGCAGATGATGACCTTCTCAGCGCGGGCATACATGCGCGCGGCCTGCTCGATCTCGTGCAGCGACAGCCCCGACTGGCGCTCGATCAGCTCCCAGGAGGTGGCGTCGACCTGAGCCAGGTAGTCGTCCATGCCCAGGGTGTGGGCGGCGATGAAGTCGTGGTCGAAGACGCGCTTGGCGCCCTTGGCAGCGGCTTCGCGCTCCCACTGCAGGAGGTACTTGGCGATGCCGCGCAGCGCCGCCATGTCACCGCCCAGGGCCGGACGGAAGTAGGCGGTGTTGGTCGGTCGCGAATCGTTGGTGAGCATCTCCAACGGATTCTGCGGATGCTGGAAGCGCTCCAGGCCACGCTCCTTGAGCGGGTTGAAGCAGACCACCTGGGCACCGCGCTTCACCGCGTTGCGCAGGGTCTCGATCATGCGCGGGTGGTTGGTGCCGGGATTCTGGCCGATGACGAAGATGGCATCGGCCTCGTCCAGGTCATGATAGGTCACGGTGCCCTTGCCGACGCCGATGCTGCGGCCCAGGCCCACGCCGCTGGCCTCGTGGCACATGTTCGAGCAGTCGGGGAAGTTGTTGGTGCCATAGGCGCGCACGAACAGCTGATAGAGGAAGGCCGCCTCGTTGCTGGCGCGACCCGAGGTATAGAACTCGGCTTCGTCGGGGCTGGCCAGGGCCTTGAGCTCCTTGGCGATCAGCGCGAAGGCGGCGTCCCAGGCGATGGGCACATAGCGATCGGTGGCCGCGTCATAGCGCAGCGGCTCGGTCAGCCGGCCCTGATATTCGAGCCAGTAGTCGCTCTGTTCCTGCAGCGAGGTCACGCTGTGGCGAGCGAAGAAGGCGGCGTCGACACGGCGCTTGGTGGCCTCCCAGTTGACCGCCTTGGCGCCGTTCTCGCAGAACTTCACCAGGCCGTTTTCCGGCGCCTCGCCCCAGGCACAGCCGGGGCAGTCGAAGCCGTGGTCCTGGTTGGTCTTGAGCAGCGTACGCAGATTCTTGAAGGCGTTGCCGCTGTCGAGCCAGAAGTGCACCACGCTCTTCAGGGCGCCCCAGCCGGCGGCGGGGCCTTGATAGGGTTTGAAGGACTGCTGAGGTTTGTTCATGGCGATACCTGTGGGATCAAGGGGCAACGGGCGCCGGGGCATAGACCCGCGGTGGCGACCGGTGCGGCAGGTGGATCAGATTGAGCCGATGGCGGCGCGCCCATTCCACGGCGAGCCCGGTGGGGGCCGACAGGGTGATGAGGGTAGCGAGTCCGGCACGCACCGCCTTGTGGATGAGTTCGAGACTGCAGCGACTGGTGACTACCACGCAGCCCTCGCGCACCGGCTGGCGCTGGCGCAGCAGAGCGCCGATGAGCTTGTCCAGGGCGTTGTGGCGGCCGATGTCTTCGCGGCACAGGGTCAGCTCGCCCTGAGCGTCGATGAACAGCGCGGCATGTACCGCCCCGCTGCGTTGCCCAAGATCCTGGGCGGCGTCGATACGCTGGCGCAGGTCATGCAGATGGGCGGCCGGGGGCAGCCGCACCTTGCGCAGTCGATCCAGCTGCGGCAGCGCCTGTTCCAGCGCCTCGACCCCGCACAGGCCGCAACCACTGGTCCCCGCCAGCTGGCGGCGCTGCTGCTTGAGCGCCCAGAAGGTGCGGCTGCTGATCTCGACGTCGACATTGAGCGCCTCGCCCACGCGCCGCACCTGAATGCCATAGATGTCGTCGATGGCATCGACGATGCCGGCGCTGAGGCTGAAACCGACCACGTAGTCTTCCACGTCGGCCGGGGTCGCCATCATCACCGCATGGCTGATGCCGTTGTAGGCGATGGCCAGCGCCACCTCTTCGGCCAGCGGCTGTTCGCCCCGTACGGCAGGCTGCTCCAGCTCGGCGAAGGCATAGCCGGCGGGGGGCGCGGCAACGAGGTCTGGCGATTGCTGGGACATGGGCGAAAACGACCTGCGGCGGTTTGACACAGATCAAAGATTAACCAGCACATCCCGAGGCGTCTAATCGCTATGACCGATGCCTTGATAAACGCTATCTATCGCTCTCGGCGTAGAGCACCTTGACCGCCTGGAAACAGGCATCGGCGACCGCCAGTCGGGGTTCGGTCCGACGAATGAGCAGGCCCAGGGGCGTCAGGGTGCGGGCCGTGTCGATGGGAATCAGCCGGGCATGGGGCGTAAGGCGATCGAAGCCGCCGGCCAGGGGCACCACGGCGCAGCAGAGTCCGGCATTGACCGCCTGCAAGAGCAGATAGACCGCATCGGTCTCCAGCACCGGCTGCGGCGTCAGGCCCAGGCTGCGAAAGCCGTGATCCACCGACTGGCGAAAATGCATGGCGCCGGTCAGCAGACCGAGCGGCAACCCGGCCACCGCCTGCCAGTCCAGCGCGGCCTGGTCGAAGCTGAAATGGCGCTCGTCATAGAGCAGGCCCATGCGCGTCTCGGTCAGGGTCAGGCTGTCGAAGCGCGCCGGATCCAGGTGCTCCAGGTAGGAGATGCCCAGCTCCAGCCGATTGCTGGCCACGGCTTCGAGGATGCGCTCGGTGCTCAGCACCTGCAGCTGAAAATGCAGCTTGGGGTGCAACAGGCGCAGGTGCTGCAGCAGCGGCATGGGATCGAAGCTGGCCAGGGGCACCAGGCCGACCCGCAAGGTGCCCACCAATTGCCCCTGGAAGGCCTGGGCTTCGGCATAGAGACCGTCATGGGCGGCCATCAGGGTACGTGCCCAGGCAAGGATGCGCTGACCGGCCTCGGTGAAGCCCTCGAAGCGCTGCCCGCGGCGTACCAGCTCCACCCCCAACTCGTCTTCCAGGCCGCGCAGGCGCATGGACAGGGTCGGCTGGGTGACGTGACAGCGCGCCGCCGCCTGGCCGAAGTGCCGCGTCTCGTCCAGGGCGATGAGAAAACGTAGTTGCTTGATATCCACAGATTACCTCCAGGCGCTCTGCCCCCTCTCCCACTGGGAGAGGGCCGGGGTGAGGGTCGCCAGGACTGCGGCAGTCGTCACTGCGGCAGCAACTCCCGATAATCCCGTACCGCCGCGAACTCCTCACTGTCCTTGGGCCCGCGGCGGCTGTCTGGCTCATGGATCGCCAACAGGTGGGCGACCCCGTAGTCACGAGCGCTACGCAGGATCGGCAGGTTGTCGTCGATGAACAGGGTACGCGCCGGATCGAAGGCGAAGTCGGCCTGCAGGGCGTGCCAGAACTGCTGTTCTTCCTTGGGGAAGCCATAGTCGTGGGAACTGATCAACCGGTCGAAATAGGGCGCCAGTTCGATGCGCTCCAGCTTCAGCGACAGGGAATCGCGATGGGCGTTGGTGATCAGCGCCACGCGCTTGCCGGCGCGCTGCAGGGCGGCGAGAAAGGTGTCGGCGTCGGGTCTCAGGGCGATCAGGTGAGCGATCTCCTTCTTGAGTTCGCGCATGGAAAAGCCCAGCTCGGCGCTCCAGAAGTCCAGGCAATACCAGGTCAGCTTGCCCTGGTGGCTGAAAAACAGCGGCTCCAGCTCGGCCTTGGCCAGCGCCAGGGACTGGCCGTGGCGCTCGGCATAGCGCTGCGGCAGGTACTCCAGCCAGAAATGGTTGTCGAAATGCAGATCGAGCAGGGTGCCGTCCATGTCCAGCAACACGGTATCGATACGGCTCCAGTCGAGAGGGGTCATGGTGACTCCGGATCATGTAACAGGCGGGTTATCATACCCGTCCGCCCAGCCCAGGAGCCGTCCATGCGCCAGAAACCCACTGTTCTCGCCCGACAGATCGTGGCCAAGAGCCGTCTGTTCACCGTCGAGGAGATGCAGTTGCGCTTCGCCAACGGCGAGGAACGCACCTATGAGCGCCTGGCCAACAAGGGCACCGGTCACGGTGCGGTGATGGTGGTGGCCCTGCAGGACGCCACCCGCGCCCTGCTCATCGAGGAATACTGCGGCGGCGTGGAAGACTACGAACTGTCGCTGCCCAAGGGTCTGGTGGAGCCGGGCGAAGAGATCCTCGACGCCGCCAATCGCGAACTCAAGGAAGAGGCGGGTTTCGGTGCCCACCAGCTGGAATACCTCACCGCGCTGTCGCTGAGCCCCGGCTACATGAGTCAGCGCATCCATGTGGTGCTGGCCCGCGACCTCTATCCGGAGCGCCTGCCGGGCGATGAACCCGAGCCACTCGAAGTCAGCAGCGTCGACCTGCGCGAGCTGTCGCAGCTGGTGCAGAATCCGCGCTTCTCCGAAGGCCGCGCCCTGGCCGCCCTCTACTTGGTGCGCGACCTGCTCACCCAACGCGGAGAACTGCCGGCATGATGGCGCCCGTTTCCATTACCGCTCCGCTGGTACTCAACGTCATCGACCTGGTGCGCCAGGCCGGCGCGGCCATCCTGCCCCACTGGCGCCAGGGCGTGGCGGTGCGGCAGAAGAGCGACGACTCGCCGGTGACCGCCGCCGACCTCGCCGCCCACCGGGTGCTGGCGGACGGCCTCGCCCGGCTGACCCCGGACGTGCCGGTGCTATCGGAAGAAGCCTGTGACATCCCCTTCGCGGCGCGTAGCGCCTGGGACGTCTGGTGGGTGGTCGATCCCCTGGACGGCACCAAGGAATTCATCGACGGCAGCGAGGAATTCACCGTCAACGTGGCCCTGGTCGAACGCGGCCAGGTGATCTTCGGCGTGGTCGGCATCCCCACCCGGGATGTCTGCTTCAGCGGCGGTCGTGAACTGGGCGCCTTCCGCATCCAGGGTGAAGACGGCGTCGAGATCGGCGTGCGCAACCAGCCGGAAGACGCCTTCACCGTGGTCGCCAGCCGCCGCCACGGCAGTCCGGCGCAGCAACGGCTGCTGGAAGAACTGGGCAACACCCTCGGCGAACCCAAGCTGGTCAGCGTCGGCAGCTCGCTGAAGTTCTGCCTGCTGGCCGAGGGGCTGGCCGACTTCTATCCCCGACTCGCCCCCACTTCTCAATGGGACACGGCCGCCGCCCAAGGCGTGCTGGAAGGCGCCGGCGGCGAGGTCCTGACCCTGGACGGTCAGCCCCTCACCTACGAGATGCGCGAGTCCTTCCTCAATCCGCACTTCCTCGCCCTGCCCCGCGAGGCCGCCTGGAGGCAGCAGGTGCTGGAGCTGGCCGGCTCCTTGGGCGACGCCTGAGCCGTCAGACCACGACCCTGGCCAGCTCCGGCACATCGCCCGACAGGCCCAGGGCGCGGCGCACGAACAGCGCCTTGGCCTCGAAATGGCGGTCGACCTGCTTGAGCGCGGCGTTGCGCAACCAGCGCAGCGGCAGGCGGTCGTCCTGGAACAGCCGCTGGAAGCCTTCCATCGCCGCCATCATCGCCAGGTTGTGCGGCATGCGGCGGCGCTCGTAACGTTCCAGCACCCGCTGTTCGGCGATGGATTCACCGCGGGCCTGGGCATGGCGCAGTTCCTCGGCCAGCACCGCGGCATCGAGAAAGCCCAGGTTGACGCCCTGCCCGGCCAGCGGATGGATGACGTGGGCGGCATCGCCGATCAGCGCCAGGCCAGGCTCCACATAGCGCTTGGCATGGCGCTGGCGCAGCGGGATGCACAGCCGCGTGTCGCTGCATTCCACCTTGCCCAGGCGATGCTCGAAGGCCTCGCCCAGGGCCTGGCAGAAGGCCGCGTCGTCCAGGGCCATCAGCCGCTCGCCCTGCTTGGGCGTGCAGGACCAGACGATGGAGCACCAATTCGTGTCGCCGCCGCGATCTAGCGGCAGGAAGGCCAGCGGGCCGTCGTCGGTGAATCTCTGCCAGGCGGTGCGCTGGTGCGATTCGGCGCAGCGCACGCTGGTGACGATGGCATGGTGCAGATAGTCCCACTCGCGGGTTTCCAGCCCGGCCAGGCGACGCACGGCGGAGGTGGCGCCATCGGCGGCCACCACCAACGGCGCGCGGATCTGACGATCGCCGGCCAATTGCACCAGCCACTGGTCGCCGGAGCGACGCAGCAACTCCAGGCGCGCCTCCGGCAGGAGCAGGACGTTGGCCTCGGCCAGGCGTTCGAGCAGGGCCTCCTGCACCACGCGATTCTCGACGATGTGGCCGAGCACCTCGGCGTGCACGCTGGCGGCATCGAAATGCACGGCGCCGGTACCGGAGCCGTCCCAGACGTGCATCGCCTGGTAGGGACTGACGCGGCGCGCCAGGATGCCGTCCCAGGCGCCCAGGCGCTGCAGGATGCGCTGGCTGGCCAGCGACAGGGCGCTGACCCGGGGCTCGAAGGGCAGGTCGCTTTCGACCGCGCCCGGGGTGAGCGGGCCGCGGTCGAGCAGCACCACCGACAGGCCGCTGTCGGCCAGCGCCAGGGCCAGGGCGCTGCCGACCATGCCGGCACCGACGATCACCAGATCCGCATGGGTCAGCATGCTCGTTTCTCCTCGCAGGTCAGGGACGGGTACCCAGGCCCATGGCCTGGCGGGCGAAGGCACTCTTGGCCGGTGGGCACAGCTCCAGGCCGACCAGGCCCAGGTTGCGTCCGGCACTGAGCCAGGGCCGGCTGTTGGAAAACAGTCGGGTGATGCGATCGGAAAAGCCGATGGTCAGCTGCTGATCCAGACGCTGACGCTGCAGATAGTCCTGCAAGGTGGCGAAATCACCGGGCGCCGCGCCGCTTTCCAGCAGGCACTCGGCCAGGCTGTCCACGTCGCGCAGAGACAGATTGAAGCCCTGACCGGCGATGGGATGCAGGCTGTGGGCGGCGTTGCCCAGCACCACCAGATGCGGGCGGACCTGTTCGTTAGCCTCCAGTAAGGTCAGCGGATAGGCGTGACGGGTGCCGACCTGGGTGAAGCTGCCCAGGCGATAGCCCACCGCCTGCTGCAATTCGGCGAGAAAGACGGCATCGGGCGCCTGTTGCAGCCGCAATGCTTCGGCATCCGGCTGGGTCCAGACCAGGGCGCTGCGCTGGCCCGGCAGGGGCAGCAGCGCCAGGGGACCATGGGGCGTGAAACGCTCGAAGGCGCGGCCGCCATGCCCCAGATTGGTCGAGACGTTGGCGATCAGCGCGGTCTGCTCGTAGACCGTGCGGCGCACCTCGATGCCGAGGGATTCGCGCAGCGCCGATCGCCCACCGTCGGCCAGCACCGCCAGGCCGCATTCGAGGACGTCGCCATCATCCAGTTCCAGACGATAGCCATCGGGTATGGCGGTGAGCGTGCGCACCTCGGCCGGGCAGCGCCAGTCCACCACCTCGCGATCCAGCGCCTGCCAGAGCACCTGGCCGATCCAGGCGTTCTCCACCACATAGCCCAGCGCCGGCAGATTCTCGTCGCGGGCGAGCAACTGGGTCACGCCGAAGCGGCCCTGGTCGGAGACCTGGATCTCGCGGATCGCCTCGGCATGTTCCGCCAGGGCCTCCCACACGCCGAGACGCTGGTAGATCAGCCGTGAACCATAGGACAGCGCCGAGGAGCGAGCGTCGTAGCTGGGCTGATAGGTATCGCCGGGGGCGAAGGGTTCCACCAGCAGGATGCGCCAGCCGCGCGCCTTGGCGCCGGCCTGCAGGGCCAGGGCCAGGCTGGCACCCACCAGGCCGCCGCCGATGATGGCGATATCAGGACGTTGCATGAGCGTTCTCCCGGCGGTCGCGCGCGGCCGCCATCAAGCCTTCGATCTCCGCGGCCGCCTTGGGCAGGCCGGCGGTCAGCACCTCGCAACCACTGCGCGTCACCAGCACCTCGTCCTCGATGCGGATGCCCAGGCTACGCCATTTGCGCGGCACCTCGGCGTCCGGCGGGATATAGAGTCCGGGTTCCACGGTCAGCACCATGCCCGGCTCCAGCATCCGCCACTGGTCGCCGATGCGATATTCACCCACATCATGGACATCCAGCCCCAGCCAGTGACCGGCGCGGTGCATGTAGAACTCGCGACAGGCGCCCGCCTCGATCAGGTCGTCCAGTTGGCCCTGGAGCAGGCCCAGGGCCAACAGCCCTTCGGTGATCACCCTGACCGTGGCCTCGTGGGGTTCGTTCCAGTGCCGCCCGGGCGCCACGCAGGCAATGGCGGCCTGGTTGGCCGCCAGCACGATGTCGTACAGCTGCCGCTGCTCGGGCGAGAAGCGGCCATTGACCGGAAAGGTACGGGTCACGTCGCTGGCATAGCACTCCAGCTCGCAGCCGGCGTCGATCAGCACCAGGTCGCCGTCGCGCAGGGGCGCGTCGTTGGCCTGGTAATGCATCACGCAGGCGTTGGCCCCCGCGGCGACGATGGAGCCATAGGCCGCCAGCCGTGCGCCCCCCTGGCGAAAGCAGTAGTCCAGCTCCGCCTCCAGGTGATACTCGCGCAGCCCCGGCCGGCAGGCCTGCATGGCACGCAGGTGGGCGGCGCAGGTCAGCTCGGCGGCGGCCTTGAGCAGGCGCACTTCGGCGGCCGACTTGTACAGTCGGCTGTCGTGCAGCAGGGTATCCAGCGCCAGCAGCTCTCGTGGCGGCGAGGCGCCCTGATCGGCCTTGGCGCGGATCAGTTCGATCCAGTTGAGCAGTTGCCGCTCGAATTCCGGATGGGCACCCATGGCGTAGTAGACCCGCTCGCGGCCTTCCAGCAGGCCGGGCAGGATGTCGTCCAGATCGCCGATGGGAAAGGCGTCGTCCGCGCCATAGTCGGCCAGCGCCCCTTCCTGACCCGCGCGCCGGCCCTCCCAACGCTCCATCTCCAGGTCCCGCTCGCGGCAGAACAGCAGGTATTCACCATGGGCACGGCCGGGAATCAGCACGGCCAGGGCTTCCGGCTCGGGAAAGCCGGTGAGGTACTGGAAATCGCTGTCCTGGCGATAGGGCTGCTCGATGTCGCGGTTGCGCAGGCACACCGGCGCAGCGGGCAGCAGGGCGATGCCGCCGTGGCCGATCTCGGCCATCAGGGCGCGGCGGCGGCGGGCGAATTCGGCCTTGTGGATTCGCGGCATGGCCGCTCAGTGCACCACGGGCGCAGGTTCGAGGAGAGGACCGCGGCCGTACTCGCCATAGAGCAGCAGCGGAGCCACGCGCAGGTATTCGGTGACTTCCATGAAGTCGGTCTCACCCTCTTCGCCTTCCTCGGCGGGCTCCTGGATCTGCGCGATAGCCGCCAGGTCTTCGAGCACCTCGCGCGCCTCGCCGGAGACTTCGCCCGTGCGCCCGGACAGGCCGAAACCGGCCAGAAAGCCCTGGCACCACTCGCCCAGGGCGGCGGTGCGCTCGACCAGGGGGAATTCGTCCGGTGGCAGCATCAGCACCAGGGCCACCTGCTGACCGGCGAATTCCTGCTGCACCATGCCCAGCAGCCCCGAGAGCGCCGCCTGCAGACGTTCGCCCGGCGCGCCACCGAGCAGCTCGCTGGCCGCGGCCAGCCAGTCGTTCTCGTCGAAGCCCGCGCCGCCACAGACCCGGCCGAGCAGGTGACCGTGGAGTTCGGCGGGCGAGACCGGCAGAGCGGCCTCGGCGAGCAGGGTGGAGAAGGCGGCGTAGGCGGATGCTGAGCTGGACATGGCGTCGAGGTGAGGCGCTGGCTAGAATGAAGCCTTATCCTACGCGCTGACCCCGCCGGCGGCCAATCTCGTTGCACCCTTCTGGAGCTGTAGCCCTCATGAGCGAGTCTCGCGACACGCCCCTCGACGCCGATCTGGAAGCCCTCGGTGACCGTGTGGAGCGCCTGCTCCTGCGGCTTGAGGAATTGCAGCGGCAGAATCGACAACTGCGCCAGGGCGAGCGCAACTGGCGCCAGGAGCGCGCCGAGTTGATCGAAAAGAACGAATTGGCCAGATCGAAGGTCGAAGCGATGATTTTACGCCTGAAAGCTTTGGAGCAGGACTCATGAGCATCGAGACCGTGACCGTCCAGATAATGGAAAAGGAATATCGCATCAGCTGCCCGGCTGACGAGCGCGCCAACCTGGAGAGCACCGCTCGCTACCTGGACGGCAAGATGCGCGAGATCCGCGCCAGCGGCAAGGTCATCGGCGCCGACCGCGTGGCCGTGATGGCCGCCCTCAACATCACCCACGAACTGCTGCACCGCCAGGACGACGTCAGCCTGGAAGTCAGCAGCACCCGCGAGCGGGTCCGCGACCTGCTGGATCGCGTCGACCGGGCACTGATCACCGAACACGACACCACTGCCTGACCGCCGACCCGGGGATCGGCGGGGGTTTGCATCCTGGCTCAGGGGCGTATACTGGAGGTCACTCTCTGGTGTGTGCGCCAGTCGGTCATGTCCCCGAGCCGATAAGCAACACCCCGGGGGTTGCTCGTAAGACTGGTGTGCATGTCCGCTACGGCGGAAAGCCTAAAGGTCTACGACTTCTCCCACCTTGAACCAAGGGTTCAAGGGCTACACCGGCAGCGGCATTCCGGAGAGCTCATTTCTTCCATGACCACCCCGCCTTCTACCGATCTCAGCAGGCCCGCGCTGCGCAAGCTTCTCCGCCAGCGACGTCGCGCCCTCACCCCCGTACAGCAACGCCAGGCCGCCCGCGAACTGTATCGCCAGCTTGCCCAGCATCCGCTGTTTCGTCGCGCCCGCCATATCGCCTTCTACCTGCCCAGCGATGGCGAGATCGATCCGCGTCCATTGTTCGAAGAAGCCCAGCGCCGCGGCAAGGCCACCTATCTGCCGGTACTCTCCCGCTGGCCACGCACCGCCATGATCTTTCAGCGCGTCGGCCGCGGTGAATCCTGGGTGCGCAATCGCTTCGGCATAGCCGAGCCACGCCCGGATCGGCGCCTGGGTCGGCCGACCTGGGCTCTCGGGCTGATCCTGATGCCGCTGGTGGGCTTTGATCCGCAGGGCGGACGCCTGGGCATGGGCAAGGGCTTCTATGACCGCAACCTGGCCTATCTGGCACGCCGGCGGCAATGGCGCAGCCCGCAGCTGATCGGCTGTGCCCATGAATGTCAGAAGGTGGAGCGACTGGCACTGGCGGCCTGGGACGTGCCCATGGCGGCCGTAGTGAGCGATGGCGGCTGGTACGGTCAGCGTACCGGAGAGACTTCCCGCGCCGGCTGAGCGTCGCTGGTGTAGCGAGCGTATTGCTGCTGGTTCTGGCGCTGCTCCCAGAAGCTCTGGGTATACCCGGTGGTGACCACGCCCAGGGTAAAGATCAGGACCAGCACCCACAACAGATCAGGTTTGCGTTTCATCGAACTGGGCCACCCCCTTGCTGGCACCTTTGGGCAGGACAGGACGTCGCCCTGTTATGCTCAGCGCGTACGATCAGACTACATCCGGAATGCGCGGCATTCTGCGACAAGCGGTCGCCCCTTGCAATCGACCAGACCCTTTCCTGGAAGCTCCCGAGCCTCCATTCGTCAGGAGACGAACCGTGGCCTGCTGGCTGTTGAAATCCGAGCCCGATGAGTTCTCACTGGACGACTTGCAACGCCTGGGCCAGGCGCGTTGGGACGGCGTGCGCAATTACCAGGCACGCAACTTCCTGCGCGCCATGAAACCCGACGAGCTGTTCTTCTTTCATCATTCGAGTTGCGCCGAACCGGGCATCGCCGGCATCGGCCGGATCGTGGGCGAAGCCTTCGCCGACCCCACCGCCCTAGACCCGGAAAGCCCCTACCATGCGCCCAAGGCCAGCGCCGCAGACAATCCCTGGACGGCGCGCCAGGTGGCCTTCGTCGAGGCCTTTCCGCGAGTGCTGAGCCTACCGCGCCTGCGCCAGTTGCCGGCACTCGCCGACTTCGCCCTGCTGCGCAAGGGCAATCGTCTGTCGGTGATGCCGGTCAGCGCCGAGGAGTGGGCGGCGATCGTCGCCGCGGCCCACGCCTGACCGCGCTCAGGGCTGGATGATCAGGTTGTTGAACAGCAGGTCTTCCACCAGGGGCTTGCCTTCCTCCTGGGTGAGCACGTTCTGCACCTGCTTGAGCGCCTCCTGGCGCAGTTTCTCGCGGGCTTCCACGCCGGCCAGGGTCTCGTCGGTCTGCTGGGCGAAGAGCATCACCAGCTGATTGCGGATCAGCGGCTCGTGGAACTCGACCTTATCCTTGGCTTCCTTGCCGGTCATCATCAGGGCGATGTCGGCCTTGTAGTACTTGAGCTTGGGCCCGCTGCCATAGTTGCCGACCAGGGCCGGGGTCAGGTTGTAGAATTCGGTCTTGGGGGCCTCCCCTTCCTTTTTCTCTTCGTTCGCCCAGGCAGTGAAGGCCAGGCAGAAGGACAACAAAACGGCGGCGACGGCTTTCACGGCGAATCCTCTAGAGATGGATGGCTGCAGCATAGCCAGCGGAATTCAAGGGGTCACCTCGAACCTGAGGGTTCCGATCACCTGGCCGACGTCCGTAACCACTTGCACCTGCCAACGGCCGGTCACGTCGCCGGGAAAGTTCTGTTTGTGGGTCCAGGCGCGATAACCGGCCTCGCGACCGCCGCTGATATCCAGGGGAATCCGATCCACCTCCCGACCGGCATGACGCCAGACATGGTAGATACGCTCGTTCAGGCCACGCGGTGCGTTGATGGCGGTGAAGGCATAGAGCCCCTGGGTGCGCAGCTGGGCGCTGCTCAGGCTCTTCACCGCATCGCCGGGCTGGCGCTTGAGGCTGTCGAAGTTGGTGCTCATGCCCATGTCGGTCAGCCATAGGGTGGCCGGCGGCACCCAGGCGCGCCCCAGCCAGCCAAAGGCGCCGATGGCCAGGCACAGGCCCAGCAGCCCCAGCCAGCGCCAGCCCAGGCGCACCCGGAAGGCCACCGCCAGACTGGGAAAGGACAGCAGCACGGCGACGCCCAGGGCCAGTTCGTAGCTCTGGGTAGTGGTCAGGTGCAGGATGATCGGTAGCGCCGTGAGCAGTACCGCGAACAGCGTCAGGGTGTGATAGCTGAGAAATACCCAGCGCCGCGGCGCCAGGGTCTTGTAGTAGAGCGGATCGATGATGGACACCAGGGCGGCCGCGCCGAGCAGTCCGGTGAACAGCGCCTGGCCGCTGTTCCAGGCCGTGGTGATGGCAAAGAACGGCAGGCAGAAGAACAGACTTTCCTGGTGGATCAACTGGGTAGCGTAGCGTAGCAGCGGTGGTGGCAATTCCCAGCCGAAACGGCGGCTGACCCAGCCCCGCAGCACGTTTTCCAGCATCAGCCAGACCCAGCTCGCCAGCATGATCACCGCCATCACCGGGGCGAAACCCTTCTGCCGGTCCACCAGCAGGAAGCTGCAGATCCCCGAGATGAAGCCGGCCAGGGCGATCAATCGCGGATAGCGCTCGAACAGGGTGGTGATCAGGGTCAGGGCGCGGGAGGACAGGACTTTCCAGGCAGGCATGATGACTCGTGAAAACGGCAGCAAAGACGCGCCACCCTAGGCGCGCAACCCGTACAGATCAAGGGGGAATCCGGGCACCCACTGCCACAGGGCGGAAAAGCCTATGCAGGCTGTAATATCATTGTAATATTCGAAAACGAACCTGGAATGTTCGCTTTCGATTAATACCTATAACAATACCGAGGCTCCCATGCTTGGAATCTTCGCCCCTGCGGCCCATCGCACGCCGCTGCCCGCCGATCGCATCGATCCCGTCTACCGCCGTCTCCGCTGGCAGATCTTCGCCGGGATCTTTATCGGCTATGCCGGCTACTACCTGCTCCGCAAGAACTTCTCGCTGGCCATGCCCTATCTGGTGGAGCAAGGCTACAGCCGGGGTGAACTGGGCGTGGCGCTGTCCGCGGTGGCCATCGCCTACGGCCTGTCCAAGTTCCTCATGGGGCTGGTCTCGGACCGCTCCAATCCACGCTATTTCCTGCCCTTCGGGCTGGTGATGTCGGCGCTGGTGATGCTGCTGTTCGGATTCGCACCCTGGGCCACCTCCAGTGTCAGCATCATGTTCGTCCTGCTGTTCCTCAACGGCTGGTTCCAGGGCATGGGCTGGCCGCCCAGCGGTCGCACCATGGTGCACTGGTGGTCGCAGAAGGAGCGTGGCGGGGTGGTCTCGGTGTGGAACGTCGCCCACAACGTCGGCGGCGGCCTGATCGGCCCGCTGTTCCTGCTCGGCCTGGCCTGGTTCAACGACTGGCACGCCGCCTTCTATGTCCCGGCCGTGGTGGCTCTGGCGGTGGCGGTCTTCGCCTTCATCGCCATGCGCGATACCCCGCAGTCCTGCGGCCTGCCATCGGTGGAACACTGGAAACAGGACTTCCCCGAGGGCTACAGCGAAGGTCACGAACGCGAATTCTCCACCAAGGAGATCTTCGTCGAGTACGTGCTGAAGAATCGCCTGCTCTGGTACATCGCCTTTGCCAACGTCTTCGTCTACCTGCTGCGCTATGGCGTGCTGGACTGGGCCCCCACCTACCTCAAGGAGGCCAAGCACTTCTCGGTGGACAAGACCTCCTGGGCCTACTTCTTCTACGAATGGGCCGGCATCCCCGGCACCCTGCTCTGCGGCTGGCTCTCGGACAAACTGTTCCGCGGCAACCGTGGCGCCACCGGGGTGGTGTTCATGCTCGGCGTGCTGGTCGCCACCCTGGTCTACTGGCTCAACCCGGAAGGCAATCCCGGCATCGACCTGGCGGCCCTGGTATCCATCGGCTTCCTGATCTACGGCCCGGTGATGCTGATCGGCCTGCAGGCGCTGGAACTGGTACCCAAGAAGGCCGCCGGCACCGCCGCGGGCTTCACCGGCCTGTTCGGCTATCTGGGCGGTTCGGTGGCGGCCAACGCCCTGGTGGGCTACACCGTGGACCACTTCGGCTGGGATGGTGGCTTCATGCTGCTGGTCGGCTCCTGCGTCCTGGCCATCGTCTTCCTGGCGATGACTCTGAGACACACCGGCATGGTGGCCAAGTCGGCGCAGTAGCGCCGATTGCCCAGGATGGATGACGGCACAGCCTCATCCACTCTGGGTCCTGGTCGAAAACGCTTTGTGCTTTTCGATCAATCGCGGCCATGGGCCGCTCCTACAGGTAGAGCTTACCCGTAGGAGCGGCCCATGGCCGCGATAGGCTCACCCCCGCGGCGCGTAGGCGAAGACGTCGGCGCGCATCTGGTGCGCGTCCATGCCGGCTTCCACCAGGGCGTCCAGGGTGGCATAGACCATCGCCGGCGAGCCGCTGGCATAGACGTGCAGGCCGCTCAGGTCGGCGAAATCCGCGCGCACCACCTCGTGCAGCAGACCACAGCGCCCTTCCCAGCCACAGGCATCGCTCACCACCCGGTTCAGGGTGAGATTGGGCAGTTCCGCCCAGGCGTCCCAGGCCTCGATGGCGTAGAAGTCGTCTGGCGTGCGCACGCCCCAATAGAGGTGCACCGGATGGGCGAAGCCACGGGTGCGGGCATCTTCGATCAGGCTGTGCATCTGCGCCATGCCGGTCCCGGCGGCGATCAGTACCAGGGGGCCTTCAGGCAATTCGGCCAGATGGGCGTCGCCATAGGGCAACTCGACCTGGGCCATGCCCCTGCTTTCCAGTTGCGCCAGCAGCGCCTGGCTGCTGGCCTCGCGGTCCAGCACGTGCAATTCCAGCTCACGCCCCTGGTGGGGCGCCGAGGCCAGGGAAAAGGCCGATTGCTTGCCGTCATCGCGCTGGATCAACAGGTACTGACCGGCGTGATAGCGCGGCGCCCGGCCGGCCGGCGCGCGCAGGCGCACCCGGCGGACATCGCCCCCCACGTCATCCAGGGCAACCACCTGACAGGCCAGCTGGCGCACCGGCAAATCGCCGGGCGCCAGGACGCCATCCCACTGCAGCAAGCAATCGCCGAGCGGTACCGCCACGCAGACATAGACCTCGCCGTGATCGACGGTCTTTCCGTGCTGGGTGACCTGCCCCTCCACCAGCAGCGCGGCGCAGAGCTGGCAGTTGCCGTTGCGGCAGCTGTGCGGTCCGCTGTAGCCGAGACGCTGCGCGGCGGCCAGGATGGCTTCGCCGGGCTGGGTTTCCAATACCGCACCCGAGGGCTGCAGGGTGACCTTCATCGTCATCTCCGTTAATCGATCCCGAGACTGGACCACATCTCGTCCACCCGTTTGACCACCGCTTCGTCCTTGACGATCGCCCGCCCCCACTCACGCGTGGTTTCGCCCGGCCACTTGTGGGTGGCATCCAGGCCCATCTTCGAGCCCAGGCCGGAGATCGGCGAGGCGAAGTCCAGGTAGTCGATGGGGGTGTTGTCGATCATCACGGTGTCGCGCTTGGGATCCATGCGCGTGGTGACCGCCCAGATGACATCGTTCCAGTCGCGGGCATTGATGTCGTCGTCGGTGACGATCACGAACTTGGTGTACATGAACTGCCGCAGGAACGACCAGACACCCAGCATCACCCGCTTGGCATGGCCGGGGTACTGCTTCTTGATGGTCACCACCGCCATGCGATAGGAACAGCCTTCCGGCGGCAGATAGAAGTCGACGATCTCCGGAAACTGCTTTTGCAGGATGGGCACGAAGACTTCGTTGAGCGCCACGCCGAGGATGGCCGGCTCGTCCGGCGGCCGTCCGGTGTAGGTGCTGTGGTAGATGGGGTCGCGGCGGCGGGTGATGCGTTCCACGGTGAACACCGGGAAGGTATCGACCTCGTTGTAGTAGCCGGTATGGTCGCCATAGGGGCCTTCCGGCGCCGTCTCACCCGGATGGATGACCCCTTCCAGCACGATCTCGGCACTGGCCGGCACCTGCAGGTCGTTGCCCACGCACTTGATCAGCTCGCTGCGACTGCCGCGCAACAGGCCGGCGAAGGCGTATTCGGACAGGGTATCGGGCACCGGAGTGACTGCGCCCAGGATGGTGGCCGGATCGGCGCCCAGGGCCACGGCCACCGGGTAGGGCTGGCCGGGATGCTTCTGGCACCACTCGCGGAAATCCAGGGCACCGCCTCTATGGCTCAGCCAGCGCATGATCAGCTTGTTGCGGCCGATGACCTGCTGGCGATAGATGCCGAGGTTCTGGCGCTCCTTGTTGGGTCCGCGGGTGACGGTCAGGCCCCAGGTGATCAGCGGCGCCACGTCGCCCGGCCAGCAGTGCTGGATCGGCAGCTTGCCGAGATCGACCGCCTCGCCCTCTTCGATCACCTCCTGGCAGGGCGCGTCCTTGAGAACCTTGGGCGCCATACTGATGACCTTCTTGTAGATCGGCAGCTTCGACCAGGCGTCCTTGAGGCCCTTGGGCGGCTCGGGCTCCTTGAGAAAGGCCAGCAGCTTGCCGATCTCGCGCAGAGCGCCGACGTCTTCGGCGCCCATGCCCAGGGCCACGCGCTGGGGCGTACCGAACAGGTTGCCCAGCACGGGCATGGAGAAGCCCACGGGATTCTCGAACAGCAGCGCCGGGCCCTGCTTGCGCAGGGTCCGGTCGCAGATTTCGGTCATCTCGAGGATCGGCGAGACCGGGGCGGTCACGCGCTTCAGTTCACCACGCTGCTCCAGGCTGCGGATGAAGTCACGCAGATCTCGGTATTGCATGCGGCCTCTTGGCGCTGGGGAAAGTCTGGCAGTCTACCGCCTGAGTCGCGCATCGAGAAAGCATTGGCCCAGAAACGCCAAAGGCCGGGATTTCCCGGCCTTTGCTTGCGACTGCGCCTTACTTGCTGCGCTTCATCGAATCGAAGAACTCGTTGTTGGTCTTGGTCTGACGCAACTTGTCGAGGAGGAATTCGATCCCGGCGATCTCGTCCATCGGATGCAGGATCTTGCGCAGGATCCACATGCGCGACAGCTCTTCCTCGTCGGTGAGCAGCTCTTCGCGGCGGGTGCCGGACTTGTTGATGTTGATGGCCGGGAAGACGCGCTTCTCGGCGATCCGACGCTCCAGGGGCAGTTCCATGTTGCCGGTGCCCTTGAATTCCTCGTAGATCACCTCGTCCATCTTCGAGCCGGTTTCCACCAGCGCGGTGGCGATGATGGTCAGGCTGCCGCCTTCTTCGATGTTACGGGCGGCACCAAAGAAGCGCTTGGGCTTCTCCAGGGCATGGGCGTCGACACCACCGGTGAGCACCTTGCCGGAGCTGGGGATCACCGTGTTGAAGGCCCGCGCCAGACGGGTGATGGAATCCAGCAGGATGACCACGTCCTTCTTGTGCTCGACCAGGCGCTTGGCCTTCTCGATCACCATGTCGGCGACCTGCACGTGGCGGGTCGGCGGCTCGTCGAAGGTGGAGGCCACCACTTCACCGCGCACGGTGCGCTGCATCTCGGTCACTTCCTCGGGACGCTCGTCGATGAGCAGCACGATGAGGTAGCACTCGGGATTGTTGCGAGTGATGTTGGCCGCGATGTTCTGCAGCATGATGGTCTTGCCGGCCTTGGGCGGCGCGACGATCAGACCGCGCTGACCCTTGCCGATGGGGGCACAGAGGTCGATGACCCGACCGGTGAGGTCTTCGGTGGAGCCGTTGCCGGCTTCCATGGTCAGGCGCTTGTTGGGGAACAGGGGCGTGAGGTTCTCGAACAGCACCTTGTTCTTGGCGTTTTCCGGCCGGTCGAAGTTGATGGTGTCGACCTTGAGCAACGCGAAGTAGCGCTCGCCCTCTTTCGGCGGACGAATCTTGCCGATGATGGTATCGCCGGTGCGCAGGTTGAAGCGGCGGATCTGGCTGGGGGAGACATAGATGTCGTCGGGACCGGCCAGGTAGGAGGAGTCGGCGCTACGCAGGAAGCCGAAGCCGTCCTGCAGGATCTCCAGCACGCCATCTCCGGAAATCTCGTCGCCACCTTTCGCATGCTTCTTGAGCAGCGCGAAGATGATGTCCTGCTTGCGGGACCGGGCCATGTTTTCCAAGCCCGCGGCATCCGCCATTTCCAACAGTTCCGTGATGGGCTTTTGCTTGAGTTCGGTCAGATTCATAGACGTATGTTGACGTGAGAAGAGGCGAAGGAGGGAATCGAGCTGAGCGGTCGGATGCGAGATTAGCTTCGCGGGATGCGTTCTGAAGAGGAGAACTGACGGCTGCAGCAGATGAGAAGACGACCCGCTGATGGGGTCGTGGGCTGGAATCTAGCACCTGCATGGGTGCTCGTCCAGCCGTCCAGGCATAAAAAAGCCCCGCATGGCGGGGCTTTCGACTGGATTCCTCAGACGTTGGCGTCGAGGAAGGCGGCCAGTTGCGACTTGGACAGGGCACCGACCTTGGTGGCCTCGACCGCGCCGTTCTTGAACAGCATCAGGGTCGGGATGCCACGCACGCCGTACTTGGGCGGGGTGTCCTGGTTTTCATCGATGTTCAGTTTGCAGACCTTGAGCTTGCCCTGGTAATCCTTGGCGATCTCATCCAGGACCGGGGCGATCATCTTGCACGGACCGCACCATTCGGCCCAATAGTCGACCAGCACGGGGCTGTCGGACTTCAGCACGTCCTGCTCGAAGCTGGCGTCGCTGACGTTGGTGATGTATTCGCTCATTGACTCTCTCCGAATTCGGGTGCGACTTGAAGTATGGCCATGATAGCCCTGCTGCCGTCACTTCGAAAGCATTCGAACATTGATGGTGACTATGACGGGCATTGATGGCAGAGGCAGCTCACGATCCGGCGAGCCGGCGATAGGGTCTTTTTAGCACCGTTTGACCACCGCGCCGCCGATCATGGACAGCTGGTTAGACAGCGGGCACCGGGAAAGGGGTTCCACTGCGCAGCGCCGCATTGCGGATATGTTCGCGCATGGCCTTTTGCGCCGCTGCCGGCGAGCGGCGACTCAGGGCCCGAAGGATACGCCGGTGTTCCTGCCAGGTTTCCAGTGCCCGCTCGGGCCGGACGAAGGGCAGCTTCTGACTTTCGTGAAAGCGCTCGGGGCTGGTGGTGATCACTGCCAGCATGGCCGGATTGTCCGCGGCCAGCAGCAGCTGGCGATGGAAATCGAAGTCCAGCGCGGCCGCTTCTTCCAGCTCATTGGCCCGCAGCGCCCGGTGCAGGGCGGCGAGATTGACCTCCAGGCGATCCAGGTCGGCGGGGCCCAGGGTAACGGCGGCCAGACCGGCCGCGAAGCCTTCGAGGGCAAAGCGCAGCTGGAAGACATGGGCGGCGGCGACCTCGCCAGCGAAGGGCCAGTGTCCGTCCGCCGTGCTCGCCGTCTCCTGGACATAGACCCCACGTCCAGGCTGCACGCTGACCAGGCCCAGGGCACTGAGGGTGGACAGCGCCTCGCGCAGGGAGGCGCGACTCACTCCCAGCCGCTCGGCCAGCTCACGCTGCGCCGGGAGCGCCGCGCCGGGGGCATAGCCTTCGGTCTCGATCAGCCGGCGAATGGCGTCGACGGCATATTGGGGTACGGCGCGGGTGGCAGCGAAGGGCATGGGGTGGTCAGGCCAGTCAGTCCGGAAGTTCGCCTTTTATGCCGATTTTCCCGCCAGTTCAAGCCTGGCCCCATGGCGGAGCAGAGGGCGGTAAGCGCGCACCAAAGCGGCCCACACCCAAAGCAGAGGTCTGCTTAGCCACCAGCGAGCTGTTCAGACCAGTAAGACCAATCCTCAGGTCTGACGGCCCTCGCGCCCGTCTGGCCAGGGACTGGCACATGAAATGCACTGGGCACAGCCACCCATCCTGCTTCCGGAGTCTCGTCATGCTCAAGCGCTGGACCGCCCTCTCCCTGCTCGCCTTGGGCCTGACCGCCCTGCACACCCCCGTCCAGGCCGACCAGCTGGCCGATATCCAGCAGCGCGGCACGGTGCGCATCGCCGTGCCCCAGGACTTTCCGCCCTTCGGCACCGTGGGCCCCGACCTCAAGCCCCGCGGCCTGGACATCGACACCGCCCAGTTGGTCGCCGACAAGCTGGGCGTCAAGCTGGCGCTGACCCCGGTCACCAGCACCAACCGCATCCCCTTCCTGACCACCGGCAAGGTGGACATGGTCATCTCCAGCCTGGGCAAGAATCCCGAGCGCGAACAGGTCATCGACTTCACCAAGCCGTATGCGCCCTTCTTTCTCGGCGTCTTCGGCGCCAAGGGCAGCGGCCTGAGCACGCCCGAGGAGCTGGCTGGCAAGACCATCGCCGTGACCCGCGGTGGCATCGAGGACATGGAGCTGAGCAAGGTGGCGCCCAAGGAGGCGGTGATCAAGAGATTCGAGGACAACAACGCCACCATCGCTGCCTATCTCGCCGGCCAGACCGAATTCATCGCCAGCGGCAGCTCGGTGATGGCCTCCATCGCCGAGAAGAAGCCCGAGCGCGCGCCGGAAATGAAGCTCACCCTGAAGAATTCGCCCAACTACATCGGCCTGGCCAAGCACGAACCGGCACTCAAGGCCAAGCTGGACAGCATCATCGACGCCGCTCGCGCCGACGGCAGCCTGGATCGCCAGGCCGAGAAATGGCTGGGCCAGCCGCTGCCCAAGGACATGTAAGGCATGGCCTATCAGTTCGACTTCCAGCCGGTCCTGCAGCAGGGTGACCTGCTGCTCAAGGGCGCCCTCTTCACCCTGGAGCTGACCGCCATCGGCGCGGCGCTGGGCATCGCCCTGGGCATCCTGGGCGCGGTCTGCCGCGCCTGGCAGCTCAAGCCCTTCGACCGGGTGTTCGGCGTCTATGTCGAGCTGATCCGCAACACGCCCTTTCTGATCCAGCTGTTCTTCATCTTTTTCGGCCTGCCCTCGCTGGGGGTGCACATCAGCGAATGGCAGGCGGCGGTACTGGCCATGGTGATCAATCTGGGCGCCTATTCCACGGAGATCATCCGTGCCGGCATCCAGGCGGTACCCAAGGGCCAGCTGGAAGCCGCCGCGGCCCTGGCCATGACCCGCGCCGAGACCTTTCGCCACGTGATCCTCAGGCCCGCCCTGGCCAAGGTCTGGCCGGCGCTGTCGAGCCAGGTGGTGATCGTGATGCTGGGTTCGGCGGTCTGCTCGCAGATCTCCACCGAGGAGCTGACCTTTGCCGCCAACTTCATCCAGTCGCGCAACTTCCGCGCCTTCGAAACCTATCTGCTGACCACCCTGCTCTATCTAGTCATGGCCATCGGCGTACGCCAGCTGCTGCACTGGATCGGTCGGCGCTTCATCCAGGGAGGCCGCTGATGGACTTCACCCTCTGGGACATCGTCCGCAACCTGGGCACCGGGCTGTACTGGACCTTTGTCCTCTCGCTGGCGGCCTTTGCCGGCGGCGGTCTGGCCGGCCTGCTGGTGCTCTGGGCACGACTGTCGCCGCTGCGGACGCCACGCACGCTGGCGCGCCTGCACATCGAGCTGTTCCAGGGCACGCCACTATTGATGCAGCTGTTCCTGGTGTTCTTCGGCGTCTCGCTGCTGGGGCTGGAGATTCCCGCCTGGCTGGCCGCCGGGGTGGCCCTGACCCTGTTCACCAGCGCCTACCTCGCCGAGATCTGGCGCGGCTGCGTCGAGGCCATTCCCCATGGCCAGTGGGAAGCCTCGGAAAGCCTGGCCCTGACCCGCTTCGAGCAGTTGCGCCACGTCATCCTGCCGCAGGCCCTGCGCATCGCCGTGGCGCCCACCGTGGGCTTCTCGGTACAGGTGGTCAAGGGCACCGCGGTGACCTCCATCATCGGCTTCACCGAGCTGACCAAGATCGGCGGCATGCTCGCCAATGCCACCTACCAGCCCTTCACCGTCTACGGCCTCGCCGCCCTGGGCTACTTCCTCCTCTGCTACCCCCTGTCGCTGGCCGCGCGCTGGCTGGAAAGGAGACTGCATGCCGCTGCTTAGAGTGACCGCCCTGCACAAACACTATGGCAATCACCATGTGCTCAAGGGCATCGACCTGACCGTCGAGGAAGGCCAGGTGGTGGCCATCATCGGCAAGAGCGGCTCGGGCAAGAGCACCCTGCTGCGCACCCTGAACGGTCTGGAGTCGATCAACGACGGCGTCATCGAGGTGGATGGCGAGTACCTGGACGCCGCGCGGGTCAATCTGCGTTCCCTGCGGCAAAAGGTCGGCATGGTCTTCCAGCAGTTCAACCTCTTCCCGCATCTCACGGTGGGCGAGAACGTGATGCTGGCGCCCCAGGTGGTCAAGAAGACGAGCAAGGACGGGGCCCGCGCCCTGGCCCAACAGATGCTCGACCGGGTCGGCCTGGCGGAAAAATTCGACAGCTATCCGGATCGGCTGTCCGGCGGCCAGCAGCAGCGGGTGGCCATCGCCCGCGCCCTGGCCATGTCGCCCAAGGTGCTGCTGTGCGACGAGATCACCTCGGCACTGGACCCTGAGCTGGTCAACGAGGTGCTGGCGGTGGTCAAGCAACTGGCCAGCGAAGGCATGACCTTGATCATGGTCACCCACGAGATGAGATTCGCCCGCGAGGTGGGCGACAAGCTGGTGTTCATGCATCAGGGCAAGGTGCATGAAAGCGGCCATCCCCAGGCGTTGTTCGCCCAGCCGCAGACCCCGGAACTGGCCCAATTCATCGGTCAAGTGGCCTCCTGAGCCGAAAAACCCCATTTTTTCTGCCACTTTGCGCAACCGTCACCGCTGTGCGCTTGAAGCCGTCACCGGCTAGCTGGCACGATGGCGCGGTTTATCGCCGAGAGCCTCCAGATGCAGCCTTCGCCAGCCGAACCCCACGAACTGATCGCCGCCATCGACCTGGGCTCGAACAGCTTTCATATCGTCCGGGCACGCAATTTCCACGGGGAGATCCGCATCCTTGAGCGGCTGGGCGAAAAGATCCAGCTGGCCGCCGGCCTGGACGACTCGCGCCTGCTCAGCGAAGAGGCCATCCAGCGTGGCCTGGACTGCCTGCGCCGCTTCGCCCAGCTGATCGCCGGCATGCCGCGCGGCGCCGTGCGGGTGGTGGGCACCAACGCCTTGCGCGAGGCACGCAATCGCGCCGAATTCATCCAGCGCGCTGAAGCCGTGCTCGGCCATGCGGTCGAGGTCATCTCCGGTCGCGAAGAGGCGCGTCTCATCTATCTGGGCGTGTCCCACTCCATGCCCGATGTGCCCGGGCGTCGCCTGGTCACCGATATCGGCGGCGGCAGCACCGAATTCATCATCGGCCAGCGCTTCGAAACCCTGCAGCGCGAGAGTCTGCAGATGGGCTGCGTCAGCTTCACCAAGCGTTTCTTCGCCGACGGCAAGATCACCGCCGCCCAGTACGCCCGTGCCTATACCGCCGCGCGTCTGGAATTGATGAACATCGACCAGGGTCTGCGCGAGATGGGCTGGCACCAGGCCCTTGGCGCCTCCGGCACCATTCGCGCCGTGGCTCTGGCGATCCAGGCCGCCGGTCGCGGCACTGGCGAGATCACCCCGGACGGCATCGAGTGGCTCAAGCGCAAGCTGCTCAAGCAGGGCGACATCAACCTGCTCAACATCGACGGCGTGAAGCCGGATCGGCGCGCCATCCTGCCCGGCGGCCTGGCCATCCTCGAAGCCCTGTTCAAGGCCCTGGAACTGCAGGAGATGCACCTCTCCGAAGGCGCCCTGCGCGAAGGGGTCCTTTACGACATGATCGGCCGGCACAGCCATGAGGACGTGCGCGAACGCACCCTCAAGGGCCTGGCCGAGCGCTACCACGTCGATCAGCGCCATGCTGAGCGGGTGGAAAAGCGCGCCCTGAAGTCCCTGGCACAGGTCGCCGAGGCCTGGGCCCTGACCGACGAGAACCATGCCGAACTGCTGCGCTGGGCGGCGCGCCTGCATGGCGTGGGGCTGGACATCGCCCACTACCAGTACCACAAGCACGGTGCCTACCTGATCGAGCACTCGGACCTGCCCGGCTTCTCCCGCCGCGATCAACAGGCCCTGGCTCTGCTGGTACGCGGCCATCGCCGCAACATCCCCCTGGAGCGCCTGCAGGAGCTCGGCCCGGAAGGCGAGCCGCTGCTGCGCCTGACCCTGCTGCTGCGCTTCGCCATCCTCTTCCACCACATCCGCCACAAGAGCATCCCGGACGTCCAGCTCAGCGCCGGCGAGCGCAGCCTGGACGTGCAGTTCCCCGACGGCTGGCTGGAGGAAAATCCCCTGACCCAAGCCGACTTCGAACTGGAAGCCCAGTGGCTGGAGCGGGTGGGGTATCGGTTGAGCGTGCGCTGAGGGGATTTTTCGTAGGTTGGGCTGAGCGCCAGCGAAGCCCAACTGTTGGCTTTTCACCGCCCTAACTGATTATCGTGTTTTGTTGATGGCTCTTGTTTCGCCTGGCCGGCGACTTACTTTTCTTTGCTTGTGCAAAGAAAAGTAAGCAAAAGAAAGCACACCCCAACAGTTCGGCCCTACGCTGCGCTCCGGGTCCCCTCGTCCCGGCGCCGTGGCGGGGGCACGGCACGAAGGGGCCTCCTGCCCCTCGCGCCTTGCTCGGCGTCCTGCCTCGCAACCCCCGCCACGACACCGGAACTCGGCCTCACTGACGGGGACAGGGCGCCAGCCGGAGGCCACAGTGTTTACAGAGAGAACTAGAGCGGATTCGTAGCGTGGAAAACCGCGCAGCGTTTTCCACAGGTGAATACCGACGTCATCAGTGGACAAGACTTGGCTGTTGTCCACGCTACTAGTCGGCTCTGGTTTTTCAACCAAAACTTTCAGGCTGGCGAAATCGCCCCGTTCAGGAGGACGAACCCTAGCGTCGTGGAGTGGGTCGAGCCGCATGGATGCGGCGAGAGGCCTAACGGGCCATGGACGGCCCGTGCAGGCCGACCCCGGAACGGCGCTGGGGTGAGCGAAACGTAGCGTAGCGAAGTAACAGCCGCAGGCTGGCCCGAAGGGCGAGCAACGCGAGTCACCCGAGGCGCAGCGGAGGGCCGGATGTCCGGGGCAAGCGTTTTTGGTTACTTTTGTCCGGGGCGCGCAGCTGCGACTGGCAAAAGTGACTCGCCCGGGTGGGCGAAACAAGAGCAATCTGCAGAGTTCGATAAGCAGCTATGGCACCAATAAAGCCGAGCTGAAGTACCGCAACGTTGGGCTTCGCTGGCGCTCAGCCCAACCTACGGAACGGTCAGGGCCCATGGCGGCATGGGCCCGAAACTCCCTCAGCGGGTATTCACCACCGGACTGGCCAGCCGCTCCAGCAGCGTCGCCTGCACGCTACGGGCGTTCTGGTTGCCGGTCGGCGACTGCCGCACGTAGCTGCCGTCTTCCTGCAGCACCCAGGCCTGGGTGTTGTCGGTGAGGTAGCTTTCCAGCTCCTTCTTGACCCGGCTGATGAGCTTCTTGCCTTCCACCGGGAAGCAGGTCTCGACGCGCATGTCGAGGTTGCGCTCCATCCAGTCGGCGCTGGAGAGATAGAGCTTCTCGTCGCCGCCGTTGAGGAAGTAGTAGATGCGGCTGTGCTCCAGGAAGCGGCCGATGATGGAGCGCACCTGGATGTTGTGGGACACGCCCGGTACGCCCGGACGCAGGCAGCACATGCCGCGCACCACCAAGTCGATCTTCACCCCGGCCTGGCTGGCCTTGTAGAGGGCGCGGATGACCTTGGGATCGGTGAGGCCGTTGACCTTGGCCATGATCTGCGCCGGGCGCCCCTCGCTGGCCGCCACCGCTTCGCGGTTGATCATCTCCAGCAGGTTCTTCTTCAGGGTGAAGGGCGCGTGCAACAGCTTCTTCATGCGCAGGGTCTTGCCCATGCCGATCAGCTGGTTGAACAGCTTGTGCACGTCCTCGGTGAGGGCCACGTCGGCGGTCAGCAGGCTGTAGTCGGTGTACAGCTTGGCGTTGCCGGCGTGGTAGTTGCCGGTGCCCAGGTGGGCATAGCGGCGCAGCTCGCCGTTCTCGCGGCGCAGGATCAGCATCATCTTGGCGTGGGTCTTGAAGCCCACCACGCCATAGATGACCACGGCGCCGGCCTGCTGCAGGCGGCTGGCCAGCTGCAGGTTGGACTCCTCGTCGAAACGCGCGCGCAATTCGATGACCGCGGTCACCTCCTTGCCGCTACGCGCCGCGTCCACCAGGGCATCGACGATCTCGGAGTTGGCGCCGCTGCGGTAGAGCGTCTGCTTGATCGCCAGGACGTTGGGGTCCTTGGCCGCCTGGCGCATCAGGTCGATCACCGGGGTAAAGGACTCGAAGGGGTGCAGCAGCAGCACATCGAGCTTGCCCAGCACGTTGAAGAGGTTGTCCTTCTTCTGCAGCAGCTTGGGAATGGTCGGGGTGAAGGGGGCGTTCTGCAGCTCCGGGTGGCTGTCCAGGCCGGTGATGGAAAACAGCCGGGTCAGGTTGACCGGGCCGTTGACCTTGTACAGCTCGTTTTCGCCCAGGCCGAACTGCTTGAGCAGGTAGTCGGTGAGGTGTTTCGGGCAGATGTCCACCACCTCGAGCCGTACCGCATCGCCATAGCGCCGAGAGAACAGCTCGCCGCGCAGGGCGCGGGCCAGGTCTTCGACATCCTCGGTGTCCACCGAGAGATCGGCGTTACGGGTCAGACGGAACTGGAAGCAGCCCTTGACCTTCATGCCGGGGAACAGATCGTCGGCATGGGCGTGGATCATCGAGGACAGGAAGACGTAGTTGTCCCCGGGACCGGCGACTTCCTCCGGCACCCGGATGATCCGCGGCAGCAGGCGCGGCGCCGGGATGATGGCCAGGCCCGAGTCGCGGCCGAAGGCGTCCATGCCCTCCAGCTCGACGATGAAGTTGAGGCTTTTGTTCACCAGAAGCGGGAAGGGGTGGGTCGGATCCAGGCCGATGGGGGTGATGATGGGCGCGATCTCGTCGCGGAAGAACTTGCGCACCCAGGCCTTGATCTTGACGTCCCAGTAACGCCGACGGATGAAGCGGATCTGCTGCTCGGCCAGGGCCGGCAGCAGCACGTCATTGAGGATGGCGTACTGCCGCTCCACCTGGCCGTGGACGATGTCGCTGATGCGCGCCAGCGCCTGGTGCGGCAGCAGGCCGTCGGCGCCGGCCTGCTCACGGGCGAAGGTGATCTGCTTCTTCAGGCCCGCCACGCGGATCTCGAAGAACTCGTCCAGGTTGCTGGAAAAGATCAGCAGGTACTTGAGCCGTTCGAGCAGCGGATAGGATTCGTCGAGGGCCTGCTCCAGCACCCGGATGTTGAACTGCAGCTGCGACAACTCGCGATGGATGTAGAGGCTGCTGTCATCCACATTGGCCGCCGGCACGCTAGGCACGGCCGGCAATTCGGCGGGGGCCGGCACCTCGGCGTCCAGCGCCAGCGTCTCTTCCGTGGATTCTGGAGACTCGGCGGCGACGGACTGTTGCAGATCGGTTTCGACGAAATCCTGGCTACTCATTGAAGCTCCTTAGGAACGCGAAGGCCCCTGGCAAAGTTGTTGGGCGGCGCGCTTGGCGAAATAGGTGAGGATGCCGTTGGCCCCGGCACGCTTGAAGGCCAAGAGCGACTCGAGGATGACGGCGTCGGACAGCCAGCCGTTCTGGATCGCGGCCATGTGCATGGCGTACTCGCCGCTCACCTGGTACACGAAGGTCGGCACGCGGAATTCCTCGCGGACCCGGCGGACGATGTCCAGATAGGGCATGCCCGGCTTGACCATCACCGAGTCGGCACCCTCGGCCAGATCGCCGGCGATCTCGTGCAGCGCCTCGTCACTGTTGCCCGGATCCATCTGGTAGGTGGCCTTGTTGCCCTTACCCAGATTGGCGGCCGAGCCAACGGCGTCGCGGAACGGCCCATAGTAGGCACTGGCGTACTTGGCCGAGTAGGCCATGATCTGCACGTTGTGATAACCGGCGTCTTCCAGGGCGGCACGGATGGCGCCGATGCGACCGTCCATCATGTCTGAGGGCGCGATCACCTGGGCCCCGGCAGCGGCATGGGACAGCGCCTGCTTGACCAGCACCTCGACCGAGATGTCGTTGAGCACGTAGCCGCGCTCGTCAAGGATGCCGTCCTGGCCGTGGGTGGTGAAGGGATCCAGGGCCACGTCGGTGATCACCCCCAGTTCCGGGAAATGCTCGCGCAGGGCACGGGTGGCGCGCTGGGCGATACCGTCGGGGTTGTAGGCCTCGGCGCCGTCCAGCGACTTGCGCTCGGTGGGCGTGACCGGGAACAGCGCGACCGCGGGAATCCCCAGCGCCACCAGCTCGGCGGCCTCTTCCAGCAGCAGGTCGATGGACAGCCGCTCGACGCCAGGCATCGAGGGGATCGCCTCGCGGCGGCCTTCACCGTCGAGCACGAAGACCGGCAGGATCAGGTCATCCACCGTCAGCACATGCTCGCGCATCAGGCGACGGGAAAACTCGTCACGGCGCTGACGACGCATGCGAGTGGCAGGATAGCTACGGTTGATGGGGGTAAAACTCACGATCGACTCCCGGACCCGGATCACGGGTCAGTGTGAGGGGTTATAGGCCACAATCATGACCGATTGGTAACAACGGATGACAATATGGTGTGCCTATAGGTGCTATCCAAGGCAGACGCCGGCTGGACCCGGCGTGACACAGAGTCGCATGGAAATCGCGGACTGACCGTCTGGCACCCGGCGGACGGAAGTTCGTCACACTTTCTTTCCAGACTCCAACCGGGGTAGGCTGCGCCATCCTTATCCACCTCGTGTAGCGCCGAATGCTCCAGCAATTCCTCCACGATTTCGGCTATTTCGCCCTTTTTCTCGGTACTTTTTTCGAGGGCGAAACCATTCTGGTGCTGGCCGGCTTTCTTGCCTTTCGCGACTACATGAACATCCAGACGGTAATCCTGGTCGCCTTCTGCGGCAGCTACGCCGGCGATCAGCTCTGGTATTTCCTCGGCCGCCGCCACGGGCGCAAACTGCTGGCGCGTAAACCCAAATGGGAAGCCGCTGGCGAGAAGGCCCTGGCGCATATCCGGCGCCACCCGGATCTCTGGGTGCTCAGCTTTCGCTTCGTCTATGGCCTGCGCACGGTGATGCCGGTGGCGATCGGCCTGTCGGGTTATCCCCCGGCGCGCTACCTGATCCTCAATGGCATCGGCGCCATCGTCTGGGCCACGGTGCTAGGCTATGCCGCCTACCACTTCGGTGCCGTCCTCGAAGGCGTGCTGGGCAATCTCAAGCGCTATGAACTGATGGTGCTGGGCGGTCTGGTAGTCATCGGGCTGCTGCTCTGGCTGTGGCGACGCAGCCGTACGCCCAAGACCTGATTGCCAGCCAGCTCTTTACTCGGTACGTCTATCGAAACCGGATTAAAGGCTCGGTCAGCGCTGCCGATGCCCTGAGCATCAACCTCTTTCAACGCCCCGTGCGGCAAGCTGGCGATCGAGCATGCTGAACTTCTCCACCTTGCTTCCCCCCGGCCATCAGATCCTGGCTGCCAACGAGTACGAAAGCGTACTCGTGGTCCTGTCGTACCTGATCGCCAGCGCCGCCGGCTATACCGCCCTGGCCATGGCCGACTGGGTCACCAATAGCCGCTCCCGTCGCGGCAGCGAGCTGGCCAAGCTGATCGGCGCCATCGCCCTGGGCGGCGGCATCTGGTCGATGCACTTCCTCGCCATGCTGTCGTTCAAGATCGGCATCCATGTGCACTACGCGCCGTGGCAGACCCTGGCCTCGTTGCTGATCGCCATCGCCGTGTCCTACACGGTCATGCATCTGATCGGGCGTGAATCCCTCACCGCACCTCAGTACCTGCTCGCCGCCCTGGCTGCCGGCCTGGGCATCGCGACCATGCACTACACCGGCATGCTGGCCATGCAATCGGTCGCCGTACAGCTCTATGATCCGCTGCTGGTGGTGGTCTCGGTGATGATCGCCAGCCTCGCCTCCCTGGGCGCCCTGCTGCTGGCCTTCCGCCTGCGTGGCAGGACCGGTATCAGGACCTTCTGGCTGCGCCTGCTGGGCAGCCTGGTCCTGGGCTTCGCCATCGTCTCCATGCACTTCACCGGCATGGCCGCCCTGACCCTGGCCGTACCCATCGGCTTCGAACCCGACGGCCTGGCGGAAGTGAATCAGCACCTGGAGCTGGGCACGGGCATCGCCCTCGGCACCCTGTTCATCATCATGGTCGGCCTGCTCGCGGCCTGGGCCGGCGAACGCTTCCATGCCCAGCGCCTGCGGCTGGAGCGGGTCTCGACCACCCTCGACCAGATCACCCTGCACGATCCCCTCACCCACCTGCTCAACGGCGGCAGCTTCATCCAGACCGTCGACCGGGCCATCGGCCAGGCCCGCACCGGTGAGCAGTTCGCCCTGCTGATGCTCGACATCGACCACTTCAAGCGTATCAACGACAGCCTCGGCCATGCCCTGGGCGATGAACTGCTGATCCAGATGGCGCAACGGATCCGCGCGGTCCTCGATAACGATCTGCCACTGGCCCGCTATGCCGGTGACGAATTCAGCCTGCTGCTGCCCCTCGGCCAGCGCGGCGATAGCCAGCCCTTGGCCATGCGCCTGCTGGAGCAGTTGCGACCGCCCTTCGAGCTGGCCGGACAGCGTATCGCCATGACCTTCAGCCTGGGTATCGCCCACTATCCCCAGGACGGTGCCAATGCCGGCCAGTTGCTGCGCAGTGCGGGCCTTGCGGTCGGCCATTGCAAGCGCAGCGGGCGCAATCGCAGCCAGAGATTCACCACCGAACTCCAGCGCGATGCCGACGACCTGCTCAGCCTGGAGATGGACCTGCGCCATGCCCTGAGCCAGGGCGGCCTGCATGTGGCCTATCAGCCCATCGTCGACCCCGCCGGTGCTCCGGTGGCCCTGGAGGCCCTGGTCCGCTGGCAGCATCCGGTGCTGGGTCCGCTGAGTCCCGAGCGCTTCGTCCGCGTCGCCGAGGAGACCGGCTTGATCGCCGACCTGGATGGCTGGGTGATGCGCCAGGCCTGCGCCGATTTGGCCCAGCTGCATCGCGAAGGCCATGCGGCCCTACGGGTATCGGTAAATTGCTCGGCGCTGAATCTGAGCGATCGGCTGCTGCCTCAAGCCATTGCCCGGACGCTGCAGGCCGAGGATCTGCCGGCGTCGGCACTGATCCTCGAGGTGACCGAGAATGCGCTGATGCACAGCCTCAACGTCGCCGTTGAGGTACTCAACGAAATCCGTACCCTGGGCGTGCGGGTGTCCATCGACGATTTCGGCAGCGGCTATTCGTCCCTGGCCTACCTGAGCCGGCTGCCCGTGGACTCGCTCAAGGTGGATCGCGCCTTCGTCCGCACCATTCCCAAGCAGAGCAACGACATGGCCATCGCCGCGGCGATCATCGCCATGGCCCACAAGCTGGGCCTCAATGTCGTCGCCGAAGGGGTGGAAACCGTCGAGCAACGCCAGTTCCTGCAGGCCAATGACTGCAACTTCATGCAGGGCTACCTGTTCGGACGACCCATGCCGTTGCCGCACTTGCGCACCTGGCTGCAGCAATCCGCCATCGCGTCCGTGCCGGCCTAGCCGGCTGCAGATCGCAGCTAGCCCGCGGCGCTGCGCTGGAGGCGGGTGATCAGCCGATCCAGGGCACTGGCGAAGGCCTGGCGATCACGCTCACCATAGCCGGCCTGGCCCCCACCCATCTGCCCCTGGTCGCGTAGATCGGTCATCAGATTGCGCATGGCCAGGCGCTGGCCCATGTTGCGCTCATCGAATTCCTGGCCACGCGGATCGAGGGCGACCACGCCCTTCTTCACCAGCCGATCGGCCAGGGGGATGTCGCTGCAGATCACCAGGTCACCCGGCTGCGCCTGCTCGACCAGGTGGTCGTCGGCGGCATCCGGTCCGCTGGGGACCACCACCAGGCGTACGCAGGCGAAGGGCGGCTTGATCTGTGGCTGGCCAGCCACCAGCACCACCTCCAGCTTGCGCTTGAGGGCGAATTTGCAGACCAGCTCCTTGGCGGCGCGTGGACAGGCATCGGCATCGATCCACAGGATCACGAGGGATTTCTCCGGCAAAAGCCCAGGATACCGCGCCGCGGCGACGCACCCCAGCGCAGCGGTGCGGTCGGACAGGGATAGCGATCGGATTGGAGCTCCCCATGACCTTCTGGCAACGCCTGGAGCAACCTGCCCAGGCGCTGGTGTATGGCGCCACCGGCGGCCTTGGCCTGGCCCTGTGCGAGCAGCTGCTGGCCCGCGACGACGTCGCGCGGGTCTGGGCCTGCGCGCGCCACGCCGAGACGCATGAGGCCCTGGCCGCACTGGCACGGCGACATGGCCCGCGGCTGTGCCGACTCGACCTCGATCCGTTGGCCGCAACCGACCTGGCGGCCCGGCTGGCGGCCGAGACGCCACGCCTGGATCTGCTGCTGTGCGCCTCTGGGCTGCTGCAGGGCGAGCGGGCGCGCGCCGAGAAGAGCCTGGCGCAGGTGGACCAGGCCGGACTGCTGGAAAGCTATCTGGCCAATGCCGTGCTGCCGCTGCTGCTGATCCGCCAGCTGACGCCCCTGCTCAAGGGCCAGCACCCCTGTCAGATCGCCGCGCTCTCGGCGCGGGTCGGCTCCATCGGCGACAATCAGCTGGGCGGCTGGTACGGCTATCGGATGGCCAAGGCCGCACTCAACCAGGGCCTGCGCTGCGCCAGCATCGAACTCGCCCGGCTCAACCCTCAGAGTTGCGTGCTGGCCCTGCACCCTGGCACCACCGACACGGCGCTGTCCCGCCCCTTCCAGGCCCGGGTACCGGCCGACAGGCTGTTCACCCCAGCCTATGCGGCAGCACGGCTGCTGGAGGTGCTGGCCGCACGAACGCCGGCCGAGACCGGCAGCTTCTGGGATTGGCAGGGGCACCCGGTAGTCTGGTAGCGCCTGGCTTCACACCGCGGCGCGGCGCACCGTGGACAGCAACGCGGCCGCGGCGAGGAACAGGCTGGCGAATACCCGGTTGGTGATGCGCTGCTGTCTTGGCGTGCGCAGCAGGGTCAGCACCCGGGCGGCCAGACCGGTGTAGCCGGCCATCACGATCAGGTCGACGGTGACCATGGTCACCCCGATGAGCAGATACTGCGCAGCCAGGGGCGCCTGGGGATCGACGAATTGCGGCAACACCGCGAGCAGGAAGATCAGCGCCTTGGGGTTGCTCACGTTGACCAGGAAGCCGCGCATGACCAGGGCGCCGATCCGCGGTGGCAGACGTTCGCCGACCAGCTGCTCACCCAGGTCCAGCGGCGCGGCGCGCCATTGGCGGATGGCCAGGTAGGCGAGATAGGCCACGCCGAACCACTTGATCAGGGTAAAGGCCAGCTGCGAGGTCGCCAGCAAGGCGCCGACGCCCACGGCGACCACGGCGATCTGCAGCGCCAGGCCCAGCTGCAGGCCCAGCGCCGTCCAGTAGCCACGCCGGAAACCGTGGTTGACGCCTGCGCTCATGGAGGCAACGGCGCCTGCACCTGGCGAGAGGCTGATCATCCAGCAGGCGATGAAGAAACCGGTCCAGACCTGCAGACTCATGGGTTCACCTGTCGAGATGGAAATCGAAGGAGCCATCGGCATCGCGCCAACGGCGTACCGACTTCTGGAAGAACTGGGTGTTGGGAATCTGCACCAGTGCGCCCTCCTGGTTGTCGTCCAGTTCCTGCAAGGTCACGAAGAGCATGTTGATGGCCACCACCCGGCCCTTGATGCCGGGCTTGTCCGAGGCGTCCAGCACCTCGATGCGATCACCCAGGCGGAAGGGTCCGACGGTAAAGATCAGCACTGCGCAGAACAGGTTGGAGAGCACGCTCCAGATGGCGAAGAAGGCCACCGCGGCCACGGCGACGAAACCGGAGATGGCCGTCCAGAGCACCGCCGCGGACACCCCGAAGCGCTCCAGGGCCATAAGGATGGCGCTGCCCATGATCAACCAGCGCAGGGTCCCGCGCAGCCCCAGGACGATCTGCGGCGGCAGCGGATAGCGCTCGCCCAGGCCGGTGACCGTGCGGGCCACGATGCGCTGCAGCACGTAGCCGATCAGCAGCACCAGGGCGACCTGGCCGGCCACCAGCAGGTAGTCGCCCCAACCCGGTAGCCAGGTGTGCAGCCACTCGATCATCAGGCCCCCTCGAGTTCGGCTTGCAGGCTTTCCAGCCGTTCCAGGGCCTCCAGCCACTGCTCTTCCAGTTCGGCCTCGCGGGTCTTGGCGGCGGCCTGATCGGCCAGCGCCTGGCGCAGCTCCTCCTTGCGGGCCGCGTCATAGAGGCCGCTGTCACCCAACCGAGCTTCCAGGGCGGCGAGTTTTTCCTGCAGCTTGCCGAGTTCGGCTTCCAGCTTGTCGGCGGTCTTCTTCAGCGGCGCCAGCTGCTGGCGCAGGGCGGCAGCGGCCTGGCGCTGGGCCTTGCGATCGGTCTTGTCGACCGCGGCGCCCTCGCCGGCGGCGAGGCCTGGCTCCTGACGGGCGCGGAAATCCACCAGCCAGCGGCTGTAGTCGTCCAGATCACCGTCGAAGGCCTGCACCTTGCCATCGGCCACCAGCAGGAATTCGTCGGTGGTGCTCTTGAGCAGGTGACGGTCGTGGGAGACCACCAGCACCGCCCCGGCGAATTCCTGCAGGGCCAGGGTCAGGGCCAGGCGCATGTCCAGGTCCAGGTGGTTGGTGGGTTCGTCCAGCAGCAGCAGGTTGGGCTTCTGCCAGGCGATCAGCGCCAGGGCCAGGCGCGCCTTCTCGCCACCGGAGAAATTCAGCACCGCTTCGTCGCAGCGCGGCCCGCGGAAATCGAAGCCGCCGAGAAAGTCGCGCAGGCTCTGCTCGCGCTCGCCGGGGGCGATGCGCTGCAGGTGCAGCAGCGGACTGGCCTTGGCGTCCAGCGAATCGAGCTGATGCTGGGCGAAATAGCCGATGGCCAGGTTCTCACCACGCTGCAGCCGGCCGCCGAGGGGCTCGAGTTCCGCGGCCAGGGTCTTGATCAGGGTCGACTTGCCGGCGCCATTGGGGCCGAGCAGACCGATCCGTGCGCCCGGCGTCAGTTGCAGCTTGACCGGATGCAGGATGGTGGTCTCGCCGTAGCCGAGCCGACCCTCGGCCAGATCGAGCAGCGGGCTGGACAGCTTGTCTGCCTCGCGGAAGACGAACTCGAAGGGGGAGTCGACATGGGCCGGCGCCAGCTCTTCCAGGCGCTCCAGGGCCTTGATCCGGCTCTGCGCCTGACGGGCCTTGGTGGCCTGGGCCTTGAAGCGGGCGATGTACTTCTCCATGTGGGCGCGCTGGGCCTGCTGCTTGTCGTAGGCCTGCTGCTGCTGCGCCAGGCGTTCGGCGCGGGTGCGCTCGAAGCTGGAATAGCCGCCGCGATAGAGCACCAGTTTCTGCTGGTCCAGGTGCACCACATGATCGACCACGGCATCGAGGAAGTCGCGGTCGTGGGAGATCAGGATCAGGGTGCCGGGATAGCCCTTGAGCCAGTCTTCCAACCAGAGGATGGCGTCCAGATCCAGGTGGTTGGTGGGTTCGTCCAGCAGCAGGAGGTCCGAGGGGCACATCAGCGCCTGGGCCAGGTTCAGGCGCATCCGCCAGCCCCCGGAGAAGTCGCCGACCTGGCGCTCCATCTGTGCGGCGGTGAAGCCCAGACCGGCCAGCAGCTTGCGCGCCCGGGCATCGGCGGTATAGCCGTCGGCGGCCTCGAAGTCGGCATGCAGCCGGCCGAGGGCGTTGCCGTCCTGGGCGGCTTCGGCCGCCGCCAGCTCGCGCTGAATGCGGCGCAGGTCGATGTCGCCGTCCAGCACATAGTCCACCGCCAGCCGTTCCAGGGTATCCACCTCCTGGCGCATGTGGGCGATGCGCCAGGCCGCCGGGATGTGGCAGTCACCGGCGTCGGCCCCGAGCTGCCCACGCAGGAGGGCGAACAGACTGGATTTGCCGGCGCCATTGGCACCGATCAGACCGGCTTTCTGGCCGGGATGCAGGGTCAGCTCAGCGCTTTCGAGCAGACGCTGGGGACCACGCTGTAGAGTAAGGTTCTGTAGTCGGATCATGGCGGCGGAGTGTAGCAGCTCCACCACCCACGAATGGGGAGGCGGACATGCAAGAGGACCTGTGGGAATTCGCGTTGGCAGTATACGCCCGGCCCGGCGTGGAAGGCGCCTGTTTGCGTCTGCAGGAGGCTGGCGCCGATGTCTGCCTGGTGCTGACGGCGCTCTGGCTGGATCGGCGCGCCTGCGCCCTGGATGCCGAGGGGCTGACCCGGCTGCAGCGCGCCTCGCAGCACTGGCAGGACACGGTGGTGCGCCCCCTGCGCCAGTTGCGGCAGGCCTGGAAGGCGCCGTCCGGCGCCGACGAACGCCTGGCGGCGCTGCGCGAACAGCTCAAGGGATTGGAATTGGCCGCGGAGCGTGAACAGCTCGCCCGCCTGGCGCGACTGGCCGGACATTGGCCGTGCCGCGATGCGCAGGACTCAAGGGGCTGGCTGCATGCACTGGCACCGCGCGAGGCAGTGCCAGCGGACCTCGACCTGCTGGCCGAGGCGGCACGAGCGATCCGGGTCTAGACTGACGCCAGCCGCGGTTGCTGGTGCGAGGTGTGCAGCACCTCGATCAGGCAGTCTTCCAGCTCGAAGCGCTCGCGCAGGGTTTCACCCAACAGCTTGAGTTCGATGGTCAGCAGACCCGGGTCCCGATAGGCCCCGCGCTCGAATCTGTCGTTGAAGTTCAGCGCGGCGTCGGTCAGGGCCTGCAGGCGCGGATAGACGCTGTCGGCGAACTCGATGGCGCGCTCGTCCTGGAATTCCCGGGCTTCGGCCACCAGTTGCTCGTAGATCTCGAAATGCGCGGTGGACATGTAGTCGACCAGCATGTCGCAGAGTCGCTCCAGTTCGCTCACCTCGCGTACCGGTGCCAGCAGGGGCTCCATGTCCAGGGTTTCATAAGCGGTCACCAGCTCGCGGCGGGCAATCAGCCAGCGGTCGATCAGCTGGTGGACCCCACCCCAGCGTTCCTGGGCATTGCGGCAGGTTTCTAGCATGACGGCAGCTCTCTATGCGGGCGAAACGATCCGGGCGCAGGCACCCGGCTGTTATCAGGAACTATACCGACATCGTCCCGCCAGGCGAGTGCCGTTGCTCGGAGAAAGGCCTGGTGTGGTATTTCAGAAGTTACCTCCACAATTTTGGCGGCGCTTTTTCTCCGCAGCGGCGGACCGCCTTGGACGTCGTTGCCACTCCTCGCCATAGCCCTGCTATGACTCGCCCCGGCGCCTAGTCCATTCGGGGCGCCGAACCGAACAGAAATCACTCGCCAACTCTTGCGCGAACTTCAGAAACACCACATTAGCGACGGCGGAAGATCTTGATCAGGCTCAAGGCCATGAGCACCACGAAGGCCAGCAGGCTCCATTCCGGGATGCTCAGGCCGAACAGCGTCCAGTTGACCTCGGCGCAGTCGGCGGTGCCGTGCAGCACCAGGCGGATGATCTCCTGGAAGGGCAGTGCCTGCATCATGTAGTCCAGGCTTGGCAGGCAAGCCGCCAGCTCTTCCGCCGGTACCGTCTGCAGATAGACCTGGCGACCCGCGGTGGCGGCGCCGGCCGCGGCCAGCAGCAGCAGGACCACGCCATAGATGCGCCGCCCACGCTTGCCGGGCGCCTGGATGCCCGCGATCAGCGCCACCACCCCGACCAGGATGAAGAAGATCCGCTGCACGACGCACAGTGGGCAGGGCTCGAGGCCGACCACGTGTTCAAGATAGAGACCGACACCCATGAGCACCGCACAGGTGGCGGCCATGAACAGAAAGATGAAGCGGGGACTATTCACGGACGCGCCGTCTCCAGCAAGGAATTGGGACGTTACGGTAGTGAAAGCCCGGGCACCTTTCAAGGACCCGGGTAGACGAGACGCGCCGTCAGACCCTGGGGGTCGGCAGCGACGTGGCATCCGACTCGCGCCATTGACTCTGCAGGAGCTGCTGACTGCGGTTCACATCGCCAAGCTGGATGGCCACCCGGGCCAGTTCGCCGGCGGTAACGGCAGACGGCCGCTGCGCCAGGCTGCGCTCCAGGTACTCACGCGCCTTGCCCCACAGCTGGTTGTTCATGCACAGCCGCCCCAGGGCCAGCAGCAGCACCGGATCCTGGGGCCGATCCTTGAGCCAGCCTTCGGCATGGTGCAGCGGCCGGCTGGCGTCACGGGGACGCAATTGGCCATAGAGTTCGACCAGACGCTCGTCCCACTGGCGATTGAGGGTGATGTGCAAGACCTCTTCGGCCAGATCGTCGCGGCCTATGGCACGCAGCTGACGGGCATAGGCCAGCACCACCGAGGCATCGCCCTTGAGCGCCGTCGGTACCTGCTGCCACTGGGCATCCACCGCCGATTCCGCGCCCTGGGCGGGGACCTCGTCGAGGGTGGCGATCCAGACCTTGCGTTCCAGGTCGTCCTGCTCCTGGGGCCGCAAGACCTGCTGCTTACGCAGCTGAGGCAACAGGGCGATCAACGCCGGCCAGTCGCGCAGGGTCACCTGCAGGCGCTGCAGCTGCAGCAGCACCTCGCCATTCTTCGGATACTTGGCCTGCAACGGCGCCAGGCTGTCGCGGGCTTCCAGGTACTGGCCACGATCGATCTGCAGCCGGGCCTGCTGCAGGCCGATGGCCAGGTCGGCCTGGGGCTCACGCTCGCGGGCCTGGCGCAGCAGACGATCGCGCTCTTCCAGATCGCCCAGTTCGTTGGCGGCGCGGGCTGCACCCAGCAGCACGAACAGCGGCTGGTCGGCGTGCTCGGCGGCGCCCTTCAGGTGCTTGAGCGCACCGCTCCAGTTGCCTTCGGCCAGTTCCAGCTGGCCCTTGTGGCGCGCCTGCTCCAGACGGCGTTGGCGGTTGTGCCGCGACCAGGGGTTGAGCACCTTGCCGGTCAGGCCCAGGGCGCCCAGCACCAGCTTGAGGATGTAGAGCGCCAGCCAGACCGCCACCAGCAGGGCTAGAAAGGCCCAGAGACTCGATTCGTAGCGGAAGTTGCTGTAGGACAGCAGCACGTAGCCCGGCTCCTTGGCCAGCACCACGGCAACGCCCAGGCCGACGAGCAGGGCGAACAGGAACAGCAGGTACAGGCGCTTCATGGGCGATTCTCCTGAGCCGCGCCGGCGGCGGCATTGTTCGGCTGGATTTGCTGACGTTGCGCGATGTAAGCCTGCAGCGCGGTCAGGGCCGGCGTCAGGTCAGGCGCTTCGAAGGTGACCGGCCGCTCGGCCAGCTCCTGCAGGCGCAGCTTGACCGCACGGCTGTCGGGATTCTGATTGTTGAAGTGGGCGGCGAGGACATCTTCGGCCTGCTCGATGGCGAGTCGATAGACCTCCTGATTGCCGTTGAGCACGGCCCACTGCGCCTGCTCTAGTGCCAGGCTCATGGCCAGGCGCACCTGGGCCAGGGACTCCTCGGCCAGCAGCGGACGGATCGGCTGGTCGGCGGAAAAGTCGATGCGGAAATAGCTGGAGATGCGCTGGCGGAAATCCTGCCACCATTGCTGCAGGGCGTTGCTCGGCGGGACCGCGGCCTTTTCCACGCCGGGCTGGTCGGCCACCGTGGTGGAGAAGCGCGGCGGCAGGGGCTCCAGGCTCTGCACCTGGTTGCGCAGCGAGGCCAACTGGACGAACTGCCCGGTACGATCCAGATCAGGCAACTGACGCAGGGTCTGCTGGGCATTGGCCACCTGCTGGCGCGCGTTGAAGGCGGCCGGATCGTTTTGCGCCTTGAGGATGTCATCGACGCCCTGCAGCAGATTCTGGGCGCTGGGCACATCCTGCAGCGCGACCATGCGCAGAGTCGCCATGCGCAGCAGGTGCTCGGCTTCGGTCAGGCGCCAGGCCTGGCGACTCTGGCCGACCACCTCCTTGAACTGCTCGGCGAGGTGCTGCTGATCGCCCTGCAGCGCGCCCAACTGACGGCGACGCTCTTCCAGCTCGTTGGCCGAAGGCAGACGCCCCAGATCGGCACTCAAGGCCTGGTTGCGCATTTCCAGCTGGCGCAGCTGGCTGCGCAGATCCTCGGCCTGGGCGGCCTGGCCCTGCTCGGCCTGCCGCACCTGCTGCAGTTGCCAGACGCTCCAGCCACCGACACCCAGGCCACCGGCGGCTACCAGCAGGGCCAGCAGCGCCAGACCGGACGCCTTGCCCGACCCCTTGCGGCGCGCACCCGCCGGAGGGGGGGGCGGCGGCGGCGAGGCGGGAGTCACGACTGGATCGGGAGAGACGTCGTCGGCGCGGGGGGCTTGAGTTTCGCTCACGGGAATTCCTTGTAGGGTCAATCCGGATGGTGATGGGCAAGCGCGGTGATCAAGGCGCTGGCGCTGGCGCCCTGGCACTCGATGATGAGTTCGCAGCCGCTGGCGCGAGCCAGTTCGGCCACACGGGCGCTGGGTACCAGCAGGGGATAACGGCGCACCGCGGGCCAGTCCGCACCCGCACAGGCCTGCAGATGCGCGAAACCCTGCCCACTGCTGACCATGATGGCATTCAGGCGTTCCGCTGCCAGGGTCTCTAGGACCTGCCCTGGCGGGTACTCCGGGCACTGGCGGCGATAGAGTTCGAGTACCTCGACGCGCGCGCCGCGGGCGGTGAGGGTTTCGACCAGCAGATCACGGCCGCCCTCCCCGCGCAGGAGCAGCACCTCGGGTTCCGGGCGCTGCAGGGCTTCCTGCAAGGCCGGCAGCGCCAGCAGGCCTTCGCTGTCTTCGCGCTGGGGATGATGCACCTGCAGTCCATAGTCTTCGAGCACGGCGGCAGTGGCCGCGCCCACGGCGAACCAGGCCTGCAACGGGGGTTGCGGCCAGTAGCGGTCCAGGGCGGCGAGCCCCAGGCGAGCGGCCGGCTTGCTCACCACCAGCACGGCGGCATAGCGGTCCAGATCGAGCCAGAGGGTGCGCTGCTCGGGGGTTTCCGCCAGCGGCTGGAGTTCCAGCAGCGGCAGACTGGCACTGGCGATGTCCGCCGCGGCCAGGGCGGTGGCCAGGGGTGGATTCTCCTCCGCCGGCCGGGTCAGCAGCAATCGCCAGGCGCTCATGATGCGCCGGAGGCCCCGTAAACGGCGTCGAGAATGCCCTGGGCGCCCTGGGCCAGCAGGTCTTCGGCCACGGCTACACCGAGACCAGCCGGATCGTTGACGGGACCACGGGCTTCGGCGCGCAGCAGCAGGCCGCCATCGGGCTGGCCGACCAGCCCACGCAACCAGAGCAGCTCGCCTTCCTGCACGGCATAGCAGGCGATGGGCACCTGGCAGCCGCCGTTGAGGCGACGATTCAGGGCGCGTTCCGCAGCGACTCGGCGCTCGGTGTCGAAATGGTGCAGGGGTTCGAGCAAGGCATGGACCTCGGCATCGTCGGTCCGGCATTCGATGCCCACGGCACCCTGGCCACCTGCGGGCAGGCTGTCTTCGACGGTCAGGGATTCACGGATGCGCTCGGCGAAGCCCAGGCGGATCAGGCCGGCGGCGGCCAGGATGATGGCGTCATAGTCGCCGGCGTCAAGCTTGGCCAGGCGGGTATTGACGTTACCGCGCAGGAAGCGGATCTCCAGGTCCGGCCGCAGGGCCAGCAACTGGGCCTGGCGTCTCAGGCTAGAGGTACCGACCACACTGCCCTGGGGCAGATCGGCGAGTCGCGCATAGCGATTGGAGACGAAGGCGTCGCGCGGGTCTTCCCGCTCGCAGATGGCGTATAGCCCAAGGCCCGCGGGAAATTCCATGGGCACGTCCTTCATGGAGTGCACGGCGATGTCGGCGCTGCCGTCGAGCAGGGCGTTTTCCAGCTCCTTGACGAACAGACCCTTGCCGCCGATCTTGGCCAGCGGCGCGTCGAGCAGCTTGTCGCCGCGACTGGTCATGGGCAGCAGGCTCACCCGCAATCCCGGATGCGCCGCTTCGAGGCGGGCTTTCACATAGTCGGCTTGCCACAGTGCCAGGGCACTCTGGCGCGTGGCGATACGGATTTCGCGGAGCATGGGCATTACCGGCACGTCAGATTGCCGGCCATGATAGCAGGTCGACCGGCGCCCCTCCCCCGCTACGCGCCAGTCATCGACCCGGAAGCGACGTCAGATGCTGTGCATCAGGCGGCGCACACCGGCCACATGGCGGCGGCTGACGGTCAGGGCATCGCCGTTCATGCCCTTGAGGAACAGCTGGAAGTGGCCCAGAGGGGTGCGCTGCAGACGCTCGATGCGCTCGCGGGAGACCAGCGCATTGCGGTGGATACGTACGAAGCGCTCGCCGAATTCGTCTTCCAGAGCCTTGAGTGGTTCGTCCAGCAGGACCTCGCCACCCGAGTGTCTCAGGGTCACGTATTTGTGGTCGGCGATGAAGTAAACCACGTCGTCCAGCGGAATCAGCTCGATACCCTTGCGGGTCCGGGCGCTGATATGGCTGCGCGGCCCCGGACCACCGCTGGCCGGCGGCTTGGTCAGGGCGGCGAGCTGCATCCGGTTCGGACGCTGGGCCTTGCCCAAGGCGGCAGCCAGGTCTTCCTGGCGCACCGGCTTGACCAGATAGCCAACGGCACTCACCTGGAAGGCGTCGAGCGCGTATTCATCGTGAGCGGTCACAAAGATCACCGCGGGCGGCGATTCGCGCTCGCAGAGTCGCGCGGCCACCTGCAAACCGTCCAGACCCGGCATGCGGATGTCGAGCAGGACGATGTCAGGCTTGAGGTTTTCGACCAAAGCGAGGGCTTCCTCACCGTTGGTGGCTGTTGGCTCCAGGGCGGTATAACCGTCCAGTTGCCCCACCAGACGGGCCAGACGCTCGCGCGCCAAGGGTTCGTCATCGACGATCAGGACATTCATAAGCTCAGGCTTCCCGCATGAGTCGCTCGCATGGATAGCGAAGAGACGTTGTATGCCGCTGGTCGCGGCGTTCGATTTTGAGACTCGCAGCTGGTCCGAAAAGTGCCGTTAATCGCGCCTCGATATTGCTCAAAGCTTGACGAGTACCCTTTGGCGGGCGGGGCTGCTGCTCCACCTCGGGATCGTAGGGGTTACTGATCACCAGTTCGAACACCCCTTCTCGGTAGGTGGCGAAGATGGTTACCAAACCGCCTTCGATACGCGGCGCGACGCCGTAGATCAGGGCGTTTTCCAGCAGCGGCTGCAGAGTCAATTGGGGAATCGGCAGATCCGCCGGCACTCCGTCCACGTCCCACTGCAGTTGCAGGCGATCACCCAGGCGCAGGCGTTCGATCTCCAGGTAGCGGCGCGACAGCTCCAGTTCCTGGGACCAGCGCACCTTGGTGCCGGGCTGGGCCAGGCTGGCACGGAACAGGGCCGAGAGGTCCAGCACCGCGCGCTCGGCCTTGTCCGCATCCAGAGCGATGAGACTGGCGATGCTGTTCAGGCTGTTGAACAGGAAGTGCGGACGGATGCGCGCCTGCAGGGACTCGATACGCGCGTGCAGTTCGGCCTGCTGCTGGCGGCGCCACTGGCTCTGCAGCCAGAAGTAGCGCAGCAGCAGCATGGACATGATCAGGGCGATCAGTGCATGGCGCATGTACAGCCGCACCTCGCCGGTCCGCTGCAGCGGACCGGCCAGTTGCAGCCAGTCGGCCACCAGGGTGCAGAGCAGGGTCAGGGCCACCACGATGGCGCAGCAGAAGCCGCCAGCCACCACCGGGCGATGCCGCGCGAGCCAGGGCCGCAGGCGACAGAGCAGCGCCGCCGACAGCAGCACGATCCATTGCACGAACAGCGACACCAGCGCCAGCCGGATCCAGTTGAACTGCAGGGTGAAGGGCTCCGCCAGGACCAGGACCAGGACCAGCAGCTCGGCCAGCACCACCAGCACGAGCAGGGCTTCCGGTTCGCAGAGCGCCGGGACGAAGAAGTCGTCGACCTTGACCGGCCGAGGGGTTTTGCGGCGTTCGAGTATCATGGAGCCAGTGTGGGTCAGATACCACTCGTCGGCAAGTCGGCTCCGTTGAATCGGGCCGGAACCCGCTCAGGACTGCTATCATCGGCCCCCTCTCACTTCCACCGACAAGCCCAGCAGCAGGCCGATCCATGAGCAGCGAAAAAACCAACCAGTCCTGGGGCGGACGCTTCAGCGAACCCGTCGACGCCTTCGTCGCCCGCTTCACCGCTTCGGTGGACTTCGACAAGCGCCTCTACCGCCACGACATCCTCGGCAGCCAGGCCCATGCGCGCATGCTGACCCAGGCCGGCGTGCTCAGCGAAGCCGAGCGCGACGCCATCGTCGCAGGGCTGGACGAGATCCGCCGCGAGATCGAGGCTGGCACCTTCGAGTGGCGCGTCGATCTGGAAGACGTGCACATGAACATCGAGGCGCGCCTGACCGAGCGCCTGGGCGTGGTCGGCAAGAAGCTGCACACCGGCCGCAGCCGTAATGACCAGGTGGCCACCGACATCCGCCTCTGGCTGCGCGACGAGATCGATGCCATCCTCGTCGAGCTGAATCGCCTGCAGGCCGGCCTGCTGCAACTGGCCGAGACCGAAGCCGACACCATCATGCCCGGTTTCACCCACCTGCAGACCGCCCAGCCGGTGACCTTCGGCCACCACCTGCTGGCCTGGTTCGAGATGCTTTCCCGCGACCACGAGCGCCTGGTCGACTGCCGCAAGCGCGTCAATCGCATGCCCCTGGGCAGTGCGGCCCTGGCCGGCACCACCTACCCCATCCAGCGCCAGGTCACCTGCGAGCTGCTGGGCTTCGAGGCCATCGGTGGCAACTCCCTGGATGGCGTCTCGGATCGCGACTTCGCCATCGAATTCTGCGCCGCCGCCTCCCTGGCGATGATGCACCTGTCGCGCTTTTCCGAGGAGCTGGTGCTCTGGACCAGCGCCCAGTTCCAGTTCATCGACCTGCCCGATCGCTTCTGCACCGGCTCCTCGATCATGCCGCAGAAGAAGAATCCCGACGTTCCCGAACTGGTACGCGGCAAGACCGGCCGGGTGTTTGGCGCCCTTACCGGCCTGCTGACCCTGATGAAGGGGCAGCCGTTGGCCTACAACAAGGACAACCAGGAAGACAAGGAACCCCTGTTCGACGCCGCCGATACCCTACGAGACTCCCTGCGTGCCTTCGCCGACATGGTCCCGGCCATCAAGCCCAGGCGTGAGATCATGCGCGAGGCAGCGCGTCGCGGCTTCTCCACCGCCACCGACCTTGCCGACTACCTAGTGCGCAAGGGCCTGCCGTTCCGCGATTGTCACGAGATCGTCGGCCATGCGGTGAAGTACGGTGTGGATAGCGGCAAGGACCTGGCCGAGATGAGCCTGGACGAACTGCGTCGCTTCAGCGATCAGATCGAGCAGGACGTCTTCGCCGTCCTGACCCTGGAAGGCTCGGTCAATGCCCGCGACCACATCGGTGGCACCGCACCGGCCCAGGTCCGCGCCGCCGTGAAGCGCGGCCGCGAGCTGCTGGCCAAGCGCTGAAAGCTGTCTTGCGCTCCCCACCGCCTCTCAGCGGTGGTTGCCCGGGAGCAGGCAAGCCGTCCAGCCGTCCATCGGACGGCTCTGCCTGCCGGAGAGCCAGGCCGTATGGCCTTGGTAGCACTATGCCCACCTGCAATCCGTCTACGACACGGCTCTCTGGCTGAAGGCCTTGGCAGGCCACTAAGCGGCCGCCGACCAGCCGTCGATAGGTACGACCACCGGCACTCAGGACAGTGACCAGGCGGCCGATACTGGAGACTTGACCAGCCGTTCGAGTCAAGTCTCATGCGCCTTTCAGCCTGCTCCATCCTGCTTTGCGGAATGTTCGCCGCGGCTTCCAGCCAGGCCGCCCTGCCGCCGCCGCTGCCACAGACGCTCACCTGGCATGTCCAGCTGAACGGCGTGCTGCAAAAGCCCAATCGCACCCTCTATGACATCGATCTCTATGACACCAGCAAGGCGGTGATCGCCAATCTGAAGGGCAATGGGAAGACGGTGATCTGCTATTTCAGCGCTGGCACCTGGGAAGACTGGCGGCCCGATGCCGCTCTCTATCCCAAGGCGGCCCTGGGCAAGGCGTTGGACGCCTGGCCGGGCGAGCGCTGGCTGGACATCCGTCGCGCCGACGTCCGCGTGCTGCTGGCCAAGCGCCTGGACCTGGCGGTACAGAAGGGCTGCCAAGGGGTGGACCCGGACAACGTCGACGGCTACTCCAACCCCAACGGCCTCAAGCTGACCAAAGCCCAGCAGCTGGACTTCCTCAACTGGCTGGCCGACGAGGCGCACAAGCGCAGTCTGCTGGTGGGTCTGAAGAACGCCGTTGATCTGGTGCCGAGCCTCTACACCAAGTTCGACTTCGCCCTCAACGAGAGCTGCTACGACTACGCCGAGTGCAACGCCTACAGCTACTTCCGCACCCAGAAGAAGCCGGTGATGATCATCGACTACGGCCTCTACAGCACCAAGCGCTGCAGCCAGGCCAAGACCTCGGGCTACAACCTGCAGTTCTACCCGCTGTCGCTGGCGGCGCTGGGCACCGCCTGCAAGTAGCCATGGCGCGGGATCTGGGTCAGGTCGCGCGAGCGGGAGCCACGTCCAACGCGGCTTGGCCGACGCGCAGCGGATTTTGAGCAGGCGCTCAGAACTTGTTTACGCTCTTTTGGACTAGAGCCAGACAAGGCAAAAACAGCTGAGGAAGCGCAGTTTACAAGTTGTAAATGAGCATTCCGAAGCTGTTTTTAACGCCGTATGGCCGACGGCCAGGAGATCGTAAACAGGTTCTCAGTCGAGGCCGGCCTTCTTGTGCGATCTCTGCCCCAGCGCGATCCAGTCCAGATCGCCTTCGCCCTGGGCGACCGCTTCCAGCAGGTTGTCTCTCAGAACGCTGGCGAAGGGTAGCGGCACCGCCTTTTCCTGCCCGGCCGCCAGGGCCAGACCGACGTCCTTGAGTCCCATGCTGAGCTTGAAGGCCGCCGGCGAGAACTTTCGCTCGGTCAGCAGGCGTCCGTAGTTCTGGTACACCGGGGCGGCGAACAGGGTGCTGGTGAGGATTTCCAGCAGCGCTGCCGGCTCCACGCCATAGCTGCGGGCCAGGGCGGTGCTCTCGCCCATGGTCTCGATGGCGCTGGCGATCATGAAGTTGCCAGCGATCTTCACCACGTTGGCCTGGCGCGGCTCCGCGCCCACCGGCCAGGTCTTGCGTCCCAGCACGTCGAGCAGCGGCTGGACGCGCTGGATCGCCTCGGGCTCGCCGGCCACCACGATGTTGAGCTGCCCACTGGCAGCTACGTCGGTGCGGCCGAAGACGGGTGCCGCCACATAGCCCAGGCCGGCCTCGGCATGGCGCGCGACCAGTTCGTCCACCAGGGCCACCGACAGGGTGGCCATGCTGACGTGGATCAGCCCGCCCCGTGCCTGCTCAAGGGCGCCGCTGTCGAGGATCACCTCGCGGGTGGCGGCGTCATTGGCCAGGATGCTGAAGACCACCTCCACGTCGAAGGCCTCCGCCGGCGTCGCCGCCGCGCGGGCACCCTGCTCGACCAGCACCTGGACCGGCGCCTGGGAGCGATTCCAGACCACGACCTCATGACCGGCCTTGAGCAGATTGGCGGCCATGCCCTGGCCCATGCCACCCAGGCCAATGAATCCGATACGCATAGTGTTGCCTCCTTGAGGTGCGATGGATGCCGCCGGCTACAGCCAGCGGCGAAACTTGAACCAGGCATAAGGAATCAACGCCGAGACCACCATGGCGCCCAGCGCCAGCGGATAGCCGAAGTGCCAGTCCAGCTCCGGCATGACCTTGAAGTTCATGCCGTAGACGGTGCCCACCAGGGTCGGCGGCAGGAACAGCACCGAAGCGATGGTGAACACCTTGACGATGTTGTTCTGCTCCACGCTGATCAGGCCCAGGGTGGCGTCGAGCAGAAAGCCGATCTCGCCGTTCATCTTGGCCTGGTAGTCGCTCAGCGAGCGGACGTCGCGCTCCAAGGTCTTGAACCAGGTCTTGGCCGTGCCGGAGATCCAGGTGGCGCCCGCCCGGCGCAGGTAGGAGACGATGCGATTGATGCCCAGCAGACTCTCGCTGAGCTGGGCCAGCAGCTGATTGCTGCGCCCCAGCTGCTTGACGATGGATTGCAGGTCGGTCTTGGGCTGCTGCTTTTCCTGCGGTGAATCCAGGGGTTCGCGAAACACCGCCTTGGCCAGGCGATTGAGATGCGCCTGCACCGATTCGAGGATGTCGGCCACCCGGTCCACCAGGCTATCCAGCAGCGAGGCGAAGATGACATCGCTGCGACAATGCTGGCTCGCCTGCTGCTGGGCCTTGCCGAGAAAGGTCTTGAAGGCCGCCAGTTCGGCGTAGCGCACCGTCACCAGCCACTCGGGCGTCAGCACGAAATTGACCACCGAGGCCTGCGGCTGATGCTCGCTGAAGCCACTGACGACGGTGGTGGTCAGGTGCAGAGCCTGGTCGGTCTGGTAGAGTCGCGAGGATTCCTCGATCTCGGCGATCTCTTCCCGGGTGGGGATGTCCATCGCCAGTGCCTGCTCCAGATAGCGCTCCTCCGCCTCGCTGGGGTCGAGCAGATCGACCCAGAGCAAATCGTCCGGCAGCGCGTCTCCCGGCGACAGCGGCTGGGCCACCAGCTCGTTGGCGGACAGGCGATAGCAGGTGATCATCGAGAAGACTCCAGGCCAGAATCAGGGGTCGCACTGTAACAAAAGGTATCCGAACATGATTGACCACGCCGATGACGAAGAATCCTTTGTCTCCTCCCATCTGATCGAAGCGGTGGAGAACCAGCTTGCCGCTGGCGAGCCGGCCTATGTCCAGGCCGTGCTCAACAAGCTGACCCTGGTCGGCTACGAGCGCGAAGAGGCCGTGCTGCTGATGGCCCAGGCGCTGTCCTACGAGATCGCCGCCATGCTCGACGCCGATCGTCCCTTCGACGGCGCCCACTACGAGCGCCTGCTACGGGCTCTACCGGAACTGCCCGAGGTCGCGGACGACTAGGCCTCGACCGGCTCCAGCGCCAGCAGCTCCACCTGCTGCTCCTTGCCGCCGGGCACCGGCCAGCTGAGGCGCTCGCCGGGGGTCGCGCCGAGCAGCGCGCTGCCGGCCGGCGCCAGCACCGAAATCCGGCCCTCCGCGCCGGCGTCCTCCGGATAGACCAACACCACCTGATACTCCTTGCCGGTATCGGTCTCGCGGCAGCGCACCCGCGAATTCATGGTGACCACCGCGCCGATCTCCTCGGGCGCCACCACTCGCGCCTGAGCCAGTTCCTCGTCCAGGGCCTCGGCCACGGGCCCGAATTCGGGCAGGGCGTCGAGCAGCCGTTCGAGACGGGGCAGATCGACGGCGGAAACGGTGATGGGCGATGCATGACGCATGGCGGACTCCTGGAAGACGAGACGATGCGGCCCAACCGCGCGGTGCGGCGGACCACCGGGATGACGGGCGACCGGCGCCCAGCGAGAAGCCGCACAAGGGCGGCAAAAGAAAACGGCGCTCGAAAGGCGCCGTCAGATCACGCTAGCACAGGGCTCAAGGCTCGGGTCAAGCTGCACCGACCGCAGGTCATTACAGCCCGGGCAAGGCCACGCTCTCGCCGGTCTGCTCCAGGGTCACCCGTACCAGCAGCGCGCCGAGGGTCTCGGACGAGCTGTCGCAGATCCAGTTCTGGCCGTCCCAGTCGAAGTGATAGCCACCCGAACGCGCGGCGACCCAGAGCTGCACCAGCGGGGGCTGGCGGCTGAGAATCACCTGGCTGCCGTTGTCGAACTTGATCGTCAGCACGCCGCCGGCATTTTCCAGATCGAGGTCCAGACCGCTGTCGTCATAGGCGTCTTCGACCTGACGCTGGGTCTGGTCGACGAGGTGATGGAATTGCGCTTCGCTGAGCCGGCTCATGACGATCCTCGAAAGAAGAGAAAGAATCGCCGCACGGTAGCGGGCTGCCCAGATGACGTCCAGTCGCGGCGGCTGTCGGCAGCTGCGCTTCAGCCATCCGGGCGTGTCAAAGAGTCGCTCAACCCCGTTATACTCCGGGCAATATTCGCCTGAATAAAGGTTTAGCGTCATGAAGCGCCTGTCTCTCCTCTTCATCGCCTGCGCCTGCCTGCTGGCCGGCTGCGGTCAGAAAGGCCCGCTGTACCTGCCCGACGACCAGAAAGCCGCCAAAGAACACCGCCACGACGTGTTCTAAGGAGCCACCATGGAAGTCTTTGCTGTCCGTGCAGGTGAACTGCATGCGGAAGGGGTAGCCCTGAGCGCCGTGGCGCAGGAATTCGGCACCCCCGCCTATGTCTATTCGCGAGCGCACATCGAGGGCCAGTACCGCGCCTATACCGATGCGCTGGCCGGTCTGCCGCACCTGGTCTGTTTCGCCGTCAAGGCCAACTCCAACCTCGGTGTGCTCAATGTCCTGGCCCGCCTCGGCGCCGGCTTCGACATCGTCTCCCGCGGCGAGCTGGAGCGCGTCCTGGCCGCCGGTGGCGATCCGCACCGGGTGGTGTTCTCCGGGGTCGGCAAGACCCGTGACGACATGCGCCGCGCCCTGGAAGTGGGCGTGCACTGCTTCAACGTCGAATCCACCGACGAGCTGGAACGGCTGCAACAGGTGGCCGCGGAGCTGGGTGTGGTCGCGCCGATCTCGCTGAGGGTCAATCCCGATGTCGACGCCGGTACCCACCCCTACATCTCCACCGGTCTCAAGGAAAACAAGTTCGGCATCGACATCGCCGACGCCGAGGCGGTCTACGCCCGCGCCGCCGCGTTGCCGAACCTGGAAATCCTCGGCGTGGACTGCCATATCGGCTCCCAGCTCACTACCCTGCCGCCCTTCCTCGACGCCCTCAACCGCCTCCTGGCGCTGATCGATCGCCTCGCCGAGCGCGGCATCGTCCTGCGCCACCTGGACCTCGGCGGCGGCCTGGGCGTGCGCTATCGCGACGAGCAACCGCCGCTGGCCGGGGATTACATCCAGGCCATCCGCGAGCGCATCGCCGGACGCAGCCTGACCCTGGTGTTCGAACCGGGCCGCTTCATCGTGGCCAACGCCGGCGTCCTGCTGACCCGCGTGGAATACCTCAAGCACACCACCCACAAGGATTTCGCCATCGTCGACGCGGCGATGAACGATCTCATCCGTCCGGCGCTGTACCAGGCCTGGATGGCGGTGGAGCCGGTGGTCGCGCGCCAGGGCGAAGCCCGCCGCTACGACCTGGTCGGTCCCATCTGCGAGACCGGCGACTTCCTCGCCAAGGACCGCGAGCTGGTGCTGGCCGAGGGCGATCTGCTGGCCATCCGCTCCGCTGGGGCCTATGGCTTCACCATGAGTTCCAACTACAACACCCGCGGCCGTGCGGCCGAGGTGATGGTGGATGGCGACCAGGCGCACCTGGTCCGTCGGCGCGAGACGCTGGAAGAACTCTTCGCAGGCGAGAGCCGGCTGCCGGCCTGAGGGGAGTTCCATGCAACTGCGCTTCACCAAGATGCACGGTCTGGGCAACGATTTCATGGTCCTCGACCTGATCAGCCAGCACGCCCACATCCAGCCCAAGCACGTCCGTCTGTGGGGAGATAGAAACACCGGGATTGGCTTCGACCAGTTGCTGATCGTCGAGACCCCGAGCACCCCGGACGTGGACTTTCGCTATCGCATCTTCAACGCCGATGGCTCCGAGGTCGAACAGTGCGGCAATGGCGCCCGCTGCTTCGCCCGCTTCGTCTTCGACAAGCGCCTCACGGTCAAGAAGCAGATCCGCGTCGAAACCAAGAGCGGCATCATCGAATTGCACCTCAAGGGTGATGGCCAGGTGCGCGTCGACATGGGCGCACCGCGCCTGCAGGCCGCCGAGATCCCCTTCATCGCCGAGGCGGAGACCCTGAGCCATGCCGTCCAGGTCGACGGCGAGACGGTCGAGCTGGCGGTGGTCTCCATGGGCAACCCCCACGGCGTGCTGCGGGTCGCCGACGTCGACCAAGCGCCGGTGCTCACCCTCGGACCCAAGCTGGAGTGCCATCCGCGCTTTCCGCAAAAGGCCAACATCGGCTTCCTGCAGATCATCGACGCCCAGCGCGCCCGCCTGCGGGTCTGGGAGCGCGGTGTCGGCGAAACCCGCGCCTGCGGTACCGGCGCCTGCGCCGCCGCCGTGGCCGGGATTCGCCAGGGCTGGCTGAAATCGCCGGTCAGCATCGAGTTGCCAGGCGGTCTGCTCAACATCGAGTGGGACGGCGTCGGCCAACCGGTGCTCATGACCGGTCCGGCCACCCGTGTCTACGAAGGCCAGGTAAGAGTATGAGCGATACCCCCGAACTGACCGCGGACCAGGTCGCCGACTGGCTGCTAGACCATCCGCACTTCTTCGCCGATCGTGAAGAGCTGCTGGCGGAGATGCGTGTCCCCCACCAGCGGGGGACCGCCATCTCCCTGGTCGAGCGGCAACTCGGCCTGCTGCGCGATCGCAACGGCGAGATGCGCCATCGCCTGGCCCACCTGATGGACGTGGCCCGGGACAACGACCGGCTGTTCGACAAGACCCGCCGGCTGATCATCGGCCTGCTGGACGCCAACAGCCTCGAAGAGGTGATCGGCACCGTCGAGGACAGCCTGCGCCATGAGTTCAAGGTGCCCTACGTCGGCCTCATCCTGTTCCACGAGCACCCGCTGCCGGTCGGCCGCAGCGTCACCCCGGCCGAAGCGCAAAAGGTGATCGGCGGCCTGCTGGGTGGTGAGAAGACCACCAGTGGCGTCCTGCGCGCCCACGAACTGGCCTTCTTGTTCGGTGACTCGGCCAAGGAAGAAGTCGGCTCGGCTGCCGTCGCCGCCCTCTCCCACCAGGGCCTGCATGGTGTCCTGGCGATTGGCAGCCCCGACCCCCAGCACTATCGCAGCAGCCTGGGCACGCTGTTTCTGAGCCATGTGGCGGAAGTCTTGGCGCGGGTACTGCCCCGCTTCCCCGTCCCCTTGCGCACGGTGCGCTGAGCCCGGGAGCGGAGCATGCAGATCCAGCTCGATGCCTATCTCGACCATCTGCGCCTGGAACGCCAGGTTTCGCCCCGCACCCTCGACGGCTACCGCCGCGATTTGCGCAAGCTGCTGACCTTCGTCGAAGCCGAGGGGCTGAGCGACTGGGGCGGCCTGGACAGTCGCCGCCTGCGCGCCCTGATCGCCCAGCTGCACCGGGCCGGTGCCTCCAGCCGCAGCCTGGCGCGATTGCTTTCAGCCTGTCGCGGCTTCTATCTCTACCTGATCCGCGAAGGTCACTGCAGCCAGGACCCGGCCCACGGGCTCTCGCCGCCCAAAGCCCAGAAGGCCCTGCCCAAGGTGCTCGACGTCGACCGCTCCATGCAGCTGCTCGACGGCGCCGTGGAAGACGACTTTCTCGCCCTGCGCGACCAGGCCCTGCTGGAACTCTTCTACAGCTCCGGGCTGCGGCTGTCCGAACTGGTGGGTCTGGACCTGGCGGATGTGGACCTGGCCCAGGGCCTGGTTCAGGTGCGCGGCAAGGGCAACAAGGAACGGGTGCTGCCCATCGGCAGCAAGGCTCGCGACGCCCTGGAGACCTGGCTCAAGGTCAGACCCCAGGCCGCCCCGCGTGACGATGCCCTGTTCATCGGCCAGCGCGGTCTGCGGCTGACGCCCCGCGCGGTGCAGCTGCGGGTGCGCGAGGCCGGCGTCCGCGAACTGGGCCAGCACCTGCATCCGCACATGCTCAGGCACAGCTTCGCCAGCCACATGCTCAGCGCCTCCGGCGATCTGCGCGCGGTGCAGGAGCTACTCGGCCACGCCGACATCGCCACCACCCAGATCTACACCCACCTGGACTTCGGCCAGCTCGCCGAGGTCTATGACAAGGCGCACCCCCGCGCCAAGCGCAAGGCCAGCCGATGACGATTCGCCTCGTGACCTTCGACCTCGACGACACCCTCTGGGAAATCGCTCCCGTCATTCATTCCGCGGAGGCCCTGCTGCGCGACTGGTTCGCCGATGCCGCTCCGCGGCTGGGCAGCGTTCCGGTGGAGCACCTCTGGGCGATCCGCGATCGCCTGCTGCAGCAGGACGCCGGGCTCAAGCACCGGGTCAGCGAGATGCGCCGCCGGGTCATCCACCAGGCACTGCTCGATGCCGGCTATGGCGAACCCGAGGCCGCCCAGCTGGCCGAAGCGGGCTTCGCGGTCTACCTGGCCGCCCGCCAGCAGGTCACCTTGTTCGACGACGTCCACCCCACCCTGGAGCAACTGGCCGATCGCTACACTCTGGGCGTGCTTACCAATGGCAATGCGGACGTCCAGACCATCGGCCTGGCCGACTACTTCCGCTTCGCCCTGAATGCCGAGCAACTGGGTGTCGGCAAGCCCGACCCCACGCCCTTTCGCGAAGCCCTGCGCCTCACCGGCATTCCCGCCGAGGCCACCGTGCACGTAGGGGACAACCCCGTGGATGATGTCGAGGGCGCCCAGCGCGCCGGTATCCGCGCGGTCTGGTTCAACCCCTTGCAGCATCCCTGGCAGGGCCCCGGCAAACCGGATGCGGAGGTCCGCAGCCTGAGCGAGCTTCCCGCCGTGCTGGAGGGATGGTCAGGCAGACCGAAAAATAGTAATACTAAATAATGAAAAGCTGAGTTTTTCGCGCTTGCCAGCCGTCTGCTTGCTCCTTCGATTCTGTTAACCAATCGTCAAAATATTCGTCACACTTGCAGCCCGCATTAGCAGGTGCTTTGCGACTCTCTTCACCAAAAACTTTGGGAGCCGACGGTTTTTTGCCAAGCACACCTCATTTGGCCGTCTATTCCCTAAGAACAACAGCAGTAATGGCCGTCTCGCTGACCAACTTCCCCTGCCGGACCTCGCGTTGACAGTCCAAACCCTTTTGACAATCATTGCCGCAGATTCGAAGTAGCGCTGGGATTGCGCGCTGAATCTGCTGCCGTACAGGTCAGGGAAGACAGCATTACCTCCCCCTCCTCTGCGTCTCGCCGATGGTTTCTCAAGTTTCTGGACGTTGCGTTGTCAGGCCTTGATATCGGTAACTAAACCCTCTGCTCATTCCGTCCAGGTGCAAACCCGTGCGGTAGCCATGTCCGAACAGGACCGGTTACCAGCCAAGACGCGGTAAACCTGTGCGGTAGCCATGCCCAGGCGCTGGACAGAGCGGGACGATCACCGTGCCAGCGAGCACCTGCAGGACTACATGGATGTCATCTGAACTGGACTTAATTCTCTTTGCTCACGCAACTTCGGTCTTGCCTGAAACGGGCAAGCGAATGGCGGTGCGGGCAAACAAGCTACCGCGAGCTTCAGCGCCCTGCGTGCTGGTTCGGATCAGTTCGAAAAGAGTGGAAAGCGCTCGCTAGACAGTCTCGAGCAAGTTGGCGAAGTCCTGGCACTGACAACCAAGCATTAGTTATCCGCACTGGCTGTCGCGGGCCCTGACCGACGTTCATCAGACGGTCATTTACTCAATAAAGATTAAAAAGCTCTGCTGCATTTTTTGCTGACTGCCGGGCACGGCGAAAGCCAGTTTCAACCACGTTAATTGCGCCCTGATGGCGCACGGAGAGGATGCCCCGATGGCAAGGAATGATCTATCGGAAGCGACATTAGGATGTCTAATTGGCGGCGCTGGTCCGGCGGGCCTGGGATTCCTGTTCAATGCCATCAAGCGTGGCGCCCTGGAGCAGTTGGCCCAGGCGGGCACCATCATCGTCGACGCCGGGACCGAACTCGGTGCCGGCAAGCTGGGTGACTATCAGATCATCGCCAACTCGGTGAGCGACGTCTTCCTGGACTGTCTGCGCGACCCCCTGTTGGCGCCCATCCTGGCGCCGCTGCAGGCCTCGCCGACCTTTCGCCACCTCAAGTTGAATGCCCAGGAAGCGCCGGCGCTGCCCATCGTCGGCCAGCTCTTCCAGCAGGCCGCCGGCCTGATCCTGCCCTGGCTGGAACGCCAGTACGGTATCCCCACCTGGCGCCAGACCCGTATCACCGAGGTCACCTGCGAAGGTTCGAGCTATGTCGTCTGGCTGGAACAGGCCGGCGCCATCCGCCGCGTGCGCACCTCCAGCCTGATGCTGAACCTGGGCGGCAAGCAGACCCGCTCCAGCTTCGAGGAAAGCAGCCAGGCCATGGGTCTGCAGCTGCCCCAGAGCGCCTCGATCGACAGCTCCGACAGCCTGCTGCGCCTGCAACCCGAGGCCCTGCGCCAGCGCTATCGTGCCCGTCTCAAGGATGGCGGTCCGATCTGCGTGGTGGGCGGGTCCCACAGCGCCTTTTCCGCCCTGGACAACCTGGCCAGTGCCCTGCACCACGACGGCCTGCGCGAACTGACCCTGGTCCATCGCTCGCCGATCCGACTGTTCTACGAGACCGCTGCCGAAGCCCTGGCCGCCGGCTATGACTTCGACCCGCTGCAGGACATCTGCCCCATTTCCAAGCGGGTCAACCGCTCGGGCGGGTTGCGCTACCGAGCCCACGAGATCGGTCGCCAGGTCCTGGCCGGTCAGGGCATCGGCGGTACCCCGGTCAAGGTCAAGACGCTGCAACTGGATGGCAGCGCCGAGCGCCTCGCCAGCGCCCAGACGCTGTTCGACAGCGCCGCCCTGCTGGTTCAGGGCATGGGTTACCAACCCATAGTGCCCGAGCTGCGCTGCCAGGACGGTCGTCCGCTGACCCTGCGCACCCTGCGCGGCGGTCTGGATTCCGACGCGGCCGGCAGCCCGCTGGACCAGCACGGCCAGCGCCTCAAGGGCCTGCACCTGTTCGGCCTGGGTTCGGGGTTGGCGGTCGACCCCCGACTGGGCAGCGAAGCGTCCTTTTCCGGACGCATCTATGGGGTCTGGCAGTTCCACAACGATGCCAGTCGCGAGGCCCTCGAATCGGTTCTGGAGCGGCTGGACAAGCCCGGCGTCCCCTTCCGGCCGATGGCCAGCCCCGTCGCCGAACACGCTTGACCGAACCGACACGTATCAAGGACTCGATAAGCAGGTACCGGATCATGATCAATGTGACCAAGCCCTACCTGGGCGACAAGGAACGCTTCAAGGCGTATATCGACAAGATCTACGCCAACAACTGGATCACCAATCAAGGCCCTCTGCACGCTCAGCTCGAAGAGCGCCTGCGCGATTATCTGGGTGTCAGAAACATCATCCTGGTCAACAACGGTACCCTGGCCCTGCAGGTCGCCTATCGCGCTCTGGGCCTGTCCGGCAGCGCCATCACCACGCCGTTCAGCTTCGTCGCCACCACCAGCACCCTGCACTGGGAAGGGATCCGCCCGGTCTTCGCCGACATCCACCCGGAAACCTGGAACCTGGATCCGGCCAACGTCGAAGCCGCCATCGAGCCTGACACCTCGGCCATCGTCGCCACTCACGTGTTCGGCAATCCCTGCGATGTCCGTGGCCTGCAGCAGGTCGCCAACCGCCACGGCCTCAAGGTCGTCTACGACGGCGCCCATGCCTTCGGCACCCGCTTCGAAGGCCGCTCGGTGCTGCAGTGGGGCGACATCACCACCGTCAGCTTCCACGCCACCAAGCTGTTCCACACCATCGAAGGCGGCGCGATCATCACCGACGACGACGAGCTCGCCGAGCGCGTCCGCCGCATGATCAATTTCGGCATCGTCGATGCCGAGCGCATCGAAGGCGTGGGCATCAACGCCAAGCTCAACGAGGTATCCGCGGCCATGGGGCTGTGCATCCTCGACGAGCTGGAAGACATCCTGGCCCGCCGCGCCGTCATCGGTCAGCACTATGAGCGACGCCTGCAGGGCGCCTTCGACCTGCAGCGCCCCACCTACGGCAGCCAGCTGAACTACAGCTACTTCCCGGTGGGCCTGCGCGACGAGCCGAGTCTGCTGGACACCAAGAAGGCCCTGAACGCCGTCGGCATCAATCCGCGCCGCTACTTCTATCCGTCGCTGGAAACCCTGGACTACCTGCAGCCCCAGGCGATCAAGCCGGTCTCGCGCAAGCTGAGTCACCGCATCCTCTGCGTGCCGCTCTATCCGGACCTGCCGCAGGCGACCCAGGACCTGCTGATCGACACCCTGCTGTTGGCACAACAGAAAAAGACCAGCATGGAATCTCTGCGGGCACTCATCACCCCGGCACAGCTGCTGCCGAGCTGGGATTTTCCCGGCGACTCCTCTCCTGTTCTAACTTGATCCTGGCCCGCTATCTCCCATGACCAGTCCCGCGAAAGTGTCGGTGTTGCGCAACACCCTGATCAATTATGCCGGCCAAGCCTATGCGCTGCTGATCGGCATCTTGATCCAACCGATGTATCTCGGTCATCTGGGTGCCGAAACCTATGGTCTGATCGGCTTCTTCGCCGTGCTGCAGACCTGGCTGCAACTCCTCGACGTCGGCATTTCCGCCTCGCTGGTACGTGACGTCGCCCATGGCCGTGGCCAGACCGGCGCGGGGCGTACCCGTGGCCAGCTGCTGCGCTCGCTGGAATTCATCTTCATCCCCCTGGCGACCCTGGCCTTCGTCGCCATCGAGCTGAATTCGGAATGGATGGCGGGCCACTGGCTCAACGTCCAGGGCCTGCCCACGGAGACCGTGGCCCACTGCATCGGCCTGATGGGGCTGATGATCGCCTTCCGCCTGCTGTCGACGCTGTACAAGAGCGGCGTCCAGGGCGTCGAGCTGCACGGCTGGCTGAATCTGGTCAACGTACTGATCGCCACGGTGCGCTATTTCGGCGGTCTGATCCTGGTGATGTGGATTTCCCAGGAGCCGCTGGACTTCTTCGTGTTCCAGGCCTTCGTCGCCGTGTTCGAGATGCTGGTCTATGCGCTCAAGGCCTATCGCCTGCTGCCCAACCCCACCTGGTGGAGCGGCTTCGACTGGCAGCGGGTCAAGCCCATCGTGCCCTTCGCCCTGAGCATGTCCTTTACCTCGATCCTGTGGATCGCCCTGACCCAGCTCGACAAGCTGGTGCTGTCCAAGGCGCTGCCCCTGGCCGAGTACGGCTACTTCAGCCTGGTGGCGCTGATCTCCACCGGCATCGTGACCCTGACCAATCCACTGGTGCAGGCGCTGCTGCCGCGCATGACGGTGCTGGTGTCCCAGGACAAACCGCTCGAACTGGAACGCCTCTATCGCAACGCGGCGCGCTTCGCCTTCGCCATCCTACTGCCGCTGGCGGCCATGGTGGCCTTCCATGGCGAGGCACTGATCTTCGCCTGGACCGGCGACAAGGTCTCCGCCCACTGGAGCGAGCCGATCCTGTTCTGGTACGCCCTGGGCTCGGCGCTGCTGGCCCTCAGTCAGTTCCAGTTCTATCTGCAGTACGCCTACGGCAAGTTGCGCCTGCACGTCTGGTACAGCCTGGTGTCCGCAGCCATTTCGGTGCCCATCGTGATCCTGGTGGTCCTGCATTACGGCGCCTACGGCGCGGCGCTGGCCTGGTTCTTCATGCGCCTGATCCCCTTCGTGATCTGGCCGATGATCGTCCACGGCCGCTTCGCGCCGAATCTGCAGCGCTACTGGAACCAGGACCTGCTGGTGGCCGTGGTGGTGACCGCCATCGGCGTGGGCCTGAGCAAGCTGCTGTACCAAGAGATTCAACCGCAGGAGCGGTTTGCCATTCTCGCCACCCTCGCCCTGAGCGGTGGCCTGACCCTGGTGTTGATGGCGCTGAGCTATGTGCTCTGTTCTCCGAAACAGACCCGCTCGCGCCTGTTTTCCCAACTCTACAAAGCAGGTATCTGACATGGACGCTCGGACCGAAGCAGAGATCATGAAGAACTGGCCGACGGATTGCAGTCGGCCGGTCGCCAGCATCGTCTGCCTGACCTTCAACCATCGCGACTACATCGGCCAGGCCATCGATGGCTTTCTGCGCCAGCAGACCGATTTTCCCTTCGAGATCATCATCAACGATGACGCTTCGACCGATGGTACCCGGGAAATCCTCCAGGACTACGAGCGCCGCTATCCCCGGCTGATCCGCCTGATCCTGCAGAAGGAAAACCAGTATAGCCAGGGCAAGCCCTATGGCATGCCGGTGTTCCAGCACGCCCGCGGCGACTACATCGCCTATTGCGAAGGCGACGACTACTGGAACGACCCGCGCAAGTTGCAGCTGCAGGTGGATTTCCTGGAGCGCAATCGGGACTACGCCCTGACCTTCCACGCCTCCTATGCCTTCAACAGCAAGGGGATCGTCAATCCGCAGCGTTTCAGTGGCCAGGATCACTACGACCGCAGCGAAACCGAGCTGAAGAAGGCCCTGCCGCTGTCCACCCTGACCGCCTGCTTCCGCAATGTCCTGCGGGAACTGCCGCCGGAGCTGGAAACCGCTGCGCTCATGGACATCGTCTGGTGGTCGCTGCTGGGTGCCCACGGCAAGGGCAAGTTCATGGACGAGATCCGCCCCGCCGCCTACCGCGTGCACGAGAACGGGATCTTTTCCATGCGCGCCAGCCAGAAGCGCCTGCAGATGGATCTCCACACCCAGTACTGCCTCGCCAACTACTACTACCGGCTGGGCGAGCGTGACCTGCATGTCTTCTTCCTGCGCCAGGTCCTGAGTCTTTCGCTGTCCTCGATTCCGCCGACCCAGAAGGTCAAGGCGCTCTTGCGGGCGGTAAGCAACATCACCCTCAACATCGGCCGACGCTTCGCCCCCAAACGCGTCACCTACTGAACGTACACAGAGCAGTTTTCCGGCTGCGCTGTATCCAGCTAAAAGGAAGGGACCCCAATGACCGTCATGCAGCGCTCTTCGTTCGAACAACACGAAGAACAACACCTGGACCTCAAGACGATGGCCCTCACGCTTCTTGATCACAAGAAGCTGATCGCGGGTATCACCGCGGGCTTTCTCGCCGTGGGCATCACCTATGCCGTGCTGTCCACCCCGCAGTACATCGCCGGGGCGATGATCCAGATCGAACCCAAGAAGAATGCGCTCACGGCGGTCGCCGAGACCGTGGTGCGCCCCAACTCGGCCTCGCCGGCCGTGGCCGAGATCGAGCTGCTGAAATCCCGCGCGGTGCTGGCCAAGACCGTGGAGAACCTGCGCCTGGACATCGAGGCCAAGCCACGCTTCTTCCCGCTGATCGGCCACTACCTGTGGCGCACCTACGAAGCCGACAAGCCGGGTCAGCTGGCGGACAGCTGGCCGCAACTGCGCGGCTTCGCCTGGGGCGGCGAAAAGATCGACGTCTTCCAGTTCGATGTCCCGGACGACATGTACGGCGAGACCCTGACGGTGGTCGCCGGCAGCAACGGTCGCTATCGCCTGCTGGACAAGGACAAGCAGCCGCTGCTGGATGGCCAGGTCGGCCAGATGGCCAGCGGTAACGGCTACCGCATGCAGATCAAGACCCTGACCGCGCGCCCCGGCACCGAATTCAAGGTGACCCGCAACCGCGTCATCACCACCGCACAGCTCTATCAGAACCGCATCAAGACCAGCGAAGCGGGCAAGGAGTCGGGCATCATCTATCTGTCCCTGGCGGACGAGAATCCCGACCTGGCCAAGAGCGTGCTGTCCGAGATCAGCCGCCTGTACGTGCTGCAGAACGTCGAGCGTAGCTCGGCCGAAGCGGCCCAGCGCCTGGACTTCCTGCGTGGTCAGCTGCCGGCGGTGCGCAAGGACCTGGAAAGCGCCGAAGCGGCCCTGAACAGCTATCAGACCAACAGCCGCTCCGTGGACATCAGCCTGGAAACCAAGGCGGTCCTGGACAAGATCGTCACCCTCGACACCAACATCTCCCAGCTCAAGCTCAAGCAGGCCGAATACGATCGCCTCTATACCCGCGATCACCCCAGCTACAAGACCCTGCTGAACCAGCTCGCCCAGCTGGAAGTGGAAAAGCGCAGCCTGCAGCGCAAGGTGGAAGCCCTGCCCAGCACCCAGCAGGAACTGCTGCGCCTGAATCGCGACATGAAGGTCACCAACCAGACCTATCAGCTGCTGCTCAACCAGGCCCAGGAACAGGACATCATCCGCGCCGGCACCATCGGCAACGTGCGCCTGGTCGACAACGCCGACGTCAACCTCGACGAGCCGGCCACCAACCGCAAGATCGCGCTGATCCTGTCGCTGCTGCTGGGTCTGGTGACCTCCGTGGTGGTGGTCTTTGTCCGCCAGGCCTTCCAGAAGGGCATCGAGAATCCCGACACCGTCGAGCAGATCGGCCTGCCGGTCTATTCCACCCTGCCCTTCACCAAGGACCAGGAGCGCCTGAACCGTCGCCTGAAGAAAAAGACCCGTACCGGCGAACCCAATCTGCTGAGCGTGGTGCAGCCGGCCAACCTGGCGGTGGAGTCCCTGCGCAGCCTGAGATCCAGCCTGCACTTCGCCATGCTGGAAGCCAAGAACCGGGTAATCATGATTTCCAGCCCGACCCCGGGCGTCGGCAAATCCTTCGTCTCCAGCAACCTCGCCGCGGTGGTCGCCCAGTCGGGTCAGCGCGTGCTGCTGATCGACGCCGACATGCGCAAGGGCTATCTGCACCGCGTGTTCGGCCTGCAGCCGCAAGCCGGCCTGTCCGAGCTGCTGACCGGTCGCAGCAAGCTGCGTGAAGCCATCGTGCCGAGCGGTATCGCCCAACTGGACATCATCAGCTGTGGTCAGTCCGCGCCGAATCCTTCGGAGCTGCTGATGCACGCCAACTTCTCCCGTCTGCTGGACGAAGTGGGCGGCCTCTATGACCTGGTGATCATCGATACCCCGCCGATCCTGGCAGTGACCGATGCCGCCCTGGTGGGTCGTCTCGCCGGCACCACGCTGCTGGTCACCCGTTTCGGCCAGAGCACCCTCAAGGCGGTGGAGAACTCCCGCCGGCGCTTCGCCCAGAACGGCATCACCATCAAGGGCGCCATCCTCAACGGCGTGCAGCGCAAGGCCTCGACGTCCATGGAAGACGATGGCGTCTACGGCTACTACGAATACGGCCCCCGTACCTGATACGCCGCAACCGATCGCCCCTAGAGAAGGAACTCGCCCATGACGCTCGCCCCTCCCACCGGTCACTGGTATCTGGTGCAGACCAAGCCCAATCAGGAAGCCAGGGCCGAAGAAAACCTGAGCAGACAGGGCTATGTCTGCTTCCGGCCCCAGCGCGAGCGCAAGGCGTCCGGCAGAAGTCGTGCGGTTGGCAGCGAGTCGCTGTTCCCGGGGTATCTGTTCATTCAGCTCAATGACGTGAACGACAACTGGTACCCCATCCGCTCGACGCGCGGCGTCAATCGGATCGTCAGCTTCGGCACCCAGCCGACGGCGGTGAGCGAAGGCATCATCGACGACATCCGCCAGCGACTCGCCGCCCTGGCGGAACCTGCGCCTGCCCACCAGCCCGGCGCGACCGTGCGGGTGCAGTACAGCCAGGAGCTGGAGATGGACGCGGTGTTCCTGAGTGCCGATGGCAACGAGCGGGCCATCATCCTGCTGCGCATCCTGCAACGCGAACAACGGGTCAGCGTCGCTCTTGATCAATTGTCGGCAGCGGCTCCCGTCAACCAACGGCTGCGCGCCTGACCAAGAACTGTAAGACCCTTTGGAGGAGTCTATTCATGCAATGCAAGACCACGGTCGTGACCGTCACCTACGGCAATCGCCTCGGCTATCTGGAGCAGCTGGTCACCCGCGCCCTGGCCGAACGCACCATCCACCAGGTCGTCGTGGTGAGCAATGCGGCGACGGTATCGCTGGATAGCCTCGAAACCCGCTGGCCCGGTCAGGTCAAGGTGATCGCCCTGAGCGAGAACACCGGCTCCGCCAACGGTTACGCCGTGGCCCTGGAAGCCGCTCTGGCCAGCGACACCACCCATATCTGGATGATGGACGACGACAACGCCCCCCTGGGCGATGCTCTCGAGGTGCTGCACCGCCGCCTCGACGAACTCGGCGCCGTCCATGGCCGCGACAAGGTCGCCGTGCTCGGCTATCGGCCGACCCAGCAGGCCGACATCGCCCAGTGCATCCCGACCAAGATGATCACCCAGCCGCGTTCGAGCTACTTCGGCTTCCACGTGGCACGCATTCCCTACAAGATCTGGCGCCGCCTGCCCTGGGGCCGTCCGCGCGGTGGCCAGCCGGAAGCCCTGGTCGAGCTGCCCTTCGCCCCCTATGGCGGCATGCTCGCCCACCGCAGCCTCTATGAGCGCATCGGCCTGCCCCTGCGCGAGCTGGTGCTCTATTCCGACGACACCGAGTACACCTACCGCATCACCCAGGCTGGCGGAAAGCTGTTCATGGTCACCGAGGCGGAACTCGAAGAGCTGGAGCACTCCTGGAACATCAAGGAAGGCACCAGCAACGTCTACCAGAACTACCTGCAGGCCGGCTCGGACTTCCGCGCCTACTACGCCGCGCGCAACCAGGCCTGGTTCGACAAGAACGTCTGGGCCAGCTCGCGGCCGATGTACAACCTCAATCGCTACGTCTTCCACACCCTGCTCAAGTGGTTCGCCCGTGACGACAAGAGTCGCCAGCGCCTGGCGCTGATCCGGCAGGCGGTCCAGGACGGCGAAACCGGCGCGCTGGGGATAAACCGCAGCTATCCACTATGAAACTGCTCTTTCTCAACAGCTTCTATCCGCCCCATGTGGGCGGTGGTGCGGAGCTCATCCTGCAACGCAGCGTGGAAGGCTTCCAGCAGCGCGGCCACGACGTCGCCGTGCTGGTGACCGGTCCCGAGCAGGGTGTGCATGAGGAGACGGTGAACGACGTCCGCGTCTATCGCGCCGGGCTGAAGAACTTCTACTGGCCCCTGACCCAGCAGCGCCCCGGTCCGCTGGCGCGCTTCGGCTGGCACTTTCGCGACCAGTACAACAGCGCGATGCGGACACCCCTGCGCCAGGTCCTGCAACGGGAAAAGCCGGATCTGGTGGTGTGCCACAACCTGTCCGGCTGGTCGGTAGCGGCCTGGGACGAGATCCGCGCCAGCGGCGTCCCCATCGTGCAGGTGCTGCACGATATGTATCTGCTGTGCCCGAAGAACACCCTGTTCAAGAAGGGCCAGAGCTGCCAGAAACTCTGTGGCAGCTGCGCCGCCCTGCGCCGGCCCCACGCCGAGCAGTCCGCCAAGGTGGATGCCGTCGTCGGCGTCAGCCGCTATCTGCTGGACACCATCGTCAACAAGGGCTACTTCGGCGGCGTTCCGCGCCAGGTGATCCACAACGCCAGCCTGATCGCCGGCAGCAATGGTGAAACCTCGACACCCAGTCCCGAGGGCGTCGTCCGCTTCGGCTACATGGGCACCCTGTCGGAAAACAAGGGGGTGGGCTGGCTGATCGAGCAATTCCAACGGCTGTCGCTCAACGCGACCCTGACCATCGCCGGCAAGGGCCAGCTGGACTACGAAACCCAGCTCAAGGCCATGGCCGATCCGCACAAGGTCAGCTTCGTCGGCTATCAGAAGCCCGAGGACTTCTACCGGAACATCGACGTCTTCGTGGCGCCGTCGCTGTGGGCCGAGCCCTTCGGCATGGTCGCCGTCGAGGCCTGCGCCTTCCAGAAGCCGGTCATCGCCACCCGCATGGGCGGCCTGCCGGAGATCGTCCGGGATGGTGTCAACGGCCTGCTCTGCAACGCCGACGACCGCGACTCCCTGGGCCGCGCCCTGCAATGCCTGCATGACGATGCCGAGCTGCGCCAGCGGCTGAGTCTGCTGAGCCGCACCGCGGTGGCCGATCTGCTGAGCATGGACACCATGCTCGACCAGTACCAGGCGCTCTTCGAGGACGTGCTGGGCAAGGCGCAGCACGGCGCCACCAAGCAGCTTCACGTCCCTCACACACAGCTTTCCAACTGATCCACCCAGGTCACGGCAACGGACAGAATCATGATCATCGTCAATTCCCGCTTCATCACCCAGGATCTTCGCGGCGTCCAGCGCTTCGCGGAATGCATCTCGCTGGAGCTGGCGAAGCTGAGATCCGACCTGCGCTTCGTCGCGCCGCCCGGCGCCGTCAGGCCCGAGGTGGCCAAACGGCTGGGCATCGAAGTCATCGGCACCCGCCAGGGCCAGCGCTGGGAGCAATGGGACCTGCCGAACTGGCTGAAGAGCCAGGGCAGCCCGCTACTGCTGTCACTGTGCAGCACGGCGCCGCTGCTCTACAGCAACCAGATCGCCACCCACCACGACATCAACTACGTGCGCTTTCCCGAGAGTTACTCGTGGAAATTCCGCACCTCGTACCGCTGCCTGATTCCCATGCTGCTCAAGCGCTCGAACGCCCTGATCACCGTGAGTGAATTCTCCCGCGACGAGATTTCGCGCTTCTATCGCTACCCGAGCGACTCGATCACTGTCGTGCCCAACGCCGTGGCCGACGCCTTCACCCTGGCGCCGCGGATCGACAGCGTCGACACCCCCTATCTGCTGGCGGTGTCCTCGCCCAGCTACCACAAGAACTTCTCACGGATGCTGGAAGCCTTCGCCGCCCTGCCGCGGGACCTCAAGGTCGAATTGCGCATCGTCGGCGACAGCCACGCCGTGTTCGGCCAGAGCGATCTGGCGACCCTGGCGGCCAGGGATCCGCGGGTCAAGCTGCTCGGCCGCATCGACGATGGCGAACTGGCGCGCCAGTATCGCCAGGCCACCGCCTTCGTCTTTCCGTCGCTCTACGAGGGGTTCGGCATCCCGCCCCTGGAAGCCCAGGCCTGCGGCTGCCCGGTGATCTCGGCCAATACCGCCTCCATGCCGGAAGTGCTGCAGGACAGCGTCCTCTATTTCGACCCCTACGAGACGGCCAGCATCACCCAGGCGATGCGCACCATCCTGCAGGACGCACCGCTCAGGGAGGCGCTCCGCGCCAAGGGCCTGGCCAACATCCAGCGCTTCAACTGGCAGACCTCCGCGAGAAAGGTCTCCGACCTGCTGGACAGCGCCCTGGCGACCACCACGAAGTCCGCGGCCAGGGCCGCCTGAAACGACCCCACAACAACAATTCAGCGATCAAGAACTCATGGAAGAGACAAGCAAAGCCATGGCTGGCCAGCGCCGTTCCTCTGTACCCCTGACGCTCGACGAATCGAACGTGTCCGGGCGCGTCCTTCAGGTCGCTGATTGCCACCTTCTGCGCAGCAGCTCGGACGACACCGCGGCAGAGACCGCGGAGCGCCCAGAGAACGCTGAATGTTTCGAAACGCCTGCAACAGACGCCGTCTTTGCAAAAAGCCCAACCATCAAGTTGCACGAACTCGACAGCGCTTCGGACGACATCGAGATCACCCGGCTGCCCTGGGGATATGCAGTGACCAGAAAGACCCGCACTCCATGATTCAGCACCAGCACTTGATTTCATTTCACGCTTAAGGAAGACGACATGAAAATCGCCATCGTTCACGATTGGTTGGTAACCTTTGCTGGCGCCGAACGCGTGCTTGCTGAACTCCTCGATATCTGGCCGGAGGCGGACCTGTTCAGCGTGATCGACTTCCTTTCGGACGAAGATCGGGCGCAGCTGCAGGGCAAGCAGGCGACGACCACCTTCATCCAGCGCCTGCCGCAGGCCAAGAAGCGCTATCAGACCTATCTGCCGCTGATGCCGCACGCTATCGAGCAACTCGACCTGTCCGGCTACGACCTGATCATCTCCAGCAGCCATGCGGTGGCCAAGGGCGTCCTGACCGGTCCGGACCAGCTGCACATCAGCTATGTCCACTCGCCCATCCGCTACGCCTGGGACCTGCAGCACCAGTACCTCAAGGAAGCCGGGCTCGATCGCGGCCTGAAGGGCAAGCTGGCACGCGTCATCCTGCACTATGTGCGCATCTGGGATCAGCGCACCGCCGCCGGCGTGGATGCCTTCGTCGCCAACTCCCACTTCATCGCCCGGCGCATCAGCAAGGCCTATCGCCGCGAAGCCAAGGTCATCTATCCGCCGGTCGACATCAGTCGCTTCACGCCCAGCGGCGGCAAGGACGACTTCTACCTGACGGCCTCGCGCATGGTGCCCTACAAGCGAATGCCCATGATCGTCGAAGCCTTCAGCTCGATGCCCGACAAGAAACTGGTGGTGATCGGCGCCGGCCCCGAATTCGAGAAGGCCAAGGAGGTCGCCGGTCCCAACGTCACCCTGCTGGGTTACCAGGACTTCGACTGCCTGCTCGACCACATGCGCCGAGCGCGGGCCTTCGTCTTCGCCGCCGAGGAAGACTTCGGCATCACCCCCATCGAAGCCCAGGCCTGCGGGACCCCCGTCATCGCCTATGGCCGGGGTGGCGTGCTGGAAACCGTACGCGGCCTGGATGCGCCCCATCCCACCGGCGTCTTCTATCCGGAGCAGAGCGTCGCCTCGCTGTGCGCCGCCGTGCGCCAGTTCGAAGCCCTGGAAACGCCGATCAGCCAGCAGGCGTGCCGGCAGAATGCCGAGCGCTTCGCCACCAAGCGTTTCCGTCAGGAAATGCGTGCCTTCGTCGAAGCCCGGGTTGCCGCGCTGCATCTGCCCGCCGACCTGGATCTGGAGATCGTCACGCCCTTTCCCAGCAAGGGTCTGCAGCCGAGTTCGCTGAGCACCGCCTGATCGTTACTCCTTCACGTCCATGAATTCCCGCGCCCAGACTCGATACTCCTGCAGTGTCGAGTACTTGGTGGACAGCTCGGACGCGGACAGGTCGGACGCGGTGATGTCGCGCTGCTCTCTCAGGCAATCGTAGGTCGCCTTGATCGCCGCGAAGTAGGCGGCATGACCATTCACCACCACCCGCACCCCGGCCTTGGCCAGACGGGCGTTGTCGCGCAGCTGGGGATTGCCGTAGGTCACCAGCATCACCGGCACGCTCAGGTGCTGGGTGATCTCTTCCAGATGATCGAAGTCACGAATCCCGACCATGCAGATGCCGTCCGCGCCCGCCGCCTCATAGGCCTTGGTACGGGAGATGACCTCTGCGGTGCTCAGTTCGGTGGCGTTGGTGCGGGCAAAGATGCTCAGGGCTTCGTCGATACGGGCTTCCAGCGCCCCCTTGATCTTGCCGATGCCCTCCTCGACGCTCACCAGGTCGGTGGACTTGCGGCCATAGCCGGCCGGCAGCACGGTGTCCTCGATGGTCAGGGCAGCCACCCCGGCGCGCTCGAGCTCGGTGATGGTACGCATGACGTTCAGGGCATTGCCGTAGCCGTGATCGGCGTCGGCGATGATGGGCAGCCGGGCGACCCGGCCGATGCGCGTGGCCTGTTCGACGAATTCGCTCAGGGTGATCAGGGCGAAGTCCGGAGCGGCGAGCACCTGCAGGGAAGCCACCGACCCGCCGAGGATGCCCATTTCGAAACCGAGGTCGTTGGCGATGCGCGCCGACATGGGATCGAAGACGGACGCCGTGTGGTAGCAGCTGTCCGATTTCAGCAGGGCTCTGAACGCTAAGCGCAGCTTGTGCGGGGAGGTTGGCTTCATAGAATTTTCCTTCTGGGATAAACCGAACAGACAATGTTAGCGCGACAAGTAGTGGTCACACGACCAGATGTCCGGCTTTGAGATAAATCGATTCATCCAACTGACCCACGGTCGCCGTTCGGCCTCGCCGCTCAGGCGCCGCAAGCCACAGGTCGAAACTCGCGGAGAACGGATCAGCCCGGGTAACCCGCCGCTGGGCCAGACGCTGGAGATTTCGATACCCAAGCATGCCCGGGCAAAGTGACAATAGTGGCCAGGCTCAGCCTTTCTGCCAATCCCGTCATTGCCCAATGCCATCATGCTTGCTGCCGACTTTCTAGACCGCTTCACCGCCCTGGATCTTTTCCTGACCCGGCATCAGCACCTGTGGCGGCCCAGACCCTTCGTCGAGCGTGAGCTGCCCTGGGAGTCGAGCTGCCCGGAACTGGCCGATTGGTTGCGCGCCCGCAGCCTGGAAGCGGCGGAGGCGGCCCATAATACCCCTCAGCTCCTGGCTGCACCTGAACCCTTCCACTCCCTGGCCAAGACCTCGCTGGCGCTCACTCAGGTCCCCGAATACCAAGACGCTCCTGGCCGCAATCTGTCCGGCAGGCAAGACGTCGACGTACCAGGGCGCAAGTGGCTGCAGATCGAGGCCTTCAGCCGCAAGCTGGACTTCCAGCGACCGGTGCGGCGCTGGGTCGATTGGTGCGCGGGCAAGGGCCACCTGGCCAGGCACCTGACCTATCAGGGTGCACCAGCGATCTGCCTGGAGGTCGATGCGGCCCTCGTCGCGGAAGGCGCAAGGCTCAGCCACCGGGCCCGGGCCTCCGTGCACCATTATCAGGCCGATGTGCTCCAAAGGCTGGCAGGCGACCAGCTTGGCAGCCGCGACACACCCGTCGCCCTGCATGCCTGCGGCGACCTGCACACCCAGCTGCTCAGGGTGACGGCAGCGCGCGGCTGTCAGCAACTGGCCCTGGCGCCCTGTTGCTATGACCGCATCGCCGCCGAGGTGTATGGCCCCTTGTCCGCGCCGGCGAAGGCCTCGGCACTGCGGCTGGACCGGGAAGCCCTGCGTCTGGCCCTCTGTGAAACCATCACCGGCGGGCAACGGGTACGACGGGATAGAGACCTGTCCATGGCGCGACGGCTGGGCTTCGATCTGCTGCAACGCGAGGTCACGGGGCACGATGTCTATCTCAATACGCCGCCACTGCCCAGCCACTGGCTGCGCCAGCCCTTCGCCGCCTTCGGTGAAGAGCTGGCAAGACGCAAGGATCTGCTGCTGCCGAACGGAATCGACTGGCTGCTCTGGGAAAGGCGAGGCTTCCAGCGGCTGGCGGAAGTTCGTAATCTCGAGCTGTTGCGCGGCCTGTTCCGCCGTCCCCTGGAGCTCTGGCTGGTATTGGATCAGGCGCTGTTCCTACAGGAGCAAGGTTACAGAGTGACGCTGGGGACCTTCTGTCCAGCTCACCTGACACCGCGCAACCTGCTGCTGACGGCGGAAAAACCCCACTCGGCCTAGGCTCACAGCCGCTCTATCCTGCACGTTTGTCGGAATCTGCGCGACGGAATGTAAAAAATACCTTTTGGTGATGGACTTCTCACAAAGTCTGCACAATAGTTAGGTTGCAATCTCGCAAAAAAAGCAGGAATAACAAAAATGCGCTACTACCTGCCCGTTTGGACCGGCGTCGCCGGTTGCCTCGTCTTCGCCCAAGCCCAGCTGCCCTGGCTTGCGGTGGCCTCCCTCCTCGTCAGCTGGTCCTTCTTGCTGTTCTCGCACGACAACGCAAGGAATTCAGCCTGGCATTCCAAGATCTCCACCCTCCCCGTCAATTCCCCCTTGAGCTTTCAGTCCCATCATCGCCATTGAGGCGTGCTCCAGGCCAGGGACTGGCCTACACCCGACCTGACGGGTCTGGCTGTCTCATTGTTTGGTGAAGCAGCGCACAAATCCCGTATCCCGCATTAAAGTCCGACGGAACGTTTTCCTCCTTTCTGCTGCCCGGACAAACCGCTCATCGCACCCTGCGACGAGAGAAGTGTGCCGGCCGTCCGCCCGCACTGTGACGCACTCCCTCCTTCTTTACATCCCCTCTCCTGCCGCACCTCGTCTGGCGTGCTATTTGCCCTGATTTGGGCTTGCTCGACAGCGCCTCCCCGCCTTTCTACCGTGTGAACCTCTTAATCAGTGCCGAGTCCTAACGTCGCTACAGCCATCATGGCATTTAGCGATCGGTGGCCAGTCATCGGTCCTAGAGCGCCATAGTGAACATTTCAGACGCTGGTAGCTGCCTCGCCCAGTTGAAAGTTCGTGCACGGTATACGCACAAGGATGGAACCATGAATTTGAAAGAACGCGGCATTTTGCATACGAATTCCTCGGCAATCTCGCTCGCACACCGCCTGCTCGACCTCGCCGTGATCACGCTGAGCGCCTACGTGGCAGGTACCTGGGCGTCGGAAACCGGCATGCGTCCCGAGCATTGGGTCGTCATCTTCCTGTCCTTGCTGATCTTCCATTTCCTCACCGAGCTGAACCACGTCTATGGTTCCTGGCGCGGTGAACGCATCACCGATGAACTGCTCAAGATCGCCACCTACTGGGTGCTGACCTTCGCGACCGTGTTCATGGTCGATTACTTCTTCTTCGACCAGTCCTACCTCTCGCCTGGCGTGATGCAGGGCTGGCTGGGCCTGACGCTGGGTACGCTGTGCGGCTATCGCGTGCTGCTGCGCTCGATCATGCACTCCCTGCGCAAGGCCGGCATCAACACCCGCAATGTCGCCATCGCCGGCAACGGCATGGTCGCCCAGCGCCTGGCGCACACCATCAGCACCGCGCCCTGGATGGGCCTGCGCATCGCCGGGTTCTACAGCGACAACCAGGACACCGGTGAAGAAGGCGTGCCCAGCCCAGTGCTGAATGGCGGTCTCGACCGGCTCATGCAGGACGTCCGCTCCGGCCAGGTCGACAAGGTCTACATCACGCTCGGCATGGCCGATCAGAGCAAGATCAATTGGCTGGTCCAGGAGCTGAGCGACACCACGGCGTCCGTCTACATCATCCCGGACATCTTCATGTTCCACCTGCTGCATGCCCGCAGCGAAAGCCTCGATGGCCTGCCCAGCATCAGCATCTTCGATACCCCGATGGATGGCGCCAGCCACATCGTCAAGCGGATCGAGGACATCGTGCTGTCTTCCATCATCCTGGCCATGATCTCCCTGCCCATGCTGGCCATCGCCATCGGCATCAAGATCACCTCGCCCGGTCCGATCTTCTTCAAGCAGAAGCGCTACGGCATGGATGGCAAGCCGATCGAAGTGTGGAAATTCCGCAGCATGAAGGTCATGGAAAATGGCGCCAAGGTCACCCAGGCGACCAAGAATGACACCCGCATCACCCCGTTTGGTGCATTTTTACGACGTACGTCTCTCGATGAATTGCCTCAATTCATTAATGTACTCCGCGGCGAAATGTCCATCGTCGGTCCCCGCCCCCATGCCGTGGCTCACAACGAGCAATACCGCAAGCTGGTGCAGGGCTACATGCTCCGCCACAAGATGAAGCCCGGCATTACCGGTTGGGCTCAGGTCAATGGCTGGCGCGGCGAGACCGATACCCTGGACAAGATGCAGAAGCGGGTCGAGTTCGATCTGGACTATATCCACCACTGGTCTTTCTGGTGGGACGTCAAGATCATCTTCCTCACGCTGTTCAAAGGCTTCATCAATAAGAACGCATACTGAGACCGGCCGGGGCCATTGGCCCGCCCCTCAGCACGACGATCTGGAGCCTGGACTCCCGACCCTAATTACATCGGCAGCAAGCGATCCCTGGAGACAGGCATCGCTGGCTATCTGCCGTCGATACCTGTTGTCCGGACAACAGGAAGGTTTTGAAGAATGATCAAGTCGATATTGGTTGTATGCGAAGGGAACATCTGCCGCAGCCCGGTCGCAGAAGCACTACTGGCCAAGGCGCTGGAAGGCCGTGACGTCCAGGTCGGTTCCGCTGGCATCAGGGCACTGGTTGGCCATGGCATCGAGAAGAACGCACAAGAGGTACTACGGCAAAACGGCATAGATTTCACCACCCACCAAGCTCGCCAGGCGGATGCAGAGATGCTGCGCAAGGCGGATTTGATTTTGACCATGGAAGAGTTTCACTCACGCTCCGTCGAAAGTATTGCTCCTGAAGTCAGGGGTAAGGTTTTTCTGATCGGGAAATGGTTGAGCAATCAAGAAGTACCAGACCCTTATCGCCTTTCTAAAGAGATGTTTCAAAATGTCCACATACTTTTGACGCGCTGTGTAAACAGTTGGCTTCCATACATCAAATAGGGAAGAAGGAATTTCATGACCACGATGCCTCGCTTTACTCCCGAAGTTAAGAATGAGTCGGATATCAACTTTTCCGCACTCTTCGGTATGTTGATCGATTACAAATGGCAACTCCTGTCGGTAATCGGTATTTTCGCCGCGCTCGGTATTGGCTACGCCATCCTGGCCACGCCCATGTATTCGTCCAACGCCATGATCCAGATCGAAATGGAGAAGAAGGGCGTTACCCGACTGACCGATCAGACCAGCGGCATGCCGCCGCCCATGCCCGAGGCGGTGACCGAGATCGAGCTGCTCAAGTCGCGCTCCGTGATCGGCAAGGCGATCGAGAACCTCAAGCTGGATATCGAGGTCAAGCCGCGCTATTTCCCGCTGATTGGCAACTTCGTCGCGCGTCGTTTCGAGCCGCAGAATGAGACCGACGTGGCCTCGCCCCTGCTGGGTCTGAACAGCTTTGCCTGGGGCGGTGAGAAACTGGTCCTCGACCAGCTGGAAGTGCCTGACAGCAACCTCGACAAGCCGATGAAGCTGAAAGTCGAGGACAACCAGAATTTCACCGTCTTCAATGCCGATGACGAAGTGGTGCTGCACGGTGGCCTCGGCCAGCCGGTGAGCAATGCGGGCTACCAGATCAAGGTCGCCACGCTGCAGGCTCGCCCGGGCACCGAATTCACCATCATGAAGAAGCGTTTCTCCAAGACCATCCAGGAATACCAGGGTCGCATCGTCGCCGGTGAGCGCGGCAAGATGTCGGGCATCATCGGTGTCGGCCTGCAGGATCCGGATCCGCTGAAGGCCCAGGCCATCGTCCAGGAAGTCGCGGACATCTATGTTCAGCAGAACATCGATCGCAACGCCGCCGAGTCCACCCAGAGCCTGGAATTCCTGCGCGCCCAGATCCCGGTCGTGAAATCCGATCTGGAAAAGGCCCAGTCCGCGCTGAACTACTACCAGACCAACAAGAAGTCGGTCGATATCGACAGCGAGACCAAGGGCGTCCTGGAGCAGACCGTTGCGCTGGACAACCAGATCTCCGAGCTGAACCTCAAGCGCACCGAGATGGATCGCAAGTTCACTCGTCAGCACCCGGCCTACCAGGCGCTGATGAGCCAGCTGGGTCAGCTGCAAGCTGAGCGGGCCAAGCTGCAGAAGCGCGTCGAAGTACTGCCGGAAACCCAGCAGGAACTGCTGCGCCTGAACCGCGACATCGAAGTGACCGGCCAGACCTATGCGCTGATGCTGAACAAGGCTCAGGAGCTGGAAGTCATTCGCGCCGGTACCGTGGGTAGCGTGCGCATCATCGACAACGCCAACGCCAACGTCGATGACCCGTCCGCCCCCAACAAGCCGCTGATCATCGCCGTCGCCATCATCCTGGGCGGCATCGTCGGCCTGGCCATCGTCTACACCCGTCACACCCTGCGTCGCGGCGTCGAGACGCCGGAAGCCATCGAGCAGATCGGTCTGCCGGTCTACGCCTCGATCCCCTACAGCAAGAATCAGGCGGACACCACCAAGGTACTGGGCACTAAGCAGCCGGGCGAATCCTCGCTGACCGCTCTCACCCACCCGACCGATCTGAGCACCGAGGCGCTGCGCAGCCTGCGTACCAGCCTGCACTTCGCCATGATCGAGGCCAAGAACAACATTCTGATGATCTCCGGTCCCAGCCCGGGCGTCGGCAAGTCATTCGTGTCCTCGAACCTGGCCGCCGTGATCGCCGAGTCCGGCCAACGCGTGCTGCTGATCGACGGCGACATGCGCAAGGGCTATCTGCACAAGCTGATGAACACCAAGCAGCAGGACGGTCTGTCCGATCTGCTCAGTGGTCGTATCGCCCTGAACGATGCCATCAAGAAGACCGAAGTCGGCAGCCTGGATTTCGTCTCCTGCGGCCAGTTCCCGCCGAATCCGTCGGAACTGTTGATGAGCCTCCGCTTCACCACCGTGCTGAAGAAATTCAGCGAGCTGTACGACATCGTGATCATCGACACCCCGCCGATCCTGGCGGTGACTGAGGCCGGCATCATCGGCAGTCACGCCGGTACCAGCCTGATCGTCGCACGTTTCGGCGTGAACAGTGTCAAGGAGCTTGAGGCGACCAAGCGCCGCTTCGACCTCAACGGCATTCCGCTCAAGGGCGTGATCTTCAACGCCGTGGAGCGCAAGGCCAGTAACTACGGCTCCTATGGCAATTACCACTACTCCTACGAGCAGAACGCCAAGAGCTGATGCACTACCCCGGCTGGACGGTCTGATCGCCGTCCAGCCGATCCCTTCAGGGATCGCGGCAGTATTCGTACAGGCGCATCGAACAAGAAACTACCTCACACAGCGATTTCGAAGGGTTTCCTCCTGAACCCGGCCACGCTTGGCAGCCTTGCATCTCGACGCTGTACCGGATTGATGATTCTGAAGAATAGGAACACGCCAATGAACGTAGTCATGGTGCTCAACTACAAGGCCCCCAACGAAACCATCAGTTGCGTGGAGAGCATCCTCAAGCACTGCCCGTCCATCGATCACGCGGTGGTGGTGGACAACGATTCCCAGGACGGCTCCATCGACGTCCTGCAACGCTGGCAGGCCGACAACGCCCTGAGCCAGGTCACCGTGCTCGCCAGCCCGCGCAACGACGGCTATGCCGGCGGCAACAACTACGGCATGCGTTGGGCGCTAGACAATCTGGCGGTCAAGCATTTCTGGGTCGTCAACAACGACGCCTACGTCAAGGACGATGCCTTCGCCCCGCTGCTGGCCGAGCTGCAGCGCGCGCCCAAGACCATCGTCGGCTCGGTGATCCTGAGCTCCCAGACCGGGCGCCTGGAATGCTATGGCGGCGGCATCCTCTATCCACTGCTGGGCAAGTCCAAGCTGCTGGGCAAGGACATCGACGTCAGCGAGATTTCCCAGCTGGACCGTGAACCCGATTACATCATGGGTTGCAGCATGGCCTTCTGCGCCAGCCTGCTGACCGAGATCGGCTTCATGGACGAAGCCTACTTCATGTATTCCGAGGAAGTGGACTGGCAGCACCAGGCCAAACGCAAGGGCGTCGTGCTCAAGGTCTCACGCGAGAGCCAGCTCTATCACTACGGCTCCATGAGCTCGGGCGGTCGCAGCGCCTTCTATCACTACTTCCGTAATCGTGCGGCGACCCGCTTCAATCGTAAATTCCATGGCACTCCCTATGCACTGGTGTCCGCCGTGCTCCTGTCCGGCATCACCGTGCTCAAGGAATTCAAGAATCCGAAACTGGCCTGGTCCGGCGTCAAGGGTGCCTTCAAGGGAGCGACGATGCATGTCTAACCTAAGCAACCAAGCCTTCGGTATCGACTTCTTCACCGGTACCAAGGACGAGCTGATGAGCTCGATCAGCCAGGACATCCATCGTCCCTACAGCTACATCGTCACACCGAACATCGACCATGTCGTGCAGCTGCAGAGCAATCCGGACATGCGCGAGTCCTATCAGCGCGCCGGCAAACGCATCTGCGACAGCCGGATCCTGATGCCCATCCTCAAGTCGCTGGGCGTCGCCGTGCCCGAGGTCATCACCGGCAGCGATCTCACCCTGAGCATTCTGCGCAAGGCCAACGACGAGCGCCTGTCGGTGGTGCTGATCGGTTCGAGCGAGAATGACGTGGGCAAGCTGCGCCGGATGTATCCGCACATCCAGCTGGCGCACTACAACCCGCCGATGGGTTTCATCAACGATCCGCTGGAGACGCAGAAATGCGTCGACTTCGTGATGCAGAACCCTTCCGAGTTCATCCTCTATGCCGTCGGGGCGCCGCGCCAGGAAAAGCTCGCACGGCAGATCGACAGCAGCAAGCGTACCGGCGTCGGCCTGTGCATTGGCGCCTCCATCCTGTTCGCCGTCGGCACCGTCAAGCGTGCCCCGCGCTGGATGCAGAAGGCCAAGCTGGAATGGCTGCACCGGATGTGTTCGGAGCCCAAGCGGCTGGCCAAGCGTTACGTGCACGATGCCCTGAGCATCCTGCCCATCTATCTCAAGGAACGCAGCAGTCGCCGCACCTGAGGCGCTGCCCCCGCAGCATTCTCAGCCGCAAGGAAGATGACCATCGGACAAGCAGTCCGGTGGTCCCGTCTGGATGGGTAGGTCTATGAGCATTCTCCGTAAAAGTACCGTTTCCTTCGTTCTCCTGATCCCGTTGCTGATCCTGCACCTGGACGTGTTCGGCGAAAGCCCGCACAACCCGGTCGGCATCCTCTATCTAAACGAGTTGTATCTGGCCATCTGCATGGCCTTCACCTTCTTCTACCTGCTGACCAGCATTGGCACCCAGCAGCGCGAATTCAAGATCCTGATGACCTACGCCGTCTATTCGTCGGCGGTGTTCATCGGGTTGCCGGCGATCTTTTCCTTTCTGTTCTACGGTCAGCCGATCTTCTACGGCCTGATCGAAGAGCGGCGGATCCTGTTCAGCTTCGGTTTCGCCACCCTGATGTTCCTCGGGCGCAACATGAGCGCCTCGCAATTCGAGAAAGCCCTGCTGATCACGGCGCTGCTGGCAGCGGCCATGGCCTGGATGTTCAAGTTCGGCGCGCTGCCGGATCTGCGTGACAAGCAGTCCTCCTTCGACCGTCCGGACCGTTCTTCCATCGGCGCGCCGGCCCTGTGCCTGGCCTACTTCTACTGCATCCAAACCTGGAACAAGGGCATCTCGCCGATCGACGGCTCGGCGCGCAGCAAGACCGTGCACATCGTGCTGGCCATGTTCTTCCTGCTGACCCTGGTGTTCGGCACCCAGACCCGGCAGCTCATCGTGCTGGCACTCTGCTTCACCGTGTTCTGCCTGAAGAGCAAGTCGATCGTCTGGATCTGCGTCTCCGCCCTGCTGCTGTCGCCCTTCTTCATCTTCCCGGACCTGATGAAGGTGCTGGGGCTGAATCTGGATTTCTACGCTCAGTCGGTGGAAGACGGCCCCACCGATGGCGTGCGCGAGCAGACCATCGGTTACATCTTCTCCCACCTCAGCCAGAACCACTGGCTGCCCAGCGGCTCGCTGTCGCTGATGTGGAACAACGGCTTCATTCCCTACTTCGGCGAGTATTTCTTCCTGTCCGACGTAGGCGTGTTCGGCACCGTGTTCCGCTTTGGCTTCCTGGCCTTCATCATCATCCCGGTGTCGCTGTTCCTCTACTATCGCTGGGCGAAGATGCTGCACCCCGATACCGGTTTCGTGGTGACCGCCACCCTGGCCCAGCTGGTGATCTGGCCGCTGGCCGGTTTCTTCGAGTATCTCCAGGCCACCATCTGCTACCTGATGGTGATCCAGGCGCTGCGCGCCCTGCATCACTACAGCTCCGCACCCGTCCAGGAGACCTACGTCAGCAGCCCCTACCCGCGTCCGAGCAGCCAGCTGGCTCGTTCGGTCTGATCCCTCGTGCCGCCCGGCGTCCGCCGGGCGGCCCCAAGGAGTTTTCACCCCCACGATGTCGATGATCAAAAACAGCACCTGGAACATCCTGGGTGTCGTCATTCCCAGTGCCATCGCGCTGCCCACCATGGGCGTGCTGTCGCGTCTGCTCGGTGTCGAGCAGTTCGGCCTGTTCACCCTGGCCTTCGCCATCGTCGGCTATGCCACCCTGTTCGATGCCGGCCTGTCGCGTGCGGTGATCCGCGCCGTCGCCATGCACCACGGCGACAAGGGGCTCAATCGACTGGTCATGGGCACGGCCACCGGCGCCGTCATCGGTCTGAGCCTGCTGGCGACGCTGCTGCTGTGGTTCGGTGCGGGCAAGGTGGTGAGTCTGCTGCACGTCTCGCCCGAGCATTTCGACAATGCCGTGGCCGGCTTTCGCTGGCTGAGCCTGTGCGTACCACCCTTCCTGCTGGCGACGGTCTGGTTCGCCTACCTGGAGGGTAACGAGCGCTTTGGGGAATTCAACATCCTGCGGACCTTCTCCAACAGTCTGCTGGCGATCGCGCCGCTGATCGCGGTGCTGATCGAACCGAGCTTTTCCGCCACCGTGATCGGCCTGGTGCTGGCCCGGGTGGTGTCCATGGCGCTGGCCTACTGGCCGCTGCACAAGGACTTCCCGGAAGGCATCCGCACCTTCAAGGTGGAGGTGTTCAAGGAACTGCTGAAATTCGGCAGCTGGATGACGGTGAGCAACATCATCAGTCCGCTGATGGTCTATTTCGACCGCTTCGTGCTGTCGCACATGGTCGGCGCCAGCCGGGTGTCCTTCTACACCGCTCCTGCCGAGGCCGTGTCGCGGATGCTGATCATCCCCAATGCCGTGGCCCGGGTGGTGTTCCCACTCCTGAGCAAGAGCGGCGAAAACGCCGCGCGCCAAGCCAACAAGGCGTTCTGGGGTCTGCTGCTGATCAGCCTGGCGATGGTGTTGCCGATCCTGGTGCTGGCGCCCTGGATCATGACGGTGTGGATGGGTCCGGAGTACGGCGGCGATGCCGCGCAGATCCTGCGTATTCTGGTGGTAGGCTTCATCTTCAACGCCCTGGCGCAGATTCCCTTCGCCAAGATTCAGGCCCGGGGCCATTCGCGGACCACCGCGATGATCCATCTCGCCGAGCTGTTGCCCTATCTAGGCCTGCTGGTGGTGTGCATCCAGCATTTTTCCATCATGGGCGCCGCCATTGCCTGGACCATCCGGGTAACCGTGGACTACCTGGCGCTGGAATACTTCGCTCGGCGCACGCCGCCGCTGCAACCCACACCCGTCTATCAGCAGAGTTCCTGAGGGCGCTCTGCTTAGACGAACGTCCGCAATACACGAGAGGTGCTGTCCGTGTCACGAGTGAAACGTCGTATCGGTGGTGGCCTGCTGGCCACCGTATTACTGTCCGCGGCGCTTTATGGCCAGGCGCAGGCAGCGCCGGCGACAGCCAAGGTGGATCTGATCGGCATCAACATGTCGGCCGCCGGCTTCGCGGGTCAGGTCCTGCCGGGCGTGGAAGGCACCAACTACTTCTATCCCACCGAGGATTACTTCCGCCGCTACGCGGCCAAGGGCTTCCGCTTCATCCGCTTCCCCTTCCTCTGGGAACGGGTGCAGCCCCAGCTGGGCGGTGAGCTGGACCAGGCCCAGGTCGCCCTGCTGCAGCGCACCCTGGATTTCGCCGACAAGTACGGCATCCGGGTGATCCTGGACATGCACAACTACGCGCGCTATCGCGGTCAGCTGATCGGCTCGCCGCAGGTGCCCTATGCCAGCTATGCCGATGCCTGGAAGCGCCTGGCCACCACCTTCCAGAAGCATCCGGCGCTGTACGGCTACGACGTCATGAACGAACCCCATGACACCCAAGGCCTCTGGCCCCAGGCCGCGCAGACGGCGGTGGACAGCATCCGCAGCGTCGACATGAAGACGCCGATCTTCATCGCCGGTGACAGCTGGTCCAGCGCCCAGCGCTGGCCCCAGGCGAACGGCGATCTGCTGATCAAGGATCCGGCGGACAACCTGATCTACGAAGCCCACATCTACTTCGACGAGGACTCCAGCGGCAACTATGCCTCCGGCACCAAGGGTGTCCATCCCATGATCGGCGTGGAAAGAACCCGGCCCTTCATCGAGTGGCTGAAAAAGCACAATTTGCGCGGCTTCATTGGCGAATATGGGATACCTGCACACCCACAGTGGCTGGAAGCCATGGACAATCTGCTGAGCTATCTGGGCGAGCAGTGCGTACCTAGCGCCTATTGGGCGGCCGGTCCGGGCTGGGGCGACTATCCCCTGGCCATCGAACCGAAGAACGGCGTGGAAAAGCCCCAGACGGCGCTGCTGGAAAAACACCTGAACCGGCATGACTGCCAGGTCATAGGACCTCGTTGAGGGAGATGTGACAGATTTCGAACGGCGTCACCTTTTTCCGCTCCGGGGGCGCTGAACTCGATGGCTAAAGGCCAGTCCTAGACCAGCAGACTCAGGTGCTCGTACAACTAAAAGCTGAGACCTCGAGTTCTCTCGCACGCTGGGCAGGCTAGCCGCATGGAAACCGGTCCACTGTCGAGAAGTGCCTCGTCTCGCGAAGGAACACCATGAATAACCGGCTCGTTGCTTCTACCTTCCGATTTATTCCTCTTGCTCACACTCAATCAGCAATCAAGGACGAATGACATGAAAACCAAATTTACCGCTCTGGCCTTGCTGTCTGGCATCGTCCTGCAGGGTTGTGCCTACTCCCCGGGTCAGTACCTGGACCAGGACGACCTCAAGAGCGATCCAAGCATCCAGGGCACCAAGGTCCAGCTGATCCCGATCACCAGCTCGCTGCTGATGAGTCAGGATTCCGCGGCCCTGACCAAGGCTCCCGACCTCAAGCCCCTGCTGGACTACAAGCCGCAGGCTTACCGCGTCGGTGCGAGCGACCTGCTCTACATCACCGTCTGGGATCACCCCGAACTGACCGCTCCGTCCGGCGCCCAGCAGCAGCTGGAAGCCAACGGTCGCCTGGTCCGTCCGGACGGCACCCTCTTCTACCCCTACGTCGGCACCGTGCGCGCCGCCGGCAAGACCCTGGAAGAGATCCGTACCGACATCTCCCGCCGTCTGGCCACCTTCATCGACAATCCCCAGGTCGATGTCAGCGTGCTGAAGTTCGGTAGCCAGAAGATCACCATTTCCGGTGCCGTGAACAAGGGCGACGCCATCCCGCTGACCACCAAGCCCATCACCCTGGTGGAAGCCCTGGGCCAGGTTGGCGTGGCCAACACCGGCGGTGCCGACCTGACCGGCGTGACCCTGGTACGCGACGGCAAGGAATACCGCCTGGATACCGACAGCCTGAACCGCAAAGATTCCAAGCTGTACGGCATCTACCTCAAGGACGGCGACAGCATCCACCTGCCCTACAACGACGCCCGCAAGGTCTATGTGGTCGGTGAAGTCCGCACGCCGTCCGCGGTCAGCTACAAGATCACCAACCTGAACCTGATGGAAGCCCTGAGCCAGGCCGGTGGTATCCAGCAGGAAACCGCCAACGCCGATGCCGTCTACGTCATCCGTGGCCCGGAAGACCTGAAGGCGCCGGGTGCCACGGCCCAGGTCTTCCACCTGGCGGCCAAGAACCCCACCGCCTATGTGCTGGCGCAGAATTTCCATCTGCAGCCGCAGGACGTGGTCTTTGTCGGCCCGGCCGGTATCACCCGCTGGAACCGCTTCGTCAGCCAGTTGCTGGGCTCCACCAACATCCTTTCCACCAGCGCCAACCTGAACAGCAGCTTCAAGTAATAGCGCTCGCCTGCTGTCATGCCGGTTACCGCCGCGCATGACAGCAATTCTCCTGACATTCGGCTACATCCCCTCCTGCCTTCCTGCGCTACACCTCGCCCATCGCCACACTTGAAAGCCGCTACCTAGACGCGCTTGCCTGGTGGCCATCAATTATTTCGATACCTATTGACCTGGTAATTGCTGCCGCTCGGCTTGGCACGGGCAGTTTTTCGTCACGCTTTTGCGTAATGTAGCTAACCTGATACCGAAGTTGGGTACGTTTAAGGACTGGGTGTGGCGTCAGGCAAGGCAACAAAGGCAGGGTCCCGCTTCGGTGGGTGGCGCAAGCTGACGGTCTGGCTGCTGGGCTATCTGTCCTTCATGGGCACGGCCCTGGCCGTGCCCGCCAGCGTGGCCTTCTGGTACGCGGAAAAACCGCCAGTGGCCGAACTCGCCCAGTTCGACTGGGTGGTGCTCGAACCCGGCCATGCCAGTGCTGCCGATGTCCGCGCCCTGCGCGAGGGCGGTGCCCAGCCCTTCGCCTATCTGTCCATCGGCGAATTCGCCGGCGACGCGGCGGCGCTGGAGAAGGCCGGCCTCAGCGCGGGGGCCAGCCCGGTGGCCAACAAGGCCTGGGGCAGCCAGGTGATGAATCTGGCCACGCCGGTCTGGCGGGCCCATCTGCTCGAACGCGCCGCCCAGCTGGCCAAGGCCGGTTACACCGGACTGTTCCTCGATACCCTCGACAGCTTCCAGCTGGTGGCCGAAGACCAGCGCGAAAGCCAGCGCCTGGCGCTGAAGAGCCTGCTGGCCGAACTGCACCGTCGTCAGCCATCGCTCAAACTGTTTTTCAATCGCGGCTTCGAGGTGCAACCCGAGCTGCCCGGCGTGGCTGCCGCCATGGCGGTGGAGTCCATCTATGCGGGCTGGGATGCCGGCAAGAAAACCTATCGACCGGTCAGCGCCGGAGATCGCGAATGGCTGAAGCCGCGGATCGAGGCGGCGCGCAGTGCCGGCATCCCGGTCATCGCCATCGAATACCTGCCGCCAGAACAGCGTGACGAAGCCCGGCGCCTGGCCAAGCGGCTGCGCGACGAAGGCTATGTGCCCTATATCACCACGCCTGATCTCAATACCCTGGGTATCAGCTCGGTAGCCCTGCAACCACGACGGCTGGCGCTGCTCTACGATGGCCGCGAAGGCGCCCTGCGCCAGTCGGCGGTGCACCGCTTCCTGGGCAGCGCCCTCGAATACCAGGGCTATCGCCTGGACTATGTCGATGCCTCCAAGCCGCTGCCCGCGGTCTGGCCCAGTGCCCTCTACGCCGGGGTCGTGATGTGGATGACCAGTGGTCCGCCGCCCAATGCCCGGGCGTTCAACGACTGGATCGGTCAGCGCCTGGACGAAAAGACCCCCCTACTGATCCTCGGCGGCCTGCCGCTGGACAACGAGGCCCTGCTCAAGCGTCTGGGCCTTGGCGTCAATCGCAAGCCGCTGCCCGACAACCTGACCCTCAAGGTGCTGGAGCCTGCCCTCGCCGGTAACTTCGAGGCGCCGGTCAAGTTGCGGACCCGCGGCCTGCCCGCCGTGCAGACGCTGCCCGGGGGACCTGCGCCGGTGGTCAGCCTCGCGGGCCAGGGCGAGACCTTCGTGCCCATGGGCGTAGCCCCCTGGGGTGGCTTCGCCTTTGGTCCCTATGTCATGGAAGACGGCCCCGAAGCCAGTCGCTGGATCATCGACCCCTTCGCCTTTACCGCCAAGACGCTGCAACTGCCGCCCATGCCGGTGCCCGATCCGACCACGGAAAACGGTCGGCGCATCGCCACCGTGCACATCGACGGCGACGCCTTCGCCTCCAAGGCGGAGATTCCGGGTGCGCCCTTTTCCGGCCAGGTGGTGCTGGAGCAGTTCATCCAGCCGCATCCCTTTCTGACCTCGGCGTCGATCATCGAGGGCGAGGTCGGGCCCAAGGGCCGCTATCCGGAACTGACCGCGCAGCTGGAGCCCATCGCCCGCCGGCTGTTCGCCGATCCCAAGGTGGAGGTGGCTACCCATACCTTCAGCCATCCATTCTTCTGGCAACCGGCGGTGGCCGAGCAGAGCGAGAACTTCGAAGCCCAGTACGGCTACATGATGCAGATTCCCGGCTACGACAAGGTGGATTTCACCCGGGAGATCGTGGGTTCGACGCGCTATATCAATGAGCGCCTGACCACCCCGCAAAAGCCGGTGAAGATGGTGTTCTGGTCCGGTGACGCCCAGCCTGATGCGGCCACCCTCAAGCTCGCCTACGACAACGGCCTGCTCAACGTGAATGGCGGCAACTCCCATATCACCCGTTCACAACCCTCGGTGAGTGGCCTCTATCCCTTCATCCGCCCCACCCCCGGCGGCCTGCAGTTCTACGCGCCCATCATCAACGAGAACGTCTACACCAATCTCTGGCGCGGCCCTTACTACGGCTTTCGCGACCTGCTCTATACCTTCGAGCGGACCGAGCACCCGCGGCGGCTGCGTGGCCTGCACCTCTATTACCACTTCTACTCGGGCACCAAGCAGGCGTCGCTCAAGGTCATGGAAGAGATTTACCAGGGCATGGCCGCCGAACATCCCATTTCGCTGTGGATGAGCGACTACCTGAGTCGACTGCGCGGCTTCTATACCGCCAGTCTCGCCCGGGAAGACGACGGCAGCTGGTCGATCAAGGCCCTCGATGGCTTGCGCACCCTGCGCCTGGATCCGCGCCTGGGCTGGCCGGATCTGCAGCGCTCCAAGGGCATCGCCGGGGTGCGTGACCTGCCGCAGGGGCGTTATGTCCACCTGGCCGGCGAGAGCGCCCAGCTGGTGCTGCGCGACAGTCGCGATCCCACCCCCGCCCTCGAAGAGGCCAACATTCCGCTGCAGCAATGGGAGTACCTGTCGCCGACCCGTATCCGTTTCGCCTTCGCCGGGCAGTTTCCGCTGGAGCTGACCCTGCGCGCGTCCTCGGCCTGCGAGGTGCGGGTCGGGCGCGAGCGCTACAAGGGCCAGCCGGGACAGGCCGGACTCTGGACGTTCAAACTTCCGCTAACACAAGTGAGTGACGGTGAGATCGTCTGCGGCTAAGAAAACCCGGCTCCTGAGTGGTTGGACGCTGCTGGGGGTCGCGCTCCTCACCGCCCTGGTGCTGGTGCTGACCTTTCACGGCAAGCAGGTGTTCCTGCCGGGCGAAGAGCCGGCCGACCAGGTGTCCATCAGCTACGCCCAGGTGCTGCTCAAGGCGACCCCGGACGATACCGGGCTGCGCATGAAGCTGATCGACCAGCTGATCGCTCTGGGGCGCATCGACGAGGCGCGGCGGCAGTTGCAACTACTGCCGAAACCGCTGGCATCGACGCCCTTCTATGCCCTGGAGCTGGACATCCTGCAGGCGGAAGCCCAGCCGCAAGGCCTGGCCGACGCCGACCGCGAGCGCCTGGCACAGCAGCTGAGCGCCCTGGACGTGGCGACCCTGAGCACGCCCCAGCTGCAAAGGGTGGCCGAGCGCGCCCTGCAGCTGGCCGATCCAGCCACTGCGGCAGAGCGTTTCGTCGAACTGGCCCGTCGCGATCCGCCCCGGCGCCAGCAATGGCTGGAACAGGCGGCGCGTTGGAGCCTGGCCGGCGGGCGTCAGCAGGAGGCCGCGCGCCTCTATCTGCGCCTGGCCGATCTCGCCGACTCGGCCGAACAGCGTCAGGGCTACCGGCACCAGGCCTTCGATGCCTGGCTCGCCGCCGGCCAGGGCGCCGAAGCCGCCGCCCTGCTGGAACAGGAGCTGCCCCGGCTCCAGCACGATGCCCGTGGTCTGGCCTGGCTGCAGGCCGGGGTGGCCGCGGCCCAGGGCAGCGGACGCCTGGATCTGGCCCAGCGCCTGATCGAGCGCTGGCGCGAGTGGCAACCGGACGATCCGGCCGCCCTGGAGGCCGCCTACCGGCTGGCCCTGGCGCGCGGTGACACCGAACGCGCCTGGGAGGAAGGTCATCAACTGCTGGCGCTGCGTCCTGACGATGAGCCACTGCTCGCGGAGCTCGCCCAGCTGGGTGAATGGACCGGACGGGTGGACGAGGCACTCGACCTCTGGCTGCGCCTGCTCGCCCGCCAGGATGACCCCGCCCGGCGCGATCATGCCTGGAAGCTGGCCGCCCGGGCCTTTCGCTTCGATGCCGTGGTCGAATTGCTCGGTCGGGTGTCCCACGAGCGCCAGCTGGACAAGACCGAACTGGATGCCCTGATCTTCGCCTACGAGTCCCTGGGTGATCCCGAGGCGGAAGAACGCTGGCTGCGCGGCTACATCAAGCGCCAACCGAAGCAGCGCCTGGTGTGGGAGCGGTTGCAACAGTTGCTGGCCCGCACCGAACAGGGCGAGGCCGAAGCCGAAGGCTGGGCCGCCTTTGGCAAGCGCTTCCCGCTGACCACCGAGGAGTACCTGGCCTGGGCCGACACCCTGTGGACCCTGTTCAAGCCCGAAGAGGCCTGGGCGGTACTCGAACGGGTCCCGGCCAAGCAGCGCCAGCGCGACGACTACTGGCGGCAGCGCGCGGAACTGGCCTGGGAACTGGAGCGCGACGCGGACGCCCAGGTGGCCTTCGAACGCCTGGCCACCAGCAGCAAGGGGCTGATGGCCAACGACGAGGATCGGCTGCTGGAGTTGTACCGCCGCACGGCGCCGCGCAAGGCGCTGGCGCTGCTGGAACAGAGCTGGGAGAAGCGCAAGGACCAGCGGCGCCTGACCGAAGCCCTGCAATGGGCCGAGCAACTCAAGGATGCCACCGCGCTGGAGCGGCTGCTGGCCAGCGCCGCCCGCGAACCGGCGTCGGCCGACAATCCCGCCGTCTGGCTGGCGCGGTCGGGTCTCGACTTCCAACGCGGGCGCATCGCCCAGGCCGAAGAAGGCTATCGCCGGGCCCTGCAGCGCTTCCCGGACGACGACCGCTTCCGCGAGCGCCTGCTGTGGCTGCTCATCGACCAGAATCGCCAGACCGAACTGGCCACCCTGTTGCGCGACTGGAAGGGCCGGGCCCGCGACAGCGACGTACTCTGGCTGCCCTTCGGCAGTGGCCTGGTGCTGCTGGGCCAGGCGGAAGAGGCGCTGGGCTGGTATCGCCGCTATCTGGACGCCCATGCCCAGGATTGGCTGGTCCAGGCCGCTTATGCCGACGCCCTGGACGCGGCCGGCCATCAGGACGCGGCATTGCGGTTACGCAAGGCGGTGACGCCGCACCTTGCCAACGACGAGGTGCCCGCCACCCCCGAGCGCTATGCCACCTATCTGCGGCTGCTCTCCAGCCTGCGCGGTCCCCAGGCAGCCCTGGCCCAGGCGCGCGCTTGGCAGGACGGCTCACCAAGCATGCTGCAGCTCTGGTTCGACCAGTGGCTCGACGCCCTCAGTCAGAACAACGACGAAGGCCTCAAGAGCGAATGGCTGGCCTGGGCCAAGAGCCGTGGCCTGAAGGTGCGCCAGTACGAGCAGTTGCAGGAGGTCCTGCGCCGGCAGAATCGCGGCGAGCTGGAGAAGTTGCTGGCGGCCGGCGATCTGGATCCGGCCCAGCGCGTCGAGGTGCTGCAGCGCCTCGGCCATGCCGGTGACGCCCAGGCCGCAGCCCTGACGGCGGCCGGCGACGAGCCGCCGGAGGTCATCCAGCGACAGTTGCTGCGCCAGGCCACCGAGCAGGCCGAACGCACCCCCAACGGCGTCCAGGCCGGCTGGGAGCGCCGCGACTATGGCGGTCTGATCGAGCAGGGCATCGAGGTGCGCGCCGCCCGGCGACTCAGCGATGACGTCTACGCCGATGTCCAGTTCAAGCAGAATCGCGTGGAAAGCGACGGCCTCAAGTCCGATGCCCTGGGCAACGAGCACCAGATGCTGCTCAAGGTGCTGAAGAATCTGGCCGACGGCGGTCTGGAAACCACCGTGGACGCCAGTCAGCGGTCGGACAGCAATCGCCTGGGCCTGGGCGTCGCCCGCACCTGGCGTATCGATGGCAACACCGAGATCGAAGCGGCCCTGGACTGGCACCGGCAACCCGACGAAAGCGGCTATCTGCGCGCCCTGGGCCGGCGCGATAGTGTCAGCCTGGCCGGTCGCCACAACCTCACGCCACGCGACCAGCTGAGCTGGCGGGCGGCGCACAATCGCTATTCCAGTCGCGACGGCGATGCCCTGGGCAGCGGCTTCGCCTTCAACCTGGAGCTGAGCCATATGATCTTCTTCGAAGGCCCGACTTGGCAGGTGCGCAGTGGCATCACCTATCAGCAGAACAAGGCGCGCAGCACCCTGCCCGCCAGCGTCACCCGTTATCTGCAGCCCCTGGCCGGCAGTGGCGAGAACGGCGAGGTCACCGTGGCCGACCTGGAGGCCCTGGGCGGCACCCAGCTCTTGCAGGATCGCTATGGCCAGCTCTATGTCGGCAGCAGCTGGCGACGTGGCATTCCCGGTTCGCTCAACCGCACCCATCCCCAGTACAGCTGGTTGGTGGACACCCTGGTCGGCTGGCAGTGGACCGAGCGCGAATTCAACTACGGTTTGAATGTCGGCCTGGGCATGGCAGTGCTCGGCGACGACGAACTGGCGTTCACCGCCGGCTACCAGTCCGCGCCCCAGGGCAGCGGCGGTCAGGCCGGCAGCACCCTGGGCATTCAATACAGCAATCGAATCGGTCGCTAGGCCGCTTCAAGGGAGAGACCTCATGAACATCACGCGTCTGCTCGTCGCCAGTGTCGCCACCGTGCTCCTGGCCGGCTGCTCGAGCTTTACCCGTCCCAGCGGCGAGGCCCTGCCCAAGGATGCCCGCTGGGGCCTGGTGCCCCTGGCCAACTATGCCCAGGCGCCCATGGCCGGCGATCGCGCGGCGCAGATCCTGGTCAGCGTGCTCGGCGAGCGCGGCATCCGCCCGCAGGTCTACGACGACAGCCAGGGCGGCAACCCCACCGACGACGAGAAGGCCCGCCAGCGCGCGGCCCTTGACTGGGCGCGCCAGCAGAATCTGCAATACGTGCTCACCGGCAGCGTGGACGAGTGGCAGTACAAGAACGGTCTGGACGGCGAACCGGCGGTGGGCGTGACCCTGCAGGTGGTCGAGCCGGCCAGCGGCCGGGTGGTCTGGAGCAACAGCGGCGCCCGTTCCGGCTGGTCGCGCGAGAGCCTGGCGGCCACCGCGCAAAAGGTCCTGCGCGGCACCGCGCAAGAGCTGCAGTTGCGCTGATGGCCCTGCAATCCGTCCACAAGGACTACACCCTGGCGCCCCGCGCCAGTGGCCGCCTGTCCTGGCTGGAGACCCTGCTGGTCACGGCGGCCGCCCTGGGCCTGGGCTTCTGGCTGGTGCCGGAAGACCCCCTGATGGTCGGTCTGGCCTTTCCCTGGGTGGTGTTCGCGCCCATTCTCATGGGGGTGCGCTATGGCTTCATGCGCGGCCTGGTGAGTGCCGGCCTGCTGGTGGTGGCGCTGCTCTATCTGCATCGCCAGGGCTATCCGGCCTACGAAGAGATCCCGCCGTCCTTTATCGTCGGCGTGCTGCTCAGCGCCATGCTGGTGGGCGAATTCCGCGATCTCTGGGATCGCCGCCTGGAACGCCTGGACCTGGCCAACGACTATCGCCAGCTGCGTCTGGACGAATTCACCCGCGCCCACCACCTCCTGCGCATCTCCCACGATCGCCTGGAACAGCGCGTCGCCGGCAACGACCTCAGCCTGCGCAGCTCGCTGCTGGACCTACGTCGCCAGCTGCGCGAGGTGCCCCGCGAGCAGGATGTCCTGCAGGCCCTGGCCGAGCCCATCGTCGGCCTGTTGACCCAGTACGGTTCGCTGCGCGTGGCGGGCCTCTACCGGGTCGACGGCAATGGTCGGGTGGATCGTCGCGCCCTCGCCAGCCAGGGCGAGATGCCCGGCATCGATCCCGACGACCTGCTGGTGCGCCTGACCCTGGAGCGCGGCGAGACCCTGAGCATCCGCCAGGCGCTGCTGGAGCGCGGCGAGACCCAGCATTCGGCGCTGCAGGCCTGCGTGCCGCTGCTGGATACCGAGGAGCGCCTGCTGGCGGTGCTGGCCATCGAGCAGATGCCGTTCTTTTCCTTCAACGAGCGCACCCTCAATCTGCTGACCATCCTCGCCGGCCACATCGCCGACCTGTTGGGCAGCGATCCCCAGGCGCTGGCCCTGGCCGACGACGACGCCCAGCAATTCTCCCAGCACCTCAAGCGCTCGCTGCGCGATGCCCAGCAGCACGCCCTGCCCGCCTGCCTGTTCTGCTTCGAGATGACCGAGGCCGACGGTGGCGAGCGCGCCCTGGCGCTGCTGGAAGGCAGCCGCCGCGGTCTCGACCTGCAACTGCGCCTGACCAATCAGGCCGGCCACCCCTGCCTGCTGGTGCTCTTGCCGCTGACCTCCTCCGACGGCCTGGAAGGCTATCGCCGCCGGCTGCGTCAGCTGCTGGCCGAGCGCCATGGCCAGGACAGCACCCTGGAAAGCCTGGGCGTGCGCAGCCACGAGCACGAGCTGCTGCCCAAGACCCGCGCCCAGGAGCTGCGCGTCTTCCTGTTCAACGAGTGTGGTCTGCATGAACAGCAAGTGGCTGTTTAGCGGCGCCTTCGCCTTCGAGGCCAGCAGCTGGGCGCTGCTGTTCGCCAATCTGCCGGTGGCGGCGGCGGCCCTGGCCTTCGCCACCGCCCATGCCGCCGGCAGCGCCCTGCTGGCGGGCGGTGCCTGGCTGTTGCTGCCGCGACGCTACCAGCGGCCGCTGCCCTGGAGTCCGCTGTTTCTCTTTGCCCTGGCCTTCTTCATTCCGCTGCTGGGCGCAGTCGGGGTGATCGCCGCAGTGTTTCCGGCACTCTATCTGCCGCGCAAGCACCGCGAGATCGCCTGGGAGGCGCGTAGCGTGCCCAATCTGCCGTTCCGCCCACTGGAGCGGCGCGAGGAGATGCTGTTCAGCGATGGCGGCCTGCAGGACGTATTGCGCCATGCGCCCAGCACCGACAAGCGCCTGACCGCGCTCTTCGCCACCCGGCGCATGCCCGGACGCGATGCCATCCCCATCCTCAAGCTGGCCCTGCGCGATCCGGCCGACGACGTCCGGCTGCTCGCCTATTCGATGCTCGACCAGCAGGAAAGCCAGATCAACCAGCGCATCGAGACCCAGCTCGGCGAACTGGCCAGCACGCCTGCGGAACGCCAGCCAGCGCTGCACGGTACCCTGGCCCGCGGCTACTGGGAGCTGGCCTATCTGGGCCTGGCCCAGGGCAGCGTCCTGCGCCACGTGCTGGGTCAGGCGCGGGAACACATCGAGCTGGCCCTGGCCGGTGAAGAAAACGAAGAACTGCGCATCCTGGCCGGGCGCATCGCCCTGGAACAGGGCGAGCCGGAACAGGCCCTGGAATTCTTCCAGGCCGCCGAAGCGGCGGGCGTACCCCTGGCCCAGCTGGCGCCCTTCCGCGCCGAAATCGCCTTTTTGCGCCGCGATTACGCGGTCATCCCGGCACTGCTCGACAGCCTGCCGGCGGATCTGAAGAAGCGGCCGCCGTTCGCCGCCCTGGTGAAGTACTGGTTATGAAAGACGCCACCGCCGCGACCGTGACACCCGATGTCTGCCTGCTGCTGGAGGGCACCTGGCCCTATGTGCGCGGCGGGGTGTCGAGCTGGGTCAACCAGCTGATCCTCGGCCTGCCGGAGCTGACCTTCTCGGTGTTCTTCATCGGTGGCCAGCGCGAGAACTACGAGAAGCGCCACTACGCCATCCCGCCCAACGTGGTGCACATCGAGGAGCACTTCCTCGCCGGCTCCTGGGTGCCCAAGGCAGCGCCCATCAGCCCGCGGCGCCAGGCGCCGGTGCAGCTGCTGCGCGATCTGCACGCCTTCCTGCACCACCCCGACGAACCCAGCGCCGCCCAGGGTGATGCCCTGGTAGATGCCTTCGCCCAGGGCAGCGTGACCCTGGACGACTTCATGTACAGCCGCGCCAGCTGGGAAGCCATCACCGAGGGCTACGAGCGCTATTGCACCGACCCCTCCTTCGTCGACTACCTCTGGACCCTGCGCGCCATGCAGGCGCCGCTGCTGATGCTGGCCGAGGCCGCGCGGCGCCTGCCGCGACCGCGGATGATCCACTCCATCTCCACCGGCTATGCCGGCATGCTCGGCGCCATCCTGCAGCGCCGTTGGGGCTGCAACTTCCTACTCAGCGAGCACGGCATCTACACCAAGGAGCGCAAGATCGACCTGGCCCAGGCCAAGTGGATCGCCGAAGGCCCGGACGAGGCCCTGCGTACCGGGCTGGACGTGGACGTCAGCTATATCCGCCGGCTGTGGATCCGCTTCTTCGAACGCATCGGCCTGCTCACCTACAAGGCCGCCGATCCGATCATCTCGCTCTACGATGGCAACCGCCGCCGGCAGATCCAGGACGGTGCCGATCCCGCGCGCTGCCGGGTGATCCCCAATGGCATCAGCCTCACCCAGTGGCAGGACGCCCTGGAGCGTCGCCCCGAAGGCGTGCCGCCGGTGGTGGGGCTGCTGGGTCGGGTGGTGCCGATCAAGGACGTCAAGACCTTCATCCGTGCCATGCGCGGGGTGATCAGCGCCATGCCCGAGGCCGAGGCCTGGGTGGTCGGTCCCGAAGACGAAGACGAGGAATACGCCGCCGAATGCCACAGCCTGGTCACCAGCCTGGGCCTGGAGGGCAAGGTGAAATTCCTTGGCTTCCAGAAGATCGGTGACATCCTGCCCAAGCTCGGCCTCATGGTGCTGACCTCCATCAGCGAGGCCCAGCCGCTGGTGATCCTCGAAGGCTGGGCCGCCGGCGTGCCGGTGGTGAGCAGCGACGTGGGTTCCTGCCGCGAGCTGATCGAGGGTTCGCTCCCCGAGGACCGCGCCCTGGGCACCGGCGGCAGCGTGGTCGCCATCGCCGATCCCCAGGCCACCGCCCGCGCCATCCTCGCCCTGCTGCGCAATCCCGGTCGCTGGCAGGCCGCGCAGCGCACCGGGCTGGCCCGGGTCAATCGCTACTACACCGAGCCGCTGATGCTGGAACGCTATCGCGAGCTCTACCAGGACGCCATCGGGAGGGTCGTCTGACATGGCCGGCATCGGCTTCGAACTGCGCAAGATCCTCGCGCGCGACTCCTACACCGCCACCCTGCGCGCCTATGTCTACGCCGGCCTGATCAGTTCGGGCCCCTGGGTACTGTCGATCATCAGCGTCATGCTGATCGGCGTGCTGGCCACCGGCATCGTCACCCCCAGCGTGCTGATCCGCCAGTTCCTGGTCACGGTGACCTACCTCATGGCCAGTTCGCTGATCCTCACTGGCGGTCTGCAGCTGTATTTCACCCGCTTCGTCTCGGATCGACTGTTCGAAGAGAAGCAGACCAGCATCCTGCCCAACCTGGTGGGCATCCTGCTGCTGGTGACCCTGGTGGCCGGCGGCCTGGGCTTCCTGCTGCTGGCCACCCTGTTCGACCAGCCCTTCGCCTACCGGCTGCTGGTGCTGGCCAACTTCGTCACCCTCTGCGACCTCTGGCTGGTGATCATCTTCCTGTCCGGGATGAAGGCCTACAACCGCATCCTGGTGGTGATGACGCTGGGCTACGCCATCATGATCGCCGCCGCCTTCGTGCTGCGCTTCCTGGGCATGGACGGCCTGCTGATGGCCCTGCTGCTGGGTCACGCCGCGCTGCTGTTCATGTTTCTCTACGACATCATCCGCGAGTACCCGGCTGATCGCCTGGTGGCCTTCGACTTTCTCGACCGCAAGCAGATCTTCGTCAGCCTGCTGGTCACCGGGCTGTTCTACAACCTGGGCATCTGGGTCGACAAATTCGTCTTCTGGTTCAATCCGCTGACCTCCGATGCCGTCATCGGCCCCCTGCGCGCCTCCATCCTCTACGACCTGCCGATCTTTCTCGCCTACCTCGCCATCATCCCCGGCATGGCGGTGTTCCTGGTGCGCATCGAGACCGACTTCGCCGAGTGGTACGAGCGGGTGTTCAACGCCGTGCGCGGCGGCGAGACCCTGCAGCACATCAGTCAGCTCAAGGAGCAGATGATCCTGGCCATCCGCCAGGGCCTGCTGGAGATCTGCAAGGTCCAGGGTCTGACCCTGGTGCTGGTGTTCCTGCTGGCGCCGCAGTTGCTGGCCTGGCTCGGCATGTCGCACTACTACCTGCCGCTGTTCTACATCGACGTGGTGGGGGTGAGCATCCAGGTGGTGTTCATGGCGCTGCTCAACGTCTTCTTCTACCTGGACCGGCGCGACACCGTGCTGATGCTCTGCACCCTGTTTCTCGGCCTCAACCTGGCGCTGACCCTGCTCAGCATCGAGCTGGGCCCGAGCTTCTTCGGCTATGGCTTCACCGTCTCCCTGGCATGCTGCGTGCTGCTCGGCCTGCACCGCCTGGACCGGGTGCTGGACGACCTGGAATACGACACCTTCATGCTCCGGCACTGAGGTGCCGCTGGCACCGGACGAACGGTGTGACCCGCTCCTGCTGCAGACGTCCAACACAGCTCACCCCTGCAGGACCCTGCCATGAATACCGCCGCCTTGCGCCTCGTGATCCAGACCACCCAGGTGCGCGCTCGGGACAGTGGCGAGGCCAGCCGTACCTTCGCCGACCAGGCGGCGCGCACTGCCAGCGCCGATGCCACTCGCGGTCCGGCCCTGGAGCGCTTCGCCAGCGCCTATGTCGACAAGGTGCCCGACGCCCTGGAAGCCCTGCTGCTGCAGGCGCGGGCGGTGGCCTTCGAGGCGCCCCTGGCCGGAGTGCTGGAACGCGCCCTGGCCGGTTTCGCCCCGGCGGCCCTGGCCCAGGCGCCGTCCGCCAGCCTGGCGCTGCTGGCCGCGGCCTATCGCCTCCATCGCCTGCTCGAAGGCCTCCAGGAGCGCCTCGCCGCCTGGTGGGGTGCCGCCCGCGAACCGGCCGCGCCCAGCCTGGGCAATCTCATCGCCCATCAGGTGCTGGGGCAGCTCACCGTCGCTGCCCTGGAAGACGCCGTGGACGGCTGGCTCGACGATCTGGACGCCAGTGTCGCGGCGCCGCTCACCCAGCAGTGCTTTCAGCCACGGCAACGGCGCGGCGCCCTGGCCACGGCGCGACCCGCCCTGACCTTGAGTCGGCAACGCCAGCGTAGCGTTCGATAAAACGCACGTTTCGGCGCCTTTGGCGGCCGACTGTCAAATATATTGATAACCCTCCCGGGCCGGTTTAGGGTGGCTGCTCACCGCCAACCGCGAGGAGTTACCCATGAGCTTGCCCAGCCGCGCCGAGTGGGAGCAGCGCTTCCAAGGTCTCACCCTGGAAGGTCGCGCCTTCATCGACGGCGCCTATGTCGATGCCGCCGCCGGCGCCACCTTCGATTGCCTGAGTCCGGTGGACGGACGCTTCCTCGCTAAGGTCGCCCGCTGTGACGCCGCCGATGCCGACCTGGCCGTGGCCGCCGCCCGCGCCGCCTTCCAGAAAGGCACCTGGGCGCACCTGGCGCCCGCCCAGCGCAAGCGGGTGCTGATCCGCTTCGCCGACCTGCTGCTGGCCAATGCCGAAGAGCTGGCGCTGCTGGAAACCCTGGACATGGGCAAGCCCATCGCCGACGCCTTCGGCATCGACGTACCCGGCTCGGCCAATGCCATCCGCTGGAGCGCCGAGGCCATCGACAAGCTCTACGACGAGGTCGCCCCGACGCCCCATGACCAGCTCGGTCTGGTCACCCGCGAAGCCGTGGGCGTGGTCGCCGCCGTGGTGCCCTGGAACTTCCCGCTGATGATGGCCTGCTGGAAGCTCGGCCCGGCGCTGGCCACCGGTAACTCGGTGGTGCTCAAGCCCTCGGAGAAGTCGTCGCTGACCGCCATCCGCGTCGCCCAGCTGGCCCAGCAGGCAGGTATCCCCGCCGGCGTGTTCAACGTGCTGCCGGGCTACGGCCATGAGGTCGGCAAGGCCCTGGGCCTGCACCCGGACGTCGACACCATCGTCTTCACCGGCTCCACCCGGGTCGCCAAGCAGCTGCTGGCCTACTCCGGCGAATCGAACATGAAGCGCGTCTGGCTGGAGGCCGGCGGCAAGAGCCCCAACATCGTCTTCGCCGATGCGCCCGATCTCAAGGACGCCGCCGCGGCCGCCGCCAGCGGCATCGCCTTCAACCAGGGCGAGGTCTGCACCGCCGGTTCGCGCCTGCTGGTGGAGCGTTCCATCAAGGAAGAATTCCTGCCGCTGGTGATCGAGGCCCTCAAGGGCTGGAAGCCCGGCCATGCGCTGGATCCGGAGACCAATGTCGGGGCCCTGGTGGACACCACCCAGCTGGAAACCGTACTGCGCTACATCGAGGCCGGCCATGCCGAAGGCGCCACCCTGGTGGCCGGTGGCAAGCGCACCCTGGAAGAGACCGGCGGCGTCTATGTCGAGCCGACCATCTTCGATGGCGTGAGCAATGCCATGCAGATCGCCCGGGAAGAGATCTTCGGCCCGGTGCTCTCGGTGATCACCTTCGATACCGCCGAGGAAGCCGTGCAGATCGCCAACGATACCCAATACGGTCTGGCCGCCGCGGTCTGGACCCGCGACATCTCCAAGGCCCACAAGACCGCCCGCGCCCTGCGCGCCGGCAGTGTCTGGGTCAACCAGTACGACGGCGGCGACATGACCGCCCCCTTCGGTGGCTTCAAGCAGTCCGGTAACGGTCGCGACAAGTCCCTGCACGCCTTCGACAAGTACACCGAGCTCAAGGCGACCTGGATCAAGCTGTAGGAACAGAGCACTGGGCAAACCAAGGCTCGTAGTCAGGCCCAGGTCTGGCTACGAGCAGGGCCTGGGCCGACTATCGGACAGGCCGCGATGCAAGTGACTCGCTGTCCTTTATCAAAACCAGGTAAATCGGGGTGTGGTACAAGATCCTAAGAGACAGCTGCCAAATCCAACGCTCCATTCCCAGACATTTGTCCTTTAGGACGACTCACCTAGCCAGTATCGACGCCAGCGACGCTCGCCTTCGAAACGCACCTGTGACTGCTGGATAAGCTCATCAAGCGCTCGCTTGACTGTCCGATCAGAGATTTCAACGCCAATACGCTGATTGATTTCAGAGGACGAAGAGCCCGGATATCGTCCGAGATCCTCAATGATGAGCGCTCTCAATCGATGGGGTTCTATACGAGTCAGAGTAGTAACACCCTCTAGACCGCTACCGCGCAGCCAGGTAGGCGACACATAATAGCGTTTCGCTTTTGTCCGCCCCGTCTCCTCAACAAGTCCCAAGTCTCGCAGACGGCCTATCCAAGGCTTTAGTTCATCTGTCGCTGACAATTCGAGAGAAGCCGCTAATTCGGTAGAGGTAAGCCCTTCATGTTGCGCCAATAGTCCGAGAGTGATGCGCTCGCGTCTCGTCAGCATAAAGCGCTCGTCAAGCGTTTTTAGCAAACCTATCATTTCCGGACGAACAATACGGCGTCGTATGATTACACAAACAGCATCTACCCTTTCATACAGCTCAGGTGCCGGACGACCATTGGACAACTGCACATCGTAAATAAGATCAAACCCCGTACCCTCTTTTTCCATCAATTGCAAGTCATGGAAAAGCACTGCCATCCGATCATTACGACGCCTGCTGGCATGAAGGATGTTAGCAGGTGTAACACCTAGAGGTAGACGCCCTGGATTAACCACCTCCAGCCTGTCCGGATAGAGATTCAAATATAGATCGCCACGCTGTGTATAAGGTCTATGGACCAAGGCATTAACGAGCAGTTCGCGAACGACTCGCTCATCGAAGGCAGGCACATGCTGACGATAGAGACCATCGGGCAGCTCATAGCTCTCTCGGAAATCAGGCACTTCTCGCCAAATAGCTTCTACCAGCTCTATTGGATTAGAGTGATAATCGGACCAGTGCCATTTATTAATCTTATTTCCCAGCTCGTCGTACTTGAGCACTTGCACGAGAGGCGCGCTACCCAATTTTGCTCGATCTCGTGCATGCCCTAAAAACAACACACCCAAGTTGGTCAGGTAGTCCCCATCGACCAGTCCGTAGTGTTCCAACAGTTCACTGTCGGATTTTTCCTTAAGCCCTGACTTCACTCGATCAGAACGGCGTAGACCACCGACTATGAAAGCGACCTGCAGTGGATCAATCTCTCTTCTAGAAACCCTCAAATGCGTCAGGGTTTCCCAAGGCAGCGTAGGCCTATCATTGAGCAGTTGCAGTACCTGGTCTCCCACAATGGGAACACAGGAATCACCCACCCGCATGAAATAGCGCCCATCGGTCGTCGACGCGATACCAAAGGATCTGGCGATATTGAGTTCGATGTACTCACTCTGGTTTTCTGCCACAACCAGCCGCGGAACCACAGCTACGTTCACCGTCAGCTCTTGGATGCGTTTTCTAATTTGATCGAGTAAGACCGGAGCTATGCGTTGCTCGGCTGGCGGCAGATCACAAGAGTCCTCTATCCCAATGAGGAGACGACCACCTGCGCTATTGGCAAAGGCAACGCAATCGACCGCGACTTCGGTCCAAGCAGCTTGTTTACCCTGAACCTTACGCAGGGACTTTCGATCAAACTCTTCATTCTCGACGACCATCTGATGAGTACTCGGTCAGGCGCCTGGTCGGGTTCGGTATCTCACAACTTCATCCTCGCACTCAGCCCAGCAGATCCACCAGCAGGTCGTCATGCCGACGCTGCTGGCGATCCAGGCGCAGCTGGCGGGTGCGGAAGATCGACTTGAGGTCTTCCAGGGCACTGGCGAAGTCATCGTTGATGATCAGGTAGTCGTACTCGACATAGTGGCTCATCTCGCTGACCGCCTCGCGCATGCGCCGCTCGATGATCTCGGCGCTGTCCTGGCCGCGATTGTCCAGGCGTTGGCGCAGCGCCGCCTGGCTGGGCGGCAGGATGAAGATCGACTGGGCGTGGGGCAGCTTGCGACGGACCTGCTGGGCGCCCTGCCAGTCGATCTCCAGGATCAGGTCGTGACCCTCGGCGAGGTCACGCTCCAGGGCGGCCTGGGAGGTGCCGTAATAGTTGCCGAACACCTCGGCGTGTTCGAGGAAATCGCCGTGCTCGAGCAGGTTGGTAAAGGTCGCGCAATCGACGAAGTGGTAGTTCACGCCGTCGGCTTCACCCGGGCGCATGGCACGGGTGGTATGGGAGACCGACACGCGGATGTCGGGCAGAGCGTCCAGCAGGGCCTTGACCAGGCTGGTCTTGCCGGCGCCGGAGGGCGCGGAAACGATATAGAGGGTGCCGGGAAGGGCTGTCATGGAGGTTCGCCTATTCGATGTTCTGCACTTGCTCACGCATCTGTTCGATGAGCACCTTGAGATTGATGGCCGCCTGGGAGGCGCGGGCGTCGATGGCCTTGGAGCCCAGGGTGTTGGCCTCGCGATTGAGTTCCTGCATGAGGAAATCCAGCCGCCGACCAGCCGCGCCACTGCCCGCCAGGACCCGCCGTACCTCGGCCACATGGGTCTCCAGGCGATCCAGCTCCTCGGCCACGTCGCTCTTTTGCGCCAGCAGCACCAGTTCCTGCTCCAGCCGTGCCGGTTCGAATTCGACGCCTGCCTCGGCGCAGCGCTCGAGGATACGCCGGCGCTGCAGGGCCAGCAGCTCGGGCAGCAGCGTCCTGAGCGTCGTCACCTCCGCCAGCACCTGGACCAGCCGCTCCTCGATCAGGCGCGCCAGTTCGCGTCCCTCGCGCTGCCGGCCTTCGAGCAATTCATCCAGGGCCGCCTCGAACAGCGCCAGGGTCTGGGCCCCGAGTTCGGCGTCATCCACCTCGGCGCCTGCCAGCACCCCCGGCCAGGCCAGCACGGCCAGGGGATCGAGCTTGGCCGGCCGGGCGATCAGCGCCGCGACATCTTCAGCGGCCGCCACCAGTTGCGCGGCCCGGCGGGCGTCTACGCGCAGGACCGCGTCTTCGTCGCGCGCCTCGCGCAACACGCACTCCACCTTGCCCCGCGACAACCGCCGGCGCAGCGCCTCGCGCACACCGGATTCGAGCTCGCGAAAGGTCTCCGGCAGCCGCAGGTGCGGCTCCAGGTAGCGGTGATTGACCGAGCGCAGCTCCCAGCTCAGGGTGCCCTGGGGCCCCGGCCGCTCGACCCGGGCGAACGCCGTCATGCTGTGCACCATGGCAGGATCCTCGTCTGACGATGCGTGGATCTGGGGCGATCCAGAGCGCCCACGCATGTAAAACGCACGATTCTAGCGCACCTGATCGGAGCGACCCAATGCATCCGTGTCGCATGAGCCGGACGCTCTCTATACTATGGACCTGATACCCATGCCTTACAGGAAGCCCGCAATGAAGCGTCCCAGTGGCCGCGCCGCCGATCAGCTGCGCCCCATCCGCATCACCCGTCAGTACACCAAGCACGCCGAGGGTTCGGTTCTGGTGGAATTCGGCGATACCAAGGTGATCTGCACCGCCAGCGTCGAGGCCGGGGTGCCGCGCTTTCTCAAGGGCAAGGGCCAGGGCTGGCTCACCGCCGAATACGGCATGCTGCCCCGCGCCACCGGCGAGCGGAATCAGCGTGAAGCCGCCAAGGGCAAGCAGGGTGGTCGCACCCTGGAAATCCAGCGGCTGATCGGTCGTTCGCTGCGCGCCGCCGTGGACCTGTCCAAGCTGGGCGAGAACACCATCTACATCGACTGCGACGTCATCCAGGCCGATGGCGGCACCCGCACCGCCTCGGTGACCGGCGCCTGCGTGGCCCTGGTCGATGCCCTGGGCGCGCTCAAGCGCCGCGGCAACCTCAAGGGCAATCCGCTCAAGCAGATGGTGGCCGCTATCTCCGTGGGCATCTACCAGGGCACCCCGGTGCTCGACCTGGACTACCTGGAAGACTCCGCCGCCGAGACCGATCTCAACGTGATCATGACCGATGCCGGCGGTTTCATCGAAGTCCAGGGCACCGCCGAGGGCGCGCCCTTCCAGCCGGCCGAACTCAACGCCATGCTCGAACTGGCCCAGGGCGGTCTGCGCGACCTGTTCGAGCTCCAGCAAGCCGCCCTGCGCGGCGAGTAACGAAAAGGGTCAAGCCATGCACGATCTCGTCCCCGCCCCCAGCGCCGAAGCCCGGCGCTGGGCCATGCTCTGCCACTACGCCGCCTTCCTAGGCTTCGTGGTGCCCTTCATCGGTAACGTCATAGGTCCGCTGGTGGTCTGGCAGTTCAAGCGCGAGGACGATCCCTTCATCGACCGCCAGGGCAAGGAGGCGCTGAACTTCCAGCTCACCGTCACCCTGCTGCACATGATCTGCTGGCTGCTGGTGTGGGTGCTGATCGGCTTTCCGCTGATGCTGCTGGTGGCCTGCGTGGCCTTCGTGCTGACGGTGATCGCCGGCATCAAGGCCAATCAGGGCCGCGACTACCGCTACCCCCTGACCTGGCGGATGGTCAATTAGCGGGCTTTTTGTGGCCTGCTTCTGATATCCGCGTTGAGGATTTCCGGTCGGTCTGTCGTCGTTTGACAGGCGCCGGAAGCCCTCCGCTATCATCCCCCGCGTCTTGCTTTCTTTACCTGTCGTCCGTGGCCGTTCCTGACCGCCATGGGCGGTAGCGTGTCTGCCTTTCGCTGGCAGACCTCATCCAGCCCAGGGACCACGCCAAGGTGGCGAACCCTCGTGCTGGTTACCCCTTTCGCGCTTTTCACGTCAGCGCAGCGGGCCACCCATGGCCGGCTGTTTCGGCATCAACACAGGGATGATGATCATGTCGGCCGTAGTCGCCCCCCCGCAATCGGCGTTCCAGCAGGCTTTGTCCTGGCGCTACTCGACCCTCGCGGTCTGGACCGCCATCTCGCTGCTGTTCGTCGAGACCTTTTCCGGCGCCCTGCGCTATTACCTCGACATGGCCGGCGCCTCGGCGCTGATCTACCTCCCCAAGATCGCCTGCCTGGCGCTCTTCGCCCTGCAACTGGCCACCGCCAAGCTGCCGCGCATCCTCTGGGTGGCCCTGCTCAGCATCCCGGCCTATGCGGCCCTGGCCCTGCTGCACGGCGCCAGTATCAACAACGTCTTCTTCTCGCTGTTCGTCTACAGCCCGCTGCTGTTCGGCCTGCTCTGCGGCCGTGAGTTGCTGGAACAGCGGCGCCTGCTCGGCCGGGTGGTCCTGGGCCTGCTGATCGCCTCGCTCATCGGCATCCTGCTGGACAAGTACACCTCGGTCCCCTGGAAGGGCTACAGCTACACCCTGGGTGGCAACGACATCGCCGGCAACACCAACTGGATGGCGGGCGAGGCCGACCGGATCGCCGGCTTCGCCCGCGTGTCCAACGTGCTGGCAGCCCTGATCGCCGTCTACTGCCTCTATCTCTCCTACTTCGCGCGCTCCTACACGCTCTGGCTGCTGATGGCCCTGACCGGTCTCTTCGGCATCCTGCTGACCACCAGCAAGGCCCCCGCCGCCGCCTTCGCCTTCACCCTGGTGCTGATGCTGGGCCGTCGCTTCCAGTGGTCCACCTACCTGCTGCTGCTGCTCGGCGTGGTCGGTGGCCTGCTGCTGCCGATCCTCAGCCTGATCCGCGACTTCGATCCCCACGTGGTCACCAGCGACAGCGGCCTGGCCTCCTTCTACGACCGTCTGGTCAACACCTGGCCCAACGTCGTGGAGGTCATGAGCGAGCCCGGCTGGACCCTGACCGGCGCCGGCTTCGGCATGTTCGGCAGCACCATGGCCGCCTTTCCCGTGCCGGGCATGGACCTGATGGTCAACTGCGACAGCAGCGTGGTCTATCTCTGGTGCGTGTTCGGCGTGGTCGGCATCGCCCTCTACTGCCTGCAACTGCCGCTGTTCATCCGCCTGCACCTGAGCCGCGATCGCGAAAGCCACACCCTGCTGGCCATCGCCTTCTGCCTCTGCCTGATCGGCTGGACCACCGACCTCTTCGAGATCGGCGTGGCCAACCTCTTCATCGGTATCACCCTGGGCTATCTGCTGCTCAAGCCCAAGACCGATCCCGGCCTGCACCTGGTCCGCCCGGCACCGGAAACCCTGGCCCCCCACGCCTAGCCCGACGCCCCTCTCCCGCCTTCCCCTTGCCGCCCGGATGCCGCTCATGGACTTCAGGAAAGACATCAATGGGCTGCGCGCGATCGCCGTGATCGCCGTCGTCCTCTTCCACTTCAATGCCGACTGGCTACCGGGCGGTTTCGCCGGGGTCGACGTCTTCTTCGTCATCTCCGGCTTCCTGATCACCGGGATCATCTTTCGCGCCCTCGAACAGCAGCGCTTCCGCCTGTCCGCCTTCTATCTGTCCCGCGTCCGCCGCATCGTGCCGGCGCTGGCGGTGCTCTGCGCCGTACTGCTGATCGCCGGCTGGTTCTTCCTGCTGCCCAACGCCTATGGCGAACTGGGCAAGCACGTGGCGAGCAGCCTGGGCTTCGTCTCCAATCTGGTCTACTGGAAGGAAGCCGGCTACTTCACCGCGGCCGCCCATGAGAAGTGGCTGCTGCACACCTGGTCGCTGTCGGTGGAATGGCAGTTCTACCTGATCTATCCGCTGGTGCTGGTGCTGCTGTCCAAGCTGGTATCGCTCAAGACCCTGCGGGTGCTGATCCTGCTCGCCACCGCGGTCGGCTTCGCCTTCGCCGTCACTGCCTCGCTGCTTTGGCCGGAAGCGGCCTTCTATCTGCTGCCGACCCGCGCCTGGGAGCTGATGGTGGGCGGCGCCGCCTATCTCTTCCCGCTGCAGCTCGCCGCCCGCTCGCGCCGGCTGCTGGAAGGCGCGGGGCTGATCGCCCTGGCGGTGGGTTTCCTGACGCTCGCCGAAGGCGATGTCTGGCCAGGCTACTTGGCGCTGATCCCGGTGCTCGGCACCGCCGCCATCATCCTGGCCGCACGCCAGGATTCGCTGGTCACCGGCAACGGCTTCTCTCAATGGACCGGCACCCTCTCCTATTCGCTCTACCTCTGGCACTGGCCGGTGGTGGTGTTCATGAGCTATGCCGGCCTGCTCGACCAGACGCCGCACCTGCTGCTGGGCATCGCCGCCTCCTTCGCGCTGGGCTGGGCCTCCTATACCCTGGTAGAAACCCGCGCCTCGCGCCGGAAGGGCCAGAGCGGTGCGGCCCTGGCCACCGGCACCGGCCTGCTCGCCACCCTGTTCCTCAGTGCGGGCGCGGTGAACGCCACCGACGGTGCCATCACCCCACTGCGCAGCATCAGCCAGTCGGATCGCGCGCAATTCGTGCAGGAGTACCTGGATCGCCAGAAGAATCTCCACGATCTCTACTGGCTCAAGTGCGACGCCTATTCGGCCTTTACCCAGCGTCATCAGGACGCCATCGACCCCAGCTGCACCCATGCCCAGGGCAAGGGCGGCCTCTTCGTCTGGGGCGACTCCCATGCCCAGGCGCTGTCCTTTGGCTTGCGCAGCCTGCTGCCGGCCGGCCTGCCCTACTACCAGGTGGCCTCGGCGAGCTGCAAACCACGCCTTACCGACGACCTGGGTCGGCAGACCGAGACGCGGGTGACCTGCAACTACTCCAATCGCACCGCCCTGGAAGCCATCCAGCGCCTGCGCCCGGACGTGGTGGTCATGGCACAGAAGGCCGATCATGAAAAGACCGACTGGAAGGCCATCACCGAGCGCCTGCACAGCTATGGCGTCAAGCGCATCGTGCTGCTCGGCCCCGTTCCCCAGTGGAGTCCATCACTGCCCAGCGTCATCGCCATCCGCCATTGGGGCTCCACCGATGACCACATCGCCGACTCCGCCCTGGATCGCCATGTCCTCGCCACCGACCAGGCCATGCGCCAGGCCAAGCTCCCGGCGGGGCTGGAGTACATCTCCCTGGTGCAACACCTCTGCGTCGAGGATGCCTGCCGGGTACGGGCCGCGGATGGCCGTACCCTGCTGCAGATCGACGATGGCCACCTGAGCGACAAGGGCTCACTGTTCATCGTCGGTCACTATCTGCTGCCGAGCCTGCAACTGACGCCGGCCACCGCCCAGCGCTAGTTTCCAGGCTCCACGAAAAAGGGCCGATCCCAGGGGGATCGGCCTTTTTTATTGCCCTGTGGCTCAGGTCACCGGAGCGGGATTGAACAGCGCCAGGTCGTTGTGCAGGCGATGGCGCTCCGCCCAGGTCTGGCGGCGACCGCTGGCCACGTCCAGGTAGCACTGGAAGATCTCCCAGCCCATCTCCTCCAGCGACAACCGCCCACTCACCACGCGCCCGGCATCAATATCGATCAGATCCGGCCAGCGCTCGGCCAGCTGGGTGCGGGTCGAGACCTTGATCACCGGCACCATGGACAGGCCATAGGGGGTGCCGCGACCGGTGGTGAAGATGTGCAGGTTCATGCCCGCGGCCAATTGCAGGGTGCCACAGATGAAGTCGCTGGCCGGGGTGGCGGCGAAGTACAGGCCCTTGCCTCTGATCTTCTCGCCCGGAGCGATGACCCCGGCGATGGGGCTGGTACCCGACTTGGCGATCGACCCCATGGCCTTTTCGACGATGTTGTTCAGGCCGCCTTTCTTGTTACCAGGGGTGGTATTGGCACTGCGATCGGCCATGCCCCGCTCCAGATAGCGGTCGTACCAGTCCATCTCGCGGATAAGCGCATCGGCCACCTCGGGGGTGGCGGCGCGCGGGGTCAGCAGATGGATGCCGTCGCGCACCTCGGTGTTCTCGGAGAACATCACGGTGGCACCGGCGCGCACCAGCAGATCGGCGGCCACGCCCAGGGCCGGATTGGCGGTGATGCCGGAGAAGGCATCGCTGCCGCCGCACTGCATGCCCACCACCAGTTCGGCGGCCGGCACCGTCTCGCGGCGGCGCTGGTCGAGCACCTCCAGGCGCGCCTCGATCAGGCCCATGATCTGCTCGACCATGCCGGCGAAGCCGTTGGCCGAATCCTGCAGGCGAAACAGCCAGTCCTCTTCGTTCTGCCCGGCGGTGAGGTCGTCGCCCGGCATCAGCTGGCTGGCCTGCAGCTTCTCGCAACCCAGGCCGATGACCAGCGCCTGGCCGCCGAAGTTGGGATTGCGGCTGATGTTGTGCAGGGTGCGGATCGGGATCACCGCATCAGGGGCATTGATGGCCACGCCGCAGCCATAGCTGTGGGACAGCGGCACCACGTCGTCGACATGGGGATAGCGCGGCAGGATCTCCTTGCGCACCCGCTCCACGCAGTGATCCAGCACCCCCACCACGCACTGCACGGTGGTGGTCACCGCCAGGATGTTGCGGGTGCCGACGCTGCCGTCCGGATTGCGGAAACCCTCGAAGGTGTAGCCCTCCAGGGGTTCGCCGATCTGGCCGGGCGCGGTGGCCTTGGGCAGGTTGTCCAAGGCGGGCGGCTCCGGCATGCGCAGCAGGGCTTCGGTGATCCAGCTGCCGGCCGGGATGTCCTGCAGGGCGTAGCCGATGACCTCGCCATAGCGCACCACCTCGGCGCCTTGCTTGAGGTCCACCAGGGAGACCTTGTGGCTCTGGGGAATGGCCTCGACGGTGGTCAGGCCGTCGGCGAAGGCGGTGCCGGCGGCCACGCCGGGTTCGTTGACCACCACCCCGACGTTGTCCTGGGGGTGGAGCTTGATGTAGCGCGGCGAATCACGGTGATCGATCAGGTGCATTTTCTTATCCTCTGCCGGGGCTCAGGCCCGGACCGGGTCAGGCTGGGTCGCGCCCAGGATCTCGCCGTCGGCGGTACGCAGCTCGACGCGCTGGATGCGACCGACGATGAACAGGTAGCTGAACACCGCCACCAGGGCATTGGCGCCGACGTAGACCAGCGCCCACTTGAAGGAACCGGTGGCGGCGATGATGTAGCCGATGACGATGGGGGTGGTGATGGAGGCCAGGTTGCCGAAGGTGTTGAACAGGCCGCCGGACAGCCCGGCGATCTGCTTGGGCGAGGTGTCGGCCACCACCGCCCAGCCCAGGGCACCGATGCCCTTGCCGAAGAAGGCCAGGGTCATGAAGCCCACCACCATCCAGTCGGCATCGACGTAGTTGCAGAAGATCATGCTGGTGGAGAGCAGCAGGCCGCAGACGATGGGCAGCTTGCGAGCGAAGGTCAGGGAGTGACCGCGGCGCAGCAGGTAGTCGGAGATCACCCCGCCGAGCACCCCGCCGATGAAGCCGCAGATCGCCGGCAGCGAGGCGATGAAGCCGGCCTTGAGGATGGTCATGCCGCGCTCCTGCACCAGGTACACCGGGAACCAGGTCAGGAAGAAATAGGTGATGGCATTGATGCAGTACTGGCCGAGGTAGACGCCCAGCATCATGCGGTTGGTCAGCAGTTGGGTGATGTAGTGCCACTTGGGACCGCCGCCCTGCTGGCGGGCGCCGTTGTCCATGTCCACCAGACCACCGTTGTCGCGGATGTGCGCCAGCTCCGCAGCATTGATGCGCGGATGCTCCTTGGGATTGTGGATGTACTTCAGCCAGACCCCGGAGAAGAGGATGCCCAGGGCGCCCATGATGACGAAGACGTGCTCCCAGCCGAAGTGGAAGACGATGCCGCCCATGATCGGCGCGAACAGCGCGGTGGCGAAATACTGCGCCGAGTTGAAGATCGCCGAGGCGGTGCCGCGTTCGGCGGTAGGGAACCAGGCGGCGACGATGCGTGCATTGCCCGGGAAGGACGGCGCCTCGGCCAAGCCGACCAGGAATCTCAGCATGAACAGGGTGGTCACCGCCCAGGCCACCGGCAGGCCGCCGACTAGGCCCTGCAGTAGGGTGAACAACGACCAGAAGAAGATGCTGCCGGCATAGACCTTCTTCGAACCGAAGCGATCCAGCAGCCAGCCGCCGGGAATCTGCCCGGCCACATAGGCCCAGCCGAAGGCGGAGAAGATATAGCCGAGGGTGACGGCGCTGATGCCGAGGTCTTTCTGCAGGCTGGAGCCGGCGATGGCGATGGTGGCGCGATCGGCATAGTTGATGGTGGTCACCACGAACAGCATCAACAGGATCAGGTAACGCACCCGGGTGGGTCTTGTGGCATCCATGGGGATCCCTCTTGCGTGATTGTTTTTATTGAAGGCGCGGAATGCTGGATGATTGCGCAATCATGCCTTGATGCGACAACCTGACTCAGCCCCGGCGTTTGTCCAAGACTAAGCCATGATTGCGCAACCATACAAGTATGACGTCTAACGACTTCGACGCCGGTGGTCAGGTCGTGGCGCGGTCGATGATGTGGAAGCCGGTGTCGATGCGCACCGCGTCCCGGGCCCGCTCGCCCTGGTTGAACCGTTGCAGCAGCGCCTCTGCCGCCAGGGTGCCCATGCGATCGCCTTCGACGCTCACCGACGACAGCGCCGGGTGCATCTGGGCAGCGCTGGAGAGATTGCCGAAGCCGAGCACCGCCAGATCCTCGGGCAGGCGCAGCCCGCGACTCGCGGCTTCCGCCATCACTCCCTGGGCGACGGTGTCGGAGCTGCAGACCACCACGTCGAAGCCCTCGTCGCGGGCCAGCAACTGGCGCAACCCCGCCCGCCCGGATTCCACCAGGGCTGGCGCCGGCAGAATTTCCAGCGGCGGTTCCGCCAAGCCCAACTCGGCCAGCCGGGCGACTAGGCTGCGACAGCGGCGCAAGGCGCGGGGGTCGTCCACCGAGACCACGGCGAAGCGCCGATAACCGCGGGCGTGCAGGTGCTCGGCCTGGGCCCGGCCCACCGCTTCGTGGGAGAAGCCCACCTGCATGTCCAGCGGGTCTTCGCCCAGGTCCCAGGACTCCACCACCGGGATGCCGGCCTGGGCCAGGCGCTGGCGACTGGCCGCGGTGTGCAGGGTACCGGTGAGCACGATGCCATCGGGTTTGCGCCCCAGCACCGCGGCCAAGAGTTGCTCCTCCTGTTCGGCGCTGTAGCCGGTCAGGCCCAGCAGGGTCTGGTAGCCCGCCTGGGACAACCGCGCCATCAACGCCTGAACGGTCTCGGCGAAGATGGAGTGGACGATGGTCGGCACGAACAGCGCCACCAGGCGACTGCGATTGGAGGCCAGGCCACCGGCCAGCAGATTGGGTACGTAGCCGGTGACCCGCACGGCTGCCAGCACCTTCTCCCGCGCCGCCTCGCTGACGATCTCCGGTCGATTCAGCGCCCGCGAGACGGTGATCGGCGACACCCCGGCGACCCGGGCCACGTCGATGAGCGTGGGGGCAGCGGGATTGACCGCGGCAGTGAGGGCTTTGCTGGACTTCTTGGCCATGGATCGCTGGAGACGGGAAAGAGATCGGCCATGGTAACGGTTGGGGCGGGCGGCGTCCCTGGTGAACACCGTAGCGTGGAAAACCACGCAGCGTTTTCCGTATGGGAATGGGTACCGATGGATGAGAAAGCAGCGAATCCCGTAGGAGCGGCCCATGGCCGCGATACACCCTATGCCAGGTTTGATCGCGGCTATGGGCCGCTCCTACAGAATCGAGTACGCGTTAGCAGCGGCCGCCTCGCCATGGCGGTACAACCTAACCCCCCATCGCCAGGCGAATATCCGCGGCCAGCTCCAGCACGCGAGCCTCTTCGGTGTCCCAGGAGCACATGAAACGCGCACCCCCGCTGCCGATGAAGGTGTAGAAGCGCCAGCCACGACCGCGCAGGAATTCCAGCGCCGGCTCGGACAGCTGCAGGAACACCGAGTTGGCTTCCACCGGGAACATGAAGTCCACCCCGGGCACGTCGCGCACGCGCTCGGCCAGCAGCTGGGCCATGGCGTTGGCATGGCGGGCGTGGCGCAGCCAGGTGTCGTTTTCCAGCACGCCCAGCCAGGGCGCGGAGAGGAATCTCATCTTCGAAGCCAGCTGGCCGGCCTGCTTGCAGCGGTACTCGAAGTCCTCGGCCAGGTCGCGGTTGAAGAAGAGGATGGCCTCCCCCACCGCCATGCCGCTCTTGGTGCCGCCAAAGCAGAGCACGTCGACGCCAGCCTTCCAGGTCACCTCGGCCGGGGTGCAGCCCAGGCCGGCCACGGCGTTGGAAAAGCGCGAGCCGTCCATGTGCAGGTGCAGGCCGAGGTCGCGGCAGGTGGCGCTGATGGCCTGCAGTTCGTTGAGGCCATAGAGGGTGCCCACCTCGGTGGCCTGGGTGACGGTCACCGCGCGCGGCTTGGGAAAGTGGATGTCGGCGCGCTTGGTGGCGATCTGCTGGATGGCACCCGGGGTCAGCTTGCCCTGGTGGGCCGGCGCCAGCAGCAGCTTGGAGCCGTTGGAAAAGAATTCCGGCGCCCCGCATTCGTCGGTCTCGACGTGGGCGGTGTCGGAGCAGATCACGCTGTGGTAGCTCTGGCACAGCGCCGCCAGGGCCAGGGAGTTGGCCGCGGTGCCGTTGAAGGCGAAGAACACCTCGCAATCGGTCTCGAACAGCTGGCGGAAGCGATCGGCGGCGCGCGCCGTCCAGGTGTCGTTGCCATAGGCGGTCTCGTGACCGACGTTGGCCGCCGCCATGGCCGCCCAGGCCTCCGGGCAGATGCCGGAATAGTTGTCACTGGCGAATTGCTGGGCGTTGCTGCTCATGCGTCAGTCCTCGCGACGGGTTCGGTACGCGCCAGCAGCCAGTCACGGGCGGCGCCTTCCACTAGCGGCAGCACGCGGCGGCGGACCTCGGCGTGATAGCCATCCAGCCAGTCCAGCTCGTCGGCGCGCAACAAGGCAAGATCCAGGCAGCGGGTATCCAGCGGACAGAGGGTAAGGGTCTCGAATGCCAGGAAGTCGCCGAATTCGGTGGTCTCGGCGCGGGTGCACAGGAGCAGGTTCTCCAGCCGCACGCCCCACTGGCCGGGACGATAGATGCCCGGTTCGTTGGAGGTGATCATGCCCTCGCGCAGGACATGGTGCGGGGTGACCGTGGCATAGAAGGAAATCGACTGCGGTCCCTCGTGCACATTGAGGAAGTAGCCCACGCCGTGGCCGGTACCATGGCCGTAGTCGATGCCGGCGGCCCAGATCGGCTCGCGCGCCAGGGCGTCGAGCATGGGCGCGGCGACCCCGGCCGGAAAGCGCGCCCGCGACAGCGCCAGCATGCCCTTGAGCACCAGGGTGAAGTCGCGCTTCTGGGCGGCGCTGGGGGTGCCGATGGGCACCACCCGGGTGATGTCGGTGGTGCCGCCCAGGTACTGGCCGCCGCTGTCGATCAGCAGCAGGCCGTCACCCTGGAGTTCGGCATGGGCTTCTTCGGTGGCCCGATAGTGCGGCAGGGCGCCACCAGCGTTGAAGCCGGCGATGGTGGCGAAGCTCAGGGAGACGAAGTGGGGCCGGGCAGCGCGGGCTTCGCTCAGCCAGTCGTCCACGGTCAGCTCGGTGAGGCGCTCGCCGCGGGCCAGGGCGGCCTCGAAACGGGCGAAGAAGACACACAGGGCCGCACCGTCCTCCTCCATGGCGGTGCGTACCTGGGCCACTTCCTCAGCGGTCTTGCAGGCCTTGAGCAGGGTCGAGGGATTGATCTGTTCCAGGCGCTTGACGCTCGTCGGTGCGGCCTCGGCGAGGCCCAGGGTGACCCGCGCCGGGTCCACCAGCAGGGTGCTGTCCGCTGGCAGCAGGCCCAGCTCGGTGGCGGCCTGGGCGTAGTCGGCCAGCGCCACGCCATCCGCTGCCAGGGCCGCGCGGATCTCCGCCGGCACCTTGGCCGGGTCGATGAACAGCTGGCAGCTGTCCCTACCCAGCAGCAGATGGGCGAGGAACACCGGGTTGTAGGGCACGTCGGCGCCACGCAGGTTGAGCAGCCAGGCGATGTCGTCCAGCGAAGAGATGAAATGCCAGTCGGCCTTTGCCTCCGCCAGCGCCTGGCGCACCTGGGCGAGCTTGGCGCTGCGCGGCTGGGGCGCATGGGGCGCGGCATGGGCATAGAGCGGCGCGGCCGGTAACGCGGGGCGATCGCTCCAGATCGCCGCCAGGGGATCGAGGTCGGTACGCAACTGGATGCCCTTGGGCTCCAGTGCCCGGCGAAGGGCGGCGGCGGAGCCCAGGGACAGCACCTGGCCGTCCACTAGCACCGTGCCACCTTCGGGCACCTGGTCGGCCAGCCACTGCAGGTGGGCCTGGGGCTGGCTGGCGACCTGCTTCATCAGGTCGATGCCGCTGCCCGCCAGCTCCTGGGTGGCCTGCTCCCAGTAGCGACTGTCGGTCCAGACGCCGGCGGCCTGGCGGGTCACCAGCAGCAGCCCAGCGGAGCCGGTGAAACCAGATAGCCAGGCCCGTCCCTGCCAGTGTTCGGGCAGGTACTCGGACAGGTGGGGATCGGCGCTGGGGATCAGGCAGGCATCGGCGCCCTGCTCGGCCAGGAAGGCGCGCAGGTGGGCGAGTCGTTGAGCGGGGGTGGCGGTCATGAGCACCTCGACAAGGTCAGAAGCTCAGTGTGCCGCAGATATAAAAAAGCCGCACCCAAAGGGTGCGGCGGAGAAAGACCAAAGGAGCAAAGAGGGGTGGTCTTTCGAAAACGGAGCGGCTCAGCGACGCAGGTTGGCGGCGGGAGCGGCCTGATCGCCGTAGTGCTGCATGGCGGCATGATTCTGATCGACCAGCTTGTATCTCAGGCTGGGATTGTCGTCGGCAGCAGCGAATTGGGCGGCGGTCAGGGTGGCAAGGGTCAGCAACAGGGCGGACAGAGAACGTTTCATGGCGAACTCCTAAAAGGTCGTGTTCATCGGGGTACGGGACCATTCTAGGTAATGAATGCAGCCTAATAAATAGCATGCTAACTAACTCACTATTACAAAACCTGCAACAAGCCATGGCTTAGTCCTTAGCCCAGTAGCGTTGGTCTTCCAGCACCAGATTTTCTACCTGCAGGCGCTCGGGAAGTTCTTCCTTGAGGAAGTCGATCCAGGTCTTGATCTTGGCGTCGAGAAAGCGCCGCGAGGGATAGAGCGCATGGATGGTGCGCTCGCGTAGGCGGAAGTTGGGCAGTAGCCGTACCAGACTGCCATCGCGCAAGTAGTTGACCGCGATGTAGCTGGGCAGCAGACAGATGCCCATGCCCTGCCGCGCCACGCTGGCCAGGGCCTCGGCGACGTTGACCTGGAAGACGTAGCGCGGCGCCACCTGCAGCTCGCCTTCGGGGCCAGCGAAGACCCAACGCTCGGAGAAGTTAGGATCCAGCAGCCGCAGGCAGTCGTGCTCGGCGAGATCGGCCGGTACCTTGGGCGCCGGACGCTGCGCCAGGTAGCTGGGCGCCGCGCAGACCACGCTATAGACGCCACCGAGACGCTGGGCGACGAAATCCGAATCGGCCAGCTCAGTGTCCAGGGTGATGGCGATGTCATGCCCATCCTCCAGCAGTGCCGGATGGTTCTGCGAGAGCGTCATGACGATCTCGACGTGGGGATAGCGGGCGCAGAAGCGCGACACCAGTGGTGCCAGCAGCTGGGTGCCCAGGCCGGTCATGGAATGCAGGCGCAGATGGCCATGGGGCTTGAGATGAGCACCGCTGGCTTCGGCTTCGGCCTCGCCGACATCCTGCAGGATGCGCCGGCAGCGTTCGAGATAGCGCTCACCCGCCTCGGTCAGTGCGAGCCGCCGGGTGGTGCGGTGCAACAGACGGGTCTGCAGGTGGCTTTCCAGTTCCGCCAGCAGGCGCGACACCTGGGCGGTGGACAGGGCGAGGGTGTGGGCGGCAGCCGTGAGACTGCCCAGATCCACCACCCGGACGAAGATGCGCATGCCTTGGAAAATATCCATTATTGCCTTTTTCGCAATGGAGTTTCGTCAAGCCGTCACTTTATTGAAAAAGTCACACGCCCGATAGTGGTGCGGTGAGCTGCTGTGGATTCGACATTTTGACCGCGCGAATCCTTCCCTCCGGCAGTGGCTCCTTGGATAGCTCCTTGCGGCCTTCCGGCAGACGTCTCCTCTGGAGACCTTGGTCGGAAGGCCGTTTTTTTTGCCCGGCTTTTGAGCCAGGCCCGCTGCCTCAGCCCTTCCGCTCCGGCTCGCGAATGCGGTAGCTGGCGATATAGAGCGCCGGCAGGAACAGCAGGGTCAACAGCGTCGCCGCGACGATACCGCCGATCATGGCATAGGCCATGGGCCCCCAGAACACCTCGCGGGCGATGGGAATCATGCCCAGGCTGGCCGCGGCGGCGGTCAACAGGATCGGCCGGCGGCGGTGGCGGGTGGCTTCCACTACGGCGTCCCAGGGCGAGCGACCGTCACGCTCGAAGGCGTCGATCTGGGTCACCAGGATCACCGAGTTGCGGATGATGATGCCGATCAGCGCCAGCACCCCGAGGATGGCGACGAAGCCCAGCGGCTGGCCGAAGGGGATCAGCCCCAGCACCACCCCGATCAAGCCCAGGGGCGCCACGCTCGCCACCAGGAACAGCTTGCGGATGCTGTGCAGCTGGATCATCAGGAAGGTAGCCATGAGAAACAGCATCAGCGGCACCACCTCGGCGATGGGGCCCTGGGCCTTGCTGCTCTCCTCCACCGTGCCGCCCACCGCCACCTGATAGCGCGGCGGCAGCTTGGCGATGAAGGCATCCACCTCCGGCTGCAGCTGCTTGACCAGGTCCGGTGCCTGGATCTCGCTGAGAATGGACGCCTTGAGGGTGATGGTGGGCAGGCGGTCGCGGCGCCACACCAGCGGCTGCTCCAGGGCGTAGTCGATACGGGCGAAGGCCTTGAGCGGCACCGCGACGCCCTGGGGCGTCATGATCTGCAGATTCTCCAGGGTCTCCACCGAGCGCCGCTCGGCCTCGCTGGCGCGGGCCACCACGTTGACCAGGTAGATGTCGTCGCGCACCTGGGTCACCGGGGTGCCGGTCACCACGCCATTGAGGATCTGCGCCACGTCCTGGGAAGAGAAACCCAGCTGCCGCGCCTTGTCCTGGTTGACCTCGACCTTGAGCATCCGCGCCGGCTCGTTCCAGTCGTAGAGGAAGTCGCCCAGCTGCGGACTCTTGCCCAGCACGCTGGCCAGGGCCAGGGCCTGGCGACGCACCTCGGCGACGTCCGGGCCGCTGATGCGGTACTGAATCGGCCGCCCCACCGGCGGGCCCATTTCCAGGGGCTGAACGTAGCCGGACAGCCCGACGAAGTCCTGGCGCAGGCGCTGTTTGAGCTTGGGCAGCAGCCGATTGCGGGCTTCCAGATCCTTGGCCACCAGGATCACCTGGCCATAGAAGGGATTCTCCAGCTGCTGGTCCAGCGGCAGGTAGAAGCGCACCGCGCCCTGGCCGACATAGGAACTCCAGTGGGCCACGTCCGGATCGTCGGCCAGGGTCTTTTCGAACCTGTCCATCTGCGCGCGGGTGGCGTCGAGGGAGGCGTTCTGCGGCAGGTTGAAGTCGATCAGCAGCTCGGGCCGATCCGAAGACGGGAAGAACTGGTTCTGCACGAACTTCATGGCGAACAGCGCCGCGGCGAACAGCAGCACCGTGAGGATGATGGTCAGCCAGCGATGGCGCATGGCGCCCAGCAGCAGGCCGTCGGACCAGCGCGCCAGGCGACCGGGCTGGTCATGATCCTTCTGCTTCACCTTCTTCGGCAGGATGTGCACGCCGATCACCGGCGAAAAGAACACCGCGACGATCCAGGACAAGAGCAGCGCCACGGCGATCACCGCGAACAGGGTGAAGGTGTACTGGCCGGCGCTGCTGGAGTTGAGGCCGATGGGCACGAAACCGGCCACGGTCACCAGGGTGCCGGTGAGCATGGGAAAGGCGGTGGATTCGTAGGCGAAGGTCGCCGAGCGGTGCAGCGACTCGCCCTCCTCCCGCTTGGTCACCATCATCTCCACGGTGATCATGGCGTCGTCCACCAAGAGGCCCAGGGCGATGATCAGGGCGCCGAGGGAAATCCGCTGCATGGTGATGCCGCTGTATTCCATGAAGACGAACACCAGCGCCAGGGTCAGGGGGATCGACAACGCCACCACCAGGCCGGCGCGCACGCCAAGGCTGATGAAGCTCACCACCAGCACGATGATGACCGCCTCGAACAGCGCCCGGGTAAAGCCGCCGACGGCCTTTTCCACCACCTGCGCCTGGTTGGAGACCACGTGCACGCCGATGCCCACCGGCAAGGCGCCGGTCAGCTCCTGCATCTTTTCGGTCAGGGCCGCGCCAAAGGTCTGGATGTTGCCACCGCTGCTCATGGCGATGGCCAGGCCAATGGCCGGCTGGCCCTTGTAGCGGAACAGCGAACTGGGCGGATCGGCATACCCGCTGCGGATGTCGGCCAGATCGGTGAGGCGATAGAAGCGATCGTCGATGCGCAGATTGACCGCGGCCAGATCGGCGGTGGAGCGGAATTCGCCACTGGTACGCACGCTGATGCGCTCGGCGCCGGATTCGATGGTCCCCGAGGGCGTCACCGCGTTCTGCTGCTGCAGACTCTGCATCACCTGGCGCTGATCCAGCCCCAGGGCGGCCAGCTTGCGGGTGGAGAAGTCCAGGTAGATGACCTCGTTTTCCGCACCGATCAGTTGCACCTTGCCGATGCCCGGCACGCTGCGGATCTCGCGGCGCACCTGCTCCACCTGGTCGCGCAGCTGGCGCATGCTGAAGCCGTCGCCGGTGAAAGCATAGATGCTGCCGAAGACGTCACCGAATTCGTCGTTGAAGGCCGGTCCCTGGATGCCCTGGGGGAAGTCGCCCTGGATGTCGGAGACCTTCTTGCGCACCTGATACCAGATATCCGGAATCGCCTTGGCCGGCGTGGTGTCACGCAGATAGACGAATACCGTGGACTGGCCCGGCCGGGTAAAGCTCTTGGTGTAGTCCAGCGAATCCAGCTCTTCGAGCTTCTTTTCCACCCGCTCGGTGACCTGGCGCAGGGTCTCCTCGGTGGTCGCCCCCGGCCAGCGGGTCTGGATGACCATGGTCTTGATGGCGAAGGACGGGTCTTCCTCGCGGCCCAGCTTCATGTAGGAGAAGACGCCCATCAGCAGGGCGACGAACATCAGGTACCAGACGAAGGATTGGTGGCGCAGCGCCCAGTCCGACAGGTTGAAGCCTTTCATGGCCGAGCGCCCTCCTGATCCTTCACCCGCTGTCCCTCCTCGAGACTGTTGACCCCGGCTATCACCACCCGCTCACCGGCGCTCAGACCATTGCCGATCCATGCCAGGCCGTCCGCCTCGCGCAGCACCTCGACCGGCCGCTGGCGCACCTGCGCCTGCTCGCCCTGGCCTGCCACCACCCAGACCGAGGTCTGGCCGTTCTGGCGCCGCAGCGCCTGGGCCGGCAGAGACAGGCCCGCGGCCGGTGGCGACGCCAGTTCGCCCTGTACCAGACTGCCGATGCGCAACGCGGCCGGTGGCTCGTCCAGGGTCAGGCGCACCCGCCGGGTACGGGTGGTGGCATCGGCCTGGGGCTCGATCTCGCGCACCTGGCCCTGCACCGCCACGCTCGGATCCAGCGCCATGCGCACGGTCAGGACACGACCTGGGGTCAACTGGCCGATGGCCTGGGCCGGCAGGTCCAGCACCGCCTCGCGGATGTCCGGGCGGGCGACCCGCACCACCGGCTGACCGGCGGACACCACCTGGCCGACCTCGGCCTGCCAGGCGGTGATCACGCCGTCGAAATCGCTGTAGAGCTCGGCATAGTTGCGCTGATCGCGGGCCTGCCGCTCGGCGCTCTGGGCCTGTTCGCGGGCGGCCTCCAGGGTATGCAGCCGGGTCAGCGCCTGGTCCAGCTGGGAGCGCGAACCAACGCCCTGGTCGAACAGCTGCTGCTGGCGCCGGGCATCGTTGCGGGCATCGCGCCACTGGGCGTCGGCATCGGCGCTCTGGCCCTGGCGACTGCGTAGGGCATTGTCCTGATCGGTGGGGTCCAGCGCGGCCAGCAACTGGCCGCGGCGGACCGGCTGACCCACGTCCAGCAGGCGGCGGGTCATGCGGCCACCGACGCGAAAGCCCAGCACGCTCTCGTAGCGCGCTTGGATGCTGCCAGCGAACACCTCACGCTGGGGCTGCGGCGCGCTGAGGGTCAGGGTCGCTACCGGCCGGATCGGCGGCGGTGGCGCCTCGTCGTCGGAACAGCCGGCGAGAACCAGCAGCAGGCAGAGCGGCAGGAGGGGCTTCATGGGCGCACCTCGTTGAAGGCGGAGCGCTCGGCGACCTCGACTTTCTGGCCGGGACTCAGGGCCTGGCCGCCGGCGACCACGATGCGGTCGCCGGCCTTGAGGCCGTCGCTGACGATGATGCTGTCGCGGGTGTAGCGCTCGATGCGCAGCGGCTGCAGGCTGACCCGGCCGTCTTCGTTCAGGCGCCAGGCGGCGGGCTGATCGGTGGTGCCGTTCAGCGCCGTCCAGGGCAGGGCGAAGCCCTGCTCGGCCACGCCCTCCAGCTGCGCATTCACCACCGCGCCAAGGGTCATGGCGGCGGGTGGCCGGTCCAGCTGTACCTTGATGCGTACCGTGCCGCTGCTCGCCACCGTCGGGGCGATCTCGCGCAGGGTGCCCTGGGTCGCGATCGCCGGTTGCGCCTGCAGGGCGACGGGCAGCCGCTGGCCGACCTGGAGTTCGCGGGCCAGGGATTCGTAGAGATCAAAGACGGCATCGAGTTCGCCGCTCACCGCCAAGTCGAAGATCGCCGCGCCGGCCTGCACCACCTGACCGGCTTCGGCATGACGGGCGGTCAGCACCCCAGCGGCGCTGGCGCGCAATTCGGTATAGCCCAGCTGCTTGCGCGCATCGTCGCGCTGGGCTACGGCGGTTTGCAGCGCACTGCGGGCGCCATCGAGGGTGGCCTGGGCCTGGTCGTACTGGCTGCGACTGGTATAGCCCTTGGGCAAGAGCGCGGCCTGGCGCTCGAAATCGACCCGCGCCAGCCGGGCGCGGGCTTCCTGGGCCTCCACCTGGGCCTGGGCGGCGGCCAGGTTGTTGCGCAGATCCTGAGGATCCAGCCGCGCGAGGATCTGGCCCTCGCGTACCCGATCCCCGACGTCCGCCAGCCGCTCGCTGATCTTGCCGCTCACACGGAAGCCGAGCGGTGCCTGCACCCGCGCTTGGATATCACCGGTGAAGGGAATGCGCTGGGCATCCTTTATCGGGCTCAGCTGCGTCACCACCACCCGCGCCGGTTCCTCGGTGGGCGGTCGCTCCTGGGAACAGCCTGGCAACAACGTTACCAGGGCCAGAGCGACCGTTACCTGGCAGAGGTGAGCAAGGCGGAGAGCCCTCATGATTATCCTTATCGGTGGAAGAGGCGCGATCTGCGAACTGACCACAGGCGGCGCGGGGGGTTCGTCCGACGAATTGTCCGGCGCTGGGCGCTGCTTGGGAAGCGCTACGGCGGTGCCGCCTGCGCAAATGGTCGGTACCAGAGCGGCAACTTGCCCACAAATGTTCACAAATGCTCTGGAACCCGGCATTCCAGGGCGCAGTCAACTACAACGAGCGCTGTGGACCTGCCCGTTCGCAGCTGATGCCCGTCTCTCCACTGGAACGGGCCCAACCAGATTCCCAGGTTTACTTCGACGAGGCCGAACTCATGAAAAAGCTGCTGATCACCTCTACCGCTGCTGTGATGCTGTCGATGGCCACGGGTGTCTTCGCGGCCGAAACCTCCAAGAGCGCCACGGCCGTCAATGGTTCGGCTACCGAAGCCGTACCGGGCAAGACCACCGTCAAGGGCGGTGCTGATGGTGGTGCCGAAGTCCCCTTCAAGAGCGAGAAGCCCAACAAGGTCGACGCGCGCAACCAGAACAACATGCAGTAAGCCCAGCTTTCTGGCGGTAACAAAAGCCCCGGCATGCCGGGGCTTTTTGCTGCCTGACGTTCGAAACGCAGACAAAACAAACCCCGCCGAAGCGGGGTCTGTGGAAACTGTGCAGCAGCCGGGCTTAGCGCCAGAACGGCTTGTGCATTTCCTGGTAGCGCTGGGCCTCGGTGATACCAGCGTCAGCCAGCATACGGGTGTCCAGGCGAGCCAGTTCGTTACGGCTGGCGATGCGACGTTGCCAGGTGGACAGGGTGGAGATAACGCGCAGGGCAACGGGCACACGGTTGCTGGGCTTGGCGTTGTACAGCGAGGAACTGAAGGTGCGTTCCATGGTGGCTTTCCTTCCCGCTTGTGACGGGTACTGGTCATCGAATGGCGCCATTGTCTCGCCAGACGAGTGCTACCACCAGTAACAGTACAAGGAAAGGTTCGCGGATCACTCAGCACACAATTGCAACTGTACTGCTGCAATTTGGGTCATTCTGTAACGCTTTGCACCATTGCAGTGCAAAAATTGGTTACCAGAAGGAACATCGCGAAAAATCGAGCTATACAGTTGGCCCGAAGCCAACGAAACAGGACTGCTGTTCTACCTGTTACCGCACCCACTGTCCAGCCTGGAAACGCCGTCATGCTCCAGAAAGGAGCGCTTCCGACGCCCGGTGGGCGCCGGAAGCCTCTCACCGTCAACGCGCGGCAGCGGCCAGGCTCGGGGCGGCAGGCTGACGCCGACCCACCCAGGTACCGATGGCCACGACCACCAGTGCCAGCAGCCCGGTCGCCAGGATCTCGAAGCGATGGGCGTCGCTGAACAGCATCACGGTCAGGGCGCCAACGATGAAGACGATCACCGCCCAAGTCAGCCAGGGGAACAGCCACATACGGAATTCCAGACGCTCGCCACGGGCCATCAGCTTGCGTCTCAGGCGCAGCTGGGTCACGGCGATCACTAGGTAGACCAGCAGGGCTACGGCACCGGAGGTGGACAGCAGGAAGCTGAACACCGCCTCGGGCATGGTGTAGTTGGCGATGGTGGTCAGGAAACCCACGGCGGTGCTGGCCAGCACCGCCGTACGGGGCACGCCAGCGCTAGAGGCACGGCCCATCTTGGCCGGGGCATCGCCACGGCGGGCCAGGGAGTAGAGCATGCGCGACGCGGTGTAGAGCGCCGAGTTCAGGCAGCTGGCCACGGCGACCAGGACCACACAGTCGACGATCAGCTTGGCATTGGGAATCGACAGCACTTCCAGGGCGCGCTGGTAGGACCCCACCAGCGGCAGCTGGGCGTCGTTCCAGGGCACCATGGACACCACCAGGAAGATGGAGACCAGATAGAACAGCGCGATCCGCCAGATCACCGAGTTGGTGGCCTTGCTGATCTGCCGGGACGGATCCTTGGACTCGGCCGCGGCGATGGTGACGATCTCGGTCCCCATGAAGCTGAACATGGTGGTCAGCAGGGCGCCCAGCACCGCACCGAAGCCATTGGGCATGAAGCCACCGGTATGGGCCATCAGATTGCTCAGGCCACTGACCTCACGACCTGGCAGAGCACCGACCAGCGCAGCCGCGCCCAGAGCGATGAAGGCGACGATGGCGATGACCTTGAGCAGGGCGAACCAGAATTCGAACTCGCCGTACTTGGCAACGCTGAACAGGTTGGTCACGGTCAGGATGCCGGTGATGATCAGCGCGAACTGCCAGGTGGCAATGGCCGGGAACCAAGCATTGAGGATGGCGGCCGCAGCCACGGCTTCAAGCGGAATGACCAGCACCCAGAACCACCAGTACAGCCAGCCGATGGTGAAGCCGGCCCAGCGGCCGATGCCCTGTTGGGCATAGGACGAGAAGGAGCCGGTATCGGGTGAGGCGACCGCCATTTCACCCAGCATGCGCATGACCAGAACCACCAGGGTGCCGGCCAGGGCGTAGGCCAGCAGCACGGCCGGGCCGGCAGCGGCGATGGCATGACCGGAGCCGACGAACAGACCGGCACCGATCACTCCAGCGATGGACAACATGGTCACATGGCGCGGTTTGAGCGCCGGAGAGAGGTTGCATTCTACGTTGGACATAAGGTGTTACCTGACAACGGAAAGCCTCCCAAGTGCAACTTGCGCGCCACCCCCGCTGAAATCGGCACAAAATGAACTCAAAGGGTGCAACGCTTCGCGCAAAGTCGCGAAAAAGCGGCACTTTGCCTAGCTATTGCACTAACTATTTGATGTGCAAAACGATTTCTTTCGTGTGCCGCTGCGCTTCCACCTTGCTTCGTTAGGTATCACTTTGTGCAACTTGCACCATCATGGTGCCGACAAAGGTGGAACCTCAGGTAACCGCATGTGACGAGGATGCTACTGCCTCCACCCGACGAGGCAGCAAGAAGGGCTCGATCTCCTCAAGAAATATTCTTTCCACGGTAAAGGTCCATCGCAGCTGCTCGGACTGACGAAATCAGGACTTCAAAGGCCAACAAAGAGGCTTTTGCGCATCGCCGCACGGGTGAAGGGAACTTGAATGCCTGCCAAGCCTCTGCACAGCTGCGACAAAATGTAACCGTGGCGGACAGATGTTGGTAATATTCCAACATATTAGCTAGCTAACCATAAGCCCTGCGGATCACGTCGGGCACCTGATGAGACCCTGATCATGTCCGCAGACGATTCCGTCCCGGCCCGTCGCGACTTCCTGCGCAAGTCCCTGAGCCTGATCCCCGTGGTCGCCCTGGCGGGCGGCACGAACCCCGGCCTGGCCTTCGCCACGCCCGCCGCGGAAAACAAGCCTGGCAGCAGTCCGCGCGCCGACCACTACCAGCCGGTGTTCTTTACCGCCGAGGAATGGGCCTTCGTACAGGCTGCGGTGGCCCGGCTGATTCCGGCGGACGAACTGGGTCCGGGTGCCCTGGAAGCCGGCGCGCCGGAATTCATCGATCGGCAGATGCAGACCGCCTATGCCCGCGGTGGCCTCTGGTACATGCAGGGCCCCTTCGCCGCCGATGCCGCACCGGAAATGGGCTATCAGAGTCGCCTGGTGCCCCAGGATCTCTATCGCCTGGGGATCGCCGCGGTGGACCGCTGGACCCGTCAGCAACACGGCAAGGTCTTCGCCGAGCTGGTACCTGCCGAGCAGAACGCGGCCCTCAAGGCCCTGGAAAGCGGTGACGCCACCCTGGAAGGGGTACCGGCCAAATTGTTCTTCGCCCAGCTGCTGCAGAACACCAAGGAAGGCTTCTATTGCGATCCGCTGCATGGCGGCAACAAGGAACTGGTCGGCTGGAAACTGGTGAATTTTCCCGGCGCCCGCGCCGACTTCATGGACTGGGTGGAACGCGATGAGCGCTATCCGCTGCCCCCGGTCTCCATTCGCGGGGAGCGCGGTTGATGGCCAAGGTACTGCCCAGCAAGAACGTGGTGATCGTCGGCTTCGGCTGGACGGGGGCCATCATGGCCAAGGAACTGACCGAGGCCGGCCTGGACGTGGTGGCCCTGGAACGCGGCAGCTACCGTGACACCTATCCCGACGGCTCCTATCCCCAGGTGATCGACGAACTCACCTACAGCATCCGCAAGAAGCTGTTCGTCGATGTGTCCAAGGAAACCGTCACCATCCGCCACAGCGTCAACGACGTCGCCCTCCCCAACCGCCAGCTGGGCGTCTTCCTGCCCGGCGATGGCGTGGGTGGCGCGGGCCTGCACTGGTCGGGCGTGCACTTCCGGGTCGATCCGGTGGAGCTGCGCCTGCGCAGCCACTATGAAGAACGCTACGGCAAGAAATTCATCCCCGACGGCATGACCATCCAGGACTTCGGCGTCAGCTACGCCGAGCTGGAGCCCTACTTCGACTTCGCTGAAAAGGTGTTCGGCACCTCGGGCACCGCCTGGAGCGTCAAGGGCCAGGTGGTGGGCGACGGCAAGGGTGGCAATCCCTATGCCCCGGATCGCTCCAGCGACTTCCCGCTGCCGGCGCAAAAGAACACCGTCTCGGCGCAGCTGTTCGAGAAGGCCGCGCGCGAGGTGGGCTATCACCCCTACAACCTGCCGTCGGCCAACACCTCGGGCCCCTACACCAATCCCTATGGGTGCCAGATGGGCCCCTGCAACTTCTGCGGCTACTGCAGCGGCTACGTCTGCTACATGTATTCCAAGGCCTCGCCGAATCTCAACATCCTGCCAGCGCTCAAGCAGGAGCCGCGCTTCGAGCTGCGCAGCCAGGCCCATGTGCTGCGTGTGAACCTGGACAGCACCGGCAAGAAGGCCACCGGGGTGACCTACCTGGACGCCCAGGGCCAGGAGCTGGAACAGCCAGCCGACATCGTCATCCTCGCCGCCTTCCAGTTCAACAACGTGCGCCTCATGCTGCTGTCGGGCATCGGTCAGCCCTATGATCCCAAGACCGGCGAGGGCGTGGTCGGGCGCAACTTCGCCTATCAGAACATGGCCACCATCAAGGCCTTCTTCCGCCAGGATCAGCACCACACCAATCCCTTCATCGGCGCCGGTGGCAACGGCGTGGCAGTGGACGACTTCAATGCCGACAACTTCGACCATGGCCCCCACGGCTTCGTCGGCGGCTCGCCCATGTGGGTCAACCAGGCCGGCACCCGGCCCATCGCCGGGGCAGCCAATCCACCCGGCACCCCGCAGTGGGGCAGTGCCTGGAAAAAGGCCCAGGCCGGCTACTACAACCACCAGCTGTCGATGGACGCCCATGGCGCGCACCAGTCCTATCGTGACAACTACCTGGATCTGGACCCCACCTACCGGGACGCCTATGGCCAGCCGCTGCTGCGCATGACCTTCGACTGGAAGGACAACGACATCCGCATGACCCGCTTCATGGCGGCCAAGATGAAGAAGATCGCCGAGGCCATGAATCCCGAGCACATCAGCGTCTCGGTCAAGGATTTCGGCGGGCACTTCAACACCGCCAGCTACCAGACCACCCACCTCAACGGTGGCGCCATCATGGGTACCGACCCCAAGACCAGCGCGGTCAATCGCTACCTGCAGAGCTGGGACGTGCACAACGTCTTCGTGCCGGGCGCCTCGGCCTTTCCCCAGGGTCTGGGCTACAACCCCACCGGCCTGGTGGCGGCCCTGACCTATTGGTCGGCGCGGGCCATCCGCGAGCAGTACCTGAAGAACCCCGGCCCCCTGGTGCAGGCATGAGAGGCGCGCCCATGATCCTCCGTACCCTCGCGACCCTGCTGCTGGGCGCCGGTCTGGCCATGACGGCCCAGGCCGCCGAAGACGCCGATCCGGCGCTGGTCAAGCAAGGCGAATACCTGGCCCGGGCGGGCGACTGCGTGGCCTGCCACACGGCGCCGGGCGGTCAGCCCTTCGCCGGCGGCCTGCCCATGCAGACGCCCATCGGCACTCTCTACTCGACCAACATCACCCCGGATCGGCAGACCGGCATCGGCGACTACAGCTTCGCCGACTTCGACGCCGCCATCCGCCAGGGCATCGCCAAGGAAGGACACACCCTCTACCCGGCCATGCCCTACCCCTCCTATTCCCGGGTGACCGAGGGGGACATGCGCGCCCTCTATGCCTACTTCATGCACGGGGTCACCCCGGTCGCCCAGGCCAATCGCGACAGCGACATCCCCTGGCCGCTGTCGATGCGCTGGCCCCTGGCGATCTGGCGCCAGTTGTTCGCCCCCGAGGTGGTGCAATTCCAGCCGGCCCCGAGCCAGGACCCGGTGGTGGCGCGCGGCGCCTATCTGGTGGAAGGCCTCGGCCACTGTGGCGCCTGCCACACACCACGCGCCTTCACCATGCAGGAAAAGGCCCTCTCGCCTGCCGATGGCAAGGACTTCCTGGCCGGCAGCGCACCCCTGGAAGGCTGGATCGCCAAGAATCTGCGTGGCGATCATCGCGATGGCCTGGGCAACTGGAGCGAAGACCAGCTGGTGCAGTTCCTCAAGACCGGTCGCTCCGCCGACAGCGCCGTGTTCGGTGGCATGACCGAGGTGGTGCAGCACAGTCTGCAATACCTGAGCGACGCCGACCTGCGCGCTATCGCCCGCTACCTCAAGACCTTGCCGGCCAAGGATCCGCACGATGCGCCCTTCCAGCCCGATGGCCGCGCTGCCGCGGCGCTCTGGCGAGGTGATGACAGCGCCCGCGGCGCCCAGGTCTATGTGGACAATTGCGCCGCTTGCCACCGCACCGATGGCCAGGGCTACGACCGGGTCTTCCCTGCATTGGCCGGCAATCCGGTGCTGCGCACGGCCGACGCCAGCTCGCTGATCAACATCGTGCTCAAGGGCGGCACCCTGCCCGGCCTGCACAGCGCACCTTCGATGATCGTCATGCCGCCGTTCGGCTGGCGGCTGAACGATGCCGAGGTGGCCGACGTGGTCAGCTTCATCCGCGCCAGCTGGGGCAACGACGCTGCCCCGGTCAGCGCCGCCGATGTCGCCAAGTGGCGCACCGATGACACCCGCGCCACCTCGGGCGATGACCTGGGCCAGGCCTTTGGTCACGGTCAGCCAGAGCCGCGCGAAGCGGGCAAGTAGCGAACGAAGGGGCGCGACTTCGTCTATAAAGACAGGCCGCGCTCCGGAGATGCCTGGATGACCTGCGTACTACATCTGCTCAACGCCAATGGTCGCTTGGACTCCTGGCGCGCCATCCTGGAAGAGACCTTCACCGATGCCCTGACCCGTATCGCTGCGCACCTGCCCGAACAACGGGTAGACGTGGTGGTGCAGGCGGGCGCCTGGGTGATCCCGGAGTTGGGTCTGAATGGCTACAGCCCGGACGCCGAGCGAGTCTTTATGACCCTGGACCCCGACAGCCCGCACCTGCAGCAAGCCTTCCCTGATCACTTCACCGCCCTGCTCGGCCACGAATTGCACCACTGCCTGCGGCATGCCGGTCCTGGTTACGGATCCACACTGGGCGAGGTCTTGGTCAGTGAAGGCCTCGCCTGCCAATTCGAGCGCGAGCTGACTGGCCGGCTGCCGTTCTATGCCCAGGCCGCACCCCAGGAAATGGCGGCACACTGGGAAGCACTAGATGCTGAACTGGGCCAACCGTACGATCACGCCCGCTGGTTCTTCGGCAGTGGCGACCTGCCTCGCCATCTCGGCTATGCGCTGGGTCGCTGGCGAGTCGATCGTTATCTGCAACGTCATGGCCTGACGGCCGCCGCCTGCGGACACTACCCGGCTACAGCCTTTCTCGCGGAATGATCTCACCGCCTTAGCCAAGCGAGCGCGACGGCGGCGAACACCTCGTCCAGCCATTCGACCCAGGCGCGCACCCCTGCGAGGTCTCCACTCCTAATGGTCGTTACGCCACCTAATTTTCGCCCAGCGACCTTTCGTACAGACCTGAGGACCATCAAGCCCATCGCCGACCAGCGGGCTTGCGCGGCTGGCATCGATCCTGCTAGCTTGATCGGGTTAGTACCAAGCTGACCCCAATCGCTGGACGCCTTTCCGCTCGTTGTAGCAGCGTGAAACAAGCGTCACCCAGATCAAACCGATCCCTCGATTGCTCAGGATCTGCCGCCCTGGCCTCTGAATCTCGTGCCCGGCCGGTTGCCTGCCTTCCCAAGTACTTACCTGCATGCCTGGGCGTCTCGCCCACACGCTGCCTTCCTCCAGCCAGAGATTCAGCCGTCGGCCGTTATGGGTACGAGGTTGCTGGAGTTATTTCACCGCGCCGACTGAGCGTGGATCCCAAGGATAGTTAGATGAACATTCAAAATCAGGCCATTGCGGCCATGCAACACCTCCAAGCGGCCTTCGCGCCGTTTCAATGCATCACCACCCCGGCTTCGCGCAAGGGCGGCTTCAGTTTCACCGTGATCGACGAGCGCGGTGTCGCCTGTCGCAGCGAGCGCCTCTACCCCGAGCAGTACAACGCTGCCGACGGCCTGGAGCGGGTCATCGCCCGTACCCGTCGCGCCCTGGTGGCCTAAGGCTCCCTGCGAGTGCCGGACGCATCACGGTTTCCGTGATGCCCATGCCGGCAGCCTCCATCTGCGGTATGTTTGGCACAGCTTCGCGTAGGCGTGAGCCAAACAATGAATCCCAAGATGGAGGTCGCATGTCGCAAGTCGTATTCATCCGCCATGGCCAGTCGGCGTGGAACCTGGAAAACCGCTTCAGTGGCTGGGCGGATGTGGATCTGACCGAACAGGGGATCCGCGAGGCCCACGAGGGCGGCAAGGCACTCAAGGACGCCGGCTTCCTTTTCGACGTGGCCCACGTCTCGGTGCTCAAGCGCGCCGTGCGCACCCTGTGGCACGTGCAAGAAGGCATGGACCAGATGTGGCTGCCAGTGGTGAGCGACTGGCGCCTCAACGAACGTCACTATGGTGGCCTGACCGGTCTGAACAAGTCCGAGACCGCTGCCAAGTTCGGTGAAGAGCAGGTCCTGGTCTGGCGCCGCAGCTACGACGTACCGCCGCCCGAGCAGAGCGTCGAGGAGCAGCAGGCCCTGGCCGCCGATCCGCGCTATGCCGGTCTGTCGCTGGATCAGGTGCCGCGCACCGAGTGCCTCAAGGATTGCGTCGAACGCGTCCTGCCCTACTGGAACGAAGTCCTGGCCCCGGCCATTCGCAGTGGCCAGCGCGTGCTGGTGGTCGCCCATGGCAACTCCATGCGCGCCCTGATCAAGTACCTGGACAACATCTCCGACAGCGACATCGTCAGCCTCAACATCCCCAACGGCGTGCCGCTGGTGTACGAGTTCGACGAAGACCTCAAACCCACCAAGCACTACTACCTGGCCGACCCGGACGAGGTCGCCGCCAAGATGGCCGCGGTGGCCAATCAGGGCAAGGCGAAGTAAGGCCTCTTTCGTCCGTCCTCTGGTGGAGACCTGGCACGGTTTTCCACAGGGTCGACGAGGTGTGAGCGGTGGATAAGGCTGAAGCCATTATCCACCCTGCCGACGGCTGACCTATCGTGGTCACGGGTCGCCGTAGGTTGGGTTGAGCGCAGCGAAGCCCGACAGGTCTCGCCTCAAGGTGCTGGCCCTGTTGGGCTTCGACGGTGAAGCCGTCTCAGCCCAACCTACGATACTGGCGCGGCCCATGGCCGCCATGCCCCGTACGCCCAGACCCGCGGAAGGGAAAACCGCCTGGCGTTTTCCACAACCAAGGCCGCAGGGGAACGGTGGATAAGGCGGCGCCGTCATCCACCCTACCACTCAGGTTCGGTCATTCGGGCGCTTCACCACCCGCGCCTCACCCAGGACGCCTTCTCGCTGGGCGCCCTCGTCCTGACCCGCCTGAATCTCTTCGTCGGCTTCCAACCCACCGTCGCCCGGGGTCTTCTCGCCCTTTTCCTTGCCTTCGTCGCTGTGGTGTTCGATCACCGCATTGATCTCCGCGCCGAACAGCAGCACCGCCGAAGACAGATAGAAGTACAGCAACAGCACGATGATGGCGCCGATGCTGCCGTAGGTGGCGTTGTAGTTGGCGAAGTTCTGCACGTAGTAGCCAAAGCCCAGGGACGCCAGGATCCAGACCACCACTGCCAGCACCGAGCCCGGGGTGATGAAGCGAAAGCTCTGCTTCACGTCCGGGGTGACGTAGTAGAGCGCCGCCACGGCGATCATCAGCAGGGCCACGGCCAGCGGCCAGCGGATCAGCGCCCAGAGGGTGACCATGTAGTCTTCCAGCCCGACATAGGCGGCCAGCCAGTTCATCACCTGGGGGCCCAGCACCATGAGGGCGGCAGCGCTGAGCAGCAGGCCGGCAAGGCCGATGGTGTGCAGCACCGACAGGGGAATGCGCTTCCAGGCCGGGCGGCTTTCCACCACGTCGTAGGCGCTGTTCATGGCGGTCATCAGCGAGCGGAAGCCACCCGAGGCGGACCAGAGGGCAACGATGATACTGAAGGACAGCAGGCCGCCCTTCTGCGTCTGCAGCTGGTCGATGATGGGGTTGACCGTGTCCAGCGCGGTGACCGGCAGCAGGTAGGCGGCCTGTTCGCGCAGGAAGGTGAAGAAGTCCGGCAGGTGCAGGAAACCGATCAGGGCGATCAGGAACAGCAGGAAGGGAAACAGCGAGAACAGCATCTGGTAGGCCAGCGCCGCCGCATAGGTGGGCATGTCGTCGGCCACGAATTCCTGGACGGCACGCTTGACGAGGGTGAACGGCGAAATGCCGCGCAGGCTGAAGGCAAACAAGGACATAACGGCTCCTGACGAACATTCCTCACGAAGGATTCCTGGAGCGGGCCTGCACGGCCTGCGCCCGGCGGCTTTTGCAGACCGCCCTACCTTCAGAGTGGCGGCAGCCGGGTTGGTTGCGCGCCGTCGTCAGAAGCCGGAACCGGAGGCATCCCGGCAGGCGGCGATCTCGGCGGCCGTGGGCACCCGGAGCTCCTCTATCCCGCGACGTTCATCGAAGTGGATGAAGCCGGCGGCGGCGAATTCGCGCAACCAGCCCTCCATGGGCCAGAGCCCCCAGCGCGCCTGAAAGCGCCGGGCATTCTCCAGGATACTGGCGAAGTGGTTGAGCGGCGGGTGATAGGTCGGGTGGTACTGGTGGAAGGCGCGCGCCTCGGCCTGATAGACGGGCACCCCCGCGTCACGTGCACGAAAGGCGAAATCGGTGTCCTCGCCGCCATAGCCACGATAGCCCTCGTCGAAACCGCCGATGCGGCTGAAGGTGGCGCGCGTGCAGGCGAAATTCAGCGACCAGAACAGCGGATGGGGAATCATCTCCCCGCTCGGTCGATCCCGGTGCAGGGGATGGACGACGCCCGAGGCGAGCAGCGCCTCCGGCGTCCAGTCACCTTCCGCGACGCCGGCCGGCAGGTAGTGGACGAAGCCCTGGTGCAGGGCGTCGGGGCGCGCGGCCAGCGCCCGGCGATAGGCATCGAGCAGGTCTGGTGCGGGGATGCAGTCCACGTCGAGAAACACCAGCGCCTCGCCGGGTGCAGCGGCTACGGCGGCATTGCGCGCGGCGGCCAGGGGCAGGATGCCGTCGCCTTCGACCGCCTGTACCTGGATCGGAAAGCGCGAGCTGTGCAGTGCGCTTGGTGCCTCGTTCATCTGCACCACCACCAGGGCGGCGGGCGGGGTCGGCGCCAGCTCCAGGCCGCGGATCAGGTTGGCCAGTTGCCGCTCGCGGCCATGGACCAGGGTCAGGACAATCATGTCAGCACCTCCTGGGCGACTTCTCGAATACAGGCTGCGGCGCGCCGGGCGCCCTCGCCATCGCCTACTGCCGCCCAGCGCTCGGGATCGAGCGCGCGTGCCCTGGCCAGCAGCTCCGGCCAGTCATCGTCAGCGGGCCAGGTTTCGCCGGTGAGCGCCAGGCCCTGCATGGCCAGCAGGCGCCCGGTGGACAGTTGCTCGTCGAAGGGCCGGGCATCCGGCAGGCAGATGAAGCGACAGCGCAAATCGGCCAGCTCCGCCACCAGGCTGTCACCCGCCGAGCCGACCACCAGCTCGGCGCGGGTCAGCCAGGGCGCGGGATCGGCGACGCTGCCCAGAAAGCTTAGATTGGCCGGTGCCACGGTGGCGTCCTCCGCCACCGGACCCAGCACCGTCCAGCGCCAGGCGGGACAGGCGCGCGCCGCGGCGACCAGTCGCGCGCGGCTGAAGGCGGTGCCGCCATGGCCGGCGATGACGGTGACCGTGCCGGGCTCGCGCAGGCTGTCGCGCCGTTGCCCGGCATAGCGCGACAGGCTGCCGGCATAGCAGGTCTTGGCTCGCCAGATGGCTGGAGTGGCGGGTTCTTCCAGATGTTCCGGATAGGGTGCCAACAACCGGCTGGCACTGGCATAGGCCAGTTCGTGGGCGGCATCGAAGCGGTTGCCGCGCTGGCGCAGATAGATCGTCGGTACACCACACAGCCTGGCCAGCAGTGCCACCTCCACCGAGACGTCGACCACCAGCAGACAGGGCCAGGCGCGGCGAAACCAGTCCACCAGCAGGCCCATGCGCTCGCGCAGCCCTGCCACCCCCAGCGGCGCATAGTGCAGGCAGGCGAAGGCTTCGCCCTCGACACCCGGGGCCACGTCGGGCGGCAGCGGGCAGAGCTGGACGTTGGGCAGCTCCACCTGTTCGGGCAGGCGACTGCCGAACAGGGTCAGGGGGCCATCGAAAGCGGCGGCGATGGCCAGGGCACGGGTCACATGGCCGGCGCCGTGATGGTGGGCGTAGTAGCCGATGTTCAGCTCAGCCACGGGCGGTCTAGCCACGGGCCACCCGACCGGCGGCGACATCGGCGAGCAGGCGCTCGTAGCGATCGATCATCTGGCGATGGCTCCACTGGGCCTCGGCCCGCGCTCGGCAAGCCTCGCGGGACAACGACAGGGCCTCGCGCAGGGCTGCGGCCAGTGCCGGGACATCACCCGGCGGGGCCAGGACGCCGGTCTCGGCGGTGAGGAGTTCCGGCAGGGCACCGCGGGCGAAGGCCGCCACCGGCGTACCACAGGCCAGCGCCTCGGCGACGATCAGGCCGAAGGGTTCGTCCCAGCAAGGGGTCACCAGGCAAGCGCGGGCCTGGGCGACTTCGACGGCCAGGGCGGTGCGGTCCAGGTGACCGAGGTAAACGGCCTGGTCACCCAGACGCGGCGCGATCTCCTGGCGAAAGTAACGCTCGTCGGTGGCCTGGCCAGCCAGGCGCAGGGGCACACCGGCCGCCCGTGCGGCGTCCAGCGCCAGGTGCGGCCCCTTGTCGGGCACCAGGCGACCGAACCAGAGCGCATGGTCGCCGATTGGGGTACCGCGTGGCCGCCAGGCGTCGAGATCGATGCCGTTGGGAATCACGTGGCAGGCCGGCGCCAGGTGCGCCCAGTTGTCGGCATTGGCCTGGGACACGGTGCAGTAATGACCGCCACCGCGCTTGTGCAATTCGCCGATGGCGTTGATCAACTCGAAGAACGGCGGGGTATGCAGCACCGTGAGCATGGGCGTGCGGATCAGCCCGGACATGGTCACCGGCACATAGTGCAGGGCATTGTTGAAAATGACGTCGAAGCCATGGCTGTCGATGCGCTGCATGCAGTCGAGATAGCCGTGGTGCTCGTCGAGGTACTCGGAGCTGAGTACGTTGCGCTTGCGCCGGCAACCATCCGTCCCGTAGTTGCCGTCGTCGAGGATGGGTACCACCTCCAGCTCCGGCGCCGAAGCCGAACTGGCGAACAGAGTCACCCCATGGCCACGCTCGCGCAGTTGCAGGGTGATGTCGTAGGTGAAGGCCTCGAGACCACCGGCGAACGGCTGGCGTACCGGGTGTTTCACGTGGGTGAGAATGCCTATGCGCATGGAGCCGTCCGCTTGCTGTTGACCGTCATCCCACCGTCCTCATTGCTAGCCGCTGGTTGATAGGAGTCTCAGCGATGGGAATTGGTTGTGCGCTTCGTCGTGAAAGCCGCACGGCGGGAAAACCTCCGAACCCCGCAGGGAGTCAGCCTTCCTGGACCCGTATTCCCAGCAGACGACGGAGGTTTCCATGCGTTATGAACTGCACTACTGGCCCAGCATCCAGGGCCGCGGCGAATTCGTCCGCCTGGCGCTCGAAGAAGCCGGCGCGGACTACCTGGATGTGGGCAACGCCCCGGAGGACGAAGGCCTGGGCATACCCGCCATGGAGGACTACCTGCAAGGCAAGCAGACCCACCGCCCACCCTTCGCCCCGCCCTTTCTCAAGGCCGGCGACGAGGTCGTTTCCCATGTCGCCAACATCCTCCAGTACCTGGGGCCGCAGCTGGACCTGGTGCCGCCGGACGAGGAGTCACGCTTCTGGGTACATGGCCTGCAACTGACCATCACCGACCTCACCGCCGAGGCCCACGATGTCCACCATCCGGTGGCCATCTCCCTGACCTATGAAGAGCAGCAGGACGAAGCCCGGCGCCGGGCCAAGGCCTTTGCCGGCGAGCGAATCCGTACCTATCTGAGCTATTTCGAACGGGTGCTGGGTTACAACCCGGCGGGTGATACCTGGCTGGTGGGCGAGCAGCGCTCCTATGTCGACCTGTCGCTGTTCCAGGTGGTGGCCGGCCTGACCTATGCCTTCCCCAACGCCATGCATCGTCTCGCCCCGGAGATCCCGCGGGTCCTGGCCGTGGCCGAACGGGTGGCGGCCCTGCCCAACATCGCCGCCTACCTGGCCTCGTCGCGCCGCCTGCCGTTCAGCGAGAACGGCATCTTCCGTCACTATCCGGAGCTGGATCCGGCCTGACAGGCAAAAGAAAAGGCCGCCCGGGGGGCGGCCTTTTCATCACGACTGGACTCAGGCGCGGTCGATAGTGTTCTTGACCGCTTCCTTACCCTTGCCCACGTTCTTTTGCAGTTTGCCTTCGGCTTCCTGGGCACGACCCTCGCCTTTCATGCGCGAGTTGTCGGTGGCATCGCCGACGCCTTGCTTGACCTTGCCGGCCACTTCTTTGGCGGTACCCTTGATCTTGTCGCTGGTGCTGCTCATATCAGTCTCCTTGGGATCGCACAGGCAGTGCGCTTGTAAAATCCGACTACGGCTCTAACCGGGTGGTTTCGACCACTCGTCGCCCAGCGCAGCGGCCAGGAGCCTCAGGAAGCTTTGGGCAGCGGCCCTGGAAGCCTTTAGACTTCCCGCCCTTTTTCGTGAGCGATTGCCCAGGCGCCGCCCCTTGGCGGGAACGTTGCGCAGGGCCGCCTCTCCAAATTCCACACCCCTTCAATGGAGACTTCTGATGTCGCTGAGCCAATTCGACAACCTGCCGGGCGTGACCGCCCAGCCCGACGCCGCCACCCGCGAGTTCGTCTTCAACCACACCATGCTGCGGGTCAAGAACCTGGAGACCTCGCTGGACTTCTATACCCGCGTACTGGGTTTCACCGTGGTCGATCACAAGGACTTTCCGGACGCCAAATTCAGCCTGACCTTCCTCGCCCTGGTCGATCGCAACCAGGTGCCGACAGACCCGGAAGCCCGCCAGCGCTGGCGCAAATCCACGCCGGGCATTCTCGAGCTGACCCACAACCATGGCACCGAGAACGATGCCGCCTTCAGCTACCACAACGGCAACAGCGATCCGCGTGGCTTCGGCCATACCTGCGTGGCGGTCCCGGACATCCGCGCCGCCTGCGAACGTTTCGAGCAGTTGGGCGTGGCTTTCCAGAAGCGCCTGACCGACGGCAGCATGAAGGAAATCGCCTTCATCAAGGACCCCGACGGCTACTGGGTCGAAGTCATCCAGTTCACCCCGCTGTCCTGATCCCTCCGGGCCCGGCGTCCGTCGGGCCCACCCTGCCTGCCCTTCTGAAGACATCCGACGACTTTTCGGCGCTTAACTGATACCGACTGGCTCCAAGCCATCGACGCCTGCTCATGCCTTTGGCGTACTGCTGGCGAATAGCCTTACCAAAGTCGTATTGCGACCCCAGCCAGCGACGTCTTCAGAGAGCCCATCATGAAAAAAACAACAAGAATTCGAACGGGGATGTACAGCGTCCTCAGCCTGTTCGTCGCCTGCCTGCTGCTGGCTTGCCTGTATGGGTGGCTCAGCGCCCGGACCAGTGCCCAGCAGATCCGCGACCTGGATAGTCTGACCATGGAGCAGCTGGACAAGGTCAACAACGCCGCCACCTGGATCAGCCGCGCCAGTGCCAACTCCCATACCGCCATGCTCGATCGGGTCAATGGCGATGCGGCCAAGGCCGAAAAAGGCACGGTGCTGGCGCTGGAACGCCTGAACATCGCCCGCACGCTGATCACCGAGATGCTGGCCAGCACCACCGAGCCCAAGTTGCGCGGCCAGATCGACGCCATGCTCAAGGCCTTCGATGCCTACAAGGTCATCGTGGAAAATCAGATCAAGGCCTGCCGCGCCGGTGATCTGCCGGGCTACATCCGCATCAGCGATGGCGCCAAGGACGCCAGCACCGCCTTCGCCGACACCCGCAAGGTCTTTACCGACGAGATCACCGGGCGCATCGACGCCACCCTGGCCGCCTCCGACAGCCGCGTGCTGCAGGCCGAGATCGGCACCCTGGTACTGGTTGGTCTGACCCTGCTGCTGGCGGTGCTCTCCGGCTGGTTCATCGCCCGCCGGGTGCTGGCCCCGTTGAACGAAGCCGGCGAGCACTTCGCCGCCATGAGCGAAGGCGATCTGACCCGCCGCATCGAGGTGCGCAGCCATGACGAGATCGGCCAGCTGTTCGCCGGCCTCGCCACCCTGCAACGCCGCCAGCGCGACACCCTGGCCCAGCTCAATCGCACCGCCGAGCAACTCGACGGCGCCGCCCAGGAACTGGGCCAGGTCACCGCCCAGAGCAATCGCACCCTGAACCAGCAGCAACAGGAACTGGAACAGGCCGTGACCGCGGTGACCGAGATGACCACCGCCGTGGAAGAGGTGGCACGCAATGCCGCCTCCACCTCGGATACCGCCCGCGAATCCGATCGCCTGGCCACCGGCAGTCGTGGCCAGGTGGCCCAGGTCCTCAGCGAATTGCAGAGCATGCAGACCACGGTCAACGAAAGCGAAGCCGTGATCGCCAGTCTGGCGCAGCAGGCCAACCAGATCGGCAAGGTGCTGGACGTGATCCGCGCGGTCTCCGAGCAGACCAATCTGCTGGCGCTCAACGCCGCCATCGAAGCCGCCCGTGCCGGCGATGCCGGGCGTGGCTTCGCCGTGGTGGCCGACGAGGTGCGCAGCCTGGCCCAGCGCACCCGCCAGTCGACCCTGGAGATCGAGCAGATGATCGGCAACATCCAGGCCGGCACCGGCCAGGCGGTAACCGCCATCCAGCGTAGCAACACCCTGGCCGGTACCACCCTCGAGACCACCGAGCGCACTGGCCAGAGCCTGGAGCACATCTTTGTCGCCATCGGCGATATCAACGAGCGCAACCTGGTCATCGCCAGCGCCGCCGAGGAGCAGGCCCAGGTCGCCCGCGAGGTGGATCGCAACCTGATCAACATCCGCGAACTGGCAGGCGTGTCCAAGCGTGGCGCCGACCAGATCGAGACCTCCAGTCGCCAGCTCGCCGAGCTGACCCGCGAGATCCACAGCCTGGCCGCGCGCTTCCGCGTCTAGCCCGGCGCGCCGTCGCTCCCGGGAAGAGTCATCCCGGGGCAGCGGTGGCTTTACCCATCTTTACCTTTTCTTGGCATGACGTCGCTGCCGGTACAGGCGAAAATTGGCCCCGGGCGCCCAGCGTGGCGCCGGTTTTCGCTACGGAGCTGCCTGACGTCATGACGACCTGCCCTACCCCGCGCGGCCCTCGCCTGAGGTGCCTGCTGCTGTCCGTTCTCGCCTCGCCCCTGGGCCTGCTGGTGCTGCTGACCGGCGTGCTGCAGCTGCTCGGTCCCGGCTAGTGCCGCAGCGTACGGTCACCACAGCGACCGGACGCGCCAGGGTCACAGGCGGAAGCGCGTCACCAGCCCATTGAGGTCCACGGCCAGGCGCGACAGCTCGGCGCTGGCGGCGCTGGACTGCTCGGCACCCGCGGCGGTCTGGACCGACAACTCGCGAATGTTCACCAGGTTGCGATCCACTTCGCGAGCCACCTGGGCTTGCTCTTCCGCCGCACTGGCGATGACCAGGTTACGTTCGTTGATGCCGCCGATGGCGCCATGGATGCGCTCCAGGGCATGGCCGGCGCCGCGCGCCACTTCCAGGGTGGACTGGGCACGCTCGGTGCTGCTGCGCATGGCCGCCACCGCCTGATCGGTGCCCTGCTGGATGGTGCCGATGGAGGTCTCGATCTCGCGGGTCGACTCCTGGGTGCGATGGGCCAGCGCCCGCACCTCGTCGGCCACCACGGCGAAGCCACGACCGGCTTCCCCGGCGCGCGCGGCCTCGATGGCGGCATTGAGCGCCAACAGATTGGTCTGCTCGGCCACGCTGCGGATCACGTCGAGCACCTTGCCGATGTCGTTGACCTGTACCGCCAGATCGCCCACCAGGGTGGCGCCGTGCTGGACGTCTTCGCTCATGGTGGCGATGGCGCCCACGGTTTCCTGTACCAGGTCGCGACCGTCACGGGCCACGCCGGCCGACTCCTGGGAGGCCTGGGAGGTGTTGACGGCGTTGCGCGCCACCTCGTCCACCGCCGACGACATCTGGTTCACCGCGGTGGCGGCCTGTTCGATCTCGGCGTTCTGGCGCTGCAGGCCGCGACTGGATTCATCGGTCACGGCATTGAGTTCTTCCGCCGCCGAGGCGAGCTGGGTGGCCGAGCCAAGGATGCCCTGCAGGGTCTGGCGCAGCTGGCCCTGCATGGTTTTCATGGCCTGCAGCAGGCGCGCGGCCTCGTCGCGGCCTTCGCTGTGGATCTCTTCGCTGAGGTCGCCGGTGGCGATCACCTCGGCCGCCCGCACGGCCCGGGCGATGGGCTGGGTGATGCTGCGGATCAGCAGCCAGGCGAAGACCACGGTCAGCAGCGCAGTGGCCGCCAGCAGCAGCACCAGCCACTGGATGGCATGGCTATAGTCGGCAGCGGACTGGGCGTTGGCGGCGGCGGTCTGCTGATCCACCAGGTCGGTGAGTTGCTTGAGCACGCCATTGACCGCATCGGAGTTGGCCAGCAGGTCTTCGTTGAGCAGCCGGCGCAGGGGCTCCAGCTGATCGGCGGCGGAAAACGCCAGCATGCGCTGCTGCAGACCGTCGTACTGGGCGATCAACTGGCCGTAGCGACCGTAGGCGGTGCGTTCTTCGGCGGACTGGATCAAGGCCTCGTAGCGCTGCTGGGCGGCGCGCATCTGGCCGTTGCGCTGCTGGAACAAGGCCTGGGTCTTGGCGATGATCTCCGGCTCGCGATTGAGCAGCAGACGATAGGAGAGCACCCGCAGGCGCAGGGTCAGGGCGGTCAGCTCGTCGAGGGCGGCCACGCGCGGCATGGCGCGTTCTTCGATGGCCAGGCCCGAGGCGCGGATATCGTTCATCTTGACCAGGGCGGTGCCGCCGAGCAGCAGCAGGAGCAGACCGATAAAGGCGAAACCGAGCGTGGCGCGCCGCGCGATGGAGAGGTTGCGAAAGGACATGGAGAGTTTCCGTTGAGCCTGGAAAGTTCCCCTATCGACCGCTGGCGGCAGATCCTGAGGCCAATTATCGACCTGGATCCGGACGGCTTGCAGGAGCATGCGTCGAGCAAAGCCACCAAACCCTTGTCTCATAGGGCATTGGAGCTATTGAAAGGCTGGCGAAAGGTCTAGGCTGCGGCACTGTGCCGCAGATCACAGGCTGGATGCAAAGCGGGAGAAAGGCGAGCAATCTCCACCAGCGGCATTGTGTTCACATTTTTGCACATCTTTCGCAAGCCACTGATCATCAAGGAAATCTGTTCGGCTATCGCGATTTACATTTTCTTCACGGGGAAAAGCGTGATCCGGTGGCGAAATGCAGGGTTCGTGTCGATAAAAGGGCTAAATGCACTGATCATGTCGCGATAATGGCGGGATGATCTCAGTATTAGTTTGAAATATCTTCTGCGTTGTCGGTCACGAGCTATTGTTTCAGCGTGGATTAAGGTTGTGTTCACCAAGATGCGACACCGGGTGCCAGGACACCGCCCGACTACGCGATGGATTGCCGGAAAATGAAGCCACCAGAGCCCGAGATGGCCGGGGCGTATCGAAGCGATGCCAGGGGGCGTCTAGCCACTAACCAGCGCTTGCCGCTGCCATTGCGTACTTGAGAGAGGTCAGAAACAGATGAGCGACAACACGGATACCTTCGGCGCACCCGACGAGGCCCTCCTGCAGCTGGTCGATGGTTTCAAGCGTTTCCGCCAGGATGTCTTTCCCGAACAGGAAGCGCTGTTCAAGAAACTCGCCAGTGCACAGTCGCCCAAGGCCATGTTCATCACCTGCGCCGACTCGCGCATCGTCCCGGAACTGATCACCCAGAGTTCGCCAGGCGATCTGTTCGTGACCCGTAACGTCGGCAACGTGGTCCCCCCCTACGGCCAGATGAACGGCGGCGTCTCCACCGCCATCGAATACGCGGTCGTAGCCCTGGGCGTGAAGCACATCATCATCTGCGGCCACTCCGACTGCGGCGCCATGAAAGCCGTACTCAATCCCGATCCGCTGGAAAAGATGCCGACGGTAAAGGTCTGGCTGCGCCATGCCGAGGTCGCCCGTACCGTGGTCGAAGACCATAGCCATTGCGACTGCGGCCACGGCGGCACCTTGGGTTTCCTGACCGAGGAAAACGTAGTGGCCCAGCTGGTACACCTGCGCACCCACCCCTCGGTGGCTTCGCGTCTGGCCAGTGGTCAGCTGCAGATCCACGGCTGGGTCTATTCCATCGAGACCAGCGAGATCAAGGCCTACGACGCCCAGCAGGAACGCTTCCTGCCCCTGGATGGCGAAAACATGCCAGTCGCCACCCCGCGTCCGCGCCTGCAGCAGGCCTGATCCACCGCGGTCATCCGGTTCGCCGGCTGGCCGCCCGGAGACGGGTCCCTGGACCCGTCCCTATAACAGCGCACCGCGCCGGACGATCCCACCTGGGGCTCCATCGGGATCGCCCACCCTTTCCGCTAGCCGCCTAAATCCCGCACCGTGTCATATGACGTGATATGACGCGCGGGCACCTTTTTCCTAGTCGCTGGAGGACCAGGACCATGCTTGGCAATCAACAGACCCCGGGGCGCAACCTGTCGCGCGACGCCCTGGCCTCACTCGTAGTGTTTCTGGTCGCCCTGCCGCTGTGCATGGGGATCGCCATCGCCTCCGGCATGCCACCGGCCAAGGGCATCATCACCGGCATCATCGGTGGCCTGGTGGTCGGCTTTCTCGCCGGCTCGCCGCTGCAGGTCAGTGGTCCGGCCGCCGGCCTGGTGGTGCTGGTGTTCGACCTGATCAACCGGCACGGCCTCGAGGCCCTGGGCCCGGTACTGCTACTGGCCGGTCTCATGCAGCTCGTCGCCGGTCTCACCCGGCTGGGTGCCTGGTTCCGCGTCACCTCGCCAGCGGTGGTCTACGGCATGCTCGCGGGCATCGGCATCCTCATCGTGCTCTCGCAGCTGCACGTCATGCTGGACGCCAAACCAGCGGCGTCGGGCCTGTCCAATCTGCTGGCCTTCCCGGGCGCCGCCCTCACCGCGGCCGGCCAGTGGAACGGCAGTGGCAGCGGCGCCCAGGCGGCGCTGATCGGCCTGCTGACCATCGCCAGCATGTGGCTGTGGGAGAAATTCCGCCCACAGCCGCTACGCTTCCTGCCCGGCGCGCTGATCGGCGTGACCCTGGCGACCCTGGCCAGTCTTTGGCTGGCGCTGGACATCCGCCGGGTCGAAGTGCCCAACAACCTGGCCGATGCCATCGACTGGGTGACCTTCGCCGATCTTGGCATGCTGGCCAACGCCGAGCTGGTGGTAGCCGCCCTCGCCCTGGCCTTCATCGCCAGTGCCGAGACCCTGCTCTCGGCCGCCGCGGTGGACCGCATGCACAACGGGCCGCGCTCGCACTTCGACCGCGAACTGGGTGCCCAGGGCATCGGTAACCTGCTCTGCGGCGCCGTCGGGGCGCTGCCCATGACCGGCGTCATCGTGCGCAGCTCGGCCAATGTTCAGGCCGGCGCCACCAGTCGCGCCTCCACCATCTTCCACGGCCTCTGGCTGCTGGCCTTCGTCGCCGCCCTGCCCTTCGTGCTCAAGCTGGTACCGGTGGCGAGCCTGGCCGGCGTACTGGTGTTCACCGGCGTCAAGCTGGCCGATCCCAAGTCGCTGACCGGACTCAAGCGCTATGGCCGCGCGCCCATGGCCATCTATGCCCTGACCGCGCTGATGATCGTCGCCACCGATCTGCTGACCGGGGTGCTGGTGGGCTTCGGTCTGTCGATCGCCTTCCTGGCGGTCAAGGCGGCACAGCTCAAGGTCAGCCTGACCTATCGCGAAGACCAGCCGGACCAGGCCGACCTGCGCCTGGTGGGCGCCGCGACCTTCCTGCGCGTGCCCCAGCTGACCAAGGTGCTGGAGCAGGTCAAGCCGGGCACCACCCTGCACGTGCCCCTGGAACGCGTCTCCTATATCGACCACGCCTGCATGGAGCTGCTGGAAGACTGGGGCCGCACTCAGGCCAGCAATGGCATGCGCCTGGTGATCGAGCCCAAGGCGCTGGAACGGCGCCTGGAAGGTCAGGCCTCCGCCGGGCAAACGGTGATGTCGACCTAGGCGCCGGTTTGCTAGCGATGGCGGAGCCTTCTGGCCGCTCCGCCATCCGGTCGTTTTGGTAACGAAATGATGCAAAGACGCCTTGACATCAAGACGCTCCATTCGACCCGACAGTGGCTTGCCAGAGCATCTCGCTAAAATCTGGACGGCCTCGCCATTGGTCATATTGTGGACAATCTGTCCACAAATAGTGCGCAAATCAGCGGATAAAGGCCGAAGCCGGGGTCAGTCATCCTACCAACGGCTAATAGTCTGCTAATTAACTTTCGCTCTTCTCGGCTTTGCCTTATAACGCTATCTGGTTCGACTTTTGTCGCACCAACGATCTTTGTGTCGGGCCACCCTCTATCCCGGGGGTAATCGCTTTGCCAGGAAAGCCATGCGACGCCCACACGGCTAAAAATGACTCCACGAGAGGTAGCTATGCGCAAGCCTGAATTGGCGACTGTGATTGCAGAAAAAGTCGGACTTCCTAAGGAACAAGCCAACGTCGTGCTCAACACGCTGCTGGACGAGATCGCGAATGCGCTGCACCGCAAGGACAGCGTGACGCTGGTCGGCTTCGGTACCTTCCTGCCGCGTCATCGCGGTGCTCGCATGGGGAAGAATCCCCAGACCGGCGAGCCGGTCAAGATTCGTGCGAGCAACACGGTGGCGTTCAAGCCGGGCAAGGCACTGAAGGACAGCATCGAAGGCTGAGGATGAGGCGGCAGGGATGGCCGCTGCAGCCACAAGGCATCGCTCGTGCGATGCCTTTTTTGTGTCCGCGTGGCGCACGCGGAGCCGATCAGCCGATGGCGATCATCTCGAAGTCACCCTTGCCCACGCCGCAATCCGGGCACAACCAATCCTCGGGCACATCTTCCCAGCGCGTTCCGGGAGCGATGCCGTCGTCCGGCCAGCCCAGGGCTTCGTCATAGATATAGCCGCACACGATGCACTGCCATTTCCGCATGTTCTGTTATCTCTCAACCGGCTTCAGGTAGCGCGCACGCTACGCGAAAGCCTGGCAAAGGCCAACCGTGCCAGAACCCAGGCCGCTGCCGGTGGCTCTATAGCGGCTCTTGGCGACTGTCCGTCGTCCGCGTTCATCAGCTAGGCTAAGCCCATGACTTCCTCACCCTCCCCCATGCCCTGGGCCATCTATTTCGCCGTACTGGGCAGTGTCATCAGCGTGGGCCTGGCCATCGGCCTGTCGATGCCGCTGGTCTCGCTGCGCCTGGAGGGCTGGGGCTATGGCAGCTTCGCCATCGGTGTCATGGCCGCCTCGCCGGCCATTGGCATCCTGACCGGCGCCAGCCTGGCCGGGCGCCTCGCTTCACGAGTCGGCACGCCACGACTGATGCAGCTATGCCTGGTGACGGGTGCCGCCTCGCTGATTCTGCTGTCGCTGCTGCCCAGCTACCCTCTGTGGCTGCTTCTTCGCCTGGCGCTCGGCGCCATCCTCACCCTGGTCTTCGTGCTGGGCGAAAGCTGGATGAACCAGGTCATCACCGATCGCTGGCGGGGTCGCCTGGTGGCCCTCTACGGCAGCAGCTACGCCCTGAGCCAACTGGCCGGTCCGCTGCTGCTGGGCGCGCTCGGTACCGAGGGTGACCAGGGCTTCTGGCTGGGCGCCCTGCTCATGCTCGGTGGCGCCACCCTGCTGCTCGGCCGCCAGGGCGCACCAGCCGCCGGCGGCCACACCGCCGCCTGGCAGGCGCTGCTGGACTTCTGCCGCGGCGCTCCGGCCATCGCCTGGGCGGTAGCGCTGTTCGCCTGCTTCGAGGCGATGATCCTTACCCTGCTGCCGGTCTATGCCCTCAACCAGGGCTTCGGCCAGCAACTGGCGCTGTACATGGTCAGCGCCGTGGTGGTGGGCGATGCTCTGCTGCAGCTGCCCCTGGGCCTGCTCGCCGACCGCCTCTCGCGCCAGGGCCTGTTCCTAGGCTGCACCCTGGGGCTGCTGGCGGTCAGCCTGGCCTTGCCACTGCTGCTGCACACCCCGGGCGTCTGGCCGCTGCTGGTGCTGTTCGGCGCCACCGCCGGCGGCCTCTTCACCCTGGCACTGATCCTGGTGGGCGAGCGCTACCGTGACGCCGAGCTGGTCAGCGCCAACGCCTGCATCGCCCAACTCTGGGGCCTCGGTTGCCTGGTCGGTCCGCTGGTCACCGGCGCTGCCAGCCAATGGCTCACCGGCCATGCCCTGCCGCTGCTGATGGCGGCCGGCGCCGCGGTACTGCTGGTGATCGTTGGGCGCCGAGGTAGCGCGCCGGTCACAGCAGAAACGGCAATTTAATGCCCAAACGCAGTTCTTAGAGTCGCGATTTTGGCATTATATTGCCGATAGTGCGCCAAGGACCCATACTACCGGCAGTATATTGCCGGAGGTCGTCCGTGAGTGCGCTGGTGGTTCAAACCTATCTGACCGGGCGTTGGCAGGATGCCTTACGCTTGGTTTTTGATGATCCGAGGCAAGGTCCCCAACAAGGCGCCTGCACCCTCAGCTATCTGGCTGCCTACCTGAGCGATCATCTCGACGATTTCGGCAAGCCCACAGCTGCCGCAGTGAGCGCTAATCTGCCTTTGAGCTGGGAAGTCGAGCGACTGTCCCATTGGCCGGCGTTTCTCCATGACATTCTCCCGGCCGGCGCCGCTCGCCGTTTTCTGCTACCTCGCCTTGGGCTGAGCGCAGCGGAAGCCACTCAGACCGACTTTCGGTTGTTATCACGCTGCACGCCAGCGCCCATCGGCCATTTGCGGATTCGTGAGTCGCTAGATGAGCGTGCGCAGACACCCTCCGTGGGCTTTACCCGTGAGCAGGTCGTCGCTCGCGATCAAGGCTTTCTGGAATATGCCTATGAGCAAGGTGCCGCCCTTGGCGGTGCAACCGGCGCGGGTGGTGACGCACCCAAGCTGCTGCTGACCGAAGATCCTCAGGGCCTGCTCCATCCAGATGCCACCCTGCCCGATGACCTGGTCTGCCGACATTGGCTGGTGAAGTTTCCACGCAACAAAGCCAGCGCCACGGACCAGGACATCCTGCGCAGCGAGCACTGCTACTATCAAGCCCTGAACGCCCTAGGACTGGAGACCGTTTCCGCAAACGGACTCGCCCTGGAAGAAGGCCGACGCCCCAGCCTCTGGATGCCACGCTTCGACCGCCGCACCAGCCCCCAAGGGGTGGAGCGTCTGGCCGTTGAATCTCTCTATTCGCTGACTCACACCCTGGTACCTGGTAGCTATCTGAATCATCTCGACGCCATTGGTGCCCTGACCAGGGTTTGGCGTGCAGCCGATCAGGACCAGGGGATACCGGCGCTGCTGGATGATTACCTGCGGCGTGACCTGCTCAATCAACTGCTGGGCAACAGTGACAACCACGGTCGCAATACCGCCATCCTGCGTGATGAGCGTGGTGTTCGTCTGACCCCCCTGTACGACCTTGCACCCATGGTCATGGACGAACAGGGCATCACCCGAACCAGCAAATGGCCCCTGCCCGTCGAGCAGGCGGGCGTTGTCGATTGGCACGCCGCTTGTCGGCTACTGGCCGAATGGGACGATCCGGAGCGGCTGTGGGATGCCCTCAAGAAGAGCGCCGAGGTGCTCCGTGCTCTGCCGGACCTGCTGCAGCCGGTGTTGCCGCAGGCCACCTGGGAGCATCCGCGAATTCCGCTGCGGCGCCTGGATAGCCATCTGCGCGAGGCAGGGCTGCTATGAGTCTTGATGATCAAGAACGGCGGCAACGTACGCTGGATGATATCCGTGAGGGATTACAGACTGGACGCCTGAGCCTGGGCACTGGCATCCGACGTCTGCGGCGCGAGATCACCGGCCTTACCCAGACCGACTTCGCGCGCATGGCCCGTATCTCGCTGCGCACCCTACGGCAACTGGAGCAGGACGAAGGCAATCCCACGCTGGCGACGCTACAGGCGGTTTTTCGGCCCTTTGGCCTGGGGATGGGTGTCGTACCCTTGAAACGCCATTGAGCCCATGAAAAACGCCGGCACTGGGCCGGCGTTTTTTATTTCAAACCACGATCAGAACGCGGGCACCACGGCACCCTTGTACTTCTCTTCGATGAACTGCTTCACCGCCGGGGTGTTCAGCGCCTTGGCCAGCTTCTGCACGGCGTCGCTGTCCTTGTTGTCCGGACGGGCGACCAGGATATTGGCGTAGGGCGATTCCTTGCCTTCCAGCAGCAGGGCGTCCTGGGTCGGGTTGAGCTTGGCTTCCAGGGCGTAGTTGGTGTTGATCAGCGCCAGGTCGACCTGATTCAGCACGCGCGGCAGGGTCGCGGCTTCCAGCTCCTTGAACTTGAGCTTCTTGGGATTCTCGGCGATGTCCTTGGGCGTGGCGAGGATGTTGGCGCTGTCCTTGAGCTTGATCAGGCCGGCCTTCTCCAGCAGCAGCAGGGCGCGACCGCCGTTGGTGGCGTCACTGGGGATGGCCACGACGGCGCCTTCGCGGACTTCGTCGAGCTTCTTGATCTTCTGCGAGTAGATGCCGAAAGGCTCGACGTGCACCTGGGCGACGGTCACCAGGTCGGTGCCACGGCTCTTGTTGAATTCATCCAGGTAGGGCTGGTGCTGGAAGAAATTGGCGTCCAGACGCTTCTGGGCCACCTGCAGATTGGGCTGCACATAGTCGGTGAAGACCTTGATCTGCAGGTCCACCCCTTCCTTGGCCAGCTGGGGTTTGACGAATTCGAGGATCTCCGCGTGAGGCACCGGGGTGGCGGCGACGCTGAGGGTCTCGGCGGCGTGGGCGGTCAGGCTGGCGGCCAGCAGGGCGGCGGTGGCGAGCAGTTTCTTCATGGCAGTTTCCTAAGGCGGGGTGGAACCGCCGGTGCCTCTGGGGGCGCCGGCGGTAGCTGGAGCGAGGTTCTTAGAACGCGGGCACGACGGCGCCCTGGTACTTCTTCTCGATGAATTGCTTCACCTCGGGGGTGGTCAGGGCCTTGGCCAGCTTCTGGATGGCCGGGTCATTGGCCTTGTCGGCGCGGGTATAGAGCAGGTTGGCATAGGGCGACTCGCCGCTCTCGATGAAGAGGGCGTCCTTGGTCGGCACCAGCTTGGCTTCCAGGGCGTAGTTGGCGTTGATCAGCGCCAGGTCGACCTGGTTCAGCACGCGCGGCAGGGTCGCGGCTTCCAGCTCCTTGAACTTCAGGTGCTTGGGATTCTCGACGACGTCACGCGGGGTGGCGGTGACGTTGCTCGGATCCTTGAGGGTGATCAGGCCCTGCTTGGCGATCAGCAGGAGCGCACGACCGGAGTTGCTCGGATCGTTGGGGATGGCCACGGTGGCGCCGTCCTTGAGCTCCTTGATGTCCTTGATCTTCTGCGAGTAGGCACCGAAGGGCTCGACGTGCACCGCCACCACCGGCACCTGGTCGCTGCTCGGGTTGCTCTTCTGGTAGCTGGCGTAATAGGGCTTGGTCTGGAAGTAGTTGGCATCCACCTGCTTCTGATCGGTCTGGCGATCGGGCTGGATGTAGTCGGTGAAGACCTTGATCTTCAGGTCCACGCCTTCCTTGGCCAGCTGCGGCTTGATGAATTCCAGGATCTCCGCATGGGGAACCGGATTGACCGCAACGGTCAGGGTCTCGGCGGCCTGGGCGGCGGTGGCAACACCTAGGCCGAAGGCCAGGGACAGCAGGGTACGTTTCAGCGACATCTGGGATTTTCCTTGTGCAAAACCTTCGAGTGGATGAAGCCTGAATCAACGACGACTGAAATGGGCGACAAGCCGATCGCCGACCATCTGCAGTACCTGGACCAGCACCAGCAGCAAGAGCACCGTGACCACCATGACGTCGGTCTGGAAGCGCTGGTAGCCGAAACGAATGGCCAGATCGCCCAGGCCGCCGCCGCCGATCACTCCGGCCATGGCGGTGTAGGACACCAGGGCGATGGCGGTGACGGTGGTGGCCGCGATCAGCCCGGGCAGGGCCTCGGGCAACAGGGTGCGGGTGACGATCTGCCAGAGACTGGCGCCCATGGCCTGGGTCGCCTCGATGATGCCGCGGTCGACCTCGCGCAGGGCGGTTTCCACCAGCCGGGCGAAGAAGGGCGCGGCGCCCACCACCAGCGGCGGGATGGCGCCCTCGACGCCCAGGGAGGTGCCGATCAGCCAGACCGTGATGGGGATCATCAGGATCAGCAGGATGATGAAGGGCACCGAGCGCAGCACATTGACCACGAAGGAGAGGATGCCGTAGACCAGCGGCTGCTCCAGCAACTGGCGGCGGCTGGTGAGAAACAGCAGCACGCCCAGCGGCAGCCCGAGGATCAGGGTGAAGAGCATGGACCAGCCGAGCATGGCCAGGGTGTCCTGGGTCGCCTGCCAGATCTCGGCCCAGTCGATGTTGCTGAATAGTTCGTCCATCAGCGCAGGACCTCCACGGTGACGTCGGCGGCCTGGAAGCGAGCCAGGGCGGCGTCCAGGTCACCGCCCACCAGGGCGATGGTGAGCTGGCCATAGGGCTCGTCCCGGATGCGGTCGATGCGACCGCCGAGAATGCTGTAGTCCACACCGGTCTCCCGGGCGACGTGGCCCAGCAGCGGTGCATAGGTGGCTTCGCCGCGGAAGGTCAGGCGCAGGATGCGCCCTTCGACATGGGCATAGGCGTCGGCCAGTTCGGCCTCGTCCTGGTGCTCGGCTTCGAACACGAAGCGGCGGGTGGTGGGGTGCTGCGGATGCAGGAAGACATCGGCCACGGTGCCCTGCTCCACCACGGCGCCGCCGTCGAGCACGGCGACGCGGTCGCAGACGCGGCGGATCACGTCCATCTCGTGGGTGATCAACACGATGGTCAGGCCCAGTTCGCGATTGAGCTCGGCCAGCAGTTGCAGCACCTGGGCGGTGGTCTGGGGATCGAGGGCGCTGGTGGCCTCGTCGCAGAGCAGGATCTTCGGCTCGGTGGCCAGGGCGCGGGCGATGCCGACGCGCTGCTTCTGGCCGCCGGACAGTTGCGCCGGGTACTTGCGCGCCTGGTCGGACAGCCCGACCCGCGCCAGCAGCTCCTCGACCCGCTGGGCGATCTGCGCCCGCGAACGGCCGCCGGCCAGTTCCAGCGGCATGGCCACGTTGGCCGCCACGGTCTTGGACGAGAGCAGGTTGAAATGCTGGAAGATCATGCCGATGCGGCGGCGGAAATCGCGCAGCTCGCTCGCGCCAAGGGTGGTGACCTCGGCGCCATCGACCTGCAGGCGACCGCCACTGGGGGCTTCGAGGCGGTTGATCAGGCGCAGCAGGGTGCTCTTGCCGGCCCCCGAATGGCCGATCAGGCCGAAGATCTCGCCGGCTTCGATCCTCAGGTCGACCGGCTGGAGCGCCGCGACCTCGCGACCGCGCGTGCGGTACGTCTTGTGGACAGCGTGGAATTCGATCAATGGAAAAACCTTGTGGGTAACATCAGACAACAGGATGGTGATCCAGCCGTGCAGTTTAACGTGCGCGCTTATATCTGCTTAGCACTTGTTGTCGGGTATTACGCCAATAAAGGCATATGGCCAGCCCAGACAATGACCAAGCGCCAGGCGCACAGCCCGTCGCTTCGCATCAGCCAAACGGAACACCGGCTCTGGACCGCGAGTCACTAGAGGACTGCCTGAATTCGCCCCACATTCCGTAGGGGACGCAAAGAGCGCCCTACAGGCGCCTGATGAGGACTTTCCATGGCTACGCCCCCCAAGAGTGAACTCGCCGGTACCGATACCCTGGATCGCCAGAACACCTCGAAGAAAATCGAGCAGCTCGAACAGTTCCGCTCCGATGCCACCGGCCAGGCACTGCGCACCAACCACGGCGTGAAGATCGCCGACAACCAGAATTCGCTGCGCGCCGGCACCCGCGGACCCTCCCTGCTCGAAGACTTCATCATGCGGGAGAAGATCACCCACTTCGACCACGAGCGCATCCCGGAGCGCATCGTCCATGCCCGCGGCACCGGCGCCTATGGCTATTTCCAGCCCTACCAGGACTGGTCCGACCTGACCAAGGCCGCCCTCTTCCGCGACCCCAACCACCAGACCCCGGTGTTCGTGCGCTTCTCCACCGTGCAGGGCCCGCGTGGCTCGGGCGATACCGTGCGTGACGTGCGCGGCTTCGCCATCAAGTTCTACACCGAGGAAGGCAACTGGGACATGGTCGGCAACAACATGCCGGTCTTCTTCATCCAGGACGCCATCAAGTTTCCCGACTTCGTCCATGCGGTGAAGCCCGAGCCGCACAACGAGATCCCCACCGGCGGCAGCGCCCACGACACCTTCTGGGACTTCGTCTCCCTGGTGCCCGAGTCGGCGCACATGGTGCTCTGGACCATGACCGACCGTGCCATCCCGGTGAACCTGCGCAGCATGCAGGGCTTTGGCATCCACACCTTCCGCATGATCAATACCGCCGGCAAGGGCATCTTCGTCAAGATCCACCTGAAACCCGCCGGTGGCGTGCGTTCCCTGGTGTGGGACGAAGCCCAGAAGCTGGCGGGCAAGGACACCGATGCCCACCGCCGCGACCTCTGGGAAGCCATCGAGGCCGGTGACTATCCCGAGTGGGAGTTCGGCGTGCAAATCATCCCCGAGGAAGACGAGCACAAGTTCGACTGGGACATCCTCGACGCCACCAAGATCATTCCCGAAGAGCTGGTACCCATCACGCCCCTGGGCAAGCTGGTGCTCAACCGCAACCCGGACAACTACTTCGCCGAAACCGAGCAGGTGGCCTTCTGCCCCGGGCACGTCGTGCCCGGCATCGACTTCAGCAACGATCCCCTGCTGCAAGGCCGGCTGTTCTCCTACACCGACACCCAGATCAGCCGCCTCGGTGGCCCGAACTTCCATGAGCTGCCGGTCAACCGTCCGGTGGTGCCGAACCACAACGGCCAGCGTGACGCCAAATACCGCATGACCATCGACAAAGGCCGTGCCTCCTATGAGCCCAATTCCATCGACGGTGGCTGGCCCAAGGAAACGCCGCCAGCACCCCAGGATGGCGGCTTCGAGAGCTATTACGAGCGCATCGACGGTTACAAGGTGCGCGAGCGCAGCGAGTCCTTCGGCGACCACTTCTCCCAGGCCACGCTGTTCTACAACAGCCTGTCGGAAGCCGAGCAGGCCCACGTCGCCGATGCCTACAGCTTCGAGCTGGGCAAGGTCGAGCGCATGTGGATCCGTGAGCGTCAGGTCAACGAGATCCTCGCCAACATCGATCTGGACCTGGCGCAGAAGGTCGCCAAGAAGATCGGCGTGACGCCGCCCACCGCACCCACCGTGCAACCGCGCCAGATCTCCATCGACAAGTCGCCGGCACTGAGCCAGCTCAACCTGCTGTCCGGCAACATCAAGGGCTTCAAGGTGGCGGTACTGGTGGGTGACGGCGTCATCGCCAGTGAAGTGGACGCCATCAAGCAGGCACTCAAGGCCGAAGGCGCCCATGTGAAGGTGCTCGGCCCCACCGCCGGCCCGGTCAAGGCCGCCGATGGCAGCGAAGTGGCCGTGGACGGCTCGGCCGAGGGCATGCCTTCGGTAGCCCTAGACGCGGTCTATGTGCCGGGCGGCGTCGAGAGCGTCAAGGCCATGCTCGACGACGGCGTGATCAAGCACTACCTGCTGGAAGCCTATAAGCACCTCAAGGCCATCGCCCTCACCGGCGAAGCCGAGCAGCTGCTCAAGGCGGTCTACCTGAGCCCCGACGAGGCGCTGCTCACCGGCGGTGACTTCAAGGCGGTGCAGCAGGACTTCTTCGCCGCCATCGCCAAGCACCGTTGCTGGGCGCGGATGCCGAAGATCAAATCCATCCCGGCCTGATTCAGGCAGGCATGAAAAAGCCGACCGTCGCGAGACGGTCGGCTTTTTTATTTTGGGGCTATCGCGATCGTTGCCCGTTTAGGCCATCGCGGCCATGGGCCGCTCCTACAGAAGATTGATGCTGCTGTAGGAGCGGTCGTTACGGCGCACCGGCACGGCCGCAATGCCTCCCTACCTTCGTAGGTTGGGTTGAGACGGCTCCATCGTCGAAGCCCAACAACGCGCGGCTGACAGCGTGCTCCGTTGTTGGGCTTCGCTGCGCTCAACCCAACCTACGGACCCTGCGTTGGGATCGGTCCCGTAGGTTGGGTTGAGACGGCTCCATCGTCGAAGCCCAACAATGCGGGGCTGACAGCATGCTCCGTTGTTGGGCTTCGCTGCGCTCAACCCAACCTACGGATCCTGCGTTGGGATCGGTCCCGTAGGTTGGGTTGAGACGGCTCCATCGTCGAAGCCCAACAAGGCGAGCCATCAGCGCGCTTATTGTTGGGCTTCGCTGCGCTCAGCCCAACCTACGGGTCCTGCGCGGGATCAGCCCAGCACCAACACCCCGTCCATTTCCACCTGGGAGCCCTTGGGCAGCGCAGCCACGCCGATGGCGGCACGAGCCGGATACGGCTGCTGGAAGTAGCGACCCATGATCTCGTTGACGGTGGCGAAGTGCGAAAGGTCGATCAGGAAGATGTTCAGCTTGACGATGTCAGCCAGCGAACCACCGGCGGCCTCAGCCACGGACTTGAGGTTCTCGAACACCTGGACCACCTGGGCCTCGAAGCCGTCTACCAGCTCCATGCTGGTGGGATTGAGCGGGATCTGCCCGGAGAGATAGACGGTGTCACCGACCTTGATCGCCTGGGAATAGGTACCAATGGCGGCAGGCGCCTTGTCGGTGTGGATCACTTGCTTGCTCATGGGTCGCTCCTGTGCGGGAAAGGCTCGATTCTGCAAGCCCGTGGCGACCCACTGCAACCTCAGCTACGAACCCGAGTGATACCAGCCACGCCCTTGAGCGTCCGCAGCTTCTTGATCACCCGCGCCAGATGGACACGGTCGCGCACGCTGACCACCAGCTGAACCACGCTGACTCGGCCGTCGCGCTCATTCATGCCGATCTTCTCGACGTTGGCGTCCGCGGCGGTGACGTTGTTGGCCAGCATGGCGATCAGGCCGCGCTGGTGCTCCAGCTGGACGCGCAACTCGACGCTGAATTCGCCGGTGACGTCCTTAGCCCAGTTGAGCACGATGCATTTTTCGCTGTTGTGCCGGAATTCGGCGATGTTCCGACAGTTTTCCAGGTGGATCACCATGCCCTTGCCTGCCGAGAGGTGGCCGACGATGGGGTCGCCCGGAATCGGCGTGCAGCACTTGGCGTAGCTGATCACCAGGCCTTCGGTGCCACGGATGGCCAGCGGCCCCTGGGGCGTGGTACTAGCCTGGGGTTCCAGCGGCTCTTCTTGCTCGCTGCCGGACACCAGGCGCCGCGCCACCACATAGGCCATGCGATTGCCCAGGCCGATCTCTTCGAGCAGGTCTTCCAGCACCACGCCCTTGTATTCGCCGAGCACCGAGAGGATGCGCATCGGCGAGATCTTCGACAGCTGGGTGCCGAAGCCGGATAGCGCCTTGTTCAGCAGCCGCTCGCCGAGGCTGATGGACTCGGAGCGACGCTGCTGCTTGAGCGCATGGCGGATATTGGTGCGCGCCTTGCCGGTGACCACGAAGTTGAGCCAGGCCGGATTGGGCCGGGCACCGGGCGCGGTGACAATCTCCACCGTCTCGCCACTGCCCAGCGGCTGCGACAGCGGCGCCAGGCGACGATTGATGCGGCAGGCGATGCAGCTGTTGCCCACATCGGTGTGCACCGCATAGGCGAAGTCTACGGCCGTGGAGCCCTTGGGCAGCTCCATGATGCGACCCTTGGGCGTGAAGACGTAGACCTCGTCGGGAAAGAGGTCAATCTTCACGTTCTCGATGAATTCCAGGGAGTTGCCCGCACGTTGCTGCAACTCGAGGATGCCCTTCACCCACTGGCGCGCGCGCAGGTGGCTGGCGCGCGGCTCGTCGCCCCCGGCCTTGTACAGGCCATGGGCGGCGATGCCGTTGTTGGCCATCTCTTCCATCTCGCGGGTGCGGATCTGGATCTCGATGGGCACGCCGTGCATGCCGAACAGGGTGGTATGCAGGGACTGGTAGCCGTTGGCCTTGGGGATGGCGATGTAGTCCTTGAAGCGTCCCGGGAACGGCTTGTAGAGATTGTGCACTGCGCCGAGCACCCGATAGCAGGTGTCGACCTTGTCGACGATGATGCGGAAGCCATAGACGTCCATGATCTCGTTGAACGACTTACGCTTGCCACGCATCTTCTGGTAGATGCTGTGCAGGTGCTTTTCACGGCCGACCACCTCGCCGTCCAGGCCATCGCGGGCCAGGCAGTTGGCCAAGGATTCCTGGATCTTGCCGAGGATCTCGCGGCGATTGCCCCGCGCGGTCTTGACCGCCCGCTGGATGCGCTCGGCGCGCATCGGATGCATGGCGCGAAAACCCAGGTCCTCGAATTCCACATAGAAATCGTGCATGCCCAGCCGGTTGGCGATGGGCGCGTAGATTTCCAGGGTTTCCTTGGCGATGCGCCGGCTCTTGTCCGGCGGCATGGCGTCCAGGGTGCGCATGTTGTGCAGCCGGTCGGCCAGCTTGACCAGGATGACGCGGATGTCCTTGGACATCGCCATGGTCATCTTCTGGAAGTTCTCCGCCTGGGCCTCGGCCTTAGTCTCGAACTTCATCTGGGTCAGCTTGCTGACCCCGTCCACCAGCTCCGCCACCGTCTCGCCGAACTGGCCAGCGAGGGCTTCCTTGGCGATGCCGGTGTCCTCGATCACGTCGTGCAGCATGGCCGCCATCAGGCTCTGATGGTCCATGTGCATGTCGGCGAGGATGTTGGCGACGGCTAGCGGATGGGTGACATAGGGCTCGCCGCTGCGGCGGCGCTGCCCATCGTGAGCCTGCTCGGCGTAGTAGTAGGCCCGCCTGACCAGATTGACCTGGTCGGGGGTCAGGTAGTCCGCCAGTCGCTCGGCCAGCAGGTCGATGCCGGTCGGGCGGACGTCACCATACGCAGGCTCGGCAGCCATGGCTTAGAGGGCCTCGCCGTCCGCTTCTTCGTTGACTTCGAAGGCGGCGAACAGCGGCTCTTCTTCAACGATGTCGTCCAGACGGATGACTTCCTCGTCAACCAGGCCTTCGGCGATCTCGCGCAGGGCGACGACGGTGGGCTTGTCGTTATCCCACGGTACCTTGGGCTCCTTGCCGCCGGTGGCCAGCTGGCGCGAGCGCTTGGTGGCGAGCATGACCAGCTCGAATCGGTTGTCTACGTTGTCCAGGCAGTCTTCGACAGTAACGCGGGCCATGGTCTTCCTCGTGGCGATGATGATCCCGGGAACGGGGGACCCGATAGTATAAAAATTCGCCAGTGGCAAGGGAAGAGGCGGTGGTCGGAGGGCCAGCGGTTGTCGACGTTCCGGTAGAGGATCCGCCCAAAGCAAAGGGCTTCTGCCTGAGCCGCGGGATCGCTAACGTATTCCAAGCTTTTCTTGTACTCGCAGAACACCTCTCCTTGAGCGCTCTTCGAAAAGGCCCGAGGGATCGCGCCGCCCGGGATAGATGCTATTTGCTAAGACTCTGCATAGCGTTCTGATCGAAAGGAATGGATCAATGTCGGCATACGCCAAACCATGGATGAGTCTGGATGACCAGCTGGATCAATTGATTCGACGTGGTCTGACCGTCACTGATAGAACACTGGCGCTCAACTACCTGGGCCGAATCGGCTATTACCGCTTGAGCGGCTACTGGTATGCGTTTCGAGAGCGAAGCGGTGCCCTGGTGTTGCTTGATAAAGGTAAGAAGCCACAAAAACTCAAGGTCACCACCTTGACGCTGGATGATTTCAAGGTCGGAGCCACCTTTCAGAATGCCGTCGACCTCTATGTGTTCGACAAGAAGTTACGCTTACTGACGCTGGATGCACTGGAGCGCATCGAAGTCGGATTGAGAGTCGACATTGCCTACTGTCTCGGAGCCCAAGACGCCTTTGCCTACTTGCGCCCCGAACTATTGCACGCCGACTTCAGCAGCAAGCTCGATCCTAGAACCGGCCTTAGCCGCCACCACGATTGGCTGGGACGGCACGCCAAACTGATCGCTCGCTCCAGGGAAGACTTCATCAGGCATTGCAAGGACAAATACGGATTGCCCTTGCCGATCTGGATAGCGGCGGAAGTCTGGGATTTCGGCACGATGTCCACGCTGTACAGTGGTCTGCAAGAGACCGAACAGGACGCCATCGCAGCCAAGTATGGGCTATCGAACGGTCGGATCTTCTCGTCCTGGTTACGTAGTCTCAACTATCTACGCAATGTGTGCGCACACCATAGCCGACTGTGGAATCGCAACATCATTGATCAGCCGAAATTGCCCTCTCTGGCCGAGGCGGCTTGGGCACAGCCTTTCATAGGCAATGCGCATGCTCTGGCGCGTTGCTATCTACTGCTGTGTATGACACGTCATCTTCTGGACGTCGTGAATCCTCGGTCAACGTGGTCACAGCGAATCAAGGCGCATCTGCTGAGTTTTCCAGAGCTGTCGCACCTGGGCCTGAACATCGCAGGCATGGGAGCCCAGCCTGGCTGGGAAACCGACTGGTAAAAACGCAGGCAATAAAAAACCCCTCAGCAGCGTCATCACCTAGGTGAGTCAGCCGAGAGGGGCCGTGTTGGGATCCATACTAGGGAACGACCTGAGGTCCGTCAAGCCGGCGCCTACAGCTCTGGATCAAGGGCACAACGCTCGCTCCGCAAGCTACGTCCGAGCGTTGGGAATCATACCTCTCAAGCCCCCGCTTTCTTCTTCAATCGCCAGGCGTGCAGCAGCGGCTCGGTGTAGCCGCTGGGCTGTTCGCGGCCCTTGAAGATGAGGTCACGGGCGGCGCGATAGGCGTAGGAGCTGTCGAAGTGGCCGGCCATGGGTTCGTAGAACGCGTCGCCGGCGTTCTGGCCGTCCACCACCTTGGCCATGCGCTGCAGCGTCTCGTCCACCTGTTCGGCGCTGACCACGCCGTGGTGCAGCCAGTTGGCGATGTGCTGGCTGGAGATGCGCAGGGTGGCGCGGTCTTCCATCAGGCCGACGTCATGGATGTCGGGCACCTTGGAGCAACCCACGCCCTGGTCGACCCAGCGCACCACGTAGCCGAGGATGCCCTGGCAGTTGTTGTCCAGCTCCTGCTGGATGGCCTCGGCGGACCAGTCGGGCGATTCGGCCACTGGTACGCTGAGCAGGCCGGCGAGCAATTCGCCGCGGGCAGCGTCGACATCGCTGCGCTCCAGCTCCTGCTGCACCTGCTGGACGTTGACCTGGTGGTAATGCAGGGCGTGCAGCACGGCGGCGGTGGGCGACGGTACCCAGGCGGTGTTGGCGCCGGCCTTGGGATGACCGATCTTCTGTTCCAGCATGGCGGCCATCAGGTCGGGCATGGCCCACATGCCCTTGCCGATCTGCGCCTTGCCTCTCAGGCCGCAGGCCAGACCGACCAGCACGTTGTTGCGCTCGTAGGCGGTGATCCACTTCGAGGTCTTCATGTCGCCCTTGCGCAACATGGGCCCGGCCAGCATGGCGGTGTGCATCTCGTCACCGGTGCGGTCGAGGAAGCCGGTGTTGATGAAGGCGACCCGCGCGGCGGCGGCGGCGATGCAGGCCTTGAGGTTGACGCTGGTGCGGCGCTCCTCGTCCATGATGCCCAGCTTGACGGTGTTGGCCGGTAGCCCCAGCAGGGCCTCGACGCGATCGAACAGCTGCACGGCGAAGGCCACCTCGGCCGGACCGTGCATCTTGGGTTTGACGATGTACACCGAGCCGCTGCGCGAGTTGCCCTGGCGCTTGAGGTCGTGCATCGCGATGGTCACGGTGACCAGGGCATCGAGGATGCCTTCGGGGATCTCGCGAACGTCTTCCAGCAGCACTGCCGGGTTGGTCATCAGGTGGCCGACGTTGCGGATGAACAGCAGCGAGCGACCGTGCAGGGTCAGCGGCTGACCGTCGGCGCCCTGGTACTCGCGGTCGGGGTTGAGGCGGCGGGTAAAGGTCTCGCCAGCCTTGCTCACTTCTTCTGCCAGGTCGCCCTTCATCAGGCCCAACCAGTTGCGATAGGCCAGCACCTTGTCGGCAGCATCCACCGCGGCGATGGAATCTTCCAGGTCCATGATGGTGCTGACCGCGGCCTCCATGAGCAGATCCTTGACCCCGGCGGCGTCGGTCTTGCCGATGGCGCTGTCGCGGTCGATCTGGATCTCCAGGTGCAAGCCGTTGTGGCGCAGCAGCACCGCGGACGGCGCGGCGGCGTCGCCCTGGTAGCCGACGAAGGCCGCCGGATCGGCCAGTTCGCTGGTGCCGCTCTTGAGGTCCACCACCAGGCGACCGTCCTGGATGCGGTAGGCGGTGGCGTCCCTGTGCGAGCCACTGGCCAGGGGCGCCACGCCATCCAGCACCTGGCGGGCGAAGGCCACCACCTTGGCGCCGCGGGCGGGGTTGTAGCCCTTGCCGCGCTCGGCGCCGTCGCTCTCGGGCAGGGCGTCGGTGCCATAGAGGGCGTCGTACAGCGAACCCCAGCGGGCATTGGCGGCGTTCAGGGCGTAGCGGGCGTTGAGCACCGGCACCACCAGCTGCGGACCTGCCTGCTCGGCGATTTCACGATCGACGCCGGAGGTCGAGGCCTGCACCTGACCGGGCACCGGCTGCAGATAGCCGATGCTTTCAAGAAAGCTCTGGTAGGCGGGCAGATCGGTGACCGGACCGGGATGGGCGCTGTGCCAGTTGTCCAGCTCCACCTGCAGGCGATCACGCTCGGCCAGCAGTTCCCGATTGCGCGGTGCCAGCTCGTGCACCAGCGCGTCCACGCCCGACCAGAAGGCGGCGGTGTCGAGGCTAGTGCCGGGCAGTACTTCCTCGTCGATGAAGCGCTGCAGCTCGGTGGCCACCTGCAGGCGGCCCAGGGTAATGCGGTCGGTCATGATGGCTTTCCTTGAGACATGAAAATTAAATGGAAGCCTGTCCACGATCTCGCGAGCTAGAGCCAGGCAAGGCGAAAACAGCCGAGGAAGCGGAGTTTACGAAAGGTAAATGAGCATTCCGAGGCGGTTTTCAACACAGCCTGGCCGACGTGCAGCAGATCGTGGGCAGGCGATCAGCCGAGGGCGGCGATGGCGGCCTTGGCGACCTGGGCATCTTCCGGGGCCTTGACGCCGGAGACGCCGACCGCGCCCACCACCTGGCCGTCCACCAGGATGGGCACCCCGCCTTCGAGCATGCCCTGCATCAGCGGCGCGCTGAGAAAGGCGGTGCGGCCGTTGTTGATCATCTCTTCCAGCACCTTGGACTCCTTGCGCGCCAGGGCGGCGCTGCGGGCCTTTTCCGGGGCGATGTAGGCGCTGTTGGGCGCGGCGCCGTCGAGACGCAGCAGGGCCAGCGGATGACCGCCGTCGTCGGCCACGGCGATGCACACGGCCCAGCCCTGGCGCTCGGCTTCGGCACGCCCGGCGGCCAGCAGGGTGTCGATCTCGGCAAGGGTGAGCACGGCTTTGGTCTTCATGGGGCCTCCAGGGTTCAGGGATGGGTCGGAGCGGCCAGGGCCGCGTCGAGGATTTCGATCCAGTGGCGCACGGGAGTTCTCCCAGCGCCGTCGAGATGGCTCTGGCAACCGATGTTGGCGGTGGCGATCACCTCGGGGTGACCACTTTCCAGGGCATCGAGCTTGGCGTCACGCAGCCGCCGCGACAAGTCCGGCTGGGTCAGCGAATAGGTGCCGGCCGAACCGCAGCAGAGGTGACCGTCCGGCACCGGCGCCAGCGGAAAGCCGAGGCGCTGCAGGACGCCCTCCACGGCGCCGCCGAGGCGCTGGGCGTGCTGCAGGGTGCAGGGGCAGTGGAAGGCCAGCCGCGGCGTGTCCTTCAGCCGCAGCTCTTCCAGCGGGAGCTCGCGCAGCACCTCCACCAGGTCGCGGGTGCGCGCCGAGACCTCGCGGGCCTTGGCGGCATAGGCCGGGTCGTCCTTGAGCAGGCTGGCGTACTCCTTGACGAAGGCGCCGCAGCCGCTGGCGGTCTGGATGATGGCTTCGGCGCCGCCCTGCAGCGCCGGCCACCAGGCGTCGATATTGCGCCGGGCGCGATCGAGGCCGGCTTCCTGGGCATTGAGGTGATAGTCCACCGCGCCACAGCAAACAGCGCGGGGCGCGGCGTCCAGGCTGATGCCGAGGCGATCCAGCACCCGCGCGGTGGCGGCATTGGTATTGGGCGACAGCCCCGGCTGCACGCAGCCTTCGAGGATCAGCATGCGCCGGGCATGGCGCGGTGCTGGGCGCACACCCGGGGCGGCGATGCGCGCTGCCAGCTTGGCCTGGACGCTGGCCGGCAACAGCGGCTTGAGGGTCTGGCCGCCTTTCAGCAGGGCGCCGAACAGCCGCAGCTGCGGCAGCACCTGGCGCAGGCCGGCGCGCAGCAGGCGCTGCGCCAGGGGCCGCGGCACCCGGCGCTCCACCTCGGCGCGGCCGATGTCGAGCAATTCGTGATAGGAGACGCCCGAGGGACAGGTGGTCTCGCAGTTGCGGCAAGTCAGACAGCGGTCGAGGTGTTCGCGGGTCTTTTCGCTGACCTCGCCGCCTTCGAGCATGCCCTTGATCAGGTAGATGCGCCCGCGAGGCCCGTCCAGCTCATCGCCAAGCAGCTGGTAGGTCGGGCAGGTGGCGTTGCAGAAGCCGCAATGCACGCAGCTGCGCAATACCCGCTCGGCATCAGCGGCGCGGGGCAATTCACGAGCAGCGGGACTCAGATTGGTTTGCATAGGTCGCTCCCTTAGAGCCCGGCGTACAGCCGACCCGGATTGAAGATCCCCTGGGGGTCCAGGCGCGCCTTGAGGCGGCGGTGGTAGTCCAGCAGCGCGGCGGGCAGCGGATGCTGGGCCTCACGCTCGGCGTCCGGCGCATAGCAGAGGGCATGACCACCGGCGCGCTCGGCGATCTCGCGCAGGACCGTGGCCGGGGCATCGCTCTTGAGCCAGTACTGGGCACCGCCCCAGTCCAGCAGCCGGGTACCGGGCAGCTCCAGGAGTGGCGTATTGACCGGTACCGACAGTCGCCACAGCGGCGCGGGGCCGGCGAAGAAGGCCAGGCGCTGCTCGTTGAGCTCGTCCCAGAAGGCCTCGCCCAGGGCTTCACCGCCCAGGCGATCGACCGCCGAGCGTACCGAACCTTCGCCGCCTTCCAGGCGCAGGTGCAGGCGCTGGCCGTCATGGCAGGCCGCCGAAATCGGCAGGGCTTCGCGACCCCAGACGGCGAGGCGCTGCAGGGCGCGTTCGGCGTCCAGTTCCAGACTCAGGCTCTGGGTGCAGCGCGGCCTGGGTAGCACCTTGAAGGACACCTCGGTGACCACCCCCAAACACCCCTGACTGCCGGCCAGCAGGCGGGAGACGTCGTAACCGGCAACGTTCTTCATCACCTCGCCGCCGAATCTCAGGTGTTCGCCAGTGCCGGTGATCAACCGCGTGCCCAGGACGAAGTCCCTCAGGCTGCCGGCCCAGGGCCGGCGCGGACCGGAGAGACCGCAGGCCAGGGTGCCGCCGACCGTGGCGCCCTCCCCCAGTTGCGGCGGTTCGCAAGGCAGCATCTGGCCTTGCTCGGCCAGGGCGGCATTGAGTTCGGCCAGCGGCGTGCCGGTGCGCACCGTGGCCACCAGCTCGGTGGGGTCGTAGTGCACCAGACCGCGATGGCCGCTGACGTCCAGCGGCTCGCCGTCCACCGGGCGACCCAGATGAGCCTTGGTATCGCCGCCATGGATGCGCAGCGGCTGGCGACGGACCAGGGCCTCTCGGACCTGATCGAGGAGCAGTTCCAGGCTGTCCATCAGAAACGCTCCAGTTCGGGGTGGGGCAACTGGCCGTGATGCACGTGCAGGCCACCGAATTCGGCGCAGCGGTGCAGGGTCGGCACGTTCTTGCCGGGGTTGAGCAGCCCGGGGGCGTCGAAGGCCGCCTTCACCGCATGGAAGAAGGTCAGCTCGCCCGGCTGGAACTGGGTGCACATGGCGTTGATCTTCTCGCGCCCCACCCCGTGTTCGCCGGTGATGGTGCCGCCCACCGCCACGCAGAGGTCGAGAATGCGCCCGCCCAGGGCCTCGGCCTGCTCCAATTCGCCGGGCCGGTTGGCATCGAAGAGGATCAGCGGATGCAGGTTGCCGTCGCCAGCGTGGAAGACGTTGCCCACCGCCAGGCCGTATTCCGCGGACAGCGCCTCGATGCCGCGCAGCACCTCGGGCAGGGCGCGGCGTGGGATGGTGCCGTCCATGCAGTAGTAGTCGGGCGACAGCCGCCCCACCGCGGGAAAGGCATTCTTGCGCCCGGCCCAGAATTTCTGCCGCTCGGCCTCGTCGCGGGCCAGGCGGATCTCGGTGGCACCGGCGGCCGCCAGCAGGCTGCTGACGCGCTCGATGTCGGCGGCCACGTCGGCTTCCACCCCGTCCAGCTCGCAGAGCAGGATGGCCGCGGCGTCCACCGGGTAGCCGGCGTGGATGAAGTCCTCGGCGGCTCTCAGGGTCAGGTTGTCCATCATCTCCAGCCCACCAGGGATGATGCCGGCGGCGATGATGTCGGCCACCGCGGCGCCGGCACGCTCGATGTCGGCGAAGCTGGCCATCACCACCCGGGCACAGGGCGGCTTGGGCAAGAGCTTGACGGTCACCTCCACCACGACGCCGAGCAGGCCCTCGGAGCCGGTGAACAGCGCCAGCAGGTCGAAGCCGGGGCTGTCCAGGGCAGCGCTGCCCAGGGTCAGGCGTTCGCCCTCCAGGGTGACGATCTCCACCGCCAGCACGTTGTGCACGGTCAGGCCGTATTTCAGGCAGTGCACGCCACCGGCGTTCTCGGCCACATTGCCGCCGATGGAGCAGGCGATCTGCGACGAGGGATCGGGGGCGTAGTAGAGATCGTGGGGTGCCGCGGCCTGGGAGATGGCCAGGTTGCGCACTCCAGGCTGGACCCGGGCACGGCGGCCATCGGGGTCCACGTCGAGGATGCGATTGAAGCGCGCCATCACCAGCAGCACGCCCTGCTCCAGCGGCAGGGCGCCGCCGGAAAGCCCGGTGCCGGCACCGCGCGCCACCAGGGGCACGTTCAGCTCATGGCAGAGGCGCAGGGTCGCCTGCACCTGCTCCACCGTTTCCGGCAGCACCACCAGCAGTGGCGTGGTGCGATAGGCCGCCAGGCCGTCGCATTCGTAGGGCTTGAGGTCTTCCCTGTCGTGCAGCAGGCAGTGCTCGGGCAGCGCAGCGCGCAACCGCTGCAGCAGTTGCGCCTTGTCCGGGCGGGGCAAGGCGCCGTCGAGACGTTCGTCGTAGACCAGGCTCATCGGGTAACCGCCATTGTTGTTGTTCTGGCTGGAGAGGCTTTGTTGTACCCCGAGACTTGACGGCGAGTCCATCGCTCAAACCACTGGTCATACCAGTTTTTTCACCCTCTTCGACCAAAGGATTACCCGCTTTCAGCCTGCTTGACGGCGAATCCGGCCGATGGCTCACTAAAGCGAAACCTTGTGGTCATACCAGCAGGAACCTCCATGTCTGCACCCGCCCCCCGCCTTCCCGTCGCCGAGAACGTCAGTCAGCAGATCGAACGTCTGGTGGTGGACGGGGTGCTCAAGGTCGGCCAGCCGCTGCCGTCCGAGCGGCGCCTGTGCGACAAGCTCGGCGTCTCCCGCACCGCCCTGCGCGAGGGCCTGGGCCTGCTGCGCGCCCGCGGCATCATAGAAACGCGCCACGGCCAGGGCAGCTTCGTCGCCCGCCTGGCGGCGCCGGCGGCGGAGAATCCCCTGCTGCACCTGTTCAGCAGCCAGCCGCGTACCCTCTACGACCTGCTGGAGGTACGCGCCCTGCTGGAGGGCGAAGCCGCGCGCCTGGCCGCGTTGCGCGCCACCACCGCCGACCTGGTACTGATCGGGCGACGATACGAGGAGCTCTGCGCCGCCTGCCAGGATCCGGCCAGCCTGCCCGCGGAAACCCATGCCCGCCTCGACCACGCCTTCCACCTGGCGATCAGCGAGGCCTCGCACAACCCGGTGCTGGTGCACACCCTGCAGTCGCTCAACGAGTTGCTGCTGGGCTCGGTGTTCGCCTGCATCGCCAATCTCTACCATCGCCCGCCGCAACGCCGCGAGATCGATGCCCAGCACGCCCGCCTCTATGCCGCGGTGAGTGGACGCCTGCCCGACGAGGCCCACGCCGCCGCCCGCGACCATATCCACAGCGTGAGGGACAGCCTGCGCGAGATCGAGCAGGAAGAGCAGCGGCTGGTGCGGGCGACCATGCGTCTGGAAGGCTGGACCTAGATAAAAGGTCCCGCCGGCAAAGGTCAGTGCCAGAGCCGCTGTCCGTCAGCCCGCAGCATGCCCCCGTCCCCTCGGCGGGCGTAACATCTTGCAACTGCCCTGCCCCGCCCCCATGCTTAGCCGACCTTTTTCCAGCTCCCGGCCCTAATGGACCCTTCCACCAGTCTCGCCTCGACGTTGTTCGCCGATCTCGGCCTCGTGTTCTTCGCCTTCTTCCTCGTGCTGCTCAACGGCTTCTTCGTCGCCGCCGAGTTCGCCATGGTCAAGCTGCGCGCCACGCGTGTGGAGGCCATCGCCAAGAAGCACGGCTGGCGCGGGCGCATCCTCAAGAAGGTGCATAACCAGCTCGACGCCTACCTTTCCGCCTGCCAGCTCGGCATCACCCTGGCCTCCCTGGGCCTGGGCTGGGTCGGCGAGCCGGCCTTCGCCGAATTGCTCGAACCCCTGCTCGGCGCCGCCGGCGTTCGCAGCCCCGAGGTGATCCACGGCGTCGCCTTCTTCTCGGCCTTCTTCATCATCTCCTACCTGCACATCGTGGTCGGCGAGTTGGCGCCCAAGTCCTGGGCGATCCGCAAGCCCGATCTGCTGTCGCTGTGGACGGCGGTGCCGCTGTACCTCTTCTACTGGCTGATGTACCCGGCCATCTGGCTGCTCAACGCCAGTGCCAATGGCATCCTGCGCATCGCCGGCCAGGGCGAGCCGGGCGCGCACCACGAACACCACTACAGCCGCGACGAGCTCAAGCTGATCCTGCACTCCAACCGCGCCACCGACCCGGACGCCCGGGTGCTGGCCTCGGCCGTGGAGTTGGGCGAGCTGGAGGTGGTGGACTGGGCCAATTCCCGCGAAGACCTCATCTACCTGGACAGCAAGGCCAGCCTGGAGGAGATCCTCACCCAGATCCGCCGCTCCAAGTACAGTCGCTACCCGGTCTATGACGAAGATAGCCAGACCTTTACCGGGGTGCTGCACATCAAGGACCTGCTCCTGGCCATCGCCGGCCTGGACAGCGAAGCCGCCTCCTTCGACCTCGACGACCTGGTGCGTCCGCTGGAACGGGTGACCAAGCACATGCCGCTGTCGGACCTGCTGGAGCAGTTCCGCCGCGGTGGTGCGCACTTCGTGCTGGTGGAGGAAGCCGACCACAAGGTCATCGGCTTCCTGACCATGGAGGACGTGCTCGAGGTGCTGGTGGGCGACATCCAGGACGAACACCGCAAGACCGAACGCGGCGTGGTCGCCTATCAGCCGGGCAAGTTGCTGGTGCGTGGCGACACCCCGCTGTTCAAGGTCGAGCGCCTGCTGGGCATCGACCTGGACCACGTCGAGGCCGAGACCCTGGCCGGCCTGATCTACGATAGCCTCAAGCGCGTTCCCGAAGAGGAGACGGTGCTGGAGGCCGAAGGCCTGCGCATCATCGTCAAGAAGATGAAGGGTCCCAAGATCGTCCTGGCCAAGGTCATCAAGCTGGACCCCAAGGACGTCCGCCGGCGCCAGCCGGAGGAGCGCTGAGGCGACGCGGCCTCAGCCGCGTCCGCTGCCCAGTTCCGGCAGACCGTCGCTCAGGCAGACGCGATTGCGCCCACCGCGCTTGGCTGCATAGAGCGCCCGGTCGGCGTCTTCCAGCAGGCCCAGGCCGTGCTCGAGATTGCTCGGCACGGTCACCGCGACACCGATGCTGACCGACGGACGCAAGCGCCCCTGCTCGGTCTGCAACTCCAGCCCCGCTACCTCCTGGCGGATACGCTCGGCCAGGAGCTCGGCCGCCGCCCGGTCGCTGCCGGGCAAGGCAATGACGAATTCCTCGCCGCCATAGCGCGCCGCCACCTCCCCCGCGCGCTGGACGTGCTGGCGCAACACCTCGGCCACGCACCTCAGGCACTCGTCGCCCAGGGTGTGGCCATGGGTGTCGTTGACCGCCTTGAAGTGATCGAGGTCCACCAGCAGCACCGCCAGCGGCAGTTCGGCACGGATGGCGCGGCGGATCTCCTGTTGGAAGACCCGCTCGAAATGCCGGCGATTGCCGAGCCCGGTCAGGGAATCGGTCTGGCTCTGGTGCAAGAGTTCGCGATTCAGCCGCTCGAGGCTGGCCTTGGCCTGCTGCAACTCCACGGTGCGCAGCGCCACCCGCAATTCCAGCTCGACAAAGGAGGCTTCGCGCTCGCGGGCCAGGGCGTTGGAGGCTTCCAGGGCCTGCCGTTGGGCTTCGATTCGCGCCCGCCGCTGCAGACTCAGGCCCTCGGTGAGCCCCAGCGACAGCATCACGAAGCCCAGGGTGAAACCGGCTATCTGCCCATGGAAAGCCGGACTGTCGGCGGCCAGCCAGCCGGCCACAGCCAGCAGCTGGATCGCGCTGCCCAGCAACAGCAGGGCCCAGGCGGCGCTGAACCACAACGCCATGCGGCTACCGCGCAGCGCCAGGTAGGTGGTGGTGCCCAGCAGGCCCAGGCAACTCAGCGCCATCATGCCGAGCATTTCCTGGAAGCTCAGCAGGTGCGGCCAGATCAGCGTGACGACCAGCGTCACATTCCAGTAGCCGATCAGCAGACGATTGCCAAAGTCGATCCACCGGCCGCCGTGATAGAGACTGAGCAGATAGCGCACGAACAACCCGCCGCTCAGAAAGCACAGGGCGGCGAAGGCCAGGTGCGCACGCAGGGCGAAGGCCGGGCTCTCCGGCCAGAGTTGCCAGGCGCCATAGCCGCTGGTGACCGCCTGATAGCCGATGACGCTGAGCAGATAGAGGGCATACCAGCCAAAGCCCGAGCGGCGGCCGAACCCCCACAGCGTGAGGGTCAGCAGCAGGATGGTGATCAGGCAGCCAAAGAAGCTGCCGACCAGCCAGGCATCCTGCTGGGCCTCGCGCAGATAGATGGCCGGGGTCACCAGGCGCAGCGGCAGGATAAAGGTCTCCCGCGAATCCAGCCGCAGGTAGACCTCCTCCACGGCGCCGGCGGTCGGCGCCAGGGCGAACATCAGCTGGCGCCCGGGCAGCGCCCGTTGCGTCGCCGGCAGCGCCAGGCCGCTGCGCTGCAGCGGGCTCCAGCGACCATCGGCTCCGCGGGTGCGCAGGTCCAGACGATCCAGCACCGGCCAGGTCGGAATCAGCCACCAGGCCTGGTCGTCGCGACTCTGGATGGCAAAGCGCAGCCAGAGGCCCTGGCGGCCGTCATGGAGCAGCATTTCCAGTTCATCGGGCGCATGCCAGCCGTTTTCGCCACCGCTTGGACGCGCGGCGGCCTCGGCAAAGGTCAGACTGGCGGGCGCCTTGAGAATCTCCAGTGCCGGTCGGGGATCGTAACTGCGCGCCGGATCGTCGAGGCGCAGCACCTGCGCCTGGCCGTCGAGGGCGATCAGCAACAGGACCAGCAGATGCAAAGCCCGATTGCGCCCACCGGCGCACAGGACGGCCAGGAATCCTTTCATAGGGCGGCATCCAGAGCCTGAAGGAAGAAAAGGCCGCGGTAGAGCCCGCGGCCTGGAGGAAATAGCGTGGTGATAGCATAACGCCACCAAGCCTGGTCCTGCCAAGGGATTTCTACAGGCGACAGGGTGCCTGGGCCCTGGATGGGCCCGGTGGCGTCAGCCTGTCTGGAACGCCCTGAAGCGCGGACTCAGCGGTCGCCCAGCGCCATGTTGGGCAGGGCCGCCAGCGGCCGCACGAAACGGAAGGGAATGGAGACCATTTCACCGCCCGTGTGGGCCTGGACGACGAAATGCAGATGGGGACCGGTGCTGCGGCCGGTGTTGCCCGACTCCGCCAGGGGCGTGCCGATCTCCACCCGCTCCCCGGGTCGCACCTTGACCGAACCGCGGCGCAGGTGCAGGTAGGCGCTCTGGCTGCCGTCCTCGTGGGCGATGCGCACGAAGTTGCCGGAGGGGTTGGGACCATGGCCGAACTGGCCGTTTTCGACGTCGATCACCGTGCCGGCGCGAGCGGCGCTGATCGGCGTGCCCTCGGGCATGGCGATGTCCACCGCATAGCGCCCCTTGGGCGTGTTGTGGCTGAAATCGCCCCCAGCGCCCTGGGTCACGTAGTAGACCCCTTGCCGCCAGGGCCAGGCGTAACCATAGCCGATGCCGTTGTCGGCACCACTCGCGACATTCGTCGCCAGCGACGGCAGGGTGCCGACCGGCAGCTGCGGACTGTAGCTGAAGGCCTGGTCGAAGTGCATGGGAAAGCCCTGCTGGCGCTTGCGGATCACCGCCAGCTGCACCGTGGAGCGCGGCTCGATGACCTGGCGGATCGGGCGCTCGGCACCGGCCACGTTGACGGTGCGTTGCAGGCGCAGTTCGACGCGCACGGGCACGTCGAAATCGTTGCGGACTTCGAAGATGCGACCTTCGCTGCCGTTGCGGACTTTGAGCTTGACCTGCCCCTTGCGGGCCGGGCTCTTGGCGGAGGTCTTGGTCAGGGTCGCCTTTTCGGCAGCCGGCGCAACGGCAGGCACGGCCAGGGCGAGGGTCAGGCAGGTGATCAGGGCGGTCAGGCGTCGGTCCATGGCATAGGGCCACCATGATGGGCAAGGACAGAACCTAACAAAGCCGCGCGAGGCGGGCGATGGTCAAACCGCGGCTTTGTGAAGCCGCTGGCAAAGCATCGTCGCGAATAAAAAAGCGTGGCACTCAAATCCCTGTGCCACGCTGCCACCGATCGGACGGTAGTTCAAATACAGGCCTGATGGTTCAGGCAGGTCAGCCAAGCGGCGGGTGTTCTGTGCGACACTCCCGCAAGAGGCAGGTTTTCGGCGTGCAGAGGGATCACCTCTTGGGCGCGCCCAATGCTCCGGCCATAGTGCTGCAGGTTAGGTCCTGGCACCTTGACCCTGCCCAACCGAAACGGACAGCCGCTATGCAGGAACAGACAATCGACCCGGCGCGAAGCGTGGCTGCGGATGCGCCTATCTCGCCCGCCGGGCCGCTGGTATCCCAGCTTGGCACCTTCGCCCACGGCCAGGCGTGGCCGCCGCATGTGCACGATCAGGCGCACCTGATGTACACGGTCAACGGCGTGCTGGAGGTCACCACCCACGAAGGGGTCTGGTACGTTCCGCCCAAGCAGGCGATCTGGATTCCGCCCCGCGTCGAGCACCAGGCGCGGGCCAACGGCGAGGCCACCCTGCAGGTGGTGATCATCGAATTGCCGAGCGGCCTGCCCTGCCCCGAGGCGGCCACCCGCATGGTGCTCATCTCGCCGCTGCTGCGCGAATTGCTGCGCTGCCTGCGACGCGGCGGTACCTCCTATGGCGAGGCCGAGCTGGGCAGCCATGTGCGGGCGCTGATGCTGGCGGAACTGGTGTTTCTCGAAGAGACGGCCCTGCACCTGCCGGCGCTGGCCGATCGCCGGCTGCAGACCATCCAGACCACGCTGCACGCCGATCCGGCCAACGATACGGCCCTGGCGACCTGGGCGCAGCAGTTGCACCTCTGCTCGCGCAGCCTGGCCCGACTGTTCCTCAAGGAAACCGGCACCAGCTTTTCCACCTGGCGCCAGCACACCCGGCTGATGCTGGCCCTGCCGCGGCTGGCCGCCGGCGAGCCGGTGACCCGGGTGGCCCTGGATCTCGGCTACGCTTCGCCCTCGGCCTTTACCCGGATGTTTCGCCGGGTGCTGGGAGTGTCGCCGAGCGAGTACCTCGACGCCCAGGGCTGAAACTGGACGAGGGTAAGAGCCTGCTCAAAGGCTCGCGAGCCAGAGCCAAACAACGCCTAGGCGACCCACGAAAAGCCCTGAGGAAGCGGATCGGACCCGCGCTCGGGTTTACCGATGGTAAATGAGCATGGCGACGGGGCCGCCCAGGCGGGGCTGGCCTTCCAGGGGCTTTTCAACGCCGTTTGACCGACGCGCAGCAGCCTTTGAACAGGCTCTCAAGGTCCGCCGACGGCGAAGTTGGGCAAGCTGTCCACCGCCTGGGCGAAGCGGAAGGGAATGGATTCGACCGCCTCGCCGGTGTTGCGCTGGACCACGAAGTGCAGGTGCGGCCCGGTGCTGCGCCCGGTGTTGCCTGAAGCGGCCAGGGCCTGGCCGGTGCGTACCCACTGACCCTCGGTGACCTTGATCGAACCGCGCTGCAAGTGCAGGTAGACGCTCATGGTGCCGTCGTCGTGGAGGATGCGCACGAAGTTGCCGGAGGGGTGGTTGCCGCGACCGTCCTGGGCGTTCTCCACCTCCACCACCTGGCCGGCGCGCGAGACCACGATGGGCGTGCCCTCGGGCATGGCGATGTCCACCGCATAGCGACTCTTGGGCGTGTTGTGGCTAAAACCGCCGCCGGCGCCCTGGCTGACGTTGAAGGGCCCGCCCAGCCAGGGCAGCGGATAGGCGAAACCGGAGGCGAAGACCGGGGTGGCACTGCCCATCAGGGTGGTGAGCTGGGGGGTGTAGCGCTGCGGACGACTGGGATCCGGCGCGATCAGGGTCGCCAGGCGGGTCAGGCTGCGCGCCGGCAGGACCTTGCGAATCGGCGCCTCGCCCACCCCGCTGACATTCTGCAGCGCCGACAGGCGCAGGGTGACGGTCACCGGCAGAAAGCTGTCGTTGCGCACCTCCAGCACCGTGCCGCCGGCATAGTGCCGCGGCTGCAACTTGACCCGCTGGTCCAGCCGCTCGATGGGGTCGTCGCTGAAGGTCATCACCTTGGCGCCCTTCTGCGCCTTGTCGGTGTAGGTGACCACGCCATTGGCATCGACGTACTTGTAGATGGGCGCCGCCAGGGCGGGACCCGCAAGGGTCAACGACAGCAGCAGCAGGTGACGGGCAAGGAGCATGGGCAGGGCGTCAGAAATCCGCGATACCTGAGCGCGAAGCAGTCTCCGTGCCAGCCCCCTCATGGCGTCGCCCTCTTCAGGCGCCCGGCACGTAGTGCCGCTGGGCGGTGCCCTTGGCGATCAGCCGCGACAGGTAGTCGAGCTTGGCCGGGTCACGGTCGATGAAGCGGAAGTTGACCTGCACCCACTCGCTGGCCGGCGTCGCTTCCAGCGCGGCGAGGGAATGCAGATAGCCATTGAGGCGCGCCACGTCGTTGCCGTCTTCGCCCTGCTCCAGGTCGAGCACGGCGGTTTCCAGGATCTGCGGCAGCGGATCGCCGCGGCGGACCACCAGCAGGGCTTCCTTGAGGCTGATGGCCTTGATCAGGCAGGCCATGCTGGCGTTGGGCAGGCGCAGCTGGCCCTGGCCGAAATTGGCGGCCGCCTTGCCGCGGGCAGGTGCCGGCGGCGCGGCGCCGGTGAGCAGAGCGGCACTGGAGGAAGCGACTGGCGCCGCGACCGGTGCGGCGGCGGGCTGGACCACATCGCTGCGGCCGGCGGTCAGGGCGCCGAGGGAGTCATTGGCGAAGCCGGTGGCCGGACGCGGCTGGGCGCCGGCCTGCAACTCGGCGAGCTTGCCGGTGCGCTGCAGGGCCTTCTTGACCTTGGCCGCCAGTTGCTCGTTGGAGAAGGGCTTGCCCATGTAGTCGGACACGCCGGCCTGGATGGCCTGGACGACGTTTTCCTTGTCGCCGCGGCTGGTGACCATGATGAAGGGCACGCCCTGGTGGTCCGGCTGGGCACGAAACCAGGACAGCAACTCCAGACCGGTCATGCCGGGCATTTCCCAGTCGCAGAGGATGAGGTCGAACCGCTGCTTGCCGAGCATCGTCTGGGCGCGGCGACCATCGGCCGCCTCGTCCACCACGAGCCCGGGAAACAGATTGCGCAGACCCTTCTTGATTAGATCGCGAATGAAGGGCGCATCATCCACCACCAGTACGTTCAACTTGCTCATCGGTCACTCCATGCCAAGTCTTCCAGCATAGCAGGCGGCTCCGCAGCGCCACCCGGGGAGTGACCGGGCGGATCATTCGCGCGACCGATTGACCTCTTCGGCCATGCGCTTGAGGCCCATGTGCCGTACGTCGGTGCCCTGGACCAGGTAGATCACCAGCTCGGCGATGTTGCGCGCGTGGTCGCCGACCCGCTCCAGAGAGCGCAATACCCAGATGATGCTCAGCACCCGCGAGATGGAGCGCGGGTCTTCCATCATGTAGGTAGCCAGTTCGCGCAGCGCGGACTTGTATTCACGGTCGATCAGCTTGTCGTACTGGGCCACCGAGAGGGCCAGCTCGGCGTCGAAGCGGGCGAAGGCGTCCAGCGCCTGATGGACCATCTTGCGCACCTGCTCGCCGATGTGGCGAACCTCGACGTAGCCGCGCGGGGCCTCGCCGTCCTCGGTCAGCTCGATGGCGCGGCGGGCGATCTTGGAGGCTTCGTCGCCGATGCGCTCCAGGTCGATCACCGACTTGGAGATGCTGATGATCAGGCGCAGGTCGGAGGCCGCCGGCTGACGACGGGCGAGGATGCGCAGGCATTCCTCGTCGATGCCGCGTTCCATGATGTCGATCTGGTCATCGATGGTGCGTACCTGGCGCGCCAGGCCGGCATCGGCATCGATCACCGCGCGCACGGCGTCGCTGACCTGCTTTTCCACCAGACCGCCCATGGCCAGCAGGTGACTGCGGACCTCTTCCAGTTCGACGTTGTATTGCTGGGAGATGTGCTGCGTGTGGCCTTCTTTGTTGATCATGCTGTCAGTCCTGCCTGAGAGGATCGAGTCGCCGGGTGGGGCACCGGCCTGCCTGGAACTAGCCGTAGCGGCCGGTGATGTAGTCTTCGGTCTGCCGCTTCGCGGGATTGGTGAAGAGGGTGTCGGTGTCGCCGTGCTCGACCAACTGGCCCAAGTACATGAAGGCGGTGTAGTCGGACACCCGCGCCGCCTGCTGCATGTTGTGGGTGACGATGACGATGGTGTAGCGCTGTTTCAGTCCGTGGATCAGCTCTTCCACCTTGAGGGTGGAGATGGGATCCAGCGCCGAGCAGGGTTCGTCGAGCAGGAGCACATCGGGTTGCACGGCGATGGTGCGGGCGATCACCAGGCGCTGCTGCTGGCCACCCGAGAGGCCCAGGGCCGACTCGTGCAGGCGATCCTTGACCTCGTCCCACAACGCCGCGCCGTGCAGCGCCCACTCCACCGCTTCGTCGAGCACCCGCTTCTGCTTGATGCCCTGGATGCGCAGGCCGTAGACCACGTTCTCGTAGATGCTCTTGGGAAAGGGATTGGGCTTCTGGAACACCATGCCCACCCGCCGCCGCAGCTCGGCGATCTCGGTGCCGCGGGCATAGATGTTCTGCCCATCGAGCAGGATCTCGCCGTCGATGCGACAGTCTTCCACCAGGTCGTTCAGGCGATTGAAGCAGCGCAGCAGGGTCGACTTGCCGCAGCCGCTGGGACCGATGAAGGCGGTGACGCGCTGGCGCGGGATCTCCAGGGCGATGTCCTGCAAGACCTGCTTCTTGCCGTAGAACAGATTGAGCCGCGGCACCGACAGGGCCACGCCACCTTCGCTCGCCGCAGGCAGGGCGCTGGCCGCGTAGGCGGCGGCGGTTCTGAAGATGGAGGAATCGGAAGGCATGGGGTCTCCTCGGCCGCGGGCGCTAGTATGGCGCTTCAGAAGTTCGCACGAGATTTGGCGAGTGATTTTTGGCGGTTCGGCGCTCCGATGGGGGCCAGGCGCCGCGACGAGTCATAGCAGGGCTATGGCGAGGAGTGGCAACGCCGTCCACGCCGAAAAAGCGCCGCCAAAATCGTGTAGTTAACTTCTGAAGCACCATACTATTCTTCCAGCAGCCGGTACTTTTCGCGCAGCCGGTTGCGCAGGAACACGGCGGACAGGTTCAGCCCGGCGATCACCAGCACCAGCAGCAGGGCGGTGGCGTAGACCAGCGGGCGGGCGGCTTCCACGTTGGGGCTCTGGAAGCCGACGTCATAGATGTGGAAGCCCAGGTGCATGATCTTCTGATCCAGGTGCAGATAGGGATAGTTGCCGTCCAGCGGCAGCGAAGGCGCCAGCTTGACCACCCCCACCAGCATCAGCGGCGCCACCTCGCCGGCGGCGCGGGCCACGGCGAGGATGAGCCCGGTCATCAGCGCCGGGCTGGCCAGCGGCAGCACCACCTTCCACAGGGTCTCGGCCTGGGTCGCGCCCAGCGCCAGGGAGCCCTCGCGGATGCTGCGGGGAATGCGCGCCAGGCCCTCTTCGGTGGCGACGATCACCACCGGCACGGCGAGGATCGCCAGGGTCAGCGAGGCCCACAGCAGCCCCGGGGTGCCAAAGGTCGGCGTGGGCAGGCTGGCCTGGAAGAACAGCTGGTCCAGCGAACCGCCCAGCACATAGACGAAGAAGCCCAGGCCAAAGACGCCATAGACGATGGCCGGCACCCCGGCGAGGTTGTTGACCGCGATGCGGATGGTACGGGTCAGCGGGCCCTGGCGGGCGTACTCGCGCAGGTAGATGGCGGCGATGACGCCGAAGGGGGTGACGATCACCGCCATCAGCAGGGTCATCATCACGGTGCCGAAGATGGCCGGGAAGACCCCGCCCTCGGTATTGGCCTCGCGCGGATCGGCGCTGAGGAATTCCCACAGCTTGCTGCCATAGAAGCCGAGCTTGGCGCCCAGGCCCATGGCGTTGGGCTGATAGGCGCGCACGATGCGGGCGAGATTGAGTTCCAGGGTGCGGCCCTCGACGTCGCGCAGCACCACGCTGTCGCGGCGGCGCTCCTGGCGCAGGCTGGCCAACTGGTCTTCCAGCTCGCCGTAACGGGCTTCGAGCTCGGCGCGGCGGGCGGCGAGGTCGGCCTGGGCGGCGGCGTCGAGACGCCCGTCCAGCTCCAGGCCGCGGCCCTCCAGGCGCAGCCGCTCCAGGGCATGATTGACGCCGCCGATATCCTGCTTTTCCAGGCGCTCCAGGCGCTCGCTCAGGTCGCGGGTGCGCAGCAGGCGGCGCTGCAGTTCGGGCACCGCCGCGGCGCCCTTGGCCACCTGGCGTCCCTCTTCACGGACCTCCAGCGCATAGCCGTAGAAGTTGCCCCATTCGCGGCGCTCCAGCACCAGGGCGTCGGCCGGGGTCTGGCGATCGCGCAGCCAGTCGCCGACCAGCCAGACGAAGTCGCTGCCATAGAGATCGCGATTGCCCAGCTTGAAGAGTTCGCGAGTCAGGGTTTCGCCGCTGTCCGGCGGCAGGGTCACCCCGGCACTGCGCAGCCGCTCGGCCGGGATCGTCTCCTGTTCCACCACCTGGCCGAGCACCAGGCGCGCTTCCAGGCCCGGCGGCGTGTAGCGCGCCTGCACCACCTCGGCCGGCCAGAAATGCGCCAGGCCGCGCACGGCGAGGATGCCGATCAGCCCCAGGGTCATGAGCACGGCGATGGCCACGGCGCCGGCGCTGAGCCAGACCCCGGGCGCACCGCCACGCAGCCAGACGCCCAGGGAGCGCCGCCGTCCAACGCCCTGCCGCTGCGGCGCGCCGGTGCTAGAGGGCCGCATAGTTTTTCCTCAGCCGCTGGCGGATCAACTCGGCCAGGGTATTCATCAGGAAGGTGAAGCTGAGCAGCACCAGCGCGGCCAGGAACAGCAACCGGTAATGGGTGCCGCCCACCTCGGATTCCGGCATCTCCACGGCGATGTTGGCCGCCAGGGTGCGCATGCCCTCGAACAGGTTGGCATCCATGATCGGGGTGTTGCCGGTGGCCATGAGCACGATCATGGTCTCGCCGACGGCGCGGCCCAGGCCGATCATCAACGCCGAGAAGATGCCCGGACTGGCGGTGAGCAGCACCACCCGCGTCAGGGTCTGCCAGGGGGTGGCGCCCAGCGCCAGCGAGCCCAGGGTCAGGCTGCGTGGCACGCTGTAGATGGCATCCTCGGCGATGGAGAAGATGTTGGGGATGACGGCGAAGCCCATGGCCAGCCCGATGATCAGGGCGTTGCGCTGGTCATAGGCGATGCCCAGCTCCTGGCTCAGCCAGAGGCGCAGGTCGCCGGCGAACAGCAGCCCTTCCAGCGAGGGGCTGAGCCATAGCGCCAGGGCGGTGGTCAGCACCACCACCGGCAACAGCAGCAGGCTTTCCCAGCCTTCCGGGATCCGCTCGCGTAGCGTGAGCGGCAGGCGCGACCAGCCAAAGCCCGCGGCGAGGATGGCCAGCGGCAGGAGCAACAGCAGGCTGAACAGCCCCGGCAGGTGATTTTCCACGAAGGGGGCGAGGAACAGTCCGGCGAAGAAGCCGAGGATCACCGTGGGCAGGGCCTCCATCAGCTCGATGACCGGCTTGACCGTGCGCCTCATGCGCGGCGCCATGAAGTAGGCGGTATAGATCGCTGCGGCAATGGCCAGGGGCGCGGCGAACAGCATCGCGTAGAAGGCCGCCTTGAGGGTGCCGAAGGTCAGCGGCGCCAGGCTCAGCTTGGGTTCGAAGTCCGCGGTGGCGGCGCTGGACTGCCAGACCCGCGCCGGTGCTTCGTAATTCTCGTACCAGACCTTGCCCCAGAGCGCCGACCAGGAGACTTCCGGGTGCGGATTATCCAGGCGGAAGCCGAGCAGCCGACCGTTCTCTTCCAGCAGCAGCCGGTCGGCGCGCGGCGACAGCGCCAGCACCCCGGCGGCGGGGGCGAGCTGCTCACGCAGCAGGGTGCGCCCGGCGGTGCTGTGGAAGACCCCGAGTTCACCGGCGGCATCCAGCGCGACGAAGCCTTTGCGCCGCTGCTCGGGCACCAGCTGGACGATGGGCGCCGTGCCTAGTTGGAAATCGCGGATATGCCTCAGCACCGGTTCGCCATCCTGGCCGCGGACCATGAACCACTGACTGACGCCACCCTTGGCGGTACCCACCAGCAGCGATACGCCGCCCAGCAGCTGGGCGCTGGCGGTGACCTCGTTGTCGGCGGCGTCGAGCAGCTTGTAGTGGCCGTTGAGACTGCCGTCATGCAGGTCGAAGACATCCGCCTGGGCGCGGCCATTGAGGGCATAGAGCCAGCGGCCGCGAGGATCGAGGTGAATGGCCTTGACTGCGGCATTGAGCGGCCCGAGTGTGATCGAGGTGCGGACCGGCGTGGCCTGGTCGCCGGTCACCGGAGTCGCCAACCCGCCGAGACGCAGCGCCGTCACCCGGTTGCCCTGGGCCCCGGCCAGCACCAGCAGGCCCTCGTCGCCAGCGATGGCGACCCGCTCCAGGGCCGCGCGCGGCGCGCCCAGGTCCAGGGGCTCGCGCCCGTAGGGGAAGTCCAATTCAGGGGTGATGACCCGCTCGCCCTGGGGATAGCGGGAAACATAGCGCTTGTGCGCCACCAGCACGCGACCATCGGACAGACCCAGGGCGATCAGCCCACGGGGGGCATCCTGGGCCTGGCTGCTGATGGTGACGCCAGGCGGCAACGGCAGGCGCTCGCGGATGACCGGCTGGCCGTCGGCCAGGGTAAAGAACGTCGCTTCGCCGCCCTGGGAGAGGTGCAGGCCGAGGCGATTCTGTTCGTCGACACCCAACAGCAGCGGCGCCCCGGCCGTTGCCAGCCAAGCGGGTTGCGACAGCGGCTCGGCTTCGAGACTGGCACCGCGCAGCAACGGCAGCACCACATAGGCCAGATAGAAGAAGATCAGGGTGATGGTGGCCAGCACGGCCAGGCCGCCGGCCAGCACCGAGCCCCGTACCAGTCGATCCTGCAGCGCCCGCCAACGTCGCCGCCGGCGCAGAGCAGGCGTGTTGAAGTCCAGCCGAGCAGGGCCGCGAGGATCGGGCGGGGACGGAGGTACCGGGGATTTCATGGCGCAGAGCCTAATCACGTCGTGTGACAGAAAGGTTACAGCGAATGGGCAGCCAGGGGCGCCCCGCCCAGTGCGGGCGTTGAGCGCCGGCCGCTCAGTAACCCAGCGTCTTCAGCGCCTGCTGCACCACGGGGGCCGGTAGGGGAATATAGCCGTCCTTGAGCACGGCCTCCTGACCGTTGCGCGAGAGGATCAGGCGCAGGAATTCCCCTTCCAGGGGATTGAGCGGGCGGTTCGGCGCCTTGTTGACATAGACGTAGAGATAACGCGCCAGCGGATAGCGCCCGGACAGGGTGTTTTCCTGGTTGTCCTCGACGTAGTCGGTGGTGCCTTGCCGGGCCAGCGCCAGGGTGTGGACACTGGCGGTCTGGTAGCCGATACCGGAGTAGCCGATGCCACCCAGCGACTGGCTGATGGCCTGGACCACCGAGGCCGAGCCGGGCTGCTCGTTGACGTTGGCACGGAAGTCGCCACGGCACAGCGCCGCTTCCTTGAAGTAGCCGTAGGTGCCCGATACCGCATTGCGGCCGAATCTCTGGATCGGGCGCTTGGCCCAGTCACCGGTCAGGCCCAGGTCGCCCCAGGTCTTGATCTCGTGCGGACCGCCGCACAGCCGGGTGCTGGAAAAGATCGCATCGACCTGCTCCAGGGTCAGCTGCCGCAGGGGATTGTCCTTGTTGACGAAGATCGCCAGGGCATCGATGGCCACCGGCACCGCGGTGGGCTGGTAGCCGAAGCGCTGCTCGAAGGCCTGGAGTTCGGCGTCCTTCATCTTGCGACTCATGGGGCCGATGCTGGCGGTGCCTTCGGTGAGCGCTGGCGGCGCGGTGGACGAGCCGGCCGCCTGGATCTGGATATTGAGATTGGGATACTGGCGCTTGTAGCTCTCGGCCCAGAGCGTCACCAGGTTGGCCAGGGTGTCGGAGCCCACGCTCGACAGATTGCCGGAGATTCCGCTCACCTTCTGGTAGTCGGGGATGGCCGGGTCGACGCCCTCGGCCCGAGCGGTCGTGCCACCTAGCGCCAGGGCGAGCGCCACAGCGGTCAGCGGACCTTTGATGTCCATACCGGATTCCTCGCGGGGATGGGAGACGGGCCTGGGCCGGCGACGCTCAGACGCGACCTGGCACTTTAGCGGGGCATTGTGACGGATTTATGAGAGACCGCCAGCCGTGGTGGCGGGTTCGACTAGGCTGCAAGAGGACCTGCGCTGCACCACCCTGGCGCAGGCCTGGCCTTCGGACCTGCCCTGATCGCTCTCGCTGGCGGCCTTGATGGACCGGACCAACATTTGCACAGCTAAGCATTCATCTCAGTGCAGAGGAACGCACCATGGCCCAGGCTCTTCCGACGTCCTCCACCCCGGCCGCTCAGGCAACCACCGCCCCGCCCTCGCGGGCCAAGCTGATCGCCGCAGCCAGTCTCGGCAACGGCCTGGAGATGTTCGACTTCACCGTCTTCAGCTTTTTCGCCGCCATCATCGGCCAGCTGTATTTCCCGTCGGATACGCCCTACGGCTCCCTGCTGATGGCGGTTGGCGTCTTTGGCGTCGGCTTCGTCATGCGCCCCCTGGGCAGCATGGTGCTGGGCGCCTATGCCGACCGCCACGGGCGCAAGCAGGCCATGCTGCTGACCATTTCGCTGATGGGCCTGGGCAGCGCCCTGATCGCCTTTACCCCGACCCACGCCCAGATCGGCATCGCCGCGCCGCTGATCCTGTTGCTGGGGCGCCTGCTGCAGGGCTTTTCCGCCGGCGGCGAGATCGGCGCCGCCACCACCCTGCTGCTGGAATCGGCCAGCCCCGGCCGGCGCGGCTTCCATGTCAGCTGGCAGGTGATCAGCCAGGGCGGCAGCGCCCTGCTCGGCGCCGGCCTGGGCGCCCTGCTCACCCGCAGCCTGTCCGAGGCCGAGCTGCATGCCTGGGGCTGGCGCATCCCCTTCCTGGTCGGCCTGCTGATCATCCCGGTCGGCCTCTATATCCGCCGCCAGGTGGACGAGACCTGGAGCGGCGCCGGCACGGTCGAGGGCGGCCCGGTGCGCGCCTTCCTGCGCGAGCATCCGCGGCGCTTCGGCCTGGGCCTGTTGATCGTGATGTCGGCGACCCTGCTGACCTACCTGATGCAGTTCTACATGCCCACCTACATGACCCGCATCGTCGGCCTGCCGGCCACCAGCGCCTATCTGGCCGGGGTGGCCTCCAGCGCCGTGCAGATGGCCGCCGCCCTGGCCGCCGGGCTGCTGCTGGATCGCTTCGGGCGCTACAAGCCGGTGGCCCTGGTCAGCCTGGCGGTGGCCCTGCTGGGCATCTACCCGGCCTTCGTCTGGCTGAACGATCCCACCACCCAGGGCCTGGCCTTTGCCGCCCGCTTCGTGGTGATCACCGCCATGAGCGTCAACATGACCGCCGGGCTCTTGCTGATCCTCGCCGGTCTGCCGCGGCCGGTGCGCGCCACGGGCCTGGCCATGACCTACGCCCTGGCGGTGACCCTGTTCGGCGGCACCGCCCAGTTCATCGCCACCTGGCTGATCGGCGCGACCGGCAGCCCGCTCGCCCCGGCCTGGTACCTGATCGGCATGCTGCTGATAGGATGGCTGGCACTGCTGAGCTATCCCGAACGCCACCTGGATTGAGAGAGATCGCCATGAGCCTTGCCACCGCTGCGGATCAAGACGCCACCGCCCGTCATATCGCCGGCTACCTGCCGGACATGGTCGCCCTGCGCCGCGACATCCACCGCCATCCCGAACTGGGCTACCAGGAACAGCGCACCAGCGACCTGGTGGCCGCCGCCCTCGCCGGCTGGGGCTACGAGGTCCATCGCGGGCTTGGCGGCACCGGGGTGGTCGGCACCCTGCGCGCCGGCAGCGGCAGCAAGGTGCTGGGCATCCGCGCCGACATGGACGCCCTGCCGATCCTGGAAACCACCGGCCTCGACTACGCCAGCCAGCACCCGGGGCGCATGCACGCCTGCGGTCACGACGGCCACACCACCACCCTGCTCACCGCCGCCCGCTGCCTAGCCGAGACCCGCGCCTTCGACGGCACCCTGCACCTGATCTTCCAGCCGGCCGAGGAAGGCCTGGGCGGCGCCCTGAAGATGATGCAGGACGGCCTCTTCGAGCTGTTCCCCTGCGACCAGGTGTTCGGCCTGCACAACATGCCCGGCGTGCCCACCGGCAAGTTCTGCTTTGTCGACGGCGCCGCCATGGCCTCGTCCGACACCGCCCTGCTGCGCATCCGCGGCCAGGGCGGCCACGGCGCGGTGCCGGACAAGGCGGTCGATCCCATCGTCGCCAGCGCGGCCACGGTGATGGCGCTGCAGACCGTGGTCTCGCGCAACGTGGCGCCGCTGGATACGGCGGTGATCACCGTGGGCAGCATCCACGGCGGCGAGGCTTCCAACGTCATCCCCGACGCGGTGGAGATGAAGCTCACCATCCGCGCCTTCCAGGACAGCACCCGCGACCTGCTGGAGCAGCGCATCGGCGCCCTGGTGCGGGCCCAGGCGGAAAGCTTTGGCGCCACCGCCGAACTGGACTACCAGCGCGGCTATCCGGTGCTGGTCAACCACGACGGCCCCACCGCCTTCGCCCGCCAGGTGGCGGTCGAGCACTTTGGCGCCGAGGCCCTGCACCCCTTCGCGCCCATCCCGGCCAGCGAGGACTTCGCCTACATGCTGCAACAGGTGCCCGGTTGCTACCTGTTCGTCGGCAACGGCCCCAGCGCCAACCTGCACAACCCGGCCTATGACTTCAACGACGCCCTGCTGCCGGTGGGCGCGCGCTACTGGGTCAAGCTGACCGAAGCCTTCCTCACCGCCTGAGGCTCCGCCCCGCCGGCCCCCTCACCTGGGGTGCCGGCGACGGATTCTTCACGCGCGGGCCGCTAGACTGCCCGGTCATCATTCAGCCACAGAGAGATCGCCATGCGTCGTGTTCCGCGCCTGGGCTGGCGCCAGGGTCTGGCGCTGGGCGTCGCCGTGCTGGCCGCCGGCTTCGCCTATCCGGCCTGGCGGCATTTCCATCCGGTCAGTGCGGCCGAGGGCTGGCGCTATCGGGAAGTCGCCGCCGACATCCCCATGGTCAGCGCCCTGGCCCTGGACGCCGATGGCAGCCTGTTCGTGACCCAGGAATTTTCCAGTCGCCGCGGCAGCCTGCTGCGGCTGCTGCCCAATGGCGAGCGCCAGCCGGTGCTGGGCGAGTTGTCCAAGCCCGATGGCCTGGTGATGTTCCAGGGCGGTCTGGTGGTCAGCCAGGAAGGCGGACCGCTGCCGGTGTTTCTCCTGCGCGACGGCCAGCGCCAGGCCCTGTTCGACGGCAACGACGTCGAGGGCGTCGCCACCGATGGCCAGACCCTCTATGCCATCGAGGACCTGCCGCGCGGTCGCCTGCTCAGCTACGACCCGCTGCAGCGGCGCCTGGCGGTGCTGCGCGACGGCCTGGAAGAAGGCGAAGGGGTGGCGCGCTGCCCGGATGGCCGGCTGTTCTATACCGAAAAGGCCAAGGGCTGGGTCAAGCAGTGGCAGCCCGAGGGTACCGATACCCTGGTCGCTTCGGGTCTCGACGCGCCGGGCTTCGTGCAGTGTTCGGCCGATGGCCTGTGGATCACCGAAGACGCCACCCACGGCGCCCGAGTGCTGCTGGTGCAGCCCGACGGCCGCCTGGTCACGGTGCTCTCGCACCTGCGCTCGGCGCAGACCCTGATCCCGCGCGACGACGGTCATTACCTGGTCGCCGAGCAGGGGCGCAACCGCATCCTGGAATTCTCCCGAGAAGCCGGAGCCGATCGCTAGGGCGAGCGGCTCCGGAGGCCTCAGGGCAGGCGATACACCAGGCAGGGATTGCCGTTGAGGCGGCGACCCAGCACCGGAGTCAGGTCGGCCAGCGGGGTGCCCGCCAGCAGCTCGCGGTCGTCGCGCGCCAGGATGATCCAGGCACCGGACGGCAGGTGCGCCAGGTCCGCGACCTGCGGCCGGGCGATGAAGATCGGCTGCTCGTCGTGGTCCAGGTTCATCATGTAGCGGATCGCCCAGCTGTCCTGGCCGAGGCCGAAGAACACCAGGGGACCCGGCTGCTGCTGGCGCAGACCCTCCACCTGTTGGACGAAGCCGCGGGTGTCGTACTGGAGGTCCTGGGCCGGCTCCACCACCGTGACCAGCATCAGCCACTGGGCGGCCAGCGCCAGGGCGCTCAGCGTCAGCAGACGGCGACTGCCGTCCAGCCGGCGCCAGCTGACCAGGGCGGCGATCTGCAGCAGGACGAAGGCCGGCACCAGCAGCGCCAGGGAGACATCCGGCCAGTAGCCGTGGCGCTGCCAGAGGTGGCGACAGACCAGCATGGCCACCAGCGCCAGCCCGGGCAGCGCCAGCACCAGCGCGGTGTAGACCGGCGCGATGCGGCGGAACCAGCCCTCGGCGCGCAGGAGGCCATGGGCGGCGATGGCGGCCAGGAAGGGCACCATGGGCACCACATAGTAGGCGCGCTTGAAGTGCGGGATGGACAACCCGACCAGGATCAGCAGACCGCTGCCGGCGAGGCCCAGCAGCAGGCGGCGCTGGGCGGTGTGCGGCCAGGCCAGCAGGCGGCGGCGCTCGGCCGCCAGCACCAGCAGCGCCAGCGGCAGCACCGGCAGATAGCGATAGAGCCCCAGCTGCAGATAGAACCAGAACGGCTTGCCGCTCTCGTCCAGCCGGCCGGTGACCTGCATGTGCCAGACCTCGGCGGCGAAGTCCGCCCCGCCCTCGTGGTGGGCGAGCTGGATCAGCGTCCACCAGCCGAGGGCGAGCAGCGCCAGACCGGCCAGGCCATAGCCGAACAGGCGCTGCAGGGCCAGGGTGCGCCGGGCCGGTTCGCCCCAGGCCACCACCAGCCAGTAGAGGCAGACCACGCCGCAGGGCTCGATGAGGCCCAGCGGACCACGGATGGCGAAGCCCAGGGCGAACAGCGGCAGCACCAGCAGGCGGCGCAGCGGGCGACCGTCACGGTCGGCGCTGTAGAGCAGGTAGAAGCAGAGCAGCACCACCAGGGCGACCAACTGGTCCAGGCAGACCGCGCGGGCCTTTTCCAGCCACTGCGGGGTCAGGGCCACCAGCAGCACCGTGAGCAGCGCCCAGGCGCGGCGGGTGTCGGCCAGCAGGCGATAGGTCAGCGCCAGCACCGCGGCCGAGGCCAGGGCGGTGGGCAGCACGTTGGCCAGGTGATTGGGCGCGCCGATCACCCGCGCGGCCAGCCAGCTCAGCCAGGTGGCGGTGCCGGGATAGTCCGGATAGGGCTGGCCGTAGGTGGTGGCGAAAAAGGACGGGCCATGGCGAAACATCTCGCCGAGAAAGACCGCCCAGCGGCCGTCGAAGCCCTGGGGCGCCTGGCTCCAGATGCCGAGGGTGAACATCAGGGTGGCGACCACCCCGAGCAGCAGGCTTTCGCGGCGCAGGCGACTGGCCGCCGGCAGCGCGGCCAGGGGCGCGCTGCGTGGGGTCAGGGGCATGGGCGAGACCATCAGGCGGCGTCCACGCGGCGGGTGATCTGGGGACCGCCCAGGGCGGCGCCACGGCCGATGGCGAAGTATTCGATGCCGCGACGCTCCATGCGCTCGGGATCGAACAGGTTGCGCCCGTCGAAGATCAGCGGCTGGTTGAGCTGGCGGGCGATCAGATCGAAGTCCGGCGCCTTGAACTGCTGCCACTCGGTGCAGATGACCAGGGCATCGGCGCCGGCCAGGGCGGCTTCGGGGGTGCCCATCAGCGCCAGACGCTCGTCGTGGCCATAGAGGCGCTGGGCCTCGGCCATGGCCACCGGATCGAAGGCGCGCACCTTGGCGCCGGCCGCCCAGAGGGCTTCCATCAGCACCCGGCTGGGCGCATCGCGCATGTCGTCGGTGTTGGGTTTGAAGGCCAGCCCCCAGAGGGCGAAGGTGCGGCCGCGCAGGTCACCGTCGAAGTAGGTGTTGATGCGCTCGAACAGCTTGGTCTTCTGGCGCACGTTGATGGCTTCCACGGCGCGCAGCAGGTCCAGCTCCACCTGGTTTTCCTCGCCGGTGCGGATCAGCGCCTGCAGGTCCTTGGGGAAGCAGGAGCCGCCGTAGCCGCAGCCCGGGTAGATGAAGTGGTGGCCGATGCGCGGATCGGCGCCGATGGCCTGGCGCACCGCCTCGATGTCGGCGCCGACGTGCTCGGCCAGTTCGGCGATCTGGTTGATGAAGCTGATCTTGACCGCCAGCAGGCTGTTGGCGGCGTACTTGGCCAGCTCGGCGCTGCGCAGGTCCATGCACTGGATGCGGTCATGGTTGCGGTTGAAGGGCGCATAGAGTTCGCGCATCACGTCGCGGGCCACCGGAGAGTCGGTGCCCACCACGATGCGATCGGGTTTCTTGCAGTCGGCGATGGCGGCGCCTTCCTTGAGGAATTCCGGGTTGGAGACCACCTCCACGTGCAGGGTGCGGCCCTCTTCGGCGAGCACCTCGTGGATCAGCGCGCGGACGCGGTCGCCGGTGCCCACCGGCACGGTGGACTTGTTCACCACCAGCAGCGGATCGCGGGAGACCGGCTGGCCGATCAGCGGCTCGCGACGCAGGCGGGCGATGGTCTCGGCCACGGCGAAGACGGCGGACAGATCGGCCGAGCCGTCGGCGGCCGGCGGGGTGCCCACGGCGATGAACTGCACGGCACCATGGGCCACGGCTTCGGCGGCCTCGTGGGTGAACACCAGGCGGCCGGCGGCCAGGTTGCTGCGCACCAGCTCTTCCAGACCCGGCTCATAGAGGGTCACCTCGCCGCGCTTGAGCTTGTCGATCTTGGCGCGGTCGATGTCCATGCACACCACCTGGTGGCCGACTTCCGCCAGCACGGCGGCTTGCACCAGACCCACGTAGCCGATGCCGAAAACGCTGATGTTCATAGGGTATTCCTCAGGGTGGGAGCGGCGCTGGCGCGAGGCCCGCCGACGAGGGCGACACCGGCCACGACCAGCGCGACGCCCAGGGTTTTCCAGGGAGTGAAGGATTCGGCGGCGCCTGGCAGCCAGGCCGCGCCGAGGTGGACGAAGACGTAGGAGAGGCCGAGCGCCGCATAGGCGCGGCCCAGCGGCAGGCGCGCCAGGGCGGCCAGCCAGGCCAGCAGCGACAGGCCGTAGCAGAGGATGCCCAGGGCCAGCAGCAGCCCGGCCGTACTCAGCAGCGCCGCGGGCGCGCCGACCCAGCTGGCCATGGCCGGCAGCCGCACCAGGGCCGCGCGCAGGGCGAGTTGCGCCAGGGTGGTGAGCAGGATGCTCAGGCCGAGGGGCAACAGGCCGTTCATAGCTGGCCCCCCAGCAGCGCGGCGCCGGCGACGATGCACAGGCAGCCACACCAGGCGCAGGCGTCCACCACCTCGCCGAACACCAGGCGCGCCAGCAGGGTCACCGCCAGGGTGTTGAGCGAGAGCAAGGGATAGGCGACGCCCACCGGCACCCGCTGCAGCACCGCGCACCAGACCAGCAGGGCCAGGCCCAGGCAGACCAGGGCGCCCCACAGCCAGGGCGAGCGCAGTCGCGCGGCCAGGGCGTTGCCGGCGGCCACCGCGCGCTTCTGGCCCAGTTGGCCGGCGCTGGTGAGGCCGATCACCACGGCGATCAGCAGGCCGTCGAGGGCGGTCATGGCGTCGGCCTCGGATAGACCAGCAGCACCAGGCGCTCGCTGGCGATGCTCTCGCCGGGCTCGGGCAGGCTGTCGAGCAGCTGGCGATCGCTGGGGCCGTCGACCCGCAGGAGGATGGCCACCGGACCCTGGTCGCGATGGGCGGCGAGCCAGGCGGCCAGGTCGTGCTCTTCGATCAGCCGGCCGCTGGCCGGCTCGCGGGCGAAGCCGTACTTGAGTTCGCCTGGACCGCCGACCAGCACCACGTCGTCGCGGTGGGTGGCCCAGGCCAGGCTGGCGGCCACGCCGAGGTCGTTGCTGACCAGCAGGCCGGCATTCTTGAAATGACCGAGCTGGGCCTGGATGAAGGTGCTCGGCAGCTTGTTGTCGACCAGGCCGTTGGGCAGGGCGATGGACAGCAGCGGTAGCAGCACCCAGAGCGCCAGGGCCGGCGCCAGCTGGGTGCGCCGTGGCCAGACCAGGGCGGCCAGACCGGCCAGCAGCAGCGCCAGGGGCGCCAGCAGGGCCAGGGCGCGGGTCAGGCCTTCGCCGCTCTCATAGAGGCGACCGCCATAGATCAGCAGGGCGGCAAGGCCGGCCAGGCCCAGCAGCAGATTGCACAGGCCGTTCAGCCGCAGGGCGCCGGTGGCGCCGCGGCGGCCCGCCTCCAGCAGGGTGCGCGCCAGCAGCGGCACCAGAGCGGCCAGGGTCGGCAGCAGGTAGGTGGGCAGCTTGCCGCGGCTGAAGCTGAAGAACAGCAGCTGGCCGACCACGGCGATGCCGAGGAAGGCGGTACCGGCATGGCGGCGCTCCTGCCAAGTCCGGCCCAGGGTACGCGGTAGCAGGCCGGCCCAGGGCAGGATGGCCAGCAGCAGCACCGGGCCATAGAACCAGAACGGCCGCTCGTGCTGGGCATCCTGGCCGGCGAAGCGCTGGATGTGCTCGTGCCAGAAGAAGAAATTCCAGAAATCCGCATCGCGCTGGGCCACCAGCAGCGCCCAGGGGGCCACCACCAGGATCGCCACCAGCACCGCCAGGGGACCGCGGCAGAGCAACTCGCCCAGGCGCCGCTGCCAGAGGAAGAAGGGCACGGCCACCAGCACCGGCAGCACCAGGGCGAGAAAGCCCTTGGTCAGCAGGCCGCAGCCACAGGCCAGCCCCAGCAGCGCCCATTGCACCAACGCCGCGCCGCGGGTCTCGGCGGCCTGGGCCTGCCAGAGGGCGAGCAGCGCCAGGGCCATCCAGAAGGCGAACTGGGCGTCGAGGGTCACGTAGGTGGCCAACCCCGCCACGGCCACGCAGGAGAGATAGACCACCCCGGCGAGCAGCGCCAGCGGGCGGTCCTGCCAGATCAGCCGGGTCAGGCGCACCACCAGGGCGGCGGTGGCCAGACTGGCCAGCAGCGGCACCAGGCGCACGCTGAACAGCGAGTCACCGAGCCAGGCCTGGGCGATGGCCTGGGTCCAGTAGCCGCCGATGGGCTTCTCGAAATAGGGCAGGCCGAGGAAGTGCGGCACCACCCAGTCGCCACGCCGCCAGAGTTCCTGGGCGATCTGCGCATAGCGCGACTCGTCCGGAATCCACAGGCCGCGCCAGGCCAGCGGCAGGGCATAGGCCAGCAGCGCCAGCGGCAGCAGCATCCACAGGCGGCGCCGACTCATGCCTGCACGCCCAGCCAGCCCTGGCGGCCGGCCAGGCTGCCACGCACCAGGTTGCCCGCGGGCAATTGGCGCGGATCGGCCGGCAGGCGGTCGCCCAGGGTCAGGAACAGGATGCCCTCCTCCCGCGCGGCCTTGAGCAGGGCGCGGAAGTCCTCGGCGAAGGCGATGCCTTCCACCTCGGCGTGCAGGGTGTAGACGTTGAGCGCCCCCGGACGGAAGCGCTTGAGCAGGTAGCTGTTCCAGTCACCGGCGGCCAACTCCGGGCCGACCACCTCGTCGAAGGTCGGCATGTCCACCGGCACCTGGGGGGTGCCGTGGCTGCCGTTACCCAGCCGCGGGCGAAACAGCGCACTGCCGCGGCAATCGCTGTTGTAACGGAGACCGAAGGCTTCCTTGGCCAGTACCACGCGCGGATCGGCGCGCCAGCCGGCGGCGGCGGAGCAGTCGACCCTGGCGCCGAGGATGTCTTCCAGGGCCTGCAGGCCACGGCCGAATTCCGCGCCCAGGCGCTCCAGGCTCCAGCTGCCGGTATGCGCCTGCCAGGCGTGGTGGTCCCAGGCGTGCAAGCCGACCTCGTGGCCGCGGGCGCGGGTCTCGCGCATCAGGTGACCGAGGTCGCGCCCGATGGGGCGACCCGGCCAGGCGGTGCCGGCCAGCAGGATGTCCCAGCCATAGAGGCTGGCGGCCTTGGAGCGGAGCATCTTCCATAGGAAGGTGGGCTTCACCAGGCGCCAGAGGTGGCGCCCCATGTTGTCCGGCCCGACGCTGAAGAAGAAGGTGGCCTTGACCCCGGCCTCGTCCAGCAGGTCGAGCAGCCGCGGTACCCCTTCGCGGGTGCCGCGATAGGTGTCCACGTCGATGCGCAGGCTGGCCGGGATCAGGGCTTTCATCAGGCCTCCCGCTGCGCCAGGGCTTCGCGCAGGAAGAAGTCCAGCGTCTTGCCGACGGTGGCGGCCATGGCGGTGGTCGGCTGCCAGTCGATCAGGCGGCGGGCGTTTTCCACGCTGGGCTTGCGGTGGGCCACGTCCTGGTAGCCGTCACCGTAGAAGCTCTTGCTCTCCACCTCGCGGAAGCCGGCGAAGGGCGGGAATTCATGACGCAGCGGATGGGCCTCGAACTGGGCCAGCAGCTCTTCGGCCAGCTCGCGAATGCTCGCTTCGTTGTCCGGGTTGCCGATGTTGACGATCTGGCCGTCGCAGCGACCGCCCTTGTTCTCGATGATGCGGAACAGCGCCTCGATGCCGTCGTCGACGTCGGTGAAGCAGCGCTTCTGGGCGCCACCGTCGACCAGCTTGATCGGGGTGCCTTCCACCAGGTTGAGGATCAGCTGGGTGATGGCGCGGGAGCTGCCGATGCGCGCCGAGTCCAGACGATCCAGACGCGGACCCATCCAGTTGAACGGGCGGAACAGGGTGAATTTCAGGCCTTTGGCGCCGTAGGCCCAGATGACCCGGTCGAGCAGCTGCTTGGAGACCGAGTAGATCCAGCGCTGCTTGTTGATCGGGCCGACCACCAGGTTGGAGCGGTCTTCGTCGAAGCGCTCGTCCTGGCACATGCCGTACACCTCGGAGGTGGACGGGAAGATCACGCGCTTTCCGTACTTCACGCAGTGGCGAACGATCTTGAGGTTTTCCTCGAAGTCCAGTTCGAACACGCGCAGCGGATTGCGGGTGTATTCGATGGGGGTAGCGATGGCCACCAGCGGCAGCACCACGTCGCACTTCTTGATGTGGTATTCCAGCCACTCGGTGTGGATGGAGATGTCGCCTTCCACATAGTGGAAATTCGGATCGGCCTTGAGCCGCTCGATGGCGTCGGAGCCGATGTCCAGGCCATAGACCTCGTACTCGCCGTCGGCCAGCAGGCGCTCGGAGAGGTGGTTGCCGATGAAGCCATTGACGCCCAGGATCAGCACCCGGGTACGGCGCTTGGCGCGGCGATCCTGGCGATGCAGGCGGGCACCGGCCACCAGGCCGGCTTCGCGGGCCAGTTGCGGACCGGACAGATAGAGGCCGTTGTCGCCCAGCTGGCCGGCCTGGATTTCCAGGACGCCCTCGCCACAGGCGATGCGCAGCGGCTCCAGGCTCAGCACGCTGCCGGGGGCCTGATCATGGGCTTGCTGGCGGGCCAGGGCGCTCCAGACGATCAGCTTGCGATCACCGATCCAGCCGAAGGCGCCCGGATAGGGTTGGGTCACGGCGCGCACCAGGTTGCCCAGTTCGGCGGCCGGACGACTCCACTCCAGCTCGCCATCGGCGGCGCTGCGGCGGCCAAAGGTGGTGGCCTGGCTTTCGTCCTGCTCGCGCTCGGTCAGCTGGCCTTCGGCCAGGGCCGGCAGGCTGTCGCGCAGGAGCATCTGGCTGGCTTCGCGCAGCTTGGCGTGCAGGGTCAGGGCGGTGTCGTCGGCGGCGATGGCGACGCGCTGCTGGGCGACGATGGCGCCGGCGTCGGCGCGCTGGACCATGCGGTGCAGGGTCACGCCGGTCTCAGTCTCGCCGTTGACCAGCACCCAGTTGGCCGGGGCGCGACCGCGATAGCGCGGCAGCAGCGAACCGTGCAGGTTGTAGGCGCCGCGCTTGGCGCAGGCCAGGACGTCGTTGGACAGCAGGTTGCGGTAGTAGAAGGAGAAGATGAAATCCGGCTCCAGGGCGCGGATGCGCTCGACCCAAATCGGGTGGTTGACGTCTTCCGGCGCGTGCACCGGGATGCCGTGGCGGGCGCAGAGCTGGGCCACCGAACCGAAGAAGCGGTTCTCGCTCGGGTCATCCGGGTGGGTGAAGACGGCGGCGATGGGATAGCCGGCCTGGATCAGCGCGGCGAGGCCGGCGCAGCCGATGTCGTGGTAGGCGAAGACGATGGCGGTTTTCATCAGGGGCTTTCCTGTTACTGGACCTGGCGCAGCGGCGCCGGCGAAGGAGAAAGGGTGGCGGCGCGGATCACTTGTTCCACGTGGAACCGGGGCCGGGCACGGACGTCGTGGTACACCCGGCCGAGGTACTCGCCGAGCAGACCGAGGCCGACGAACTGGGCGCCGGTAAAGATGAACAGCACGGCGAACAGCGAGAACACACCGTCGGCCGCCCACTCGGCGCCGTGGGTGACGCGCAGCACCAGCAGCAGCGCGGCGAAGAGGAAACCGAAGATGGCCAGGCCACCGCCGAACAGGCTGAGCATGCGCAGCGGGGTGGTGGTCATGCAGGTCAGCAGGTCGAACATCAGGTTGATCAGCTTGAGGAAGCCGTACTTGGAATCCCCGTGTTCGCGCTCGGCGTGGGCCACCTCGATCTCGGTGGTGTGGCGGGCGAAGCTGTTGGCCAGAATCGGGATGAAGGTACTGCGCTCGTGGCAAGCCAGCATCGACTGCACCACCTGGCGGCGATAGGCGCGCAGCATGCAGCCGTAGTCGCGCATGGCGACGCCGGTGGAACGCTGCACGGCGCGATTGATCAGCCGCGACGGCAGGGTGCGCAGGTAGGAGTCCTGGCGCTGCTGGCGCACGGTGCCGACCACGTCGTAGCCCTGGGCGGCGGTGTGCACCAGGCGCGGGATCTCTTCCGGCGGATTCTGCAGATCGGCGTCCAGGGTGATGATCAGATCGCCGCGGGCCTGCTCGAAGCCGGCGAGGATCGCCGAGTGCTGGCCGTAGTTGCGATTGAGCAGCACCGCCACGACCGGGCTGTCCGGCTCGCTGGCGGCCTGCTGCAGCAGTTCGGCGCTGCGGTCGCGGCTGCCGTCGTCGACCAGGATGATCTCCACCTGGCAATCCAGCAGGCGGCAGGCGGCGCGGGTGCGGCGCAGCAGTTCCGGCAGGCTGGCTTCTTCGTTGTAGACGGGGATCACCACGGATACCCGGTCGATGGCATAGGGCTTCATGCGCCTTTCTCCAGCAGGTCTTCGATGGCGCCGACCACGCGGTCGACGTCGGCGAGGGTCATGTCGGGAAACAGCGGGATGGAGCACAGCCGGGCCGAATTCCATTCGCTGTTGGGCAGCGCCAGCTCCGGCCAGCGCTCGCGGTACCAGGGGTGCAGGTGGGTGGCGGTGAAATGGATGCCAGTGCCGATGCCGCGCGCCTTGAGGCCGGCCATGAAGGCTTCGCGCTCCAGCCCGCAACGCTCGGGGCAGATGCGCAGGATGTAGAGGTGCCAGGCGTGGGTCTGGGCGTAGTCGGGCAGCGCCAGGGGCGCGACCGGCAGCTGGGCCAGGCGCTGGGTGTAGGCCTGGGCCAGCAGCCGGCGACGGCTGTTGATGTCGCCCAGGCGATCCAGCTGCACCAGGGCCAGGGCGGCGTGGATGTCCGAGAGGTTGTACTTGAAGCCGGGTTCCTGCACCTGGGCCTGGGGCTTGCGGCCCAGGGTCTGGCGGTCGAAGGCATCCACCGCCAGGCCGTGGAATTTCAGCCGGCGCACCCGTTCGGCCAGGGTGGCGTCGTCGGTCACCAGCATGCCGCCTTCGGCGCAGGTCAGATTCTTGATGGCGTGAAAGCTGAAGATGGCGGTGCCGCGCTGGCCGATGGGCTCGCCCTGGTAGCGGGTGCCGACGGCGTGGGCGGCGTCTTCGATCAGCGCCACGCCATGCTCGCGGGCCAGGGCGCGCAGCGGGGTCAGGTCGCAGCTGGCGCCGGCGTAGTGCACCGGCACGATGGCCTTGGTGCGCGGGGTGATGGCGGCGGCCACCTGCTCGGCGGAGACCATCAAGGTGTCGCGGTCGACGTCGACGAACACCGGGGTGGCGCCGATCAGGGTGATCATGTTGGCGGTGGAGACCCAGGTCAGCGAGGGGGTGATCACCTCGTCACCGGGGCCGATGTCCAGCGCCAGCAGGGTCACGTGCATGGCGGCGGTGGCCGAGCACAGGGCCACGGCGTGGGCGGCGCCCACCGAATCGGCGAAGCGCTCTTCCAGCAGGTTGGCCTGGGGCCCGGTGGTGATCCAGCCCGAGGTCAGCACCTGGCTCACCGCGGCTACTTCCTCGGCGCCGATGCTGGGCCGGGAGAACGGCAGGAAAGGCTCGTCCAGCTGACGCGGGGCGGTGCTCTGGGACAGATCGGTCATGGCGGCTCATCCGAAGCGAGGGGCGCCGGGACAGGACAGCCGACGCGATGAGCCCAGGCTAAGGCGTCTTGCCTTACGGCCCCCTTAGCGCAACCTGACAACTGCCTGACAGCCGGTCAGCTCACTGACCACCCCCGTGAACCTCTTGGCAAAACAAGGGCTTAGCCCACGACGAATGGGGTGCCGGTGGTCGGTGAGAGGCCTAGAATGCTGACCCCTGCCTCCCTGGCAGTCCCGAACCTGACACGAGAGACGACCGCGCCCATGCTGGACAACACCCTGAGCGAACTGGAAACCGCCATCCGCGACCTGCTGCAGCGCAACCAGCGCCTGACCGCCCGCACCCAGGAACTGGAGCAGGCCCTGCTGGCCGCGCGCGAGGAAAACGACACCCTGCAACTGAGTCTGCTGGAGCAGGAAGAACACGGCGCCAGCACCCGCCAGCGCGTGGAAGGCCTGCTGGCCCTGCTCTCCGCGCAGTCGGTGGAGCAGACCGTAGCCGCCGACGCCGAGCAGCGCCACGCGGCCAGCGTCGAGTGAAGACCGCTAACGCGGGCGCCGACGACGAGGTGGAGGTGCTCGGTCGCCGCTACCGCTTCAAGGTGGCCGAAGGCGACCGCGCCGCCCTGCAACAGGCCGCCGCCCGCCTGCGCGACGAACTGGTCGCCATCCAGGGCGACCGCCGCCGCGGTGATGCCATCGAGCTGCTGGTGCTGGCCGCCCTGCGCCTGAGCCTGGACACCGCCGCCGACGCCGGCGCCCTGAGCGCCCTCGACGCCCGCCTCCAGGCCCTGACCGCCGAGGTACGGGCGACGCAGGAGGCCTAGCCTCATCCAAGAGGCACGCCACCCACGCCGCTCTGCCCCCTCTCCCCTGGGGAGAGGGGTGGGGTGAGGGCGCCGCTCCGCTCGAACCCGACCTGCGCTCGACGCCGCCGTGTTGGGCTTCGACGATGGGGCCGTCTCAACCCAACCTACGAAAGCCACACCGCCCTGCCCCGCTAATCTTGACCACCCCGCTGGCCCATGCGAGCTTCGGTGCCCTTCCCCTGCCCTGGAGGTCCGTCATGTCGGGTATTCGCTGGCTCGCCTTGCCGTTGTTGAGTCTCGCCCTCGGCGCCCAGGCCGCGCCGGCACCGCTGCCGGCCCTGCTGGACGCCATGGCCCAGCGCCTGACGCTGGCCGATCAGGTGGCCCGCAGCAAGCACGACAGCGGCAAGCCGGTGCTGGACGAAACACGCGAACGCCAGGTGCTGCAGGACGTCGCTCAGGCCGCGCCTGGCGCCGCCGTCTCCCCGGCCACCGCCCAGATCTTTTTCGCCGCCCAGATGGAAGCCAACAAGCTGGTGCAATACGGCCTGCTGCAGGCCTGGCGGCGCAACGAACAGCCGCTGCCCGCCAGCACGACGGACCTCACGGCACTCAGGACCCAGCTGAACGAACTCCAGGCCAGGCTGCTCGGCGGTCTCGCCGCCACCGGCGAATTGCGCGCCGCCGCGGACTGCCCGGCGCAGCTGGATCGCGCCCTCGCCGCCCATCTCGCCGCCGCGCGCCCCGATGATCTCCACCGCCTGGCCCTGGTGCGGGCGCTGGGCGATTTCTGCACCCTGCCGCGCTGAGAGCCTGTGCATAATCGGCGGCACGGCGACCGAACCGCGTTGAATCCAAGGACCCTACATGCACATCCTGCTCGTCGAAGATGACGCCACCCTGGCCGACGGTATCCGCCGCGTCCTGGAAGGCCATGGCATGCAGGTCGACCTCCTGCGCACCGGCGCCGAGGCCGACGCCTGGCTGCGCACCACCCGCTTCGCCGTGGTGGTGCTGGACATCGGCCTGCCCGGTGGCCTGGACGGCTTCGAGGTGGTCCGCCGTCTGCGCCAGCGTGGCAGCGATCAGCCGGTGCTGCTGCTCACCGCCCGCGACGCCATCGACGACCGGGTACATGGCTTCGAGGTGGGCGCCGACGACTACCTGGTCAAGCCCTTCGCCGTGCCCGAGCTGGTGGCGCGGATCAAGGCGCTGGTCCGTCGCGCCGGTGGCCAGAACAGCGCCGACCTCACCCTTGGCGCCCTGCGACTGGACACCGCCGCCCACCAGGCGCGCCTTGGCGACACCTCACTGGATCTCTCGGCCCGCGAGTGGGCGGTGCTCGAACACCTGCTGCGCCAGGCCGGCAAGGTGGTCTCCAAGCAGCAGATCATCGACGCCCTGGCCCCCTGGGGCAGCGAGGACCTGACCCACAACGCCGTGGAGGTCTATGTCTCGCGGCTACGGCTGAAACTGGCCGACTCCGGGGTCGGCATCCGTACCGTGCGCGGCTTCGGCTATCGCCTGGAAGAAGCCGCGCCATGACCGCCACCGCGCCCAGCCTGCGCCGGCGGCTGCTCAAGTGGCTGGTGCTGCCGGTGCTCCTGGTGAACCTCGCCGGCGCGGTGGTCAGCTATCAGTTCGCCCGCAAACCGGCGTTCAGCGCCCTGGACGGCGATCTCACCGATGCGGTGATCCTGCTGCTCGAACAACTGGAGGTGGATGGCAACGGCCGCCTGTGGCTGCCGACGGAAGCCGACTACCTGCTGCGCCATAACAGTCATGACCACGTCTGGCTGGCGGTCCGCACCCTCGATGGCCAGCTGCTGTTCGGCGATGAGGCCATGCCCGTCCAGGAGATCACCGACGAGATGCGCGACGGCCATACCACCGCCCTGCGCACCCGCATCAACGACCGCTCGGTGTTCATGGTCGGCCGCCTCGGCACGGTAGCCGGGCGACCGGTGGTGGCCAGCGTGGCCCAGACCCTGAGTCGCCACACCGCCGCCCTGCAGCGCATGGTGCTGACCCTGGTGGCGGTGCAGATCCTGGTCGCCCTGCTCATCGCCGCCCAGTTGCTCTGGGCGGTGCGCCGGGGCCTCAAGCCCCTGGAACGGCTGGAGCGCCAGCTCGACAGCCGCCACTACGATGACCTGGCGCCACTGCGCGAAGAGGGTGCGCCTCGCGAACTGGGCACCTTCGTCACCGCGCTCAACGGCCTGCTGCTGCGCATCCGCGAGGGCGCACGCAACCAGCGCGCCTTTCTCGATGACATGGCGCACCAGTTGCGCACCCCGCTGGCCGGCATCAGCACCCTGACCCAGTGGCTGCGCCAGCGCCATGCCGGCGATGCCGAAAGCGCCGCGGCCCTGGCGCAGCTCCAGGCCGCCACCGAGCGCATGACCCGCCAGACCAACCAGTTGCTGACCCTGGCCCGCGCCGCCACCGCACGCCTGGAAAGTCCGCCACGCGAACCCCTGCGGCTGGACGAGCTGATCGGCGCAGCCATGCCCAGCCAGCTGTCCCAGGCCGATGGCCACGGCATCGACCTGGGCTACGAACTGGAGCCGCAGACCGTGCAGGGCAACGCCTTTCAGCTGCGCGACCTGCTCGACAACCTGGTCGACAACGCCCTCAGATACACCCCACGCGGCGGTCAGGTCACGGTGCGGCTGCGCGGCCAGGCCGGAGCGACGGTACTGGAGGTGGAAGACGACGGTCCGGGCATTCCCGAGGCGGAGCGCGAACGCATCTTCGAGCGCTTCTATCGCCTCGACAGCGGCATCCACGGCACGGGTCTGGGGCTGGCCATCGTCCGCGACATCGCCACCGCCCACGACGCCGGCATCGAACTGGCCACCGCCACCGGCGGCCACGGCCTGCGCGTGGCCATCCATTTCCCGCCCCTGGTCGTGACCCCGGCGGAGGCTTCGTAGGTTGGGCTGAGCCCTGCGAAGCCCAACACGCCCTGGCCAACCCTACGCCTTAGCACCCTCGCCACCCCGGATTCTCCAGCAACACCGCCATCCCCTGCCCGCCACCAATGCACACCGCCGCCACGCCATACCTGAGCCCCTCGGCGCGCAACTGACGCGCCAGGGTGATGGCCAGGCGCAGCCCGGTGGCGGCCAGCGGATGACCCAGGGCGATGGCGCCGCCGTGCACATTGAGGCGCGCCGGATCCAGCTCCAGGGCCTGCTGCACCGCCAGCAGCTGGGCGCCCTGGGCTTCGTTGATCTCCAGGCGGTCGATGGCGTCCAGGGTCAGGCCGGCGCGGTCGAGCAGGCCCTGGATGGCCGGTACCGGCCCGCTGCCCATGACGTCCGGCGGCACCCCGACCACGCAGCTACCCCGCACCCAGGCCAACGCCCGTTCCGACGCGGTGTCCGCGCCCCGCGCCAGCAGCACGGCGGCGGCGCCGTCGGCCACCGCGCAGCTGTTGCCGGCGGTCTGGACGCCGCCCGGATGTACCGGCGTCAGCCGCGCCAGGGCCTCCGGCGACGTCTCGCGCGGATGGCTGTCATGCTCGACCACCGCGAAGCCCCGCGGCAGGCGCAACTCCCGCGGCGCCAGGCCCTCGGCCTCGAAGCGCGCCGCCGCCACCGGCACGATCTCTGCCGCGAACCAGCCCTGGCGCTGGGCCGCCAGGGCGCGCTCGAAACTGCGCAGCGCCCAGGCATCCACAGCCTCGCGAGCAATGCCATGGCGCTGCGCCAGGCGCTCCGCGGTGGCGATCATGTCCAGTCCGACCGCCGGGTCCTTGAGCGCCTCCCAGAGGAAGTCGTGGAATTCCACCGGCGCGCCGAGGCGAAAGCCGCTGCGGTGGCTGTAGGCGGCGATGGGATTGCGGGTCATGGACTCGGCCGCCACGCACAGCACCCGACTGGCCTGGCCGCTCTGCAACTGGTCACCGGCCTGGCGCAGCAGCTCCAGGCCGGTGCCGCAGACCCGTTGCACCTGCAGCGCCGGCACCGCCTCGGACACCCCGGCATAGAGGCCGATATGGCGTGGCAGCAGATAGGCATCGAAGCTGGCCTGGGCCACCGAGCCGGCCAGCACGGAGTCCACCGCCCCGGCCTCATGCCCGCGCGCCAGCAGCGCCCGGGCCACGGCGATACCCAGGTCGGTGGGTGATACCTGCCCCAGAGCGCCATTCAGATCGGTCCAGGGCGTGCGCACACCATCCAGCAGCAGGACATCGTCGTAGAGCGCACTCATTCCGGTAGGCATCGGGTACTCCTCTATTGCAGCAGATAGGCGTCGTAGACCACCGCCTTGCCCAGGCGCATGGCGCTGCCCACGCCTAGGGCGCGGTTGAGCCAGGCATAGGCCGGAGCGGCGGTCTCGAAGGTCAGGGTGACGCGAAAGAAGTAGCGCCGCGGGTCCACCGGCTTGCCGGCGGCCAGCTCGCGCATCACCTCCGGCGGGCCGTAGCGATAGCCCTTGGTCTGCAGATAGATCAGCGCGCCATCGTCGGTCTGCAGCAGATAGCGGGTGTCGATGATGGCCAGGCCATCGGCGGTCACCACCTGCCAGTCGGCGCCGTTGTCGAGGATCCGGCCGTGCAGGCGCTGGCCGTCGAAGCGACCGCCGGTGATGGGGATGATGCGCCGCTTGCCCAGGTCGCTGGTCTGGCCCAGCTCCCACACCGGCGCGTCGAGGGCTACCTCGAAGCGCGCCAGGGGTTCGAGCTGCAGCGGCGGCGGCGTGGCGGTGGCCGGATCGCCGTCCGCCGTGGCCGCGCGGGCCAGGCCGGTCAGCATCAGCAACGTGACCAGCAGCAGGCTACGCATGACCGGGAGCCTCCACGCGGGCGGTAGCCGCCGGCGCCGCCGTCCGCCGTTGCAGCAGGGCCAGCACCGCGCCCGCGGCCACCAGCACCGCCGGGGTGGTGGCCACCACCAGGGTTGCCGCGCCACCGCCCAGGGCCAGGACCTGGCCCGCCAGCAGCGGTCCGGCCATGGCGCCCAGGCGCCCGACTGCCACCGCCGCACCGGTTCCGGTCGCCCGTACCGCCGCCGGATAGAGCTGCGGCGCCAGGGCATAGAGCACCAGTTGGCCGCCGACCACGAACAGCCCGGCGGCGAAACCGGCCAGGGCCACCAGCGGATAGGCCTTGGCCAGACCCAGCCCGGCCAGACCCAGCAGGATGCCCAGGTAGATGGCCAGCACCGTCAGCCGTGGCCGCCAGCGATCCATGAGCAGGCCGAACAGCACCGAGCCGATGCCGCCGCCCAGGTTGAAGAGGATCTGCACCCCCACCGCCTGGCCGCGGCTGAAGCCCTGGCCCACGAGCAGCGACGGCAGCCAGTTGAGCAGCATGTACATCACCGTGAGGGTGAAGAAATAGCCCAGCCACAGCAGCAGGGTGGTCGACAGCGGGATGGCGCCCAGCCAGGCCCCGCGCGGCCCGCTTGCCTGAGGCCCACCGCGCGTGCGCAGAAAGCCGGCGGTCTCCGCCAGGTAGCGTCCGAGCAGGGGCGCCACCAGCAGCGGCGCCAGGCCGCCGACATAGAACACCGTCTGCCAGCGGCCGACGTCCAGCAGCCCCACCACCGCTGCCAGGGCGCCACCCAGGGGCACGCCGCAGTACATCAGGCTGACCGCCGTGGCGCGGGCGCGCTCGTCCACCGACTCGGCGGACAGGGCGATCAGATTGGGCAGGGCGCCGCCCAGGCCGATGCCGGTGAGCAGCCGCGCCAGCAGCAGGCTCTCCAGACTCCAGACATGGGCGGTGGCCACCGAGAAGACCCCGAAGATCAGCACGCAGGCGATCAGCACCTTCTTGCGGCCGATGCGATCGGCGCACCAGCCGCCGATGAAGGCGCCGGGCAGCAGGCCGAGGATGCTGGCGCTGAACACCAGGCCCATCTGCCCCGGCTGGAAGCCGAAGGCCTTGGCCATGGCCGGGGCGGCGATGCCCATGGCCTGGAGGTCCATGCCCTCCAGCAGGGCGACGATAAAGCACAGCAGCAGGGTCAGGCGGGCCCCGGGCGGGGCGGTCGAGAGCAGGCGCATGGTGGGCTCCTCAGAAGCGGAAGGTGGTGGCGGCCATCAGGAAGCTGGTGTCGTCGCCATCGGCCTGGCGCACGGCGGCGCCGGCCTGGAAGTAGCTGTATTCCAGGTCCAGGGTCAGGTTGGCGGTGGGCATCCAGCGCAGGTTGTTGCGCCAGAGGGTGCCGGCCTTGCGCGCCGAGCTGGCCGCGGTGCCCGGCACCGTGGTCATGCCCGGCAGGTAGACGCCGTCTTCGGTGCTCTGCCGCCAGACGCCGAACAGCCCGCTTTCCAGCTGCAGGGTCGGTCGCGGCGCCAGGGTCAGCAGCGGGCCGACCAGATAGAGGTTGGCCAGGGTAGTGAGACCGGAGTCGCCATAGAAACCATTCTTCGGATAGAGCGGATCGAAGGTGCCGACGCGGTCGTCGCCCAGGCCGTGATCGCCACTGGCGGCGTCCACCCGCAGGGCCAGACGCGGCTTCCAGGCGCCGCCCAGGCGATAGCCGGTTTCGCTGCTCAGGCCCCAGGCGCGGATCTGGGCCCCGGCCAGATGCCCGCCCTGCCCGGCCAGGTCCCAGCTCCAGTCCCAGGGACCGGCGTTGCCGAACAGGCGAATGCCGGCGGTGTAGCGCTTTTCCGCGCCGGTCAGACCGTCCAGGGTGCGCTGATCGGTCTCCAGGCGGAAGCCGTAGACATCGAGCTTGAGCGGTCCGGCCAGCGGCAGGGTGCCGTAGAGGCCATAGAACTTGACCGCATTGTTGGAGCCGTCGTCGAAGCTGTCCTCGCCGGTCACCACGGGCCTCAGGCCGAAGGCATCCAGCCGGTAGCCGTCCGGGCGACTCCAGGCCAGGCGCAGACCGTCGAAGTTGAGGCGGATGTTGCGGGCGTCGCGGTAGGTGACGAAGGCCTGGTTGCCGTAGCCCAGCTCCTGGCGGCCGATGCGGGTCATCAGCTTGCCACCGGCCAGCGGCGTGTTGAGGTCGATGAAGGCCTGGTGCAGTTCGGTGCGGCTCTGGTCGTAGGGGCCGTAGAGCGCCTTGTTCCAGGCGCGGGTGTTTTCCAGCTGGATGAAGGCGCGCACGGCGTCGTCGAACAGGTGCAGGTCGGCGTGCAGCTGCAGGCGCTGCTGAATGTAGTGATCGGTATCCACCCCACGCCGGCCAAAGACCGGATTGCGGATGCTGTCGAAGCGATAGCGCGCCTCGCCGCCGGTCTGCAGCCAGGCCGAATCGCCGAGGCGCTGGTAGCGCAGCCCGTCGAAGGCATCGGTGCGCTTGGCCGGATCGTCGAGGAAGCGATAGTCCTCGGCCCAGCGCGGCGGCCCGGGCGGCAGAGGACGCGCCGTCTCCAGGCTGTTGAGGGGCTTGGGTCGGGCACTTTCCAGGGTAGTGGAAGGCGCGGCCAAGGCGCCCTGGCTGGCTAGCAGGGAGGCGAGAGAGGCAAAGGCGAGGCACGAGCGGGCCCGTGCGCAGGCCGGAAGCGAGCGCGAAAGAGACATGAGGTGACCGTCCTGACGAAAGAGGCGGAAGGCGCCGCGAGGCGCGGGGATCAGGGCCTAGCGGGCGCGGATCGGCCGAGCGTCAGGAGGGAAGGCGGTGGGATAGCGAGCTGACATGGCGGGTGTTCCTTTTTTGTTGTTGTCGTCACCGTAAGAGGCCGTGCGGCCCTGGTTCGATGATGGTCGATGCCAAAAATGGATCAAGCCATCCCACCCGAATCTGGCCGATTACCGAACGTTATATTTGTTAACTTTATCTCTGGGAGACGACTGGTCACCTGCGCCTATCAACGTCGCCTGACTCGCGATTTGTAACAATGCCTACCCTAGAGGGGTCCATGAGGAGGCCCGTACGGGTTAAGGTTCCTTCTCTCACGATCGAAAAGGCGAACTCATGAGCTCCAAGACCCCTCTCCTGCTGGCCGGTGCCGCGCTCTTCACCCTGCTGGTGGGTTGCGGCTCGCACGAAACCCAGAGCGGCCCGACGGCGGCCTCCTCGGCCCCGAGCGGTGTCGTCAGCAGCAGTGGCCGTTGCAATTCCGATGCGGTCCAGGATCTGGTCGGCCAGGCCCTCTCCCCGGCTCTGGCCGAAGAAGGCCGGCAGCGCGCCGGTGCCCAGGTCGTCCGCGTGGTCCGTCCGCAGGACCCCATGACCATGGACTTCAACTCCCAGCGGCTGACCATCACCACCAGCGCCAGCCTGGTGGTACAGACCGCCACCTGCGGCTAAGCCCTACCGCCCGCGACCTGCCGGCCACTGCCGCGCAGGTCGACGTCTGCCGCTAGAGGCCGAAGCCCTGGCGCAGGGCCGCCACGCTGTGGAAGTGGAAGTCAGGGCAGTGGCGTTCCAGTTCTTCCCGACTGCCGAAGCCATAGCCCAGGGCCACCGCCGCCACACCTTTGGCCTGGGCGGCGATCAGGTCGTGCTCGCGGTCACCCAGCATCAGGCAGGTCTCCGGCGCCAGGCCTTCGGTTTCCAGCACGAAACGCAGCAGCTCGGTCTTGTCGGTGCGGGTGCCATCCAGCTCGCTGCCATGCAGGGCGGTGAAGAACTCCGTCAGGGCGAAATGTCTGAGGATCTCCACGGCGAACACCCGCGGCTTGGCCGTCACCAGATAGAGCCGCCGCCCGGCCGCCTGCAGCTCGGCCAGCAACTCACGGATGCCCGCATAGACCTCGTTCTCATAGAGGCCGGTGGCGCGAAAATACCCCCGATAGGCTTCCACCGCGCGCCAGGCCCGCGCCTCGTCGAAGCCGTAGTGGGTCCTGAAGCTCTGCAGCAGCGGCGGGCCGATGAAGACCTCCAGCCGGCGCAGATCGGGCTCCTCGATACCCTCGGCGCGCAGCGCCACCTGGATCGCCCGGGTGATGCCCAGGCGCGAATCGGTGAGGGTGCCATCGAGATCGAACAGCAGATGGGGGTGATGCATGGGGTGTCCTAGGCGGCGGAGATACTGGCCAGTATGGCGACCGGGGGCAGAGATCGGTAGGCTCGACTGCTCCACTGGAAATGAGTCTTGTTCGCTGATGCCGCTTTCGTCCCGTTTCGCCCGTCAGAGCGCCTGGCTGGCCCTGCCGCTGCTGCTCGCCCTCGCCGCTCCCGGCCAGGCCCGTCCCATCGATCAGCCCATGGATGCCCAGGTGCTCCAGCAGCCAGGCCACGGCTATGCCTTCAGCGAACTCCAGCTGGATTCCGTCGACGGCGCCCGCCACTACCAGGTATGGATCGCCCGACCCGCCACCCCGGCACCGGCCGCCGGCTATCCGGTGCTCTACCTGCTCGACGGCAACGCCGCCCTGGGCGGCCTGAACGCCGAGTTGCTCGATACCCTGGCCAAACGGCCCCATCCGCCCGTGCTGGTCGCGGTGGGCTATGTGGGCGGCAAGCGCATCGACGGCCCTGGCCGGGCCTACGATTACACGCCGTCGGCGCCTACCAGCGAACGCTTTCGCGAGATGGCCACCGGTGGCGCCGACGTCTTTCTCGCCTGGCTGCTGGACCGCCTGGAACCGGCAGTTGGCCGTCAGGTGCCGCTGGATCCCCGCCAGCGCGCGCTCTGGGGTCACTCCCTGGGCGGGCTGTTCGTCCTCCACGCCCTGCTCACCCGCCCCGACGCCTTCGCCCAGGGCTACGCCGTGAGCCCCTCGCTGTGGTGGAGCCCTACCGTGCTGCCGCAAGATGACGAGCAATTGAAGGCGCGCTTCAAGACCCATCCAGCCCGCCTGGTGCTGCTGCAGGGCGGCGCCGAACGCGAACTGCCTGCGCACTTCCAGAGCGAGGTCCCTGCCGATGCCACCCGGCGCCTGGCCGACCGCCTCGGGCAGATACCCGGCATCCAGGTGCGCTACGAGGTGCTCGCAGGCCTGGGCCACGGACCCATGCTGCCGGCCTCGCTGAAAGCCGTGCTGAGCGAGTGGCGCTAGTCCGCCAGCCAGCGATACATCACCAGGCAATCCACCAGCCCCAGGCTGGCATGGCGATAGGCCCTGGGTAGGGTACCGACGATCTCGAAGCCGTGTTTCTGCCAGAGCCGCACCGCCACCTGGTTACTGGCCACCACCGAGTTGAATTGCATGGCCTGGAAGCCCAGTTCGCGAGCCACCTGCACGGAGTGCTCGCAGAGAGCACCGGCCACGCCCTGGCCACGGGCGGCGGGAGCGACCATGTAGCCGCAATTGCAGACGTGATCGCCCGGGCCCATGGCATTGGCCTTGAGGTAGTAGCTGCCGAGAATCTGGCCATCGCGTTCGGCGACGAAGGTTGCCCGGGGCAATTCCACCCATAGTCGCCAGGCGTCGTCGCGGCTCATGTCCGGGTCGTAGGCGTAGGTCTCCCGGGCCTGGGCGACCTGCTGGATCAGCGGCCAGACCTGGTCGAAATCGGCGGCTACGAAGGAGCGAATCTGCATGGGTGACTCCGGTGGACGAAAGAGTCGCCAGTGTCGCCTAGCCGGCTGCCGCTGCCAAATCATCGCCCTCTTCCAGCAGTCCCTGACCGCCCTGGCGACAGGCCGCCAGCAACTCCTCGGCCAGGCCCTCGTCGTCCAGCGCCACGCCACCGATCAGGGTGGTGGCCAGCTGCAGCGCCCGGGCGCGCCGCTGCGCCGGGGGCCCCGACAGATCCCGTTCCAGCCGGCTGACGAAGCGCGCGAAGAAGTGCATATAGCTGCCACGGATGGCGGCCTCCCGATGGGTGACATCGGCCGCCAGAAAGGCCAGCGGACAGCGCAGCGAATCGCCCTCGGCATGCTCGCGACTCAGGTAATGCTCGACCAGCTGGCCGAGGCCTGAGCCGCCGAGACTGTCGAGCCGGGCGCTGCCGACCTGGGCGGCATGGGCGATGGCCTGGTCATAGACCTCGGTCTTGGTGCGGAAGTGGTGATAGAAAGCGCCGCGGGTGAGACCGGCATCGGCCATCAGGTCATCGAGTCCGACCGCATCGAAGCCCCGGAGGGCGAACAGGCGGGCGGCGCTTTCGAGGATGCGCTGGCGGGTCTGCACGCGCTGATCAAGGGGCCAGGCCATGGTTGCTCCAGATTATGTTCTTGAACATAAGGTCTCCTTTGCCAGCATGCAGCCTTCTTTGCAAGGAGCCTGCAGCATGACGCCCTATCTCTTCGGTCCCGCCTTCAGCACCCTGGTGCGCAGCGTGCGCCTCCATGCTCTGGAGCGCTGCCTGGACCTGCCCTGTGGCCTCGCCCCCGCCGGCCAGGCCATCGCCTGGCGCAGCGAGGCCCACCTGGCGCTACATCCCTTCGGCCAGGTGCCGGTGCTGCTCGATGGCGAGCAACGGATCTTCGAGACCCTCGCCATCTGCCGCCATCTCGATCGTCGGCTCGCGCCGGAGCGCGGCGGCAATCCGGAGCAGGACGCCTGGAGCAGCGCCCTGCTGACCACCGTGGATACCCATCTGGTCCGCCGCTATCTGCTGCGGATCGCCGGGCCACGACCCGAACCCTTCCGCACGCCGGAAGAGCAGCAGCGCGCCCTGGCCGCCGTCGACGCGACCCTGGGCGCGCTCGATCGCCAGCTGGGCGACCGGCGCTTTCTCTGCGGCGCCGAGTTCAGCCTGCCCGACGCCCTGCTGGCGCCCATGCTGGACTACCTGGAGCCCCTGCCGGAACTCCGCTGGCAGGCGAGCTGGCCCCGCCTCGCCGCCTATCTCGACCGCCTGCGCGCGCGACCCTCCGGCCAGGCGATCCTGGTGGCGACCGACTTCAAGCTGCGCTGAGCCCATAGGAGCCACTGGAGCTACCGGTGACCTCTTCCCCCCCAACACACCGCAACGATCCCCTCTCCCCCGGGAGAGGGCCAGGGTGAGGGCGAGGCTCACCCACCCTCCCTCCTCACCTGCTAGCCTTGGAAGCTCCCCTCGCCGCCAAGGACCGCCCCATGACCACCGCTCGTCCCATCGCCCTCGTCACCGGTGCCTCCCAGGGCATCGGCCGCGCCGTCGCCCTCGGCCTGCTCGCGGACGGCTTCCGCGTGGTCCTGGCAGCCCGTCGCGCCGAACCCCTGGAGGCCCTCGCCGAAGAGGCCCGGCAACAGGGCGGCGAAGCCCTGGCGGTACCCTGCGATGTCACCGATGCCGCCAGCGTCGAGGCCCTGTTCGCCCGCATCCGCGACACCTATGGCCGTCTCGACCTGCTGTTCAACAATGCCGGCGTCGGCGCCCCGGCGGTGCCCATCGACGAACTGGAGCTGGACGCCTGGCACCGGGCGGTCAATACCAACCTCACCGGCGTCTTCCTCTGCAGCCGCGCCGCCTTCGCCCTGATGCGCGCGCAGTCGCCGCGTGGCGGGCGCATCATCAATAACGGCTCCATTTCGGCGCACACGCCCAGGCCCTTCAGCGCGCCCTACACCGCCACCAAGCACGCCGTGGCCGGTCTGACCAAGGCCCTGGCTCTGGACGGTCGCGCCTTCGATATCGCCTGCGGCCAGATCGACATCGGCAACGCCGCCACCGAGATGACCGAGCGCATGGCGAGTGGCGTGCTCCAGGCCGACGGCAGCACTGCCGTGGAACCGCGCATGGACGTCAAACACGTCGCCGACGCCGTCCGCTACATGGCCAGCCTGCCACTGGACGCCAACGTTCAGACGCTGACGGTGATGGCGACCAAGATGCCCTATGTGGGTCGGGGCTGAGGGGTTCCACGTGGAACCCGATCAGACAGGGAGCAGGAAATGAATCCAACCGAAGTCGTCTCCTTCTGGCGCGCCGCCGGCCGACGCCAGTGGTTCAACGGCGGCCCTGCCTTCGACGCCGAGTGCCGCACTCGCTTCGAGGCCGCGCATCTGGCCGCCAGCCGCGGGGAACTGGACGGCTGGGCCACCGGCGCCGAAGGCGCCCTGGCCCTGTGCCTGCTGCTCGATCAGATCCCGCGCAATATCTATCGTCATAGCGGCCACGCCTTCGCCACCGACGGCCTGGCCTTGAGGCACGCGCGCCAGGCGATCGACGCCGGTCTGGATCAGCAGGTCGAAGCCGAGTTGCGCGCCTTTTTCTATCTGCCGTTCGAACACTCCGAAGCCCTGGCCGATCAGCAGCGTTCGCTCGCCTTGTTCGAGGCCCTGGGCATCGAGCACTACCGGCGCTATGCCGAGGCCCACTTGGAGGTGATCGCTCGCTTCGGTCGCTTCCCGCACCGCAACCGGGCGCTGGGGCGGCTCAATACGCCGGAGGAACAGGCCTGGCTGGATGCTGGCGGCGGTTTCTAGCCGTTTCTTCTGGCCGCCGAGACAGGCTGCCTCAGCCCCGCCACTCCACTACCAGATCCGCCCGGGCTCTATCGCCGTCGATCAGTCGCGCATTGGGCTCGTCGGTGCTTTCCACCCAGGCCTCAGCGTCCGCGCGGCTGCGGCCGAAATGCATGTGGCGGGCGACCAGCCGCTCGCGACGCTCCGCGGGATCGACGCGCACGTACCAGCACTCGTCGAACACCTCGGCGACATCGCTCCAGGGCGCCTGGGTCAGCAGCAAGTAGTTGCCCTCGCTGATCACCAGCTGGGTCTCGGCGGGGACCGGGATGGCATTGGCGATGGGCTCTTCGATCTCGCGATTGAACAGCGGCGCATAGACGGTCTCCCCGGCCACCGGCGTCTTCAGCCGCTGCAGCAGGGCGCGATAGCCGCGTGCATCGAAGGTGTCCGGCGCGCCCTTGCGTTGCGCGCGATCCAGACGCGCCAGCTCGCGATTGGCCAGGTGATAGCCGTCCATGGGCACCACCACGGCGCGCGCGCCGAGCGCCGCCGCCAGCAACTCGGCCACGGTCGACTTGCCCGCGCCCGGAGTGCCCGCGATGCCCAGCAGGCGACGTCCACCCTGGGCCAGTAGCGCCTCGGCGCGAGCCAGGAGTTCGGCGGGAAGTTGCAGGCCATCGACCGGACGCTGACTGCTCATGCCGGCACCTCCGGCAGTGAACGGATGGAAACGGCAGGCAGGCACGGGAAAACGGTCATGGCGGAGGTTCCGGCAGTGGGGATCGCGGCACGCTAGCACCCACCGCCGCGGTCGTCGACTCGGCGCCGACGCCGCCGGAAAGCCATCACAGTCTGCAGCCATACGAGCGGATCACCGCTGCGCCCCCTCGGCATCCACCCGGCGCTCTCGTACACTCCGCTTCCAATCTGCCGCAAGCCGCTGTGTGCCTTATACAAAGGGATTTGGTCGCCATGAAGAAACCATTACTCACCACCCTCGCCGGTGTGGCCCTGGTCGCCGTCGGCACTGCCGTGGGCGGCGCCTGGTACACCGGCACCCGGCTGGAGGGCGAATTGCGCCAGGTCGCGAGCCAGGCCCAGGTAGCCTTGCAGGCGCAACTGCCCGAGTACCCCTTGCAGCTGCAGCTGGTCGAGCTGCAACGCGGTGTCTTCAGCAGCACCGCCACCTTCAGTCTGACCGTACAGGCCGAGGATCGGCCGCCCGTGGAGGTACTGCGGGTGCTCGACGACATCCAGCACGGTCCCTTCCCCCTGACCCGCCTCAAGTCCCTGCAGCTGGCGCCGGTCATGGCGGTCAACCGCTTTACCCTGGCGCGTACGCCGCTCACGGCCGATCTCTTCACCCTGGCCAAGGGCGCCGAACCCGTGCAGCTCGACGCCACCCTGGGCTACGACCGTGCGGTGGACGGCGGCCTGACCCTGGCCGCCCTGCACTTGGACCAGCCCCAGGGCGCGGTGGCCTTCTCCGGTCTGAACGCCACCTTCCACACTGACATGGAGGCCAGCCGACTGCGTCTGGACAGCACGGTCGGCCAATTCAGCCTCAATGTGCGCACGCCGGATGGCTGGGCCAAGCTGGAGACCGAAGGTTTCGGGCTGACCGGCGACAACCGCCGCAATGCCGATGGCTTCTGGCTGGGCCCGGGTCAGCTGCGCCTGGGGCGCCTGCTGCTGGCCATGCCCGGCAAGCCCGCGGTGGAGCTGCGGGACCTGCAGCTCCAGGGCGACACCCAACAACAGGGCCAGCAGCTGGCGGGGACGCTTAATGCCAGCCTCGGTCGACTCGACATCGCCGGCCAGACCCTGGGCAAGGCGAGTCTGAGCAGTCACTACAGCAATCTCGACAGCCAGGCCCTGGCCCAGCTCAACGCCCTGCTGCAGCACCTGCAGCTGGATACCGAGCAGGGTCTCGATCCCACCACCCAGGCGACCCTGCAGCAGCACCTCGGCGATGTGCTCGCCGCGCGCCCCCAACTGGTAGTGGATGACCTGCGCTTCGATACCCCCGGCGGCAGCAACCACCTGCGCCTGGACCTGACCCTGGCCAAGCCGGCGACCTACGATCTGCCGCCCGAGCAACTCGCGGCCCAACTGCTGGCCGGTCTCGATGCGCGCCTGTCGGTGGCGCGGGGCAGCCTGGTGGATGGCGTCCTGTTCCAGACGGGCGCCCAGCGCACCCAGCCGGCCATGCAGCAGCAGGCCCAGGCCACCGCCGAAGCCCTGGCCGGCATCGGCCTGAACAGCGGCCTGCTCAAGGCCGAAGGCGAGGATCTGGTGGCCACCCTGAGTTATAGCGCCGGGCGGCTGATGCTCAACGGCCAGGAGGTACCGCCGGAACAGCTGCTGGCCCTGCTGAAGCGCCCGCAACCCGCGGCACCTGCCAAACCCCAGGGCAAGGCGCCGCAGCGCTAGTGAATGTTTGGGCTGTTGGACTTCGGCGATAGAGCTGCCTCAACCCAACCTACCTAGGGTCTCGTAGGTTGGGTTGAGCAAGGCGAAGCCCAACGATGCTCGTCACCGCTGGCCGTTGGGCTTCGACGATAAAGCCGTCTCAACCCAACCTACGCAGGCTCCGTAGGTTGGGTTGAGCTACGCGAAGCCCAACAGGCCCCAACCGCTCTACTTCAACTCCAACCCGCCACTGGCCTTGTTCAGCTCGCGCAGGTGCTTGCCGAGCAGGTCCAGGTTGGCTTCGGTCAGGTCCAGGCCGTCGCGGGCCTCTGGCGAGAGCAGCTGGCGGACCTCGTTGTTGAGGGTGTCTCTGAGGCTGCGCAGGTGCGCCTGGCGCTTCTGGCTCTCGGCGGTCAGCTGTTCCCACTCGCCTGGTTGCGGCAGGCCGTAGCCGTCGGTGCCCAGCAGCTCGGCGGGGCGGCTCAGGTAGCCGCTGTCCTTGAGGATCTGCTCCAGGGCGCCACCGGCCTTGCCGAAGCGCGCCTTGTCCAGCGCATCCTGACCCAGGTAGCGATCCTTGAGCTCGGTCTGCGCCTGCAGCAGCGCCCGGCGATAGGCCGCCTGCTCCAGCAGCAGCAAGGCGGCGCTGGCGCGCAGATCGGCGCGCTGGAATTGCTCGCGGCGCTGCTGCGGGGTCAGCGCCAGCCAGGCCTCGACGTCCGCCTGGGGCAGGTTCAGGCGCTCCCTGGCCACCTTGAACATCGCCTGGAAGCGCTCGCGGAAGCTGTCGAAGCGATAGCCCAGCCGCAGCGCCTCGCGCGGATCGTCCAACACCGAGGTGTCCACCAGATCCTTGAACCTGAGCGCATCCATCAGCCCGGTGGGGGTGATGACATCGAGCTGGGCAGCGGCCAGGCGCGGTACCCCGTCGTGCAGGAGCTTGAAGGTTTCCACCGCGCAGTTGTTGGTGACGAAGTAGTACTGGCCGTCATAGCTCCAGTGCACCTGGGCGGTCCGTTCGAGAAAGTCGGCGATCTCCGGGCGGGTCAGCTTGAGCGGGACCGATTGCAGGCCTCGCAGCTCCACCTTGGTGTACTCGTCCACCACCTGGGCCAGCGGCAGCACGAACAGCCGCGAGGGGTAGGAGCCGGTCAGGCCACGCCAGCTGGAGAGCTGGACGTCGTTGACGAAGGCCCGGAACGACAGCACCAGGTGGTATTGCAGGTCCAGCCGGCAATCCGGGCCGCGTGGCCGACCGGGGGCGCAGACCACCAGGCGCAGCATGCTGTGGCCCCAGCGGCTCATGACCTTCTCGTTGCCCTCGGCCAGCAGGTAGTCGACCGCATAGACCCGCTCCGGATCGAGCCAACCCAGGGGCGCCTCGCCGAAGTCGTTGCCGGCGTTGAGATAGGGATAGCGCCCCGGACAGGCATCGTGCGCCGGCGACCAGCCGAAGTGCTCGGCGAAGTAGCGCTGCAGCGCCGGCCGCCGGCAGGCGTAGCTCGGGTCGAGCAGGAAGTACTCCAGGTTCACCGCCAAGAATTCCTTCGGGTTGGTGACTTCATAGAGATCGGGACTGCGGGCGATGAAGAGGTTCTTGGACTCGCGATTGCCATGCTTGCGCGTCTTCACCTGCCAACCGGCCAGGTCCAGCAGCCGCGGATCGTCGGACAGGGTGTAGCTGCGCCCGGCCTGGCCCTGGCATTTCAGCGGCAGCTGGTCGGAGGTCAGCCCCAGGCCGCCGCAGGAGAGGATCAGCTGGCGCTGCGCGGGCGTCCAGATGCGCTCGCGGTCATAGAAGTGGGTCAGCTCGTGCAGCACCGTGGCCAGCAGTTCGCGGTGCTGGGTGCCATGGGGGCGACCGGTCTGGATGCGGGTGTCGCTGCCGTCCACCAGACTGGGCAGCAGGCGGCGATTGAGCAGCAGGTTGCGCCGATCCGCCTCGCCATAGGCTTCTTCCAGCAGCTCGCTGCTCCAGCGCACCGGAATGCGCTCGTCCAGCGCCGCCTTGAATTTGGGTGGCAGCAGCGCCTGGGCTTCAGCCAGCAGCTGCTGGGTGGCCTGGATCTGCGCGGGCGTCAGGCCCTGGGTATCGAGTTCGAGGTGCAGGGCGGCCTGGGCCCCGCCAAGGGCCAGGCCGGCCGCAAGGCCGGCCAGCCACTGCCGCAGCCGGCCGGCGCGGTTCTTCACAGCGCCAGGATGGCCTGGGCCAGCTGCAGGTCGTTGGCCTGGCGCGCGGCCGGGAACTGGTCGCGCAGACTGCGGAAGGCCTCTTCCAGCTGCACGCCACGGATGTCGCCGTCGGTGGCGACGAAGCTGGCGGCATCGCCACGCGCGGCCTGGATCATCTTGGCGTCGCGGATGGAGGTGGTGGTGTCGGAGGTGAAGTCGATGCTGCGCTGCAGCGCCCGCACCACGATGTTACTGGTGGCCACCAGGGTCTGGGCCTGAGCCAGGCTCGAAACGCCCAGGGTCAGGGCAGCGGCGATAAGCAGGGAACGGCGCATGGATACTCCAGGGATGTCACGGAATTGAAACGGACTACTGACTCAGAATCGCCTGGGCGAGTTCCCGGTCGGAGGCGTGCAGCGCCGGATCGGCCGCACGCAGGGCTCTCAAGGTTTCTTCCAACTGGGCACCGCGCAGGGCACCGTCGGTGGCGACGAAGGCCGCGGCATCGTCACGGGCCGCCAGGACCAGCTTGTTCTGGAAGGGGCCGGTGGTGAGCTGGCTGGTGCCGTAGATGGTCTTGACCAGACCCTCGGTGGTGGAGTCGAACGCCAGGACCGGCGTGGCGAGACAGAGGCCGAGCAACAGCGCGGCAGAACGACGGATATGCATGGATGACGACCCTCCGGTGGCAGATGGTCGCCAAGGCTAACGCAGCCCCCCGTTCCGGGCTAGCAGCCACGGGGTACGGGGGTATCGCGGTGTTGCGCGTCAGATGGCGAGAATCGCCTGGGCCAGCTGGTCATCACTGGCCTGACGCAGTTCGGGCGCCTGGCTGCGCAGGTGGTCCAGCGCCGCTTCCAGGCGTACGCCACGGATGTCGCCGGCGCTGCCAACGTAGGTGGCCGCATCGTCACGGGCTTCCTGGACCAGCTTGTCGTTCTTGAAGGAGCCGGTGATGGACGAGGTGGTGTCGGACGTCGCGTCGATGGCGTTGACGATGATGTCGGTGGTGACATAGAAACTCGACGCCGAGGCGGCGGTGGACAGGCAGAACAGCGCCGCGGCGGCGCCCAGGTGCAGGGTTTTCATGGGGGACTCCCGTCTGGATAGGCTTGACTGAGACTACCGTCAGCCGGAGGAAGTCGCACCTCGGCGCAGATTTTCACTCCCGCCAGAAGGGCTTGCCGCCTTCGCGGTACTGATCCGCGAGATTCAGTCCCAGATCGGCCAGGGCGCGGCTGTCCAGTTGCTGCAGTTGCCGTCGGCTCTGGACCCGCGATCGCCAGCGGACGAGCAGCTCGCACAGGTGGCGTAATCCACGCCGGTGAATGACGAAACGGGCAAGGGCGATACCGGGCGATAAGCGATCCATGGCGAGATCCAGCGAGGTGGCAGAGGAGTCTCAGCTTCGCCGCTGGCACCGGAGCGAACCACTTACAGCTACGCGACACTGTATCCGTACAAAATTAAAAATTTTTAATCTGTACCTGTCGCTCCTGTCCGGACCGCTCTAGCACGGCGGACTGCGCTGGTTGGAAGGCACACGGCTGTATCCCCGCCCTGCGGCGTATGCCTGATCTGCCCGAGTCGCTACAATCGACCCTTTCAGCGCCCATTCGCGAGAGGCACCGCCATGAGCTTCAAAGTTTTCGTCGACGGCCAGGAAGGCACCACCGGCCTGCGTCTGCTGGACTACCTGACCGGCCGTTCGGACATCGAACTGCTGCGCATCGACGAGAGCAAGCGCAAGGACCCGGCCGAGCGCGCGCGCTTCCTCAATGCCGCCGATGTGGCCTTTCTCTGCCTGCCCGATGCCGCCTCCCGCGAAGCGGTGAGCCTGGTGACCAATCCCAACACCTGCATCATCGACGCCAGCACCGCCTTCCGTACCGACAGCGGCTGGACCTACGGCCTGCCCGAGCTGGCCCCCGGTCAGCGCGAGGCGCTACGCGCCAGCAAGCGCATCGCCAACCCCGGCTGCCACGCCACTGCCTTCATCCTGCTGGCCCGGCCGCTGGTAGATGCCGGTCTGCTGGCCCCGGACACCCCACTGTCGGCCTTTTCCCTGACCGGTTACAGCGGTGGCGGCAAGCAGATGATCGCCGCCTACGAAGCCGGCGGCGAGGCGCGCCTGCTGAGTCCGCGTCCCTATGCCATGGGCCAGGGCCACAAGCACCTGCCGGAAATGCGCGTGCAGAGCGGTCTGGCCGCCGCGCCGGTGTTCAGCCCCATCGTCGGCCCCTTCCTCAAGGGCCTGGCGGTGACCATCCCGCTGCACGCCAGCCAGCTGCGCCCGGGCACCAGCGCGGCCGACCTGCAGGCGGCGCTGGCCCGTCACTATGACGGCGAAGCCTTCATTCGGGTGGCGCCGGTAGCTGCCGAGGAGGAGTTGGACAATGGCTTCTTCGACGTCCAGGCCAGCAACGACACCAACCGCGCCGACCTCTTCGTCTATGGCAATGCCGAGCGGATGACGCTGGTGGCGCGCCTGGACAATCTGGGCAAGGGCGCCGCGGGCGCTGCGGTTCAGTGCATGAACGTGCACCTGGGCGCCGACGAGGGTCTGGGGCTCGCCAGCGGCCGCTAGTCAGGGCGCTGGCTTTCTGCACGGGCGGGGCGAACCTTTCTCGAGGCGCCCCGTCTGAATTGCTGAACGGTTCGGATAACCGTTCTGCTCCTTTGCTGTTTAGTGTTGGCAGATGCTGGACCCCTGCTGTGGCGGTCCAGTCTTGAACTCCGGACTTCTCCCCTCCCCCGATGGAAGTCCGGAGTTTTTTTATGCCTCGGCGGCGGGCTCGTCGAGACCCAGCCAACTGGCCAGCACGCGCTGGGCATCCTCTATCCCCTGGCGCTTGGGCGCCGAGAACAGCTGGATGCTGGCGGTATCGCCCCAGCCCTGGCGCACCTCGCGCTGCACCTTGAGCAGGGCGTTCTTCTGCGCGCCGAAGGCCAGCTTGTCGGCCTTGGTCAACAGGATGTGCAGCGGCATGGAACTGGCCTGGGCCCAGTCCAGCATCAGGCGGTCGAATTCGGTCAGCGGATGGCGGATATCCATCATCAGCACCACGCCGCTGAGCGAATTGCGGCTGCTCAGATAGGCCTCTAGGTGCTCCTGCCAGTGCTGCTTGAGCGGGATCGGCACCTTGGCGTAGCCATAGCCGGGCAGGTCCACCAGGCGCCGCTCCTCGTCGAGGGTGAAGAAGTTGAGCAGCTGGGTGCGTCCCGGCGTCTTCGAGGTGCGCGCCAGGTTGGCGTGGGTCAGGGTGTTGAGCGCACTGGACTTGCCGGCGTTGGAGCGGCCAGCGAAGGCCACTTCCAGACCGCTGTCGAGCGGGCACTGATCGACCTTGGCGGCGCTGATGAGAAAGGACGCCTGCTGGCACAGACCGACGATGGGATTCTTGAAGCTGGACATGGGGGTACTCGCGAGCGCGCGGCAAAGCCAGCAGTATATCGGATGCGCTGGGCGAGGACCGCGCTCCTGGCAACCTGAACGAAGCCTGAACATGGCCGGCCTCGACCGCGTCAGCGACTAGGCGCGGCGATGCACCCGGCTACAATGCCCGCAATCCGTCATGCCCGGTTGGTGGGCGTGCTTTCTTCCAGGAGTAGTCCCATGCGCAACCTGCTTTTCTCCGCCGTGTTCGCCGCCGCCAGTCTGTTCGGCGCGGCCGCCCATGCCGACGACATCCAGGCCGGCAAGCAGTACACCGAACTGAGCAGTCCGGTTCCGGTGTCCGAACCCGGCAAGATCGAAGTGGTTGAGCTGTTCTGGTACGGCTGCCCGCACTGCTACGCCTTCGAGCCCACCCTCAACGCCTGGTCCAAGAAGCTGCCCGACGACGTCACCTTCAAGCGCGTGCCGGCCATGTTCGGTGGCGTCTGGAACGTCCATGGTCAGCTGTTCGTGACCCTGGAAGCCATGGGCGTGGAAGCCAAGGTGCACGACGCCGTCTTCGCCGCCATCCACAAGGAGCACAAGAAGCTCGCCACACCCGAAGAGATGGCCGACTTCCTCGCCACCCAGGGCGTGGATCGCGACAAGTTCCTCAGCACCTACAACTCCTTCGCCGTGAAGGGTCAGGTGGAAAAGGACAAGAAACTGGCCATGGCATATCAGATCACCGGCGTACCGACCATGGTGGTCAACGGCAAGTATCGCTTCGACCTGGGCTCCTCGGGTGGTCCGGACGAAACCCTGAAGGTCGCCGACTTCCTGATCCAGAAAGAACGCGCCGCCAAGTAAGCTTCATCCGCCGCCGCGTCCTGCGGCGGCGGCTCCTCAGTTCGTCCCGCCCAAGCGGCCTCTGGTCGTCCTGCTCAAACTTTCCCCGAAACCGCCGATACCCTAGCCACTGTCAAGTTGGTTGGGCGCCCCGTCGTGCCTGCCTGCTGGCCACCCTCAAGCCTTTGGAGCGGGCGGATGGAGCGCGCGGACGTCGAACGCTGGAAAAACAAATACCTGGAGAGCCTCGAGAATCTCGAACGCCTGGAAAGCCGGTGGGAAAACCGCCTGGACCTGGTGCGTCGTGGCCTCGTGCGCAGCAGTCTAGCCGCCGAAGGCAACGACGCGGCGGTGGACGCCTGCCTGGTCGAATTGCGCGACATTCTCCGCCGGGACGACAGCGACGCCGATCTCGCCAAGCTGATTCCGCGCCTGGAGCGCACCGTGCTCGATTCCGAGCAGCGCCGGGAATTGCGTGCGCGGCAGGTAACCGAGGCCTTTGCCGAACTCTGCCGGCTGCTGCAGACCCTGGAGTTGCCGCGTGACCAGCGCAAGGCGCTCAAGGGTTTCGCCAAGCGCGCCCAGGCCGCTGCCGGCCAGCCAAGCGAGCTGCCCGCGCTGCTCGGCGAGTTCAGCCGCCTGCAGCAACAGGCCCTGAGCCAGCTGCACCCCGAGCAGCCCGCCCGTCCCGGCTTCCTGCAGCGCCTGCTGGGAGGACGAGGCGAGCATGCGGAAGAGGCGCCAGCGGCGCTACCGGCGCAAATGCCCGACACCGCTGCGCCTCTCGCCCAGGCCGAGCCGGCGGAAACGTCCGAACCGCCAGCGCTGGCCAGTCCGCCAGCCGCTGCCGTCGAAATCAGCGGCGATGCTTCGCTTGCGCCGGCCGATCCGGCCTATGCCCTACCACCGGTGCCCGAGCCCGGCTACAGCGCCATCGCCCCGCATCTGGAAGCTACCCTTTTGCGCCTGCTCGACGACCTGGCGCTGCCCGACAGCCACAAGCCCCAGGCCGAGCACCTGCGCCAGCGCATCCAGGGCAGTCTGAACTGGTACGAACTGGTACCGGTGCTCGACGACCTGTCGGTACTGGTGCTGGCCCTCAACCATTCCGGGCAGAGCGAATTCCAGCTCTATCTGCGCCGCCTCAACGAACGCCTCGCCGCCTTCCAGACCGGTCTGCAACACGTCCACGACCAGCGTCAGGACGGCCAGACCCAGGAGCGGGCCTTTGGCGAGGCCCTGCGCGGTCAGGTCAACGAACTGCAGAACGAGGTCCAGGAGGCCACCGACCTGGACAGTCTCAAACTGTCCCTCGACAGCCGACTGGAAGGCCTGCTGACCAGCCTGGCCGAGCAGCAGAGCCAGCGCGAGACCCGCGAGCAGGAAGCCAGCGAGCGATTCAACGCCCTCACCGAGCGCGTCGCCGGCATGGAGCGCGAGGCACAGCAGTATCGCGGCCATCTCGAAGAACAGCGACAGAAGGCCCTTTGCGACCCCCTCACCGGGCTGCCCAATCGTGCCGCCTGGAGCGAACGCCTGGAACTGGAGGTGGCCCGCTGGCAACGCCATGGCGGCGACCTGCTGCTGGCGGTGCTCGATGTCGATCTGTTCAAGCGCATCAACGATGGCTACGGTCACCTGGCCGGCGACAAGGTGCTCAAGATCATCGCCAGCGAATTGCAGCGCCGCCTGCGCAAGACCGACTTCATCGCCCGCTTCGGCGGCGAGGAGTTCGTCGTGCTGTTGAGCGCCACGCCGGTCGCCGGCGGGGTGACCCTGATCGAGCAGCTACGCGCCGCCGTCGCCGCCTGCCCCTTCCATTTCAAGGGCGAGCGGGTGGTGATCACTCTGTCCGCTGGTCTTGCCGCCTTTGCGCCGGGCGAGGATGCCGATACCGTATTCGAACGTGCCGACCAGGCGCTCTACCGCGCCAAGCGCGCCGGACGCGATCGCCTGGACGTGGCCTGACCCTTCCGCCGTTCGCGAGGTAATCGTGCGAAATCCCTTCAAGCTCCTCCCCTGGCTGCTCTGCGGCCTGCTCCTGGCCGGCTGCTCCAGCGGTCTGCGCATCAACGACGACTACACCGCCCGCGACCAGGACAGCCGGGTGCAGTACATCGTGCTGCACTACACCGCAGCGGGCTCCCAGCAGTCGCTCAAGCTGCTGACCCAGGCCGGCGTCAGCGCCCACTACCTGATCGACACCGATGGCACCATCTACCGTCTGGTGGATGAGAATCGCCGCGCCTGGCATGCCGGCGTCAGCGAATGGGAAGGCCGCACCTGGCTCAATTCCACCTCCATCGGCATCGAGATGGTCAACCTGGGCTTTCGCGACACCCCGGCCGGACGCCAGTGGTATCCCTTCAGCGAAGCCCAGATCCAGGCGCTGATTCCGCTGCTCAAGGACATCGAACAACGCCACGGCCTGGATCGCCGCGCCATCGTCGGACACAGCGACATCGCCCCGGGACGCAAGCAGGATCCGGGTCCGCTGTTTCCCTGGGCGCGCCTGGCCGCGGCGGGGCTGATCAACTGGCCGAATCAGAACGTGGTCACCCAGCGCCAGGCCAGCCTGGGCGGCGTGCTGCCGCCTCCGGCCTGGTTCCAGGATCAGCTGGCGCGGATCGGTTATGCGGTGCCGCGCACCGGCGTGCTCGATGCGGCCACCCGCGATGTCATCGGTGCCTTCCAGATGAAGTACCGGCCCGGCCGTTTCGACGGCCAGCCGGATCTGCAGACGGCGGCATTGCTGCTCAGCCTGCCCAGCGGTCGCTAGGCCGGCCGAGGCGACCTACAGCCGCACGCTGGCGAAGGTGGATTCGCCCTGGGCCTGACTCAGGGCCGCCAGTGCGGACGAGGCCGGCATCAGCGACAGCTCCTGGGACAGCGGCATCAGGGCGATGGGCTGCTGGATGGTCGGACCCTGGCGCTCGTCGCGCGGCGGGATGCCGAAGTATTCGCGGTAGCACTTGGAGAAGTGCGGGGTGGAGACGAAGCCGCACACCGAGGCCACCTCGATGATCGACAGGGTGGTCTGCTTGAGCAGCTGCCGGGCGCGGATCAGCCGCAGCTTGAGGTAGTAGCGCGACGGCGAGCAGTGCAGGTACTTCTGGAACAGGCGCTCCAGCTGGCGCCGGGACACATCCACATAGACCGCCAGCTCGTCGAGGTCGATGGGCTCTTCGAGATTGGCCTCCATCAGCGCCACGATCTCCTGCAGCTTGGGCTGGTTGGTACCCAGCATGTGCTTGAGCGGGACGCGCTGGTGATCCTGCTCGTTGCGGATGCGCTCGTAGATGAACATCTCCGAGATCGCCGCCGACAGCTCGCGACCATGCTCGCGGCCGATCAGGTGCAGCATCATGTCCATCGGCGCGGTACCGCCCGAGGCGGTGCAGCGGTTGCGGTCGATGGTGAACAGACGGGTGCTGAGCACCACGCGCGGATAGGCTTCCTGCAGGGCCGCCAGGGTTTCCCAGTGCACGCTGCAGTCGTAGCCGTCGAGCAGACCGGCACGGGCCAGGGCCCAGCTGCCGGTACAGACCGCGCCCAGCTTGCGGCCCTGGCGCGCCTGGCTCTGCAGCCAGGTGCAATGCTCGCGCGACACGCTGCGCTGGATGCCCACGCCGCCGCAGACGATCACCATGTCCATTGCCGGGGCGGCGCTGACGGCACTGTCCGGAGTGATCTGCAAGCCGTCGCTCGCCCGCACCGGACGGCCGTCCAGACTCAGGGTGCACCAGCGATAGAGTTCGCGTCCCGACAGCTGGTTGGCCATGCGCAGCGGCTCCACCACCGACGCCAGGGAGATAAGTGTGAAGTTGTCCAGCAGCAGAAAGCCGATGGACTGGATCGCACGGGCCTGTGACGAGGTGGGAATGGGCGACATGGTTTGAATCTCCTTCACGCAGGCTGGGGCCCTTTGCTGGGCTCTAATGAGGTGCGGCGGACAACGTTGGGCGAAAGATGTGTCGCGGACGCATAAGTCATGTCGCAATTCCCATGCCGAAAATGGGTGAACCCCGCTGCAGGCAGGCTGTCTGGGGCGAATAATCCATTAAGCAGCGGTCAATGGCGTTGATTAGATAGGGTTTTTAATTGCGACCTTTCGGGTCTGAGACCGACCTCTGGGAGATAGCACTTCGCCAGAGGTATCCCATCGGTAACACCAGGACGTAACCGATGCGCGCCAAAATGTGGCATGGCGACTCAGTTGGCACGGTTGTAGTTCAGGCCAACGACCGTTGGTCGCCCTTCTGGCCACTCGTGGCGAAAAGCCACCAATACCAGGGCCAGACGGACCGGTACGTGCAGTGGCCAGGGTCCTTCCCTTCGCGATTCCCTGGAGTTCAGGATGAAAATCTCCCAAGCGCTGTGGTTGTCCGGTCTGTTGCTGAGCTCGACCGTGCAGGCGGGCGAGGCCGAAAGTTGCCAGCAGGTGCGCCTGGCCGATGTCGGCTGGTCGGATCTCAATATCACCAACGCCATGACCCGCTATCTGCTCAGCGCCCTCGGTTACGAGACCGAGGTGCTGCGCCTGTCCCTGCCGCAGACCTACGACGCCCTAGCCGCAGGCGAGGCCGATGTCTTCCTCGGCAACTGGATGCCGGCGCAGGCCAAGCTCAGCCAGCCCATGGTCGACGCAGGAGCGGTCGAACGCCTGCACGCCAATCTGGAGGGCGCTCGCTACACCCTGGCGGTGCCCCAGTATGTCTACGAGGCTGGGGTCAAGAACTTCGCCGACATCGCCCGCTTCGCCGAGCGTTTCGACCGCACTATCTACGGCATCGAGCCCGGCAACGACGGCAATGCCCTGGTCAAGAAGATGATCGCCAGCAACGCCTTCGGCCTGGGCGACTTCAGGCTCGACGAATCCAGCGAGCAGGGCATGCTGACCCAGGTGCGGATGAAGGAGCTGCTGGACCAGCAATGGATCGTCTTTCTCGGCTGGGAACCCCATCCGATGAACGTCCGGCACAAGCTGGCCTACCTGGACGGCGGCGACGACTACTTCGGACCCAATCAGGGTGGGGCGACGGTCTACACGGTGGTGCGCAAGGGCTACGCCCAGCAGTGCCCCAACGTGGCCCGGCTGCTGGGCAACCTGGAGTTTTCCCTGGACATGGAGAACCAGCTGATGGATCGGGTGCTCAACGAAAAGGACAATCCGCGCCGCGCCGTGCGCAACTGGCTTAAGCGCAATCCCGAACGCCTCGACGCCTGGCTCAAGGGCGTCGCCACCCGCAGCGGTGCGCCGGGCAACGTCGCGGTGAAGGCCAGCCTGGCCAACTGAGTCGCGGGCCTGTGCGATGGCTATCAAACCCCTCTGGGCAGCGGCTCGCCGCAAGGGGCATGTGCGCTCGCGCCGCCGCCTCGCGCGGCCACGCCGCCCTGGGCGCGGACCTGTCCCGGGGCTCGTGCTGGATACGACATTTCCGCTTCTGGTTGCGACGCCGCGTACACTGGTAGCGACGCAGGCGGTAGGCGAGCCTGGGGGGATGGGTTACAGATAAATACACGTGGGGCGCACCGAAAGGTACCCCGCCAAACGCAAGGAGATGTGTCCATGAAAGGTTGTTCCCGTTGGCTCTTGAGTGCCGCTCTGCTGGCGCCACTCGCTGTTCAGGCAGCCGAACCGGCTTCCTGTGCCAAGGTGCGCTTTGCTGACGTCGGCTGGACCGACATCACCGTGACCACGGCCGTGACCAGCGAGGTGCTGCACGCCCTCGGCTACCAGACCACGACCAACATGATCTCCGTACCGGTCACCTACAAATCCTTGCAGAACAAGGACATCGACGTCTTCCTCGGCAACTGGATGCCCAGCATGGCGGCTGACATCAAGCCCTATGCCGACAACGGCAGCGTCGAGACCGTGCGCGCCAACCTGGAAGGTGCCAAGTACACCCTGGCGGTGCCCCAGTATGTCTATGACGCCGGGGTCAAGAGCTTTGCCGACATCGCCAAGAACGCCGACAAGTTCGACGGCAAGATCTACGGCATCGAGCCGGGCAACGATGGCAATCGCCTGATCCAGGGCATGATCGACAAGAACACCTTCGACCTGGGCAAGTTCAAGCTGGTGGAGTCCAGCGAGGCCGGGATGCTGTCGCAGATCCAGCGCGCCGAGCGGCGCCAGCAGTGGGTGGTCTTCCTCGGCTGGGAACCCCACCCGATGAACACCCGCTTCAAGATGGCCTATCTCCAGGGCGGCGACGACGTCTTCGGCCCCAACTACGGCGGCGCCACCATCTACACCAACGTGCGCAAGGGCTACGTCCAGGAATGCCCCAACGTGGGCAAGCTGCTGACCAACCTGTCCTTTACCCTGGACATGGAAAACCAGCTGATGGACAAGGTGCTCAACGAAAAACAAGCCGCGAGCGCCGCCGCCAAGGCCTGGCTCAAGGCGCATCCGCAGGTGCTCGACCAGTGGCTGGCCGGCGTGACCACCCGCGATGGCAAGCCTGCGCTGGAGGCGGCGAAGACCGCCCTGGCCCCCTGATCGAACACTAACATTCGACTGTCCCGCGCCAGTTCGGGCGGGTACTGCCACAGCCGAAGCACGAATCAGCGGTTATCGTGCTTCGACCTGTCCACTCCTACCTGACGGGCACCGTTATGTTAATCACCGACCACAAGCTCCCTCTCGGCCAGCAGATCGCCGATTTCATCGACTGGCTGACGCTGCATGGCGCCAGCGTCTTCGACAAGATCTCCGATGTGCTGTCCGGCCTCATCCACGGCCTCACCGCCGGACTGATGTGGTTCCACCCGCTGGCCTTCATCGCCCTGGTCGCGGTAGGGATCTATCTGCTGCAACGCAGCATCGGCCTGGTGATCTTCGCCCTCATCTCCCTGCTGCTGATCCTCAACCTGGGGTACTGGCAGGAAACCATGGAAACCCTGGCCCAGGTGGTCTTCGCCACCCTGGTGTGCATCGCCGTCGGCGTGCCGCTGGGTATCATCGCCGCGCACAAACCCTGGTTCTACACCGGCCTGCGCCCGGTCCTGGACCTGATGCAGACGGTCCCTACCTTCGTCTATCTGATTCCGACCCTGACCCTGTTCGGCCTGGGCGTGGTGCCCGGGCTGATCTCCACGGTGGTCTTCGCCGTGGCCGCGCCGATCCGCCTGACCTGCCTGGGCATCCAGGACGTTCCCGCCGAGCTGATGGACGCCGGCAAGGCCTTCGGCTGCTCGCGCTGGCAGCTGCTGACCCGCATCGAACTGCCCCACGCCATGCCCAGCATCGGCGCCGGCATCACCCAGTGCATCATGCTGTCGCTGTCCATGGTGGTGATCGCCGCCCTGGTGGGCGCCGATGGCCTCGGCAAGCCGGTGGTGAACGCCCTCAACACCGCGGACATCGCCCTGGGCTTCGAAGCCGGCCTGTCCATCGTCCTGATCGCCATCCTGCTCGACCGGGTGTGCAAGCAACCCGCCCCACGCGAGGTTAAATAAGTCATGACCGCCATACGTTTCGAACACGTCGACGTCATCTTCGGCAAGCAGAACAAGCGCGCCCTGGAGCTGCTCGACCAGGGCAAGGGTCGCAGCGAGATCCTCCAGGAGACTGGCCAGGTACTGGGCGTCGAGGACGCCTGCCTGGAGGTCCAGAAGGGCGAGATCTGCGTGCTGATGGGCCTGTCCGGCTCGGGCAAGTCCAGCCTGCTGCGCTGCATCAATGGCCTCAACACCGTGAGTCGCGGCAAGCTGCTGATCGAGCATCAGGGCGCCGAGGTGGACATCGCCAACTGCTCGCCCGCCGTGCTCAAGGACATGCGCACCACCCGCATCGCCATGGTGTTCCAGAAGTTCGCCCTGATGCCCTGGCTGACCGTGGCCGAGAACGTCGGCTTCGGCCTGGAGATGCAGGGCCGCTCGGCCGCCGAGCGCAAGAAGCTGGTCGACGAGAAGCTGGAGCTGGTCGGCCTGACCCAGTGGCGCAACAAGAAGCCCGATTCCCTGTCCGGCGGCATGCAGCAACGCGTCGGCCTGGCCCGCGCCCTGGCCATGGACGCCGACATCCTGCTGATGGACGAGCCCTTCTCCGCCCTCGATCCGCTGATCCGCCAACAACTGCAGGACGAATTGCTGCAGCTGCAGGCCAAGGTCAACAAGACCATCGTCTTCGTCAGTCATGATTTGGACGAAGCCCTCAAGATCGGCACCAACATCGCCATCATGAAGGACGGCCGCATCATCCAGCACGGCCGCCCCGAAGACATCGTGCTCAATCCGGCGGACGAATACGTGCGCACCTTCGTCGCCCACACCAATCCGCTCAACGTGCTCAGCGGCTACAGCCTGATGCGTGGCCTGGACAAGTGCGGCCGCGAGGGCAACGAGATCTGCCTGGAGCGCAGCCACGACATCTGGCTGGCCCTGGAAAACCAGACGGTCAAGGCCCTGCGCCGTGGCGGCGAGAGCCTGGCCCTGCAACGCTGGACCCCGGGCATGCCGGTCACCAGCCTGCAACGCCAACCGACCCTGGCACCGGCCGACATCCGCATGCGCGATGCCCTGGAGATCCGCTACCACACCGGGCACAAGCTGGTGCTGGAGACCGAAGGCCGCGCCGTGGGCATCCTCGGTGACAAGGAGCTCTACCACGCCCTGCTGGGCAAGAATCTGGAAAAGGCCGGCGAAGACGTCGCCCCGCCTGCGGTCCGCTCGACCCTGTCCCAGGCCGGCTGACCGCCTGCCCCGCCACCCGCCTCTCCCCTACGGAGGCGGGTGCGCACCGCCCTCCTGCTCCACCGCCGGCAGCACCATCCACGGCGCGCTTACCCGACACCTCTCCTCATCCCGAGCTACACCTCCATCCCTGGCCGTCGCCCAGCCTGACCCTGTTCGCCTAGCACGGCCAAAGGACGCACGCACGTCTCCGGGCAGCGCCTGATGGGTACCGCCGTGCCGATAGAAAAATGATCGAGGTGGCGCAGGACAGGCAGGCTGCGAACGCCTTGGCGATCTCGCAGCCTGCCGGGATGGGTAGCGAGAAGGGTTAGAGCACCACCGTCCGCCCGGCGTTGAGGAAGACGCGGCGTTCCAAGTGATAACCCACCGCACGGGCCAGGGTCAGGCACTCGATGTCACGGCCGCGGGCCACCAGGTCTTCGGCATAGTGGGCGTGGTCCACGGACTCGACGCCCTGGGCGATGATGGGGCCTTCGTCGAGGTCGTTGTTGATGTAGTGCGCGGTGGCGCCCACCAGCTTGACGCCCTTGGCATAGGCCTGATGATAGGGCCGCGCGCCCTTGAAGCCGGGCAGCAGGGAGTGGTGGATGTTGATCGCCCAGCCGTCGAGGCGGCGGCAGAGTTCCGGCGACAGCACCTGCATGTAGCGGGCGAGGATCACCAACTCGGCGCCAGTCTCCTGCAGCACCTGCCAGACCCGAGCTTCCTGGGCCGGCTTGTCCTGAGGATCCAGGGGGAAATGGTGATAGGGAATGCCGTGCCAGGCCGCCAGGGGTTCTAGGTCCGGGTGGTTGGAGATCACCGCCACCACGTCCATGGGCAATTGGCCGATGCGCTGGCGATAGAGCAGGTCGTTGAGGCAGTGGTCGGCCTTGGAGACCATGATGGCGACCTTGGCTCTATAGCCTGGCGGGGTCAGCTCGAAGGTCATGTCGAAGGGGGTGAAGCGCAGGTCGAGGCCGACGCGGAACAGGCCTTCGTTGAAATCGCCGGGCACCTGGAATTCCACCCGGATGAAGAAGCGCTGGGCTTCGCGATCATCAAAACTGTGGTGCTGGGTGACATAGCAGCCCTGCTCGAAGAGATAGCGCGTGACCACGTCCACGGTGCCGAGGCGACTCGGGCTCTGGGCGGTGAGAATCCAGGTATCGGGCGTGCGGCTCATGATGAATTCCTTTGCATGGAGATGAAGCCAGAATCACAAAACCCGACCTGCGCGCAACGCAGGTCGGGTTCGATGGAGCGTCTGAACGCAGCGACCGGTCAGGCCTCGATGCGCAGTCCGTACTCGGCACTCGCGTCCTGCAGCCATAGCCAGACGTAGTCGGCGAAGCTCCGGCGTACCACCAGTTCCCAGGTGTCCTCCGCGGTGTGGCGGATGATCAGCTGGGACTTGGCGAATACCGTCCCCACGGCCTTGCCTACCGGGAAGTTGTCCGGATGGACATCGTAGGACGTGGACTTCATCAGCACTTCACGCACCTTAGGTCCCTTGAGTTCGACCAGCGTCTGGCCGCCACCGACGTTGACGATGGCGACGTGGCGCTCGCCTAGGGCTTGGCGCAGCGCCTGCTCGGTGGCGAATTCGCTGCCACCGGGCACGACCAGCAGCCATTCGTCCGGGCCGAGCCACTGCAGCGAGCTCTCGCCTTTCTGGGTGATCGCCAGCGGACCGGGCACTTCCAGGCCGACCACGCTCTGCACGGCGCCGGTGAAGCCTTCGTCATGGGCGTCGCCACGCAGCACCAGGTGCCCCAGCAGGGCCCGCTCGCGCAGGGTCACCCCAGCGGTGGCCGGGCCCCGTCCGGCGAGCTTGCTCAGCTCGGCGTGGAACAGCGGGGATTCGGCGCGCGCCTTGGCGGAGTATTGGTCGTACACATTGATGTTGTTCATGGGGCGCTATCCTCGTTAGGCGACGTTCTGCCGCTCACCCTTGGGGTCGTAGAACACCGGCGAGACGATCTCGGCAGCGATGTAGCGGCCGTCGGCCAGCGGGGCGTAGACGGTCTGGCCCATGCGGCCCAGCCCGCCCTTGACCATCGCCATGGCGAAGCCGTAGCCCAGGGTCGCGCTGTGGTAGCTGGAGGTCACGTGACCGACCATGTCCATGGGGATCGGCTGGTTGCGCTCGAACACCAGTTGCGCGCCTTCCGGCAGGACGTCGCGGGCATCCAGGGGCTTGAGGCCCACCAGCTGCTTGCGATTCTCGCGGACGCAGTCCACGCGATGCATGCCGCGCTTGCCGATGAAGGAGAAGCTCTTGTTCAGGCTCACCGCCCAGCCCATGCCCAGGTCCTGGGGCGTGACCGAACCATCGGTGTCCTGACCGATGATGATGAAGCCCTTCTCCGCCCGCAGCACGTGCATGGTCTCGGTGCCATAGGGGGTGAGGTCGAATTCCTTGCCCGCGGCGACCACCTGTTCCAGCACGCCCATGGCGTAGTTGGCCGGCACGTTGATCTCGTAGGAGAGCTCGCCGGTAAAGGAGATGCGGAACACCCGCGCCGGCACCCCGCCCACCAGGCCTTCCTTCCAGGCCATGAAGGGGAAGGCGGCGTTGTCCAGATCGATGTCGGTCAGCTTGGCCAGCAGCTTGCGGCTGTTGGGACCGGACAGGGTCAGGGTCGCCCAGTGGTCGGTGACCGAGGTGAAGTACACCTCCAGCTCCGGCCATTCGGTCTGGTGGTACAGCTCCAGCCATTCGAAGACGCGCGCCGCGCCGCCGGTGGTGGTGGTCATCAGGAAGTGGTTGTCGGCGAGACAGGCGGTGACGCCGTCGTCGAAGACCATGCCGTCTTCCTTGCACATCAGGCCGTAACGGGCCTTGCCGATGTCCAGCTTGGTCCAGGCGTTGGTGTAGACGCGATTGAGGAACTCGCGCGCATCCTTGCCCTGGATGTCGATCTTGCCCAGGGTGGAGGCGTCGAGCAGGCCGACGCTACGGCGCACGGCCAGACACTCGCGGTTGACCGCGGCATGCAGGTCCTCGCCCGCCTTGGGGAAGTACCAGGGGCGCTTCCACTGGCCGACGTCCTCGAACAGGGCGCCCTGCTTGAGGTGCCAGGCGTGCAACGCGGTGTAGCGCTTGGGCTCGAACAGGTGGCCGCAATGCCGTCCGGCGATGGCGCCGAAGGTGATGGGCGTGTAGTTCGGGCGGAACATGGTGGTACCGACTTCCGGGATGGCCTTGCTCTGCACGCGGGCAGCGATGGCCAGGCCGTTGATGTTGCCCAGCTTGCCCTGGTCGGTGCCGAAGCCCATGGCGGTGTAGCGCTTGACGTGCTCGATGGACTCGAAGCCCTCGCGGCAGGCCAGCTCGATGCCGGCGGCGGTCACATCGTTCTGCAGGTCGACGAATTGCTTGGGCGCCCGCGACGACGGCTTGTCGTGGGGCACCTGGAACAGCGCGAGACTCGGCTCTTCCTGGCGGAATTCGGCCTGGGGCAGCTCACCGCTGACGACCTTGGCACCGGCTTCGGCCGCCGCGGTGGCGCCGGCTTCGAAACCATCGGCGAGGACGTCGCCCAGGGCGAAGACCCCGTTCACGCCACCGGCGCAGACGCGCTTCTGCGGCGCCGGACCGGGCACGAAGGCCTGGATGTCCTCACGCCACTGCGGACGACCGCCCAGGTGCGAGGCCAGGTGGACCACCGGGCTGTAGCCGCCGGAGGTGGCGATGAGGTCGCAATCGAGCCACTCGCCGCCACCCAGGGTGCGGAAGGCGGTCAGGTCGATGGTGGCGATCTTGGCGCCGGTCACCCGGGTGTTGCCACGGGCTTCGCTCACGGCGGTCCCGCCCATGACCCGCACGCCACGCTTGCGCACTTCCTCGACCCAGGCACCGCGCGGATTGGGCCGCGCATCGGCCACGGCCACCACCTGGCGACCGGCTTCGAGCCAGTCCAGCGCCACGCGGTAGGCGTAATCGTTGTTGGTGGACAGCACCAGCCGCTGGCCCGGGGCCACGGCATAGCGACGGATGTAGGTGGAGACGGCGCCGGCCACCATGTTGCCCGGCAGGTCGTTGTTGCCGTACACCAGCGGCCGCTCGTGGGCGCCGGTGGCCAGTACCACGCGGGTGGCGCGGACACGGTGCAGGCGCTGACGCACCTGGCCATGGGGCGCGCGATCACCCAGGTGATCGGTCAGCCGCTCGTGAATGGTGAGGAAGTTGTGGTCGTGGTAGCCGTTGACCGTGGCGCGCGGCAGCAGGACCACGTTGTCCAGGCCCTGCAGCTCGGCGACCGCCTTGGCCGCCCAGTCGGCGGCCGGGGCGCCGTCGAGACGCTCGCGGCTGTCCAGCAGGCTGCCACCGAATTCTTCCTGCTCGTCGGCCAGGATCACCCGGGCACCGCTGCGACCGGCGGCCAGGGCCGCCGCCAGACCGGCAGCGCCACCGCCCACCACCAGCACGTCGCAGTGCTGGTTGAAGTTGTCATAGGTGTCGGGATCGACCTGGGTCGGCGCACGCCCGAGGCCAGCGGCCTTGCGGATGTACTTCTCGTAGGTCATCCACAGATTCTGCGGATACATGAAGGTCTTGTAGTAGAACCCGGGCGGCATCATCTTGCCGCCGACCTTGCCGAGAATGCCCATGAGGTCGTTGTTGACGCTCGGCCAGCCATTGGTGCTGGCGGCGACCAGGCCCGGATACAGCGCCTGCTGGGTGGCCCGCACGTTGGGCACCTGGGTGGCCTCGGTGGCGCCGATCTGCATGATGGCGTTGGGCTCTTCGGCACCGGCGGCGACGATGCCGCGGGGGCGGGAGTACTTGAAGCTGCGCCCGATCACGTCCACGCCGTTGGCCAGCAGTGCCGAGGCCAGGGTGTCACCCTTGAAGCCCTGGTAGGTCTGACCGTTGAAGGTGAAGGTGATGGCCTGGCTGCGGTCCAGGCGACCGCCCTGGGTGAGTCGATGGACCTGGCTCATGTGCGCTCTCCTCGCTCGGCGGTGAAGCGGGGCTGCTCGCCGATCGGATAGGTTTCGAGAATTTCGTAGGTCTCGGTGTTACGGGTCGCGTTGAAGTACTGGCGGCAACCCGACGCGTGGACCCACAGCTCGTGACGCAGACCGCGCGGGTTGTCGCGGAAGAACATGTAATCGCCCCACTCCGCGTCGCTGCAGGCCTCGGGATCCAGCGGACGCGGGATGTGCGCCTCGCCAGCGGCGTGGAATTCTTCTTCGGAGCGCAATTCCCCACAGTGGGGGCAGTGGATGTACAACATGCTCGGGCTCCTTAGTGGGCGACGGCCGCTGCGCCGTGTTCGTCGATCAGCGCGCCGGTGTGGAAACGGTCGATGGAGAAGGGCTTGGCCAGCGGATGCATCTCGCCGGAGGCCAGGGACGCCGCGAAGACGTTGCCCGAGCCGGGAGTGGCCTTGAAGCCGCCGGTACCCCAACCGCAGTTGAAGAACAGGTTTTCCACCGGGGTCTTGGAAATGATCGGGCAGGCGTCGGGCGAGGTGTCGACGATGCCGCCCCACTGGCGGTTCATGCGTACCCGCGAGAGGATCGGGAACATCTCGACGATGGCCTGCAGGGTGTGCTCGATCACCGGGTAGGAGCCGCGCTGGCCGTAGCCGACCCAGCTGTCGATACCGGCGCCGATCACCAGGTCGCCCTTGTCGGACTGGCTGATGTAGCCGTGTACCGCGTTGGACATGATGACGCTGTCGATGATGGGCTTGATCGGTTCGGAGACCAGCGCCTGCAGCGGGTGGGATTCCAGCGGCAGGCGGAAGCCCGCGAGCTTGGCCATGTGCCCGGAGTTGCCCGCGGTGACCACGCCGACGCGCCGGGCGCCGATGAAGCCGCGATTGGTTTCCACGCCGATCACCTTGCCGTCCTGCTTGCGGAAGCCGGTGACTTCGGTCTGCTGGATCAGGTCCACGCCCAGGGCGTCGGCGGCGCGGGCGAAGCCCCAGGCCACGGCGTCGTGACGGGCCACACCACCGCGGCGCTGCACGGTGGCGCCGAAGATCGGATAGCGGGTGTTCTTGCTGCAATCCAGGTAGGGAATCTCCTCGGCCACCTGGCGGGTGTCGAGCAGCTCGCCGTCCACACCGTTGAGGCGGTTGGCGCTGACCCGGCGCTCGGAATCGCGCATGTCCTGCAGGGTGTGGCAGAGGTTGTAGACGCCGCGCTGGGAGAACATGACGTTGTAGTTGAGGTCCTGGGACAGGCCTTCCCACAGCTTCATGGCGTGCTCATAGAGGTGCGCCGACTCGTCCCACAGGTAGTTGGAGCGGACGATGGTGGTGTTGCGTGCGGTGTTGCCGCCGCCCAGCCAGCCTTTCTCGATCACCGCGACGTTCTTCACGCCGAATTGCTTGGCGAGGTAGTAGGCAGTGGCCAGACCGTGACCGCCACCGCCGACGATGATCACGTCGTAGACCGGCTTGGGCGTCGGGGTACGCCACATCCGCTGCCAGTTCTCGTGATGGCTCAGGGAGTGCTTGAAGAGGCCGAAGCCGGAATAGCGTTGCATCTGGAGACTCCTGCAGACGACGCCCCTTTCCGCGAGGGGAAAAGGGGTTGGATAGGGGTTGCGTCAGGCGCGCGGCGACTATCGGTAAACCGGGTAGTCGCGGCACAGCGCGGCCACCTGGCGCGCCACCTGGGCTTCCACATCGGCATCGCCGAGGTGGTCGAGGATGTCGCAGATCCAGCCGGCGACGCGTTCGCTTTCGCTGACGCCCAGGCCACGGGTGGTCAGGGCCGGGGTACCGATGCGCAGACCCGAGGTCACGAAGGGCGACTGGGGATCGTTGGGTACGGCGTTCTTGTTCACGGTGATGCAGGCGCGACCCAGGGCGGCGTCCGCGTCCTTGCCGGTGATGCCCTGCTTGATCAGGCTGACCAGGAACAGGTGGTTGTCGGTGCCACCGGAGACCACGTCGAAGCCGCGGGCCTTGAACACGCCAGCCATGGCCTGGGCGTTCCTGATCACCTGCTGCTGGTAGGTCTTGAAGCCGGGCTCCAGGGCTTCCTTAAAGCACACGGCCTTGCCGGCGATGACGTGCATCAGCGGACCGCCCTGGGCGCCCGGGAACACCGCGGCGTTGAGTTTCTTCTCGATGTCGGCGTTGGCCTTGCACAGGATCAGGCCGCCACGGGGGCCGCGCAGGGTCTTGTGGGTGGTGGTGGTCACCACGTCGGCGAAGGGCACCGGGTTCGGATAGACACCGGCAGCGACCAGACCGGCCACGTGGGCCATGTCGACGAACAGCAGGGCACCCACGCTGTCGGCGATGTCGCGGAAGCGCTGGAAGTCCAGGGTCTTGGAATAGGCGGAGAAGCCCGCCACGATCATCTTGGGCTTGTGCTCTTCGGCCAGACGCTGGATCTCGTCATAGTCGATCAGCCCGGTGTCGGTGTTGATGCCGTACTGCACCGCGTTGTAGAGCTTGCCGGAGGAGCTGACCTTGGCGCCGTGGGTCAGGTGACCGCCATGGGCCAGGCTCATGCCGAGGATGGTGTCGCCGGGTTGCAGCAGCGCCAGGTAGACGGCCGAGTTGGCCTGGGAGCCGGAGTGCGGCTGGACGTTGGCGTAGTCGGCGCCGAACAGCTGCTTGGCGCGCTCGATGGCCAGCTGCTCGACCTTGTCGACGTGCTCGCAGCCACCGTAGTAGCGCTTGCCCGGATAGCCTTCGGCGTACTTGTTGGTCAGCACGCTGCCCTGGGCTTCCATGACGCGCTGGCTGGTGTAGTTTTCGGACGCGATCAGTTCCAGGTGATGCTCCTGGCGCCGCGCTTCCTCGCCCATGGCGGCGAACAACGCATCATCGTAGCCCTGGATTTGGTCCTGCTTGCTGAACATCGCGGCGCTCCTAAAGTCTGTGGCGGTGAAAACCACCCCCTTGGCCGCGATGGTAGGCCCGGCCCCAGACCCCAAGATGCCTGTTTACGCCCCGGGCCGGCGCGTTTGCGACAGCCGTCCAGACGCCGTGTTCCACCGCTCGCCGGGTCCTTTCAAGTCGGCTCGCTTGGAGCCGATAGGCTGGCTACGTCTTTATCCCAGCCAGCGAGTTCTGCCATGTTCAATGCGCATCTAAAGAAGACCATCGCTCGGCTGGAAGCCGAGGCGAACGCCAACCAGGGCCTGACCCAGGCACTGGAGCGTTCCATGGCGGTGATCGAGTTCGATCTCGACGGCACCATCCTGCGCGCCAACGATAACTTTCTCCGGCTGACCGGCTATCGCGCCGACGCCCTGGTCGGCCAGCAGCACCGCCGACTCTGCCCGGCCGCCGTAGTCCAGGGTCGCGACTATGGCGATTTCTGGGCGCGCCTGAAACGCGGTGACTTCGTCTCCGGCACCTTCCAGCGCCTGGACGCCCAGGGCCGTACCCTCTGGCTGGAAGCCAGCTACAACCCGGTACCCGACAGCAGCGGCAAGATCGCCAAGGTGGTGAAGTACGCCCTCGACGTCACCGCCCAGGTCGAGCGCGACAGCGAAGCCCAGAGCAAGCTCAAGGCGCTGGACCGCGCCCTGGCGCGCATCGAGTTCGACCTGGACGGACGCATCCTGGACGCCAACGACAACTTCCTGGCCACCCTGGGCTACAGCCTGAAGGAGATCCAGGGCCAGCAGCATCGACTGTTCTGCGAGCCGGCCCTGGTCAACAGCAGCGAATACGCCGACTTCTGGCGCCGCCTCAACGCCGGCGAATTCTTTCGCGGCCAGTTCAAGCGCCTGGGCAAGCATGGCCGGGTGATCTGGCTGGAAGCGAGCTACAACCCGGTGTACGACGCCACCGGCCGGCTGTACAAGGTGGTCAAGTACGCCAGCGACATCAGCGAGCGGGTGGAAAAGCACGAAAGCGACGGCCGCAGCGCCTCGCGGGCCTATCACATCTCCGCCGAGACCGAGAAGGTCGCCGAGCACGGCACCCAGATCATCCAGGCGGCGGCCGGCGAGATGCGTGAGATCGCACAGAACGTCAGTCAATCCGCCGAGGTGATCGGCCAGCTGGGCCAGCGCTCGGAGCAGATCACCGCCATCGTCAACACCATCCGCGGCATCGCCGACCAGACCAACCTGCTGGCGCTCAACGCCGCCATCGAGGCCGCCCGCGCCGGTGACCAGGGTCGTGGCTTCGCCGTGGTCGCCGACGAGGTTCGCCAGCTGGCGGGGCGCACCAGCAGCGCCACGGCGGAAATCGCCGAGATGATCGGCCGAATCCTCAGCGAAACCCAGCAGGCGGTCGCCAGCATGGAAAGCACCCAGGGTCGGGCGGCCAAGGGTGTCGAGCTGGCGGACCAGGCCGGCGCGGTGATCGTGCAGATCCGCGATGGTGCCAGCGACGCCGTGGAGGCCGTGAGCATGTTCGCCAGCAAGCTGGACGAATCCGAGGTGATTCCCAAGGGCGCGCGTAACTGGGTGGGGCATTGAGGGCGCTGGCTTGATCGGGATCAAGCGTCCCTGACGACCAGGGTCTAGCATGAAGGCATACCCCTCTCGTGGAGATGCCCCATGCACAATGTCCTGGTCGCCTACGACGGTTCCCCCAGCGCCGACAACGCCCTGCGCTACATCCTCGACCTGGTGAAGGCTGGGCTGTCGCTGGAGCTGCACCTGCTCAATGTCCAGAACGAGCCGGAGATCTACGGCGCGCCCTTCGACGACCGCATCCTGCGCGAATGGCGCGGCAGCCTGCAGGACAAGGCCGAAGACATTCTGGTGCGGGCGCGCCCGGCCCTGCTCGAAGCCGGTATCGAGGCCCAGACCCATGTCGGTTTCGGCAGCATCGCCGAGACCATCGGCGAGACGGCCCGGCGCCTGGAGGTGGACACCGTGGTCATGGGCACCCGCGGGCTGGGGTCGCTCAGCGGCCTGCTGCTCGGCTCGGTGGCCCATCGCGTGGTGCACCAGGTGCCCTTGCCGGTGATCCTGGTGAAATAGCCGCCCAACAAAAAACCAGCCACTGGGCTGGTTTTTTCGTTTCCGGGCACCGCGTGGATCAGATGCTCAGGGTCCAGTCGTAGTCGACGATCAGCGGCGCGTGCTCGGAAAAGCGCGGTTGCCGCGGCAGGCGCGCCGACCGCACGAAGCGGCGCAGACCCGGGGTAAGGATGTTGTAGTCGAAGCGCCAGCCCAGGTTCAGGTGCTCGGCCTGGTCGCTGTCCGGCCACCAGCTGAACTGGTCGCCTTCGCGACTCACTTCGCGCAGGGCATCCACATAGCCCATGTTGCCGATCACCTCGTCCATCCAGGCCCGCTCAGGGGCCAGGAAGCCCGGGATCTGCTGGCAGTCACGCCAGTTCTTCACGTCCTGCTTCTGGTGCGCCACATACAGCGAGCCACAATAGATGTACTCGCGACGCTTACGGCGCTGCTTGTTCAGGTAATGGGTAAAGTCGTCCATGAACTTGAATTTCATGTTCAGGTCTTCGTCACCGCGCTTGCCCGAGGGCAGCAGCAGGCTGGCGATGCTGACCTTGTCGAAGTCCGCCTGCAGGTAGCGACCGAAGCGATCGCAGGACTCGAAGCCCAGGCCGCTGATCACCGCCTTCGGCTGGACCCGGGTATAGAGTGCAACCCCGCCCTGGGACGGCACTTCGGCGTCGCAGGCATAGAGGATGTAACCTTCCAGCGCATAGGCCGGATCGTCCATGTCGTAAGAAGAGGCGCGCGTATCCTGCAAGCAGATCACGTCGGCATTCTGCGCCTTAAGCCAGGGCAACAGGCCCCGCTCCACAGCGTCCTGAATACCATTGACGTTCAAGCTGATGATCCGCATAAATGGCCCCCAAAAAATCGTGGATGTATGATACCCGAGCTAAACCGGTTTAGCTAAATACAAGCCGCGCAAGGACTTATATGCAGGCGTATCAGCGTAATTTCATTCGTTTCGCCATCGAGCGCGGAGTTCTGCGCTTTGGTGAATTCACCCTGAAATCGGGACGCATCAGCCCCTATTTCTTCAACGCCGGCCTGTTCCACAGCGGCGCGGCGCTGGCCCAGCTCGGCCGTTGCTACGCCGATGCGCTGGTGCAGGCCAACCTGCCCTTCGATGTCCTCTTCGGCCCGGCCTACAAGGGCATCCCCCTGGCCGCGGCCACGGCGGTGGCCCTGGTCGAGCACCACGGCCGCGATGTGCCCTGGTGCTTCAACCGCAAGGAAGCCAAGGACCACGGCGAGGGCGGCCTGCTGGTGGGCGCGCCCCTGACCGGTCGGGCGCTGATCATCGATGACGTCATCACCGCCGGCACCGCCATCCGCGAGGTCATGCAGATCATCGACGGCCAGGGCGCCAGCGCGGCCGGGGTGCTCATCGCCCTGAATCGCCAGGAGCGCGGCCGCGGCGAGTTGTCGGCCATCCAGGAAGTCGAGCGTGACTATGGCATCCCGGTGCTCAGCATCGTCGCCCTGGACCAGGTGCTCGAATACCTGGCCGAGGACGCCGAGCTCAAGCGTCACCTGCCCGCCGTCCAGGACTATCGCGCTCAATACGGTATCTAGTCGTCAGCCCAGGAGAGACGGTCATGGTCGTACGTCGCGCCGCTGCCAGTCTGTTGCTCATCGCCCTGCCGCTGGCCGGCCAGGCGGCCGAGCTGTATCGCTATCTGGACCGCAACGGCACCCTGGTCATCGACCGCCAAGGCGTGCCGCCGGAATACGCCGGCAAGGGCTACGACGTGCTCAACGAGCAGGGCCGGGTGATCCGCAAGGTCGCCCCGGCACTGCCCGCCGCCGAACTCGACCGCCGTGAACGCGAGCGCCAGCAGGCCCTGGTCGATGGCCAGCTGCGCAGGCTCTACAGCAATGTCGAGGACGTCGACCGCGCCAAGGCGCGCAAGCTGGCCGAGCTGGACGGCCTGCTGCAGATCAAGAAGGCCAACCTGGAGGCCACGCGCCAGTTGCAGAGCCAACTCATGGAGCAGGCCGCGGTACAGCAACGCAACGGCCAGGCGCTCCCGGCCGATCTGCAGGCCCGCCTCGACGCCGCGGCGGCCGATCAGGTGCGTCTGCAGGCCGATCTGCAGCGCTTCGACGAGCTGCGCAGCAGCACCAGCGCTGCCTTCGACGCCGACCGTGCGCGCATGCAGCGACTAGAAGCGGCTCAGGGCGCGAATCGCTAGTCCTGCAGAATCCGCTACCTGGTCGTATCTAGCCATCGCCACCTGGGTAGCGACGAACTTCTTGATTCTTTCACGCTAGATTCTGGCACGCACCGTGCTAAACGGTTTTCAACACATTGTTGAACAATCGGGCGTGAAGATTCATGAGTGGTAAAGACGCCGGCGAGTTGCCCCTGGGGGCTCAGCTGCTGCTGGAAATGCGTGAAGACATCATCGGCGGTCGCCTGCTGCCCGGCACGGCGCTGGTCGAGAGTGAACTGGTCAAGGCTTACAACGCCTCGCGCAACACCATCCGCGAAGCCCTGCACCAGCTGGATCGCGAGGGCCTGGCCACCTATGTGCGCCACAAGGGGGTGATGGTACGGCGCCTGGGCCTGGCCGAGGTGCGTGACCTCTTCCAGGTGCGCCGCACCCTGGAACTGCAGGCCATCCTCACCAGCCGCCCGCTACGTGAATACCAGTCCGATCGGATGCTGGACGCCCTGGAGGCCGCCGAACTGGCGCAGTCGCGGGAAGACTGGCGCGCCCTCGGCACCCACGGCCTGCATTTCCATCAGCACATCGTCGGCCTGCTGCGCAGCCCGCTGTTCGATGAATTCTTCGCCACCGTCGCCGCCCAGATGCGCCTGCTGTTCTCCCTCGCGCCCGACGAGGAACACTTCCAGCGGCCCTGGATAGCCCGCGACCGCCAGATCCACGACCTGCTCGCCGCCGGACAGCGCCAGGCGGCCGGCGAGGCGATGGCCAGCTATCTCGACGATTCCGAAAACCGGCTGCTGGATCTGCTCAGCGCAGCCAGGCCGCTCTGACCGAGGAGACCTCCCCATGTACAAGGACTACCCCGCCGCCTACCAGGCCACCCAGGGCTCGGCCCTGCAGGTCGATCAGGCCTTCTATGATCGGCTGCGTGAACGCAAGGACGGGCGCACCCTGATCGAGCAATTCGAGATCCCGATCCGTACCGGTCGCGCCTGGAAGGTCCCCGCCGGCCATCTGTTCCGCGTCACCACCCCACACGGGCCTCAGGTCGGCGACTTCAACGTCTGGAACGCCGAGGATCCGCGCGAACGGATGTGGGCCGCGCGTACCCGGCAACTGCAGGGTGCCCACGTCAGCACCTACGACCGGCTCTGGTCCAACCTGCCCTTCCTGCGGCCGCTGCTGACCATCACCGACGACAGCCTGGCCAGCTATGGCATCGACGAACACGGCGGCCGCCTGCATGACCTGCTGGGCACCCGCTGCGACCCCTACGTCAACAAGATGCTCACCGGCGAGGACTTCCACCACCACTGCCATTCGAATCTGACTCGCGCGGTGCTGCCCCACGGCCTCACCGAATTCGACGTCCACGATGTGCTGAACATCTTCCAGTGCACCGGCCTCAACCACGACGACCTGTACTTCATGAAGGCCTGCCCGGCCAAGCCCGGCGACTACCTGGAATTCTTCGCCGAGATCGACGTGCTCTGCGCCCTGTCCACCTGCCCGGGCGGCGATCTGTCCCTGGCGATGTGGGGGCCCGATGCCGAGGACCCGCTCAAGGTCTGCCGTCCACTGGGGGTGGAGATCTATCGGGTCGAGGAAGAGCTGCTGCAAGGCTGGGAATCGCCCAAGCGAGCGGCCTACAACGGCCAGCACGGCGTGACCCTGCCCAAGGCCAGTTGGGAACAGTAGGTTCCGGCAGCAATGAAAAACGGCGCCCTGGGGCGCCGTTTCTGGGTCCGACCGAAAGCACTCAGCGCTTGCGGTTGGAAATCAGCGTACCGACGCCGACGTCGGTGAAGATTTCCAGCAGCACCGCGTTGGGCACCCGGCCATCGATGATGTGGGCGCTCTGCACCCCGCCCTGCACCGCTTCCAGCGCGCAGCGGATCTTCGGCAGCATGCCGCCGTAGATGGTGCCGTCGGCGATCAGCGAATTGACCTGCTCGGTGGACAGCCCGGTGAGCACCTGGCCCTGCTTGTCCATCAGGCCGGCGATGTTGGTCAGCAGCATCAGCTTCTCGGCCTTGAGCGCCTCGGCCACCTTGCCTGCCACCAGGTCGGCGTTGATGTTGTAGGACTCGCCGTCCGGACCCACGCCGATGGGCGCGATGACCGGGATGAAGTCACCGCGCACCAGCATGTTGATCAGGTCGATGTTGACCCCGGTGACCTCGCCGACATGGCCGATGTCGATGATCTCAGGTTGGGTCATCTCCGGCGTCTGCCGGCTGACCTTGAGCTTGGTGGCGCGGATCAGGCCCGCATCCTTGCCGGTCAGGCCGATGGCCTTGCCGCCATGGCGATTGATCAGGTTGACGATGTCCTTGTTGACCTGGCCGCCCAGGACCATCTCCACCACATCCATGGTCTGGGCGTCGGTGACGCGCATGCCGTCGATGAAGTGACTCTCGATGGACAGGCGCTTGAGCAGGTCGCCGATCTGCGGACCGCCGCCGTGCACCACCACCGGGTTGATGCCCACCGCCTTCATCAGCACGATGTCACGGGCGAAGCCGGCCTTGAGCTCGTCGCTCTCCATGGCGTTGCCGCCGTACTTGATCACCAGCGTCTTGCCGACGAACCGGCGGATATAGGGCAGCGCCTCGGACAGCACCTCGGCGACGTGCGAGGCATCCTCGCGGCTCAGGGTCATGGCTCACCTCTCAAGGTCGACTAAGAAAAGACAAAGGGCGCCTAGGCGCCCTCTGTGCTACCGCTGACCCGAGGTCAGAACGGCAGATTCAGATCCGGCTCCACCGCCAGCAGCTGCTTGCGGAACACCGTCTTGATGCGCTCCAGCTCCTCGAGGGTTTCCGCCTCGAAGCGCAGCACCAGCACCGGCGTGGTGTTGGACGCACGCACCAGACCCCAACCGTTCTGGTAATCGACGCGAACGCCGTCCAGGGTGGTGATCTGGGCATCGCCCCACTGGGCGTCGCGCTGCAGGGTCTCGATGATGCCGAACTTGCTCTCTTCGGTCACCTGGATATTGATCTCCGGGGTGGAGATGTCTACCGGGAAGGTATCGAACACCTGTTGGGCGCTGTGCTTCTCCTGGCTGAGGATCTCCAGCAGGCGCACGGCGCTGTAGATGCCGTCGTCGAAACCGAACCAGCGTTCCTTGAAGAACACGTGGCCGCTCATCTCGCCAGCCAGCAGGGCGCCGGTTTCCTTCATCTTCTTCTTGATCAGCGAGTGACCGGTCTTCCACATGATGGGACGACCGCCGTAGCCGGCGATGAGGTTGTTCAGGCGGCGGGTGCATTTGACGTCGAAGATGATGTCGGCGCCCGGATTACGGGAGACCACGTCCTTGGCGAACAGCATTAGCAGCTGGTCGGGATAGATGATCTTGCCTTCGTTGGTCACCACGCCGACGCGGTCGCCGTCACCGTCAAAGGCCAGGCCCAGGTCGGCACCGGTTTCCTTGACCTTGGCGATCAGGTCTTCCAGGTTCTCGGGCTTGCCCGGATCCGGATGGTGATTGGGGAAGTTGCCGTCCACCTCGCAGAACAGCGGGATAACCTCGCAGCCCAGGGACTCGATCAGCTGGGGGGCATTGACCGCGGCGACACCGTTGCCGGCGTCCACCACCACCTTGAGCTTCTTGGCCAGCACCACGTCGTTGCGGATGTAGTCGGCATAGCTCTTGAGCACGTCGACCTGCTTGATCTGGCCCTGGCCGCTGGCCACGTCGCCGGTCTCGATGCGCTCGCGCAGACGCTGGATGGATTCGTTGGCCAGGGTCTCGCCGGCGATGACGATCTTGAAGCCGTTGTAGTCCGGCGGGTTGTGGCTGCCGGTCAGCATGACGCCGGACTTGCCTTCGAGCACGTTGGCTGCGTAGTAGAGCACCGGGGTCGGCACCATGCCGACATCGCTGACATTGGCGCCGCTGTCGGCCACGCCCTTGATCAGTTGGGCGACCAGCTCGGGGCCGGACAGGCGGCCGTCACGGCCGACGGCCACGTTGGGCTCGCCACGCGCCAGGCTCTCCGAGCCGATGGCGCGCCCGATCCAGTAGGCGGCTTCGGCGGTCAGGGAGTCACCCACCACGCCACGGATGTCGTAGGCGCGGAAGATGCTGGCGTTGAGTTGGGGGGCTTGCGGGGTAGTGCTCATCGGGGGTTTCTCCAATCCCAGGAGATCCTGGTCTTCGTCGAGGATACTGATATCGAGGATGTCGGTGGTCTGGAACAGCGGCTCGCTCTGTTGAGCGCGGCCTCTGTCGGCAAACTCCGCCAGGGTCTTGGCCACGGCATCGCTAGGTGCCGCAGCATATAGGTCCGGCGACGACCCGGCCGATCGGCTGGCCAATCGGGCCGTCGACTTGGCCACGGGTTCCATTACCGCCAGGCGCAAAGTCGGGCTTTTGGCTATCTGATTGGATTCAAGTTCCTCGGCATAGGCCGTCAGACTGCGGACGTCGTCACGGAGCCGGCGTGACAGCTCCCGGGAAAACAGCCAAAAGCCCGCCAGCACGCCGAACAGCGCCAGCAGCAGCGCTACCAGGGGAAGGCCCACCGGGGTATCGGCGCCGGCCTCGGCGGCCGGTGCCAGTTCCAGCGTCCAGAGCGGGCTGCCGGTGGCGAGCCGGCGCATCAGCGCCGGATCACCGGGGCTGCCGCCGCTGGCCAGTACCTGCACACCGCCACCGGGAAATTGCTGCAGCAGGCGCCACTGGCCGACATTCGCCGGCGGCGTGGCCCAGCCCTGCAGCACCGCCGGCAGCGCTTCCACCAGCACGGCGCTGCCGAGCAACTGATCGCCGCGGCGGATGGGCTGGGCACTGTAGACCAGCCAGCGGTCGCCCACGCGATAGGCTTCCGGCGGCGTGCGCTGGCCGCTTTCCAGGCGCTTGAGCAAGTCGAGCGCGGCATAGTTGAGGGGACCGGGACGGTCGTCTTCGATCTGGCGCATGCCGGCCGGCACCACCAGGACATCGACCACTCCCAGTCGCTCGCGCAGCTGGCTTTCCGCCGCCGCACGCGCCGCGGGGTCATCGCCCTGCAAGGCCTGCAGCACCAGGGCATCCCCGGCGACGCCCTGCAGCCGGCGGGTCAAGCCGACCAGCAATTGATTGAGGGAGGCCGCCTGGGCCTGCAGCGCCTGGTCCGCCTGCTGCTCCTGATTGCGCGCGCCCTGCGGCTGCAACACCAGGAACCACAGCAGCAGCGCGGCCAGCAGCAGACCGGCGAGCGCCAGCAGCAGCCCCGCGCCCATGCCGGGCAAGCCCGCGACCCGAGGGGCCATCTTGCGCACATCCTTGCCGTTCTTGCCCCTTGCCATGCCGTTCTTCTCCTTTATGTCACGGCGCGCCTTGCATGTTTGGCGTCAGCGGGTACCGGAGTGCCCGAAGCCGCCAGTACCCCGTTCGGTCTCGGTAAAGTTCTCGACGATGTCGAAGTGCGCCTGGACCACAGGTACGAGCATCAGCTGGGCGATACGTTCGCCGATGCTCACGGTGAAGGTGGTCTGGCCGCGATTCCAGCAGGAGACCATGAGTTCGCCCTGGTAGTCCGAGTCGATCAGGCCGACCAGGTTGCCCAGCACGATGCCGTGCTTATGACCCAGCCCCGAGCGCGGCAGGATCAGCGCCGCCAGCGACGGATCGGCCACATGGATGGCGAGCCCGGTGGGGATCAGCGCGGTCTGGCCCGGCTCCAGCACCAGTTCCTCCTGCAGCATGGCGCGCAGGTCGAGGCCGGCCGAGCCGGGGGTGGCGTAGGACGGCAGCGGGAAATCGCGCCCCAGGCGCGGGTCGAGGATCTTGGCTTGAAGGCTATGCATGGTTCTGGGCGGTATCTTTGAGATGGGTGGAAATCAGGGCGATGAGCTGGCGGGCGATCTTGCCCTTGCTGGTCTGCTCGAAGCGGATCTCGTGCAGGCCACGGTCGATCACGGTGACCGCGTTGTCTTGGCTGTTGAAGCCGATGGCCGGATTGGCCACGTCGTTGGCGACGATGAGGTCGAGATTCTTGTCGCGCAGCTTGCGTTGGGCGTACTCCAGCAGATTCTGGGTTTCCGCGGCGAAGCCGACGCTGAAGGGCCGATCCGGGCGCCCCGCCAGGGTGGCGAGGATGTCCGGGTTGCGCACCAGCTCCAGCAGCAGGCCGTCGCCACGGGTGGGGTCCTTCTTCAGCTTGTGCGGCGCGATCACCTCGGGGCGATAGTCCGCCACCGCCGCCGAGGCGATGAGCACGTCGCAGGGCATCAGCGCCTCGCAGGCGGCCAGCATGTCGCGGGCGCTGATCACGTCGATGCGCTCGACGCGATCGGGGGTCGGCAGATGCACCGGGCCGCTCACTAGGCTGACGCGGGCGCCCGCCTCCGCCGCCGCTTCCGCCAGGGCGAAGCCCATGCGACCGGAGCTGTGGTTGGTGATGTAGCGCACCGGGTCGATGTTTTCCTGGGTCGGGCCGGCGGTGATGACCACGTGGCGACCGGTCAGGTCGAGGCGCTGGAAGCAGTCGGCGGCAAGCTGGGCGAGGTCGGTGGCTTCCAGCATCCGACCGGGGCCGACGTCGCCACAGGCCTGGCTACCGCTGGCCGGGCCGAACAGCTTGATACCGCGACTGCGCAAGAGCTCCGCATTGGCCTGGGTGGCCGGATCGCGCCACATGGCCTGGTTCATGGCCGGTGCCAGGGCGACCCGGGCATCGGTGGCCAGCACCAGGGTGGTGAGCAGATCGTCCGCCACGCCTTGGGCCAGGCGCGCCATTACATCGGCGGTGGCCGGCGCGACCAGCACCAGATCGGCCCAGCGGGCCAGCTCGATATGACCCATGGCCGCTTCGGCGGCCGGATCCAGCAGATCCAGGTGCACCGGCAGCCCGGACAGCGCCTGCAGGGTCAGCGGCGTGATGAATTCGCGCCCGCCGCGGGTCAGTACCACCCGCACCTCGGCGCCCTGATCCTTGAGGCGGCGCACCAGCTCGGCGCTCTTGTAAGCGGCGATGCCACCTCCGACGCCCAGCACGATGCGTTTACGATGGAGCCGCTGCATATAGCCTTTCCGTTCTCGAACCGTCTAGAACGGGCATCGCACGGCCAATCGAGGCCTGCGCGCACCCGCGAATGATCCGGTTAAGATAGCACAGCGCCTGCAGGACGCAGACGCCCCGCCAGACAAGGAGCGCCCATGAGCATCAAGGATTGGCCGGCCCAGGAACGGCCGCGGGAGAAACTGCTGGAACAGGGCGCCCAGGCCCTCACCGACGCCGAGTTGCTGGCGATCTTCCTGCGCACTGGCGTGACCGGCAAAAGCGCGGTGGATCTCGCCCGCCAGTTGCTTGGGGAATTTGGCAGCCTGAGGGCCCTGCTGGAGGCCGACCTCACCGCCTTCAGCACCCACCTCGGCCTCGGCCCGGCCAAGTACAGCCAGCTGCAGGCGGTGCTGGAAATGGGCCGCCGCCACTTGGCCGAAGGCCTCAAGCGCGACTCGGCGCTGGAAAGCCCCCAGCAGGTCCGCGACTATCTAAAGGCGCGCCTGCGCCACGAACCCCACGAAATCTTCGGCTGCCTGTTCCTCGACACCCGCCACCGGGTGCTGGCCTTCGAAGCCCTGTTCCACGGCACCATCGACGGCGCCAGCGTCTACCCCCGCCAGGTGGTCAAGCGCGCCCTCGCCCACAACGCCGCCGCCGTCATCCTCACCCACAACCACCCCTCCGGCATCGCCGAACCCAGCCAGGCCGACCGCCTGCTCACCACACGCCTGAAGGACGCCCTGACGCTGGTCGATGTGCGGGTGCTGGATCATTTCATCGTGGGGGATGGAGAGCCGCTTTCGATGGCGGAAAAAGGATATGTGTAAAGCTTATTTTCATATCAGACGGATCATCTCCGTTTTTTAGGCAAAACTCTCAGAAGACGCTACAGTGAATAACGCATGCAATAGCCGCTAACTCGAAAAATGAGATCACCATAAAAAATGTTAAATCAACATTTTTCATCAAAGAATTTTTTACGCTTACTAAATAAACAAGACATTTTTAGATATGAGCTAGGGGCAGGAATAGAAGACTTCAAGGATAAATTCATTACTGTCGAAAAAGAATTAGCAAGTGAAGACTTCAGCTTTTCAGGCTTTAAAAGAAAAAAGATGTCTCATGGCATTGTTTTATCCCCACAAAACCTGACAGACGAATTCGCGCTAAGAAAATTAAACGACAATATTAAGCGCGTTTTTAATATAAAAGTTACAGACCGCAACAGTGTTCTTCCTCAAATCAAAATCTTAATGAATGAAGGGGTGGAATTTTGGATAAAAAAATACGATATTTCAAAGTTTTTTGAGTCGATACCAGCGAAAAAAGCAGTAGAAGCAATCATTAAAGACCACCGACTATCTTATGAATCCAAGAGGCTTTTGGAAAAATTCTTTTCCTCGCCTGAGATAAGCTCGGTATCTGGTCTACCTCGCGGAATTTCGCTGAGCTCTACAATTTCTGAGCTTTACATGCGTGACTTTGACACTAACTGTCGAAGGCTTTCTAGCTGCTATTTTTTCACTCGATATGTTGATGACATCTTGATGTTGTTTCACGAACAGCCGGGTGAATCTTTGCCTGGTATAGAATTACCTGAAGGCTTATCATTTCAGCCTGCTAAAACACTGTCACTTTATCATCCAGTGAAAGGGCCGGTGAAAGCGAGCGATAAAAGCTCAAAGGTCACTTATCTGGGATACGAATTTGAATTCACGTCATCAAATAAAGATAAGCCAACGAAGCTTCAAGTCGGTATGTCCTCAAAGAAAATTAAAAAAATAAAAACCAGAATAGCACTTTCCTTATTTGATTATTGTAAGAATAAAAATTACGACTTATTAAAGGCTAGACTTACTTTCCTTGCAAGCAATTATAATATTGGAAAAGACTCAAAAAGAGGCAACCTATATTCCGGTGTATATTTCAATAACTTCTTGATTGATAGCACGCGCCACTGTGACTTGGTTTCAATAGATGTTTTTTTACGCAAAGCCGTCTGTGGCTCAACTAAATCCCTAGGAAAAAGGTTGAGCCCTTTATTATCGGTAAATCAGCGTAGAGAGCTGATGAGTATCTCCCTAAAGGCGGGGTATGAGAAAAAAATTGTTCGACAATTTACTCCGGAACGCCTGCAAGAAATAAAAAGGGTTTGGGCACATGTCTAGAATTGAAAGCAAACAGATCAGGATTCGCAAAAACGATGAATACCGAGCTTTGCTTACAGAAACGTTGCCATACGAAGTGCCCATGCTATTTTCAAATGATGGCCTATATAGGGCAATTAAATCCGGCATCATATCGAAACTCAAAAGCGAACATGGTTTAGATATTTTTGAAAAAAAGGTGACAGTGCCATACAAGTATAAAATCAAAAAAAATTCATACGAATCGCGTGAGCTAGCTGTCATGCATCCGGCGCAGCAGATTGAAACAAGCCTATTTTATTCTAAGTACGACCATCTGATTATCGGGCTATGTCAGAGAAGCCCATTAACACTTAGGTCTCCGAGTTCTATAGCTAGCTATTATGTTGAGCGCGTGCTTTCAAGCAATGTCGACCATAGTAAAAGGTCCCAACAAGCTGAAGCAGTAGACGGATATGAATCAATCCCCAAAACAGGTACATCCTATTTCGCCTATAGGAAATTCCCTCTACTTTTCAAATTTTATGACTCTCATGAATTTCTAAGATTGGAAAAAAAATTTAAAACACTCACGAGGATGGATATCTCAGATTGTTTTAATAGGATCTATACTCACACAATCGCCTGGGCAGTTAAGAGCAAATCCCATGCAAAGCTACACAAAACTAACGACACGTCCTTCGAAAGCAAATTTGATAAATTACTTCAAAATGCAAATCATGGCGAAACTGCCGGAATCCTGATAGGTCCTGAGGTATCAAGAATATTCGCCGAAATAATATTGCAAAAAATAGACTTAAATATTATAGAAAAAGCGGCAAAGCAGGATTTACATCTCGAACAAGACTACACAATCAGGCGCTATGTAGACGACTATTTTATATACACTAACAACAGCGAGACTCAAGAAAGAATCAAGAGAATCATTCCCGAAGCACTAACTGAATACAAGCTCGCCACAAATAACTCAAAAACCACAGACCATTCGAGACCATATATCACAAGCATATCAATATCTCGCCACAATATATCACTAGCCATATCAGCCTTCCTTAGTAAATATGTTGAGTTTAAAAAGGAGCCTACAGGCGAACAACAGAAAGAAAAAACTGTCGTTTATTTGAACAAAATTGATAACACTTCAAAATCTGTAGTCCAAACTATCGCCGCAATTAAGCGAGCCATCGGTGAGCTTGGCTCTTACGACCCTAATGCGAACTATTTTCTAGGCACATTCAAAAAATTTCTTTCTCGCATAAAAGGAAAGGAGATAAAGTCAGATAAGGGTAGCGTTGAAATGTCGCTCTACTTCTTTCTGACCGCCGTCATAGAAATTTTGTTTTTCTACTACTCTATGACAATGCGAGTAAGGCAGACCTACCAAATATCTGAAATACTTCTCTTAATAGCTAAAATCATAAAATGCTTGCCATTGGATCTTAAATCCACTTTGATTAGAAAAATAGTGGATGAAAGCCGATCAATAATATACCAAGCTAGCACCGATTTTCCGGAATACAAAATTGAGGTAATGAACCTTTTGCTTGTAATCCAGAACTTTGGCATTGAACATCTATATAGTAAAGAATTGCTTTCAAAGGTTTTCGATTTCGAAATATCGCCAAGTGGCGCTATTTCAGTGACAGATAAATTAGACTATTTTCAGTTAATGTTCTTGCTATCTTACGCCGGGGACGTTGCAGAATTTAGTGATGTTATAGATGCTGCTATAGAAAACTCAACCAAGCAATTTGAAAGTAGAGACTGGGGTGAATACGCAGAGAGTGTATTCACTTTTTTCGATCTACTTTCTTGCCCTTACGTAAGCCAACCCGCGAAAATAAAGATTGCCAAATTGGCATTACGGCATATATCAAATACGAACATAAACTCGCGAGCTGCGTCCCTTATAGAAGAAGTAGGTAATAAAGGCTGGTTTTTTGGATGGCATCAGAAGGCTGACCTTCAACTGGCATTGCGAAGAAAGGAATTGCGAACGCCCTATTAACGCCATAAGATACACAAAGGAAGGCGCAGGTCAGTTTGACCCAGGCTAGAGCAGTCTTCAAGATGCGAACACGTAGAGTAACGTACGGCTGTCAGCGACATCGACGGCAATATGCGAAAAGCGCACCTAGGCCATCAATGTTGGCGATACAGGGCTTAGCACTGTAGGACCAAACAGGCCTATGGACACACGATGAGCCGTGCGTCCTTCCTACCTTTTCAGCTCTATCCACAACTGTTTCTTATCACAATAAACTTCTTATTCGCGCTTCCAACAACCCCGGAAACCTCGTGTACCACGTCTGATTCAACGGCGACGGATGCGGCAGCGGATAGAGCGTCAGTGTCTTGCGAGTGCCCTCCTCCGTTTCCAGGGTGACCTCGATGCTGCTTTCGAAGCGGTCTTCGCTTTTCCAGAAGGCTTCCAGGCGGGCGCGCTCTTCCTTGGATTGGCCGATGCCGAACCAGAGGAAGGCCTCGCGGCCGAAGGTGATGAGCTGGGTGCCGTGCCAGTGCTCCACCAGCAGGCGACGCATCAGGGGGTGGAAAGTCTTTTTCACCCGTTCCGACCAGGCTTTGTTGCCGAGCGGCTTGTAGGGTACGGTGTTGGCCCAGAAGAACTGCTGGCTCAGGCTGCGGCTGGCTTCGAAGTCGGCCGGGGGCTGGCCGTGCAGGTGGGTATAGAGGACCTTGCGGGCGATCTGGCCGCCGCTGCCGATGAAGGGCTCGCCGTACTTCACTTCCTCCCGCCCCGGATCGCGACCGAAGAAGCCCAGGGGCGCATCGGGATCGCCCAGACCGATGATGGGGTCCAGCGGGTCCTTGGCGAATTGTTGATAGACCGGAAGATCGACACCTGGAAGATCGGCAGCGAGCTGGCGAAAGGCTTCGCGCTTCGCGGAAGACAGCGGCATGCAACAGCTCTCCATCGAGGAATTAATCCCTCTAGTAGAGCGCTGCCTGGCGGTTGACGTTCCGTAACGACTGGCGGAGCGGCAGCCCTGGGGCGATAGGGTAAACTGCCCGGCTCGAACGACCCCTCAAGGTGAATCCCGTTGATCAATCTGCTACGCAACGGCCTCGGCCAGGTGATCGTCGGCCTGGATCTGGTGACCCGGCCGCGCAAGCTCCAGCGCCCTGAGCAGGCTCAGGCTGCCATCGAGGCGGAGCTGGCGAATCTGTCGCTCTATCAGTTCCAGGCCTGCCCTTTTTGCGTGAAGACGCGGCGGGCGCTGCATCGGCTGAACCTGCCGATCCGCCTCAAGGACATCAAGAAGGATCCACAGCTGCGCGCCGAGCTGGAACAGGGCGGTGGCCGGGTGAAGGTGCCTTGCCTGCGCATCGACGAAGGCAGCCAGAGCGTATGGATGTACGAGTCGGACGACATCATCGCCTATCTGGAGCAGCGCTACGGCGAGCGGCAGCCGGGGTAACGTTCAGGTAGCGACTAGGATGGACAAGGCGGCGGCGTTGCTCAGGCTGACGCCTTGGCGTGTTGGGCTTCGCTGCGCTCAACCCAACCTACGGGGCTAGAGGTCGCTTTCTTCGACCTTGCGGACCTTGCTAGCGTCCAGGGTGTAGGAGGCTTCGGCGAGATCGTTGTCGACCGCCTCGGTGTGCAGGGTGCCGATGACCCAGTAGGGCTCGTAGATGTCAGGTAGCGGCACGCCCTTGGGGTAGCGCACCAGCACGATCTGGTTCGGCGGCGGCGGTGGCACGTGGATGCAGGCACCCGGATAGGGCACCAGGAAGAATTCACGGAAGTTGCCCTTGGCGTCGGTCTCAAGTGGCACCGGAAAACCACCCAGACGCACGTTCTTGCCATTCAGGGCGGCCACGGTGCGGGTAGAGTGCATCACCTCGGGCAGGCCATTGTCCTTCTGCTTGAGCCCGCCCGGCGAGCCGAAACCGCCCGGTGCTTCGGGGCTGTTGTGGCTGATCTCGGGCATGGTCTCCAGGGCGTGGCGATCTTCGGCGGTGAGCAGATCGAGCCAATTGGTTTCTGGCGGTTCACCCTTGGCGGCGTGGGTCAGCAGCGGCAGGCTGGCGAGCAGCAGGGTAATGAGCAGTCTGGGCATGGTCGGCAGGTCGGACGCAAAAGTCCGAGTGTGCGGCGCGCCAGGTCAGGGGTCCAGCCCCAAGGCCGCAAAGCAGAGCCTCGCCCATTAAAAAGCCCCTGGATCGACGGGCGACACCAGGGGCGGAAACGCTGTGCTACTTGGCTTCGCCGAGGCGAAGCGGCGTCTTAGAACCTATTCACGATCTGCTGCGCGTCGGCCAAACGGCGTTGAAAATGACTTCGGAATGCTCATTTACCCTTTGTAAACTCCGCTTCCTCAGCCATTTTCGCCTTGTTTGTCTCTAGCTCGCGAGATCGTGAACACGTTCTTAGCGACGCTTGGTCACCATGCCGTAGATGAACAGCACGATGATGGCACCGACCACGGCACCAATGAAACCTGCGCCTTCACCGGCACGGTAAATGCCCAGTGCCTGGCCCAAGTAGGTGGCGACCACGGAGCCGACGATGCCCAGAATGATGGTCATGATCCAGCCCATGCTGTCGTCGCCCGGCTTCAGGAAGCGGGCAACCAGGCCGACGATGAGACCGATGATGATGGTTGCGATGATGCCCATGTGAAGAATCCCCTGTTTGAGTGCTGGTAAGACAACGCCGGTCAGCAGGCGTCGTTGTACTCTCCGACCACCGGTGATCCGTCGAGGTTCAGGGGAAAACGGCTTCCGTGTGCGGAAGCCGTCTGGCATCAGTCCTGGATCAGGGCTTCCAGGGCGGCGATGCGGGTCTGCAGGGTCGCGGCATCGGCGCTGCGCAGGGTGGCGTGACCGACCTTGCGCCCGGCCTTAAAGGCCTTGCCGTAGTGGTGCAGGTGGCAGTCTTCCAGGGCGGTGACGGCGGCCACCGGCGGGACCGAGCCGATGAAGTTGACCATGGCGCTCTCGCCCACCTTGGCGGTGGAGCCCAGCGGCAGGCCGGCCACGGCGCGCAGGTGGTTCTCGAACTGGCTGCACTCGGCGCCTTCGATGGTCCAGTGTCCGGAATTGTGCACGCGCGGGGCGATCTCGTTGGCCTTGAGGCCACCCTCGACCTCGAAGAATTCGAAGGCCAGCACGCCGACGTAGTCGAGCTGTTCCAGCACGCGACGGGCATAGTCTTCGGCCAGGGCCTGCAGCGGGTGGTTGGAACTGGCCACCGACAGGCGCAGGATGCCGCTTTCGTGGGTGTTGTGTACCAGCGGATAGCAGGCCACCTCGCCGTCACGACCGCGCACGGTCACCAGGGACACCTCGCCGGTGAAGGGCACGAAGCCTTCCAGCAGCAGGGGCACGCTGCCCAGTTCGGCGAAGGCGCCGGTGACGTCTTCCGGCTGACGCAGGACCTTCTGGCCCTTGCCGTCGTAGCCCAGGGTACGGGTCTTGAGCACCGCCGGCAGGCCGATACGGGCCACGGCGGCGTCCAGGTCGGCCTGGGAGAGCACGTCGGCGAAGGCTGGGGTGGGGATGCCCAGGTCGCGGAACATGGACTTCTCGAACAGGCGATCGCGGGCGATGCGCAGGGCTTCGGCGGACGGATAGACCGGCACGAATTGCGAGAGGAAGGCCACGGTTTCAGCCGGGACGCTCTCGAATTCGAAGGTCACCAGATCGACCTCGTCGGCCAGCTGGCGCAGGTGGTCCTGGTCGCCGTAATCGGCGCGCAGGTGCTCACCCAGGGCGGCGGCGCAGGCATCCGGCGCCGGATCGAGAAAGGCGAAGTTCATGCCCAGCGGCGTGCCGGCCAGGGCGAGCATGCGGCCCAGCTGGCCGCCACCGATGACGCCGATCTTCATGCCTGCTCCCTCGGATCGGGATTGTCCAGCACGGTGCGGGTCTGCTCGTCACGGAAGGCGTCCAGCCGCTCGTGGTACTCGGGATACTTGCCGCCGAGGATGCTGGCGGACAGCAGGGCGGCGTTGATGGCGCCGGCCTTGCCGATGGCCAGGGTGGCGACCGGCACACCGGCGGGCATCTGCACGATGGACAGCAGGGAGTCGACGCCCGAGAGCATGGACGACTGCACGGGCACGCCCAGCACCGGCAGGTGGGTCTTGGCGGCGCACATGCCCGGCAGGTGGGCAGCGCCACCGGCACCAGCGATGATCACCTCGATACCGCGACCGGCGGCCTCTTCGGCGTACTGGAACAGCAGATCAGGGGTGCGGTGGGCGGAGACCACCTTCACTTCGTGGGGAATGCCCAGCTTGTCCAGCATGTCGGCGGTGTGGCTCAGGGTGGACCAGTCGGACTTGGAGCCCATGATCACGCCTACGAGTGCGCTCATCGTCGTGCCTCTGAAATGAAGAAGCCACGCGGCGGACGTGGCTTGGGAAATGAGCGGGACAGTATAGACGAAAGCGGGGCGGAGCGTGCTCCTGCGCCGGGTATCGCCTGTCGGTTGCAGGACAGGCTGTGGCGCCCATGGGATGGGTGGTGGTGTGGGGTGAAAGGTACGGGCCAGAGGCCTGGGGTGGGGCGTGGCGTTAGGGGGTTGGCTTTTATCGCGGCCATGGGCCGCTCCTACAGCAGCAGCCCCTACCGTAGGAGCGGCCCATGGCCGCGATTAATGCAGAGCGGGCGCGTTAGCGGATCACCTTGGCCGCGATAAGCCCTGCCTCAGATCCCTACATCCGGCAATTGCGGACGGGTTTCCAGGGCCTTGGCCATCAGGCGTTCGACGAAGGCGCGATCCGCGTCGGGCAGGGCCAGGCGGGGTGGGCGGGTCAAGGCTCTGCCGCGGCCGGCGAGTTCTTCGCAGAGTTTGATGCACTGCACCAGGTCCGGACGGGCGTCCAGGTGCAGCAGCGGCATGAACCACTCGTAGAGCGGCATGGCGTCGGCGAAGCGGCCAGCCTTGGCCAGGCGGAAGATGGTTTCGCCTTCGGTGGGGAAGATGTTGGACATGCCCGAGACCCAGCCCTCGGCGCCTACGGCGATGCTTTCCAGCACCACGTCGTCGAGGCCGGCGAAGAGCACGAAGCGGTCGCCCACCTCGTTGCGCACGTCGATGAAGCGACGGGTGTCGCCGGAGGAATCCTTGAAGCAGACGATGTTGTCGACATCGGCCAGGGAGATGAGGATGTCCGGGGTGACGTCGTTCTTATAGATCGGCGGGTTGTTGTAGACCATCAGCGGCAGGTCGAGGGCGCTGGCCACGCTGCGGAAGTGGGCGGCGGTCTCGTGGGGCTTGGCCGAGTAGACCAGCGCTGGCATGAGCATGATGCCGTCGGCGCCGGCGCGACCCACCGCCTGGGCGGTGCGGGTGGCGTTGAGGCTGGTGAATTCGGCCACGCCGCAGATCACCGGCACGCGGCCACCGGCGGCGTCCTTGGCAACCTCTACCAGGGCGATCTTTTCTTCCAGGGTCAGGGAGGTGTTCTCGCCCACGGTGCCGCACATCACCAGACCAGAGACGCCATCGCGCACCAGGTTGCTGATCACGCCATGGGTCTCGTCCAGATTGACCGAGAAGTCATCGTTGAATTGGGTGGTGACGGCGGGAAAGACGCCGCTCCAGTTGACGCGGGGAGTGCTCATGCAGGGGTTTCCTCCAGACGCAGACGGGGCTTGAGAGAGTCGCGGTATTGCCGGGGCGACAGGCCGGTGAGACGGCGGAACTGGCGGCTGAAGGCGCTGTGGTCGGTATAGCCACAGGCCAGGGCCACTTCGGTGACGGGCAGATCGCGGGCCAGCAGGCGCGAGGCGGCGTCGAGTCGGGCCTTGTGCAGCAGTTGCTGGGGCGTGAGGCGCAGGATGCGTTTGCACTGGCGTTCGAGCTGGGAGACCGACAGGCCCACCCGCTGACTCAGTTCGCCTACCGAAAGCGGCTGGGCATAGTGTTCGCGCAGATAGCGATCGACCTCGGCCACCTTGGCGTGGGCCGGATGATCGGCGGCCGGCGCCTGCAGGTCGTGGGAGATGCCCGCCATACCCATGAGTCGGCCCTGGGCGTCGTGCAGCGGCAGCTTGCGGGTCAGGCACCAGCCCGGGGTGCGGCCGGCATAGAGGTGCAATTCCAGCTGGTCGTCCAGCGCCAGGCCCTCGCGCAGCACGCGGCGATCCTGTTCGGCGTAGGCGCCACCCAGGGGGGCGGGAAAGACTTCCTCGGCGGTCTTGCCGAGCAGTTCGCTGACGTCTTCATAGCCGCAGCGCTGGGCCAGGGTCAGGTTGACCAGCACATAGCGCGCCTCCAGGTCCTTGACGAAGAACACCACGCCGGGAATGGCGTCGAGCAGCGGCGCCACCAGGCTCAGGCTCGCCAGCAGCGCGGGCAGGTCGGCGGGCCGGGCGCGGTTCAGGGCGTCCAGGTGGGCAGCGGCGTTCATCTCTCGTCCTCGGTCAGGGCCAGCAGGCTGTCGATACGGGTGGGTTGCAGGGGAAAGCGCGGCACCGGGGGCGTCCAGCCCAGCAAGACGCGGGTGGCCTGGCCGCAGATGCGGCCCTGGCAGGCACCCATGCCGCAGCGGCTGCGCAGCTTGGCCTGGGTCCAGTCGGCATGGCCAACCAGGGCACCAAGGGCCACGTCTTCGCAGCGGCAGACCAGGGTATCCGGCTGGGCCAGCCGGGCAATGGCCGGATTTAGAGCGAAGGTACGGGCCAGCTGGGCGGCGAAGCGGCGCCAGGCACGGGCCTCGGTCTGCACGCCAGCGATAGCGTCGAGCTGGTTACTGGCGACCAGGCCGGCGATCCGCCCGGTGACCTGGGCCAGTTCGTTGCCGCCGATGCCGGTGCATTCGCCGGCCGCCAAGATGTGTGGCTGGCTGGTGCGCTGGTGTTCATCTACCGCCACAGCGCCGTCCAGGGTGGCGCAGCCCAAGCTCTGGGCCAGTTCGACATTGGGCACCAGGCCGTAGCCACAGGCCAGGCGGTCGCAAGCGATCTCCCAGCGACGCTCGCCCTGGCGCAGGCGCACGGCTTCGAGACGCTCGGTGCCGAGCGCCGCCTCGACCCAGGTGTCGGGGCTATAGCGGGAAGTGGCCAGCGTCAGCGCCTGGCGCAACTTGTTCGGCCAACGCCAGAGCCCCAGGCCGAAGTCGAGCACGGCGCGGCGCCTGGCCTGTTCGGCGACCAGGGCGATGCGGGCACCCGCTTGGCGCGCCGTGGCGGCACTGGCCAGCAGCAGCGGACCGGTACCGGCGACGACGATGCGTTCATCGGCGACTTCGACTCCACCCTTGATCAGTGCCTGCAGGCCGCCAGCACCGGTCACGCCGGGCAGGGTCCAGCCGGGAAACGGCAGCAGCAGTTCGCGGGCACCGGTGCAGAGGATGAGCGTTTCGAACGCCAGGGTACGACTGCCACTGGCGTCTTCCAGCAGCAACTGGCGAGGCCCCAGAACCGCCGCGACCCGGTTGCCGCTCAGTAGCGTCACGTCGGCCGGCAAGCTGCCGACCTCGGCCGCAACCTGCCCGACTCTGGCACGCCAGATCTGGCCGCCAGGCAAGGGATTGTCGTCCAGCAGCACCAGCTTCAGGCCGCGGCCACTGGCCGCGCGGGCAGCGGCGAGACCGGCCGGACCGGCGCCGATGATGAGTAGATCGCAGCTCGCGCCATTCATGACAGGCGCTCCACCTGCATGCCGTCCCGGCAGGAGGTCTGGCACGCCAGACGGCGCACGCCATCGACCTGCACCCGGCATTCCTGGCAGACGCCCATGCCACAAAAAGGTGCTCGGGCCTCCCCGGTCACCGAACGGCGCGCGGCGGGGTTGCCGCTCTTGGCCAGGGCAGCGGTGAGCAGACTGCCAGGGCGGACCTGCAGGCGCTCGCCATCGATGAACAGGGTCAGCATGCCTGACTCCTCGGCGCGGTAGTGAAACGCGCCGGTGCGAAGGGTTCCACGTGGAACGTCGAAGACTCGCCGAACAGTCCATTGGCGATGGCTTCGGCAGTGGCCGGCGCGGTGGTGACGCCCAGGCCCTCGTGACCGACCGCCAGCCACAGACCGGGCTGGTCGGGATGGGCGCCGATCAAGGGCAGGCCGTCGGGACTGGCGGCGCGCTGACCGGTCCAGCCGCGGATCAGCGAGGTATGGATCAGACCCGGCAGGAAGTCCAGGGCGCGGCGCAACAGCTGGCCAACCACCGCGGGTTCCACGGCCATATCCGGACGCTCGAATTGCCGCGACGAACCGATCAGCAACTGGCCGGTGGGCCGCGGCTGGACATTGAAGGCCACCGAGGCGCCGCTGCTGGCGTGGGCGCTGGCGCCGTAACCGATTTCCACCAGTTGATGGCGGACCTGCTCGGGATAGCGGTCGGTGATCAACAGATGCCCCTTCTTCGGCACCAGGGGCAGGTCCGGGCAGAGACTGGCGGCCTGCAGGCCGGCGGCGAGCACCACGGCATCGGCGCTCAGCCAGCGACCGTCGTCCAGGCGCACGCGCTGGCCTTCGACGGCAATCACCCGGGCGCGTTGGAATTCGATCAGCGGCGAGCGCTGCAGCAGCCAGGCGGCGACTACCGGGGCATAGAGCAGTCCGTCGCCCGGCACTTCCAGGCTGCCGGCCAGGGCAGTCAGTGCCGGTTCGGCGGCGGCAGTCGCCGCAGCGTCGAGCGGCTGGTTGGCGACGCCCTGGGCGTCCAGGCGCTGACGTTTCTCTTCGATCAGGTCCAGTTCGGCGGCGTCGCGGGCCAGCCAGAGGGTGCCGCAGTTGCGGTAGTCGGCGGCGCCCGGCAACTGGGGCACCAGCTCACGCCAGAGTGCCAGGGAGCGGGCGCTCAGGGTCAGTTCGGCGGGGTCGTCGTCCATCACCACCAGGTGGCCCATGCCAGCGGCGGAGGCGCCGGGCAGGCCGGCGTCCAGCACCCGCACGCGACAGCCCCGCGCGGCCAGGGCCGCGGCGCAGCTGGCCCCGACGATGCCGCCGCCGACGACGAGAACCTCCGCTACCGCCTTCACCCCGGGATGCCCCAGGCGAAGGGATCGTCGGCGGCCAGCAGCAGGGTCGCTTCGGCCATGACATGGGCGCGCCCACGGATCACTGGCAGGATGCGGCCCTCGTCGCCCGGCTGATAATGGGCCTCGAAACGACTGCCGATGACGCTGGCCTGCTGCCAGACGGCGCCGGGTTCGAGATCGCCGTCCGCCGCCAGGCAGGCCAGCTTGGCGCTGGTGCCGGTGCCGCAGGGCGAGCGGTCATAGGCGCGGCCCGGGCAGAGCACATAGCTGCGGCTGTCGGCGCCGTCCGGGTCGTCGGCGAAGAGTTCGATGTGATCGATATGGCCGCCCTGCTCGCCGGTGATCCCCGCGGCCTCCAGGGCGCCCCGCAGGGCCAGGCTGAAGGTGAGCAACTCTTCAAGGTTATCGGCGGCGACGCGCTGGCCGTGATCGGCACAGAGGAAGAACCAGTTGCCACCCCAGGCGATGTCGCCGGTGACCGGGCCATGGCCGGGAATCTCCACCTGCACGCCCTGCCGGTAGCGATAGGCCGGGACGTTGCGCACGCTGACGCTGCCATCGTCGTGCAGGGTGGCGGTGACATCGCCCACCGGGGTCTCGATCAGGTGATCGCCGGGGCCGATCCGGCTGATATGAGCCAGGGACACCACCAGGCCGATGGTGCCATGGCCGCACATGCCCAGATAGCCGACCTCGTTGAAGAACACCACGCCAGCGCTGGCGGCAGGAGATACTGGCTCACAGAGCAGGGCGCCGACCAGCACCTCGTTGCCGCGCGGTTCACGCATGCAGGCCCGGCGGAAGGCGTCATGCTCCCCGGCCAGCCGGGTGCGGCGCTCGGCCATGCTGCCCTGGCCCAGATCGGGAAAACCATCGAGGACCAGGCGGGTGGGTTCGCCGCCGGTATGGGAGTCGATGACGCGGATGCGCTGCATGGCTGACCTCCGTGAGAGAGGTGCCAGTGTCGCGCAGATGACGGCAAAAGGCTTGCAGGACGTCGGCTAACTAAAAGCCGATATCGGCATAGTCTCCTACCGTCGATCAGCCGCCGTGGCTTTGATTTTCGAGATGTCGCCAGACCTGCTGCACCAGCCGCTTGCGCAACAGGGCACAGCGGTAGAGGCGGATCTCCAGGCCGACCTGCCAGGCGGCGTCGCCGCAGATGGCCAGTTCGCCGCGGGCCAGTTCCGCCGCCACCGACAGCTGTGGCACCCAGGCTACGCCTAGGCCTTGCAGGGCCATGGTCTTGAGGCTGTCGGCCATGGCGGTTTCGTAGAGGGTCACGGCGCGCAGCTTGCGCTGGCGTAGGAGCAGATTCACCGAGCGGCCGAGAAAGGCGCCGGCACTGTAGGCCAGCAGGGGGACGCTGCTCTGCCCGTCCAGCTGGAACATCGGTCGGCCTTCGCCATCGGTGGCGCAGACCGGCAGCATGGCGGTGTGTGCCAGGTGCAGCGAAGGAAACAACTCCGGGTCCATCTGCAGGGCGGCGTCGGGATCGTGGAAGGCCAGCATCAGGTCGCAGGCGCCATCGCGCAGGGCATGGATGGCATCGCCGACGTTGGTGGCCACCAGTCGGCTGGCCAGCGCCAGGCCCTGGCCGCGCAGGCCGGCGATCCACTGCGGAAAGAAGCCCAGGGCCAGGGAGTGGGCGGCGGCGAATTGCAGCACCTCGCCCTGCCCGCCTTCCAGGTGATGCAGATGGCGCACCGTCTCGCCCAGTTGCTCCACCACGCTGCGCGCCGTGACCAGAAACAGCTGACCGGCTTCGGTCAGGCTGATCGGGGTGTGGGATCTGTCCACCAGGGTCAGGCCGACGCTTTCCTCCAGCGCGCGGATGCGTCGGCTGAAGGCGGGCTGGGTGACGAAACGTTTTTCGGCGGCCTGGGAAAAACTGTAGGTGGCCGCCAGGGCCACGAAGTCTTCCAGCCATTTGAATTCGATGTTCATGGCACCCATACGTCGTCTGATCTCGTGAGGTCACAACCTGAGTTATGCCGATCCGGCATGAGGCTTGGCGGATCGGCATTGGCCGGGATCGGCTGGCAGGCCTAGATTCTAGGGCATCGCGGCGTCCGCCGCTCGATCGAAGCCCAACGCTATCATGTCCGACTCTGCATCATCCGTCCGCCTCGAAAAAGATCTTCTCGGTACCCTCGACGTCCCCGCCGATGCCTACTACGGCATCCAGACCCTGCGCGCCGTGCAGAACTTCCGCCTCTCCGGCGTACCCCTCGGTCACTATCCCAAGCTGGTAGTGGCCCTGGCCATGGTCAAGCAGGCGGCGGCCGACGCCAACCACCGGCTCGGCCACCTGCCAGCGGCAAAGCACCAGGCGATCAATGAGGCCTGCTCGCGCATCATTCGCGGCGAATTCCACGACCAGTTCGTGGTGGACATGATCCAGGGCGGGGCCGGCACCTCGACCAACATGAACGCCAACGAGGTGATCGCCAACGTCGCTCTGGAGCTGCTCGGCCATGCCAAGGGCGAGTATCGCCACCTGCACCCGAACAACGACGTCAACATGGCGCAGTCGACCAACGACGCCTACCCCACCGCCATCCGCCTGGGCCTGCTGCTCGGCCATGACGCCCTGCTCGCCAGCCTGGACAGCCTGATCACCGCCTTCGCCGCCAAGGGTGTGGAATTCGCCGAGGTGCTGAAGATGGGTCGCACCCAGCTGCAGGACGCGGTGCCCATGACCCTCGGCCAGGAATTCCATGCCTTCGCCACCACCCTGGGCGAAGACCTGGCGCGGCTGAAGAGCCTGGCGCCGGAGCTGCTCACCGAGGTCAACCTGGGCGGCACCGCCATCGGCACCGGCATCAACGCCGACCCCGGCTACCAGCTGCTGGCCGTGCAGCGCCTGGCGGACATCAGCGGCCAGCCGCTGACCCCGGCCGCCGACCTGATCGAAGCCACCTCGGACATGGGCGCCTTCGTGCTGTTCTCCGGCATGCTCAAGCGCACCGCGGTGAAGCTGTCGAAGATCTGCAACGACCTGCGCCTGCTCTCCAGCGGCCCGCGCACCGGCATCAACGAGATCAACCTGCCGCCGCGCCAGCCGGGCAGCTCCATCATGCCGGGCAAGGTCAATCCAGTGATCCCCGAGGCGGTCAACCAAGTAGCCTTCGAGATCATCGGCAACGACCTGGCGCTGACCCTGGCGGCCGAGGGCGGCCAGCTGCAGCTCAACGTCATGGAGCCGCTGATCGCCTACAAGATCTTCGACTCCATCCGCCTGCTGCAACGCGCCATGGACATGCTGCGCGAGCATTGCATCACCGGCATCACCGCCAACGTCGAGCACTGCCGCCGCCAGGTGGAGCACTCCATCGGCCTGGTCACCGCGCTCAACCCCTACCTGGGCTACGAGACTTCCACTCGCATCGCCAAGACGGCGCTGGAAACCGGTCGCGGGGTACTGGAGCTGGTGCGCGAGGAAAACCTGCTGGACGAGGCGACCCTGGACGACATCCTGCGCCCGGAAAACATGATTGCCCCGCGGTTGGTGCCCTTGAAGGCCAAGGCCTGAGTCCCGCACGCCAGACTTGAGCGGTAAGCGCGGCAACTCCTCGTGGGCGCGGTATCCTTCTTGCTTGGAAGGCTGCCACCGCCCCGGGGAGTTTGCCCATGCGTCAGTCCGGTCTGATCAATCTCAACCTGGTGTCCCTGGTCCTCCAGCAACTGGCGGCCGACACGCCTGCCCGGGCGGAACCGCTGCTGGCCGGTAGCGGCCTGCAGCTGGACGACCTCGAACAGCCCCATCGCCTCATCACCCTGGCCCAGGAACAGCGGGTCATCGCCAACGCCCTGCCCGTCGCGCCGCCCGAACTGGGGCTGCTGCTGGGCTGGCGGCTGCGGGTCTCCGGCTACGGCCTGCTCGGCTATGCCCTGCTCAGTGCCCCGACCCTGGGCGCGGCGTTGCAGGCGGCCCTGGCCCACCAGGGCCTGCTCGGTGCCTATTTCAGCCTGCGCCTGGAGCGCCACGGCGAGCTGGCCTGGCTCAGGGCGGATGACCACCCCTTCGCGCCAGAACTGGAACGCTGCAACGCCGAGTGCTGCCTGGCCTCGCTGCGGGCGATTTGCTGCGACCTCCTGGGCACGTCTCTACCCCTGGTGCAGGTGGCTTTTCGGCACCCCGAGCCGACCTATCGCGAGCGCTATGACGATTGCTTCGGCGCCGCGCCCCTGGCCTTCGGCGCCGCCTTCAATGGCCTGGCCTTTCCCGCCACCTGGCTGGAGCGCGGCCTGCCGCTGGCCGATCCGGTGACCCATCGCGACGCCCTGGAGCAGTGTGGTCGCCTGGCTCCGGAACAGGATCGCCAGCGCGCCCTGCTCGCCCGCATCCGCACCCTGCTGGGCGCCGACCTGGCTGCACCACCCTCCTTCGCGGCCCTGGCCGGCCACCTCGGCATGGCCCCGCGCAGCCTGCGCCGCCACCTGCAGGCCGGCGGCAGCGGCTATCAGCAACTGCTCGACGAGCTGCGCTTCGCGCGGGCGCGTGATCTGCTGGCCCAGGAACGCCTGCCCATCTATCGCATCGCCGAGGCGATGGGCTTCAGCGAGACGGCCAGTTTCCGCCATGCCTTTCGCCGCTGGAGCGGACAGTCGCCCCGGGGTTATCGGCTCTAGCGGCAGGCGTATGCTGAGCGCTTTCCGTCCCCAAGGAGGATTTTCCATGCCCTCACTGAAACTGCTCGCGGACCGCGGCCAACCCACCGACCAATACCGCCTGCCGGCGGAAAAGCGCCTGGAGGGCGATCCGCTGCAGAGTCTCTGGCTCGACTACGAAGATGGCAGTGGTGTCTTCGCCGTCGGCCACTGGCACAGCGAGGTGGGCAAGTGGCGGGTGAGTTACACCGAGGAGGAGTACTGCCAGATCCTCGAAGGGGTGAGTCTGGTCACCGATGACCAGGGCCACGCCACCCGCCTCGAACCGGGCAACAGCTTTGTCGTGCCGCGTGGCTTCCAGGGGACCTGGGAGGTCGTGGAGCCGACCCTCAAGCGCTTCGTGGTCTACGAAGCCAAGGGCGGCTGATGGCCGGTGCCGGGCGCAATCTGGCCGGATCTATCCCCTTTTGGCCGTTGCGCCTCTCGTCGCGGGTCGCCGGGTTGGCAAGAATCTGGAGAGAGCCCGCCGCCCGGAGTCGCCATGCGCATCCACCACAGTCCCGATCACGCCCTGCACCACGGTCGCTGCGAATTGATCGACGGCCAGTTGCAGCCCTGTTTCGAAAAGCCCCAGCGCGTCGAATTCATCCTCGCCGAGTGTCACCGCCGGCAGCTCGGCGAGGTAGTGGCGCCCAGGGACTTCGGCCGGGCGCCTCTGGCGCGCATCCATAGCGCGGCCTAACTCGACTTTCTCGCCGGCGCCTGGGACGAATGGGCTGCCGCGGGCGAGACCGTGGACCTGCTGCCCTACACCTGGCCGGCACGTACCCTGCGCCAGGTGCTGCCGCCCACCAGCCTGCACGGGCGTCTGGGCTACTACAGCTTCGACGGCGGGGCGCCCATCACCGCCGGCACCTGGCAGGCCGCCTACAGCGCCGCCCAGGTGGCCCTGAGCGCTGGCGCCGAGATCGCCGCGGGCACGCGTAGCGCCTTCGCCCTCTGCCGTCCGCCGGGCCATCACGCCGCGGCCGATGTCATGGGCGGCTACTGCTATCTGAACAACGCCGCCATCGCCGCCCAGGCCGCCCTCGACGGCGGCGCCCGGCGGGTCGCCATCCTCGATGTCGACTACCACCACGGCAATGGCACCCAGGACATCTTCTATGCCCGCGACGACGTGCTGTTCCTGTCGCTGCACGGTGATCCGGGTTTCGAATTCCCCTTCTTCCTCGGCTATGCCGACGAGACCGGCAGCGGGGCGGGCCAGGGCTTCAACCTCAACCTGCCGCTGCCCGCCGGCAGCGCCTGGGACAGCTGGAGCGCCGCCTTGGAAGTAGCGCTGGCGCGACTCCAAAGCTATGCCCCGGACCTGCTGCTGGTCTCCCTGGGCGTGGATACCTTCAAGGCCGATCCCATTTCCCAGTTCAAGCTGGAGAGCGACGACTACCTGCGCCTGGGCGAACGCCTGGCGCGGCTCGGCCTGCCGACCCTGTTCGTCATGGAGGGCGGTTACGCCGTGGCGGAGATCGGCATCAACACGGTGAACGTCCTGGCCGCCTTCGACGGCGCCTGATCCCCCTCCCGAGGAATCCGACCATGCACAGCCTCCTGCGTCCGCTCACCGTCCTGCTCGGTGGCGCCCTGCTCGCCACCGCCGTCCAGGCCGCCGATCCTGGCGAACTGCGGGTCTACAACTGGGCCGACTACATCCTGCCCGAGACGCCCAAGGACTTCGCCAAGCAGACCGGCATCCGTGTCACCTGGGACACCTTCGACAGCAACGAGTCGCTGGAGGCCAAGCTGCTCACCGGCCGCTCCGGCTACGACCTGGTAATCCCCTCCAACCAGTTCCTGGAAACCCAGATCAAGGCCGGAGTGTTCCAGAAGCTGGACAAGACCAAGCTGCCCAACTGGCAGAATCTCGATCCCGAGTTGCTCAAGCTGCTGGAGGTCAACGATCCGGGTAACCAGTACGGCGTGCCCTACATGTACGGCACCATCCTCATCGGCTTCAATCCGGCCAAGGTCAAGGCGGCGCTGGGCGCGGACGCACCGGTGGACAGCTGGGACCTGGTGTTCAAGCCGGAGAACATGGCCAAGCTCAAGAGCTGCGGCGTGGCCATGCTGGATTCGCCCTCGGACATCCTGCCGGTGGTACTGCACTACCTGGGGCTGGATCCCAACAGCGCCAACGCCAAGGACTACGAAAAGGCCACGGCGCTGATGCTGAAGATCCGCCCCTACATGGCCTACTTCAATTCCACCAAGTACATGACCGATATCGCCAACGGCGACATCTGCGTGGCGGTGGGCTATTCGGGCAGCTTCTACCAGTTCGGCAACCGCGCCAAGGAGGCCGGCAACGGCGTGGTGGTGGACTGGCGGCTGCCACGCGAGGGCGCGCCCATCTGGTTCGACACCTGGGCCATTCCGGCCAGTGCCGCCAATGTCGACCAGGCCCATGCCTTCATCAACTACCTGCTCGAACCCAAGGTGATCGCCGGAATCAGCGACTACCTCGGCTACCCCAACGCCAACAAGCCGGGCATGCCGCTGGTGACCGCCGCCATCCGCGACAACCACGACCTGGTGCCCACCCCGGAAATGCTCAAGAAGCTCTATGTGGTGCAGCCGCTGCCGCAGCCCATCGAGCGGGTCCGCACCCGTGCCTGGAGTCGCATCAAGGCCGGCAACTAGCGGCAACGGCGTCCACAACCATCCGAATGGTAGCCAATGGCTACCATTCGGCGGTTACATCCCCGCGTCCGGGAACCCTCTATCGCGCTAAGGGACTTACTGTGCTGAAGTGACCCATTGGATTTACCTGCCAGGTACGGCGTCATGTCCCTCAGTCTCGCCCTCACCCGAGCGCTGGCTCGCCCTTTCTGGGCTCTGCGCTTCGAATCGGTATTGGAACGGCATTACCAGGACGACATCGCCCGTTCGCGCCGGCGGCACCTGCGCATCAGCCTGACCGTGGCCATCCTCGCCTACGCCAGCTTCTCGATCTGGGACTGGATCCTGATGAACGAGGCCTTCTGGCTCATCAGCCTGCTCAGTGCGCTAGTGGTGATTGGCGGCGGGCTGGTCTTGCTGGCGCTCGGGGTGATACCCGCCGAACATCCCGCGCGCGAATGGCTGGGCATCCTGCCCTGTCTGCTGGCCTATCTCCCGCCGCTGCTCGACGTCGAGGCCACCGATGCCGCGCACCGCGCCCTCTGGCTGGCGACCATGCCGCTGATGACGCTCTTCACCAACAGCTGCATCGCGCCGCCCCTGCGCCAGGCCGCGGTCCACAGCCTGTTCGCCCTGCTGGCCATCGGCCTGGCCACCCAGATGCATACCCTGCCGCCTCTGGAGGCTTCGCTGGTCATGACCCTGGCGTTCGCCACCGCGAGCTTCACCCTGCTCAACAACTTCTGGATGGAGCGCGCGCGCCGTCAGGGCTATCTGCTGATCCTGCGCGACCGCTTGCGCAACGAAGAGCTGGCCGCCACCAACCGCGTTCTGGAACAGCAATCGGCCACGGACCCCCTCACCGGCGTGGCCAACCGCCGGGCGCTGATGCAGGCCCTGGCCACCGCTCTGGCCCATCCCCCGCCCCGGCCATTGCTCCTGCTGATGATCGACGTCGATCACTTCAAGGCCTTCAATGACCGCTATGGGCACCCGGCCGGCGATCGCTGCCTGCAACAGGTCGCCACCGCCCTGGCCAATGAATTGCGCGCCGGCGACTGCCTGGCCCGCTACGGTGGCGAGGAGTTCGCCATCCTCTGCACCCCTTCGCGCGAGGAGGATGCCGGCAAACTGGCCCAGCGCCTGCTCGATGCGGTACGGCGCCTGGAGATTCCCCACCTCGGGCCCCCTGCCGGTCCGCGCGTGACCGTGAGCATCGGCGGCGCCTGCGCCCGACTGGACCACGACTGCGCCGAAACCTTTATCGAAGCCGCCGATCGCCAGCTCTACTGGGCCAAGCAGGCCGGGCGCGACCGCGCCATCCTGGAGGATTGCGATCGCTGCCAGACCCAGGTCGCTGAACCCAGCTAGCCCAGGCGATAGACCCGATCGACCAGAGTCGCGCTGGCCAGGCGCTGGCGCAGATCGTCGTCCAGGTGAGGGTCCTGCCAGTCGTAGAGACCGATGCGGCCATAGGCCTGACCGCGCCGGGGGCGGGTGCCCAGGTACTCCCAGACCACTCGGGTGCAGGCCGGCTCGCGGCGGTCGGAGGCGCTGACGCCCAGCTTGAGGCCGTTGAGGCGATCGATACGATTGCGCGCGCTGGGCAGCAGCACCGTCTGCGACAACTCGTTGCCGGTGAGGGATTCGTAGTCGGTGAAGAACAGCCGGCTTTCCAGGCTCATGGCCAGGCCTAGGTAACGAAAGCGTGCCTGGCTCGTGGCCTCGCCCTGACGACGCAGGCGTTCGAAACGCACATAGCGAAAGACGCCTTCCTCCTCGAACAGCCGCACCAGCCCACAGAGCACTACGCCTGGGGTGGAGAGCGACGGATAGTATTCGTGGTAGTAGCCCTGGTAACGGACCAAGCCTTCCTGGCGTTCGCCGAACAGGGCCAGCGCCTGCCCCGCCCACCCCGTCTCCTGGCTGACCGGTGCCCCCAGGCGCGCCGCGAATTGCCGTTGCGGCAGCTGCAGATCACTGGCCGGCAGTCCGAAGAACTCCGCCAGTCGCTGCAGGTTGTAGGGCGACGGACGGCTCTGGCCGTTGAGGTAGCGATTGAACTGGGCACGGTTGATACCGACGGCGCGACAAACGGCGGCAATCGAGCGGTGGCGCTGGCAGAGCAGCTGCAAATTGGCGGAAAAATCGCTCATGAACCCTGCCCAAGCTTGACAGACGGCCGGAAAACTAGCATCAAGTCGCGCCATTTTGAAGCGAGGCGCGGAATTGTCCACGCCGGTGGGATAGCCGAACCTAGGCGGCCCGGTCCGTCTTACTGCCCGTTCCACCCGGACCGATCCGTCCCAGCGCCCTGTCCCGGTCGTCTCCCCACGGCCGGGCGCGGTGTCGGGAGCGGGATATTCCACAATAATAGCCCCAAGGCTTGCGAGCCGGCCTTGGAGCATCACTAGCATGCTCGAGGATTCTTCATGCACTACCTAGAAATGCTCAACGACTTCCTGTCCGGCCACGTGCTCATCGTGCTGATCGTCGGCCTGGGCAGCTATTTCACCCTGCGCTCGCGATTCGTGCAGGTGCGCCACTTCCCGCACATGTTCACGGTGTTCAAGGATTCCCTGCGCAACAGCGGCGACGGCCTGAGTTCCTTCCAGGCGCTGATGCTCAGCCTGGCCGGCCGCGTGGGTGCCGGCAACATCGCCGGTGTGGGCCTGGCCGTGACCCTGGGTGGCCCCGGTGCGGTGTTCTGGATGTGGGTGACCGCCCTGGTCGGCATGGCCAGCAGCTTCTTCGAGTGCACCCTGGCGCAGGTCTACAAGCGCGCCGATGGCGACGGCCTCTACATCGGCGGTCCGGCGTACTACATCCAGCACGGCCTCAACAAACGCTGGATGGCGCTGATCTTCTCGGGCCTGCTGCTGGTGACCTACGGCTTCGCCTTCGTCGGCCTGCAGTCCTTCACCGTGACCCACTCGCTGGAAAACGCCTTCGGCCTGCCGGTGCAGTACACCGGGATCGCCCTGGCCATCCTGCTGGGCCTGGTGTTCATCGGTGGCATCAAGCGCATCGCCGCGGTCTCCGACGTCCTGGTGCCGGTCAAGACCCTGGCCTACATCGCCGTCACCCTCTATGTGATCGTCACCCAGATCGACCTGGTGCCCGGCACCCTGCTGACCATCGTCAAGAGCGCCTTCGGCCTGGAGCCGGCCTTCGCCGGTCTGCTGGGCGCCGCCATCACCATGGGCGTCAAGCGTGGCGTCTTCGCCAACGAAGCCGGCCTGGGCGCCGCGCCCAACGTCGCCGCCGTGGCCGCGGTCAAGCACCCGGCCGCCCAGGGCGTGGTGCAGGCCTTCAGCGTCTTCCTCGACACCTTCGTCATCTGCACCTGCACCGCGCTGCTGATCCTGCTCTCCGGCTTCTACGCCCCGGGCTTCGACGGCGACGGCATCGTGCTGACCCAGAACTCCCTGGCCGCGGTGGTCGGTGATTGGGGCCGCATCTTCATCAGCGTCGCCCTGTCGCTGTTCGTCTTCACCTGCATCCTCTACAACATCTACCTGGGCGAGAACGGCCTGCGCTACCTGCTCGGCCGCGGCAAGGCCGTGCTGCTGGGCTATCGCGGCCTGGTGCTGGTGCTGATCTGCTGGGGCTCCATGCAGAATCTGACCACGGTGTTCGCCTTCGCCGACATCACCATGACCTGCCTGGCCTTCGTCAACCTGATCGCCCTGGCGATGCTGATCAAGGTCGGCATGCGCATCCTCAACGACTACGACGCCCAGCGCCGCGCCGGTGTCGATCAGCCGGTGTTCGATGCCGACCAGTTCCGCGACCTGGACCTGGATCGCCAGGCCTGGCCGTCGCTGGATCGTCTGGAAGACACCGTCGCCGAGGCCCGCGCCGCGCAGCCGCGCCAGGCGCACTGACCGCCGCAGCGGTCACCTTGGGCTTCGCTACGCTCAACCCAACCTACGGGTGACGTAGGTTGGGTTGAGGCGGCTCCAGCGCCGAAGCCCAACGGCCCCGAACCATGATTCGCTTGTCTGCCCCCACCTCGCGTGGGGGCAGTCTTATCAGGAAGTCCCCCATGAATTCTCCCTACCTGCACATCCTCTACACCGGCGGCACCATCGGCATGCAGGCGACCGCCGCCGGCCTGGCCCCGGCCGCCGGTTTCGAGGCGCGCATCGAGGCCCTGCTGGCCAGCCGCCCGGAACTGGGCAATCCGGCCTGGCGGCTGCAGGAGCTGCTGCCGCTGATCGACAGCGCCAACATGACCCCCGCCGCCTGGGAGCGCATGGCCCAGGCCATCATCACCGCCGCCGCGGACCCGGCCTGTCGCGGCGTGCTAGTGCTGCACGGCACCGATACCCTGGCCTACAGCGCCGCCGCCCTGGCCTTCCGGCTGCTGGGCCTGGCCATTCCGGTGCTGCTGACCGGCTCCATGCTGCCGGCCGGCGTGCCGGACAGCGATGCCGACGGCAACCTGGCCGACAGCTTCGCCGCCTTTGCCAGTGGCCTGGCGCCGAGCGTCCAGGTGCAATTCCATGGCGAGCGCCTGCCGGCGGCGCGCTGCACCAAGCAGGCCAGCAGCGGCTGGAAGGCCTTCGTGGCAAGTGCCCGGCCGCGCAGTGGTGACGCCCTGGTCGCCGCACCTGCGGCCCTGCGCTTCGACCAGCCGCGCCAGGCGGTACGGGTAGCGGTGCTGCCGCTGTTTCCGGGCGTCGATGGCGCCACCTTGCGCGGTCTGGCGGGCAGCGGCGTGCAGGGGCTGGTACTGGAGTGCTATGGCAGCGGTACGGGCCCCGCCGACGACGCCGACTTCCTCGCGGCGCTGGCCGAACTGCGCGATGCCGGGGTACCGGTGGTCGCCCTCAGTCAGGGTGCTCGCGGCACGGTGGAACTGGGCACCTACGTCGCCGGCAGCGGCCTGGCCGACGCCGGGGTGATCTCCGGTCGCGGCATGACCCGCGAAGCCGCCCTGGGCAAGCTGCACAGCCTGCTCGGCTGCGGGCTGGATCGCGCGGCGGTGGCCGAGTGGATCGGACGTAATCTGTGCGAGGAGTTGTGATCTTCGGCTAGGTGCCGGCTGCTCCCTCACCCCGGCCCTCTCCCAGGGGGAGAGGGGGCGTTTGGGTAGACGCCGCAGCAAGGCAGTGACCCTGCCAAACCAGGAGTGAGTCCTGCGCACGCTCCAATATCCAACACGCCAAAGCCTATCGGAGCCTCCCCTCTCCCTCTGGGAGAGGGCCAGGGTGAGAGTCCGCTTGACGCCTGACAGCCCCAAGCCCTTCGCACCAAACTCCCCTGCGCGCCCCCTCTCCCCCCGGGAGAAGGCCGGGGGAAGGGCCCGCTTGACGCCTGACACAACGCACCAAGCTCCCCTTGAGCGCCCCCTCTCCCTTTGGGAGAGGGCCGGGGTGAGGGCAAGCCCTGACGCCAAAGTAGCCCCTACAGCGCCTCGCGCCACAGGCTCACCGCCATCTCGGCCGAGGCGCCCGGCGCCACGGTCAGGACGTCGTCCATTACCCGGGCGGTCTCGATGCACAGCATGCCGGTCCAGGCGTCGTCGGCGAACTGGCTCAGGCGCGCGGCCTTGTCGATCCAGGGATTCCACAGCACCGCCGAATGGCTGTTGCGGGTCTCGACGAACAGTCGGCGCTGCCACTGAGTATCGCGGATCGCCAGACGCGCCGGCAGCCCGACATAGACCCGGTCGGTCTCGGCGGTGATGGTCGGCTCGCCGTTCTGCCGCTTGCGGGTCCAGCCGTCCAGGCAGTCGTAGTAGTCGGCGTTGGCCAGGCCTTCGATGCCCACTTCGCGCACGTCGCTCACGGCGAAATAGGTGTGCAGCGCCTGACTCAGCACCAGCGGGTGATCTTCCAGATTGCGCACGCTTAGGGTCAGCTCCAGGCGTTCGCCCACACTCAGGCTCAGGGTCAGCTCGGTGGCATGGGGCCAGCCCGGGGTGGTCTCGGCGGAGGTGCGGTGGTGGAAATCCAGGCGCACCCGGTCGGTATCCACCTCGACGCCACCCGCCTGCCAGGCGACCTGGCGCGCCAGGCCGTGAGCCGGGGCGTCCGCGGTGGTGGTGCACATCGCCTGGACTTCGGCCGGATTCTTCAGCAGGTCGCCGAACCAGGGCCAGCAGACCGGGATGCCGCCACGGATCGGGGTGCCGGGCTCGAACACGGCTTCTGGATTGCCCCAGACGATGTCCGGTTCGCCGTCGAAGCCGTAGCGCAGCACATGGGCGCCCTGGCAGGCCACCAGGGCTTCGGCCTGGCCGACGCGGATGCGCCAGACGGGCAATTGACCCAGTTGGATCTGTTCGACGAGGGGGGCAGCGGACATGGGATGACTCCTGGAAAAGGTGAGAGGCGACTGTAGTCCAGTCGAGGACCGGGCTCCAGCCAGCCATGGACAGCGCCAGCGGCAAAAGCTTCCAACGTCGCCCGCGTCTCATACCCGCGCGGCGGCGCTCGGCTAGACTCCTGGCCTCGTCCCCAGGAACCGCTCCGCCATGTCGGCTTTCCCGCGCCTTTCCGTTCTGCTCGGCCTGACCCTGCCGCTCCTGGCCAACGCGGCGACCTCTCTCGACGACGAGGTCCGCACCGCCGCCCGCGCGGTGATGGCCGAGCAGGACATTCCGGGCCTGGCCGTGGGTGTCACGGCCCCGGGCCTGCGCCGGCTCTACTACTTCGGCACCGCCGATCGCCGTAGCGGCCAGGCGGTGGACGCCGCCACCCTGTTCGAGATCGGCTCCCTGAGCAAAACCTACACCGCCACCCTGGGTGGCTACGCGGCGGCGACGGGCCGGCTGCGGCTGGACGAAACGGTTGCGCAGGTTCGCCCGGCCCTGGCCGGCAGCGCCATCGGCCAGGCCAGCCTGCTGCAGCTGGCCACCTACAGCGCCGGCGGCCTGCCGCTGCAATTTCCCGACAGCGTCACCACAGACGACCAGACGACGGCCTTCTACCGCGCCTTCCAGCCGCCCTTCCCCGCCGGCAGCCGCCGCCTCTACTCCAATCCCAGCATCGGCCTGTTCGGCGCCCTGGCGGCCCAGCGCCTCGACGAGCCCTTCGCCACGGCCTTGCAACGCCACGTACTGACGCCCCTGGGGCTCAGCCATACCTATCTGCAGGTGCCGGCAGCGGCGCAGGCCCACTACGCCTGGGGCCATGGCAAGAACGACCAGCCGCTGCGGGTCAATCCGGGCGCCTATGCCGAAGAGGCCTATGGCATCAAGACCACTGCCGGGGATCTGCTGGGTTTCGTCGAGGCCAACCTGACTCCTGACCGGCTGCCGGCACCCCTGGCCAAGGCGATCGACGCCACCCAGCGGGGCTACTACCGCAGCGGTGCTATGACCCAGGGCCTGGGCTGGGAGGCCTACGCCTATCCGCTACCCAAGGCCCGGCTGCTGGCCGGCAACACCCCGGCGATGGCCCTGGAGCCGCAGCCGGTGGACTGGCAGCACCCGCCATTGCCGGCAACGGGCGCCCGGTTGCTGAACAAGACCGGCTCCACCAACGGCTTCGGTGCCTATGCGCTGCTCATCCCGGAGCGCCGGATCGGCCTGGTGATCCTGGCCAACCGCAACTACCCGAATTCCGCGCGGATCGAGACGGCCTGGCGGATCTTGCAGCAGCTCGATGGCGGGGTGCAGTAAGCGAACGTGTTGCCGCGGCCATGGCACTCCGCTCTACCGGTCGCCGTAGGTTGGGTTGAGCGCAGCGAAGCCCAACGTCGTCTTGGGACGCAGGCATTGTTGGGCTTCGACGATGGAGCTGTCTCAACCCAACCTACGGACCAAAGCGAGGGCGTAGGTTAGGTGGATGACGGCGCAGCCTCATGCGCGAAGTCCAACCTCAGGCCCCGCCCGACTCCTCCCGCCCCTCCGCCGGCACCTCGTGCTCGGTGGCGTAGCCAGCGTCGGCCGCTTCCAGCACGCCATGGGCGATGCTGCAGAACAGCGAATTGACCCGGCGCATGTCGCTGAGCAGCCCCAGGTGCAGGGAGCTGGTCTCGAAGCTCTCCACCACCTGCTGATGCAGCCGCTCGACGTGGGCATGGGCATAGCGCCGCTCCAGCAGGCGGAAGCGCTGCTTGAGCCGACGCAGGCGGCGCGCTGCGTCCAGGTCGCCGGACAGATAGACCGACAGGCACAGCTTGAGGCTGTCGACCAGCAGCCGGTGGAGCGCGGAGAGCTCGTCCACCCCGGAGGCCGAGAAGGACCGCCGGGCAGCGATCTTCTTGCTGTCGACGTCGCTGGCCATGCGCTCGATCAGATCGCCGGCCTGCTCCAGGTTGATCGCCAGTTCGATGGTCTCGGCCCAGCGCCGGCTGTCGCGCTCGTCCAGGTCGTCGCGCGGCATGCGCGCCAGGTACAGCTTGATCGCCGTGTAGAGAGCGTCGACGTCGTCGTCGAGACGGCGCACCTCACGGGCCAGCTGCTTGTCGCCGGCATTGATCAGCACCAGCAGGTGCTGCAGCATCTGCTCGATGACATCGCCCATGCGCAGGAGCTCGCGCGAGGCGTTGGTCAGCGCCAGGGCCGGGGTATCCAGGGCCGCGGTGTCCAGGTGGCGCGGTCGCAGGATGGTCTCGGCACTGTCCTTGGCCGGCAGCATGGCGGTGCAGAAGCGCGCCAGGGGCCCGGTCAGCGGCAGGAACAGCAGGCAGCGCACCAGGTTGTAGGCGACGTGGAAACCGATCACCACCTCGGCGTCGTTGAAGTCGTAGCCCTGCAGCCAGTCGGCCAGCAGGCCGATCCAGGGCAGCACCAGGATGCAGCCGGCGAGCTTGAACAGCAGGCTGCCCACCGCCACCCGCCGCGCCTCGACGCCCTGCTTGGCGGCGCCCATCAGCGCCAGTACGCCGCTGCCCAGGTTGGCGCCCACCACCAGGCACAGCGCCACCTTGAGCGAGATGACCCCGGAGCCGGCCAGGGTGGCGGTGAGCAGCACCGCTGCCAGGCTGGAGTAGGAGACCATGGCGAAGACCGCGCCGGTCAGGGCATCCAGTAGTTGATCACCGGTCAGCGAAGAGAACAGCACCTTGACCCCGGCGGCGTGGGTCATGGGCGAGGCCGCCTCGACGATCAGCTGCAGCGCCAGGATGATCAGGCCCAGGCCGATGGCGACCCGGCCAAGCTGGCCGGCGCGGGTCTGCTTGCGACCGAGAAAGAACACCACCCCAAGAAAGATCAGCAGCGGCGATAGCCAGGACAGGTCGAAGGTCAGCACCCGCGCCATCAGCGCGGTGCCCACGTCGGCGCCGAGCATGATGGCCAGCGCCGGGGTGAGTGGCACCAGGCCTTGGGCGACGAAGGAGGTCACCAGCAGCGCCGTGGCGTTGCTGCTCTGCACCAGGGCGGTGACGGCGATGCCCGAGAGAAAGGCCAGCGGCATGCGCTGCATGCTGCGGCTGAGCACCCGCCGCAGGCTGGCGCCGTATACCCGCAGGATACCGGTGCGCACGATATGGGTGCCCCACACCAGCAGGGCAACGGCGGATAGCAGATTGAGCAGTGTCAGCATCGTGGCGCCCTCCCGGCGCGTGTCCAAGAGCTCCTGGCGAGCTTGTCACAAAATCGTAATGACCGTTCTGCACAGACGCACGAGCCCGAAGGCAGGGCACCTTCGGGCTCGTGGGGACTTGCTGGATTAGGCGGCGGAGACCCGGGTGGGTTCCGCCGCGGCGCTTAGATCTGCTCTTTGCGCAGCTTGACCGCGTCGCGGGCCTTGGCCTTGCCGCGCAGGCGGATGTTGATGGCTTCCACCGCCAGCGAGAAGGCCATGGCGAAGTAGACGTAGCCCTTGGGCACGTGGACTTCGAAGGCTTCGGCGATGAGCACGGTACCCACCACGATCAGGAAGGACAGCGCCAGCATCTTCAGGCTCGGGTGCTTGTCGATGAAATTGCTGATGGCCCCGGCCGCCAGCATCATCACCAGCACCGCGACGATGATCGCCGCCACCATCACCGGCACATGGCTGACCATGCCGACCGCGGTGATCACCGAGTCCAGGGAGAAGACGATGTCGATGATGGCGATCTGGATGATGGTGCCGATGAAGCCGCTGCCCTTCTTCTGGGGGGCGTCCTCGTCCTGCTCTTCCTCGCCTTCCAGGCCGTGGTAGATCTCGGCGCTGCTCTTCCACAGGAGGAACAGACCGCCGAAGAAGAGGATGAGGTCACGCCCGGAGATGCCCTGGCCGAAGACAAAGAACAGATCGGCGGTGAGACGCATCACCCAGGTGATGGACAGCAGCAGCAGGATGCGGGTGACCATGGCCAGGGCCAGGCCGAAGAAGCGGGTCCGCGCCTGCATGTGCTTGGGCATGCGGCTGACCAGGATGGAGATCATGATGATGTTGTCGATGCCCAGAACGATTTCCAGGGCCGTCAGGGTAAAGAAGGCGACCCAGATTTCCGGGTTGGTCAGCCAGTCCATTGCAAATCCTCTTTTAGCTGAGACGCGCTCGGGCGCGCGCTCCAATGGAAAAGGCGCGTCGGACGACGCGCCGTTTTCGAACAGCCGGCAAGGCTAGTCGTACATTTGGTAAAACTCTAGCGGCTGTACAGCGGAAACACACCCAGTAACAAAGCGCCGACCAGCAGGAACATGCAGGTCACGGTGGCCCATTTCAGGGTGAAGCGCTGATGGTCACCGAACTCCACCTTGGCCAGGCCCACCAGCAGGTAGGTCGAAGGCACCAGGGGGCTGAGCAGGTGCACGGGCTGACCGACGATGGAGGCCCGGGCGATCTCCACCGGACTGATGCCATAGGCCGCAGCGGCCTCGGCCAGCACCGGCAGCACGCCGAAGTAGAAGGCGTCGTTGGAGATGAAGAAGGTGAACGGCAGGCTGACCAGGGCGGTAATCACCGCCATGTACGGGCCCAGGGCGTCCGGAATCACCGCCAGCAGGCCCTTGGACATGGCGTCGACCATGCCGGTACCCGAAAGGATGCCGGTGAAGATGCCCGCGGCGAAGATCAGCGAAACCACTGCCAGGACGTTCTCGGCATGGGCGGCGATGCGCTGCTTCTGCATGTTCAGGCAACGGTAGTTGACGGTCATGGCGATGCCGAAGGCGATCATGAACAGCACTGGCATCGGCAGCACGCCGACGATCAGCGCGGCCATCAGCGCCAGGGTCAAGAGGCCGTTGAACCAGCGCAGGTGCGGGCGCCGGGCCTCGGCGCACTGGGAGACGGTGACGTCGGCGCCTTCGGTCTCGCCGATCTGCAGGATGCCCAGACGGGCGCGCTCGCTGCGACCATAGAGGTAGGCCAGGAAGAACAGCCAGGCGATGGCCAGCAGCATGGGCGCGATCATGGGCACGAAGACGTCGGCCGGATCCACGTGCAGGGCACTGGCGGCGCGGGCGGTCGGACCGCCCCAGGGGGTCAGGTTCATCACCCCGCTGGAGAGCAGCATCAGGCAGGTCATGATCAGCGGATTCATGCCCAGGCGCCGGTACAGCGGGAACATGGCCGCCACGCAGATCATGTAGGTGGTCGAGCCGTCACCGTCCAGGGAGACCACCAGGGTCAGGAAGACGGTGCCCATGGCCACCTTGAGCGGATCGCCCTTGACCAGCTTGAGGATCCAGCGCACCGCCGGATCGAACAGGCCGGTATCGATCATCACGGCGAAGTAGAGGATCGCGAACAGCAGCATCACGCCGGTGGGCGCCAGCTTGCGGATGCCGTCGAGCATCATCGGGCCGAGGGCGTCGAGCTTGACGTGGCCGAGGCTGGCGAATTCGCTGGACAGCGCCCAGGCCAGCACGGCGAAGGCGATCGGCACCATGGTCAGGGCGATCAGCGGAGACAGGCGCTTGGTCATGATCAGGTACATGAAGGTCATGACCATGGCGAAGCCGAGGAAAGTCAGCATGGGAATACCTCTGAATTTTCGCGAAGAGAAGGAGGGTTCAGCCGCGGCGCAAGGGCGCGGTGAGGGCGAAAATCCAGGGGAGGCGGGCGCGCGGGGACGCCTGGAAGGACAGATACGACATGGCAAGAATCCTGGTTATTTTTGTAGGCACGTCGCCCGCTCACGGGGGCGGGTCTTGAGCGGATCCTAAGAGGTCAACCTTTCGCCAGCCTTGCGTGGTGGCGAATGGATGTTGCCGGATGTCACGAAGCGGACATGAAGGAAGGGGTTAGCCGCCCCGCTGCCAGTACAAAACGCTCAGCTGCTCGATGCAGCAATCGAGCGGGCTCTGGATCCTGGTGGACCGCCTGCGCGCCGAGAGGGCCCAGGCGCCGATCTGAATGACACCTGGCGGCAAGAAAAAAGCGGACCGCGCTCGGGGCACGGTCCGCTTTTTCACTGACTGAATGCGGGCGTCAGCCGCGCAGTCGCGTGTTGAGCACGGCGATGTGCTCCGGGCCGATGCCGCAGCAGCCGCCGATCAGGCTCGCGCCACGCGCCTGCCAGTCCTGGGCGAAGCTCAGGTAGCCGGGCGGATCCAGGTCCGGACGCAAGGGGTCGAGGCCGTCGTTGGCGGTGGCCTCTTCCGGCTGGGGCGGGAAGGCGTTGGCATAGGCGCCAAAGGGAATCTCGACTCCCGCCGCGGCAAAGGTCGTCCGTGCGGTATCCAGCGCCGCGGCCATCACCTCGGGCTGGCTGCAGTTGAACAGCAGTGCCCCGGCGCCCAGCTCCACCGCCAGCTGCGCGGCCTCGGCCACCGGCTCGCCGGATCTCAGCCGTGGGATCTCGTCGACGTCTTCGTCCTTCAGGGTAAAGGACAGCCACAGCGGCTTGCCGTCGTCGGGCAGGCCGGCGGCGATGGCGCGCACCTCGGCCAGGGCGCTCTGGGTCTCCGCCAGCCAGAGATCGACATGGGGCGCCAGGCCGCGGATCAGCGGCTGCAGCAGCTCGTCCACCCGCGCCGGCTCGAACAGATCGGGGCGATAGGAACCGAACAGCGGCGGCAGGGAGCCCGCCACCCGCACCGGCTGACCGCTGGCTGCCACGGCCTGCCGCGCCAGTTGGCCGGCGCGCGCGGCCAGGCTCTCGCCTTCGGTGGCGAAGCGCTCCTCGCCAATATGGAAGGGCACCACCGCATAGCTGTTGCTGGTGATCACCTGGGCACCCGCCTCGATATAGGCCCGATGCACCGCCTCCACCTGCTCCGGCGCCTCGCTCAGGGCCAGGGCCGACCACTCCGGCTGGCGAAAGGGCGCGCCACGGCGCTGCAGCTCGCGGCCCATGCCACCGTCGAGCAGAACAAGATTCATGTTGGCCATATAGCTATTTCACTTTTCCTTATAACCAAAACAGAGTTCAATATCGGTTCTCATATCTCTCTAATACCAGGCCCTCTTTCCCTTTGCAAAGGACGCCCCCATGAGAACCGCTCTGCTATCGGCCCTCGGCCTGACCCTGGCGCTGGCTGCCACCTCGGCCTCGGCCGGCGCCACCCTGGACCGCATCAAGGCCAAGGGCGAGCTGGTCAATGTGCTCATGGAGAGCTATCCACCCTTCTCCCAGCTCAATGCCCAGAATCAGCTGGAAGGCTTCGACGTCGACGTGGCCAAGGCCGTGGCCGACAAGCTCGGCGTCAAGCTGCGCCTGGAAACCCCTTCCTGGGACGTGATCGCCGCCGGTCGCTGGAGCGGTCGCTACGACGTCTGCATCTGCTCCATGACGCCCAGCCAGGCGCGCGCCCAGGTGTTCGATTTCCCGGTCAACTACTACGCCTCGCCAGCGGTGATCGTGGTCAACGCCGGTGACGACCGCATCCACGGTGCCAAGGACCTCTCCGGCAAGAAGGTCGGCGTTACCAGCGCCTCCTCCTACGAAGGCTACCTGAACAAGGACCTGACCATCGAAGGCCAGGAGGACAAGCCGCTGAGCTATCCCTTCGACCAGGTGCAGGTGGTGCCCTTCCCCGACGACAACGTCGCCTTCCAGGACCTGGGCCTGGGCGCCGGCAAACGCCTGGACGCGGTGCTGACCAACCTGGTGACCGCCCAGCCGCGCCTGGCCCAGGACAGCAAGTTCAAGCTGGCGGGCGCGCCGCTCTATGCCGAGCCCAACGCCGTGGCCATCGAGAAGGGTGATGCGGAATTCGCCGCCAAGCTGCGCGAGATCATCGAGGGGCTGCGCCAGGATGGCACCCTCAAGCGGATCTCCGACAAGTGGATCGGTGCCGACATCAGCCAATGAGTCAGCTACCACCCCCGGTCAAATCGCGTCCCCTGTTGAGCTTTCGTACCCGCGTCTGGCTGACCTGGCTGGCGCTGCTGGCCGGGGGTGTGTGCTTCGTGCTCGGCTTCGACCTCAAGTTCGCCAGCGTCTGGCCGCGCCTGCCCAACCTGGTGGGCTGGCGCCTGGGGCCCAACGGCTTCCTGCAGGGCGCGGCCCTGACGCTGTTCCTCAGCCTCAGCTCCATCCTGGTGTCGGTGCTGCTGGGCTTCGCCGCGGCCCTGGGGCGGCTGTCGTCCAGCGCCCTGGCCTATGGCGTGGCGACCTTCTACGCCTCCTTCTTTCGTGGCACCCCGCTGCTGATCCAGATCCTGCTGATCTACCTGGGCCTGCCGCAGATCGGCGTGGTGCCCGGCGCCATCAGCGCCGGCATCCTCGCCCTGTCGCTGAACTACGGCGCCTACCTCAGCGAGATCTTTCGCGCCGGCCTGCTTGGCGTCCCCGCCGGTCAGCGCGAGGCGGCCCTGGCCCTGGGCCTGTCGCCGCGGGTGATCTTCTGGCGCGTCACCCTGCCCCAGGCCATGCGCAGCATCATCCCGCCCACCACCAGCCAGTTCATCTCCATGCTCAAGGACTCCTCCCTGGTTTCGGTGATGGGTGTCTGGGAGGTGATGTTCCTCGCCCAGTCCTATGGCCGCTCCAGCTATCGCTATCTGGAAATGCTGACCACCGCGGCGGTGCTCTACTGGCTGATGTCCCTGGCCATGGAATTCATGCAGTCGCGCTTGGAGCGGCACTATGGGAAGGCGTATCGGGGGCGTTAGGGCCTGTGGCTAGGCTGCGAAGCACTGACGTCCGATCGACGCCTCACCACCGGAGTAGCCAGGATGAAAGTGGATTGGCATGGTGCCGAGCTGACTCGTGCCGCCGTTATTGATCGGCACTACAGGCACACGCAGAACGTTCGCCGCTTCATGCTCGCGGCCTGTGGCGAGGCCTTCCGCTTCGATCGCGACCTCATGGCGTGGATCCGCAGGGGAGTACCCAAGACCCTGGGCGATGTGGTGGATGAATGGCACCGTCGGCAACGCGGTCGATAGCGTCTTGCTGTCTCTAGTCACTCGCTGATCCTCGCTGTTTATAAGCGGAAGCGGAGGCCACATGACTGAAACGGAAACCACTACTCAAAAGCTGTCCCGTTTTGAAACGGCGCGTTTTTGTCTTGAATCGCTGATGGCCAACTGTTCGCGGTTGATCCAGGCAGAAGAGGCGAAATCAGAGCCGGATCAGGCCTGTATCGATCAATTGAAGGCCAGGCGTCGCGAATACCGCAGACTTCGTAACGATCTGGATTTCGACGATCAAAGACAGGTCGAGGACGCCATAGCCACCTATGGCCCTCAGGCAAAAGCCGCTATGCAACAGACAGCGAGACAGGATCCTGGTGCGAGCTGATTGACTGGGCGCCAACCGGGATGAATGCCGATCGTGCTGGATGACGTCAGCGTAGGAAAAGCTGCTCCTCAAAGGATCGCACCCGGTACAGGCGGAGTGATCCTTTGAAATCGCAATTATGGCAGCAGGATCCAGCCACTACTTGAGATCGGTCGTCAGCTCCGGCGTACCGAAGCTGACGAGCCTGGCATTGGAACGTTCGAAATAGCCCTGCCAGAAACGTTCGAGACTCTGCAGTACCTTGCCAGAACGATAGGCACCCTTGGCATCGTCACCGATCAAGCCCGCACCCATGACATACACCCGGGCGCCGTCCAGTTGGGCGAACAGCTCCTTCTTCTCTACCTTGGCCAGCTCGGCTGCAGGGTCGATTCCACGAATGCGGTTGGCTTGATAGAAGCTGCCGAAGTCGCTGTTCTCCAGCATGTCTGATACCAGCAGAATGATCTGATCCTCGCTAGGCTCCTGGCCTAGGTCTTCGCCAATCTTCTTGAGGCTGGCGAAGATTTCACTGCGCGATATCTCCTCGTTAGGCTTGCCGAAACTCTCGACGAATTGCTTGCCGAACGTCTTCTGGAAAAAAGCGGCCTGCTGTTGCAGACAGGTATCGAGCTTCTTGAGGCTGGCGTTGCCGATATGGTTACGCACCTTCCCAACCAACGGTTTTTCCAGGATGCCGGCAAACTGCAACTTCATGTAGTTGTTCTGCAACAAAGCCGAAAATTGATAGAGCTTGATGCTGTCGCCTGGCTGTAGGTATCTCAGGGTGTGCTCCCAGGCACTGCTTTTGAGCGCCTGGGGCATATTGACCGTTTCATCGATGACCACCGTCAACGCTCGCCCCGACGGGGCTGGCTGTTCGCTGGCCAATTGCGCATAGCGGTAACAGCTCGGCAAGTCGTTACGTTCAGCCGCCATTGTCGCAGGCGCCAACAATAGGCCCACAATTGCCAAGGTTGTGGTCAGGCGCATTTCAGGCACCCTCTTTCTTGGCACGCTTTATCGCCATCTGAACTTTCTGCTTGCTCAGCAGTGCGGCGCTGTCGACACCCAGTTCTTCGCCGATGGCGGTCAGTTCTTCGGGCGAATAGACCGTGAGGTCGCCCAGGTTGGCGATCAAGGCGTTCTGCTCTAGGGCAGGTGCCGGTGCCGATACAGATGCTGGTGCTGGTGCTGGTGCTTCAACGGTCGCGCTCGACGAACGCTCAGGAGCTGAGGTTTCAGCAACAGCAGCCACGTTGTTGAGCGCAGCCAATTCACGCTGCAACGCCTGTTTTTGCTTGGCGGTATCAAGCGCCTCACGCATCGCTTCCAGCTCGCTGGCAGCCTGATGCGCTTTTTTCTGCCGCTGACTTTCGCTGTTCTGCCGCTCTTTCTCGTTGGCATAGAGCGCAAAGCTCCGACGCAGACCACGGTCGGCACTACCGCCTAGAGAATGACGATGCTCGATCCGCTCTTGCAGACTGCTGAGCTTGGCCTCGGCATCTCGGGCGACTCGATCACGCTGACTCTGCTGATAGGCCGCGAATTCGCTGGCACTGCTGAAGCCGGAGATATAGCCCGCTGCTTCCCGTGACTGGGTGCCGGCGAACGAACGGAAAACGCCGATCAGGATGCCGATGATCTGTACGCCGATGAAAATGACCGACAGGATGAAGAAGGTGAGTTTGTAGGCGAAGATCCGATCGCCAGCCACTTCACTGGCCGCACGCTGGTCAGCCGCCTGACCATCGGCAGTGGCTTCGCTGGGCAACTGGAAAGGCGAAGCGTCTGGGATGAGCGCCGAACTGCTACCCGACGCATAGGGCGAACCGTTTACCTGCTGGGTTTCCAGCTCGTTGATGGTGGACGCTCGGATAAAATAGGCACCAATGGCCAGAGTTAGAATAAGCGCCGTAGCAATGATAGTGGTCCACCAGGTCGGGGAGACCGTGGCGTTGTGCTTTACTCGATTGATGATATGCAGGTACTTGGGCTCTTTATCATCGAGGCCGGTACGGTCCAGATCGACGTTGGCATCGGCCTGAAGATCCTTGGCGTTGTTGTTGCGCCGAGCCTGCCGATGCCATTCGCGGGCTTTGCGGATAAGGCCGTTGCGGTGAATCTCGGCACCCATGAGGTGGGTAGCAGGAACCAGAATGGTACCGATCAGCAGGGAGATGACGATGGCCGAGAATTCCGCCTGATTGGCGGAAATATTGTTGGCAATGAAAGGCGCCAGTACCAGGGCGAAGATGAACGCCTCAAGGATCACCAGAAAGATACTGCCGATCCACAGGGGCAATCCCGTAGGTTTGCGGCCGCGCTCTTCCACCTTGTTCAGATAGTTTGCGCATTTGTCGTAGAAGGTTGCGTCCTTGTTCACGCGCTCATAATAGCGATGGTATTTCGCGCATAGTTCACGCTCGGCCTTGTACCAGGCCGTCCCGCCTTCTTCACGATCCTGCATGAGATCGCGTTTGGACGCCTTGGCGATGAAGCCCACGACCGGAAAACTGACGCCCAGATTGAGAAAGAAGTACTTAACCTCATCCCACCAGCGGATGATTACCACGACCAATACCAGCAGGCTGATCAGCGGCCATATCGCGTAGCGATAAGCCGCCAGCGCTGTTGTCAACGTCTCGAAAAGTTCCATGTTTCGTCCCCGGAATCAGCCGCGCACAGGCGCGTAAGTCGCTATGTAAGGTTTGGTGCCATTGTCGTAAAACAGGTCGCCGTCGATACTCTTGTCGCCGGTCTTTTTAATTACTACATCAATACAACTTACCGGTGCCTGCTCGGGCTTTTCCAAGAAGACCCGGTAGAGAATGGCGTCTTCGCCTTCATAGGTATTGGCGACGGCCGTATAGGCATCGCTGGGTCCGCCTTTGTTTTTTTCATAGTTCTGGGTAATGAAGACTTTCGGATCCTTCACCAGCGCAGCGTTGTCACGCAGCACGGCAACCGGCGACAGGGTCACAAGATGGCCATTGACCAGACCGGCCCAGGCGCGCCCGTTCATGCCGGGCAGGTATTCGCGCGTGACATGGTCAGATAGCGCAGCGCCGGTCGCGAAGCTTTTGACCTCGCCGCTGACGCGCGGGGCGTCCTGCTGACAGCTGCTCATGGGTACCTGGGCATAGGCACTGGAAATCAGCGCGAATCCGCCACTTTTCGGACGCAGGGCCTGACCGAGCTTCCAGGCACCGCTATCAACCGGCTGACCGCCGAAATCGATTTTCGCCAAGCTCGGCTTCGTCTGCCGAGGCGCCTCGGCATCTGTCGTCTTGGCCGCTTTCGACGGCGCAGTGGCAACAACCGGTTTTTTACCCTCGGGCTTGGCCACGGACTCCGTGGCGGTGCCATGGGCCAGATACTTGGCGTTGTTCTTTTCCGCGTTGATGCGCTTGACCAGCATGGCCTTGTCATTCAACTCGACGATCTCGACGCGGCGGTTCTTGCCGCGTTCGAGCGGATTGCTGTTGTCGGCGATGGGGCGCGAGGCGCCGGCACCCTGGAAGTACATGCGGTCTCGCGAAATGCCCTGCTCGACCAGAATGCTCGCCACTGCCCGCGCGCGCTGCTCCGACAGTGCCTGGTTAATGGCCGGCGTACCGGTGGCATCGGTGTGGCCGACGATGAGGATCGGCGTGGCTTCCTTGCCCACATAGGCACTGGCCAACTTGCCGATCTTGCGGCGACCTTCGTCGTTGAGCTGAGCACTCCCTATCGGGAACATACCTTCGTCGGCGATCTGGGCCACCAGGCCCGCCTCTTGCGGCGCGGCCGAAGGTGTAGCGGCGGCGGTCTGCAGCGTTTCCACCTGTAGCGGGATCTTTTCCTGTTCGGCGATCTGCTTGAGTCGCTCAAGACGATTCTTGTAGGCCAGAGCCGCGCCACAACCCACCGAGGCACCGACCACGGCCCCGGCGATCAGCGTCGCACCATCGCCCTTGGCCAGCGCAGCCGCGGCTACGCCCGTAGCGGCACCAAGGAAACCGCCGGCCAGGCAGTTGACGGTGCGACTCTGGCCGCTGGAAAAATTATCGACGGTGGCGCAGCCGGTAACGCCCAAGGAAATGGCTACGGTCAGCGCAGCAAGGCGTACTGGCCGGGAAGGAAGCAAAGAAGCCTGACTCACGTAAGTGACTCCTGGTTACTGGAGATAACGGATAACCAGGATGAAACGACCTATGATGTTTCATCCATGAAAACGGCGGGTGCTCTATCTAGCAGGATAGAAGCCTGGATTATATCCCGATATTACGGGTGGAAAGTGAAGAAGTGGGTTCGATGCAATGACAGCCAACTTGAGTCGGGCCTAATAATCTCAAGGCAATATCATAACTAACGTTATTGCCTGCATAACTACTCCATCCAGGCCCGCCGCAGCCTGGCCAGCGCCTCGACGATCCGCGCCTCCGGCACCGCAGCAAAACCCAGCACCAACCCGGCGCGGGCGTCGGGCGGGGTCGGGCCCTCCGGTAGCCAGTAGCGCGACAGCGCATTGAGCTCCACCCCGACCGCGGCTGCCCGCTCTACCAGTTCGGCTTCGCGGGCCGGATGGGTGACCGGCAGGCACAGATGCAAGCCGGCCACCGGCACGCCCGGCGCGGCGCAACCAGCGACCGCGGGCCAGCCGGCCAGCAGGGCATCGCGGCGGCTACGCGCCGCACGTCGCATGCGCCGGATATGGCGCTGGAAATGGCCCTGCTCGATGAAGTCGGCCATGACCGTCTGGGTGGCGCTGTCGAGATGGCGGATGCCGGCCCGTTGCAGTTCCAGCAGCGCCGGCAGCAGCGCGAGCGGGGCCACCAGATAGCCCAGGCGCAGGCCGGGAAAGGCGATCTTGGAAAAGGTGCCGACATAGAGCACCCGACTGTGGCGATCCAGCGCGGCCAGGGGCGCCAGCGGCGCGCCCTGGTAGCGGTACTCGCCGTCGTAGTCGTCCTCGATGATCCAGCCGTCCCGCTGGCGCGCCCAGTCCAGCAGCGCCAGGCGGCGCGGCAGGGACAGCACCGCGCCGGTGGGGTACTGGTGCGACGGGGTGACATAGACCAGCCGGCAGTCCGGCAGCCCTGCCAGCTGCTCCACCACCAGCCCGGCCCCATCCACCGCGACTCCCTGCAATCGCGCCCCGCCACTCTGCAAGGCCAGGCCCGCGGCGCGATAGCCAGGATCCTCCATGGCCGCCCGGGCTCCGGGCGCCAGCAGCAACCGGGCGCAGAGTTCGATGGCCTGCTGGGCGCCGCTGGTGATGAGGATCTGCTCGGGTGCGCAGGCCAGGCCCCGCGCCTGGCGCAGGTAGGCGCTCAGCAAGCGCCGCAGGCGTAGTTCGCCGCCGGGTTCGCGATAGCCGAGCAGGGCCGGCTCGGGCTGGCGCCAGAAGCGCTGCTGCAGCCGCGCCCAGGTAGCGAAGGGAAACAGATCCACCGCTGGCAGACCGACGCGAAAGGCGCACGGCGCGCCGGGTGGCACGCTGGCTGGAGGCGCAGGCGTGGCCCTGACCGTGGCATCGGGAGCGGTCAGGGCCTGGGTCACGGGCACGACATAGGTACCGTCGCCCGGGCGGCTGTCGAGAAAGCCCTCGGCCAGCAGCTGCTCGTAGGCCGCGGTTACGGTATTGCGCGACACGCCCAGCAGCCGCGCCAGTTCGCGACTGGCCGGCAGGCGCACCCCGGCGGCAAGCTCACCAGTCAGGATCCGCCCCCGCAGGCCCTGGTAAAGCTGGCGCGCCAAGCCCTGTCCGGGCTCCAGCAACAGCCCCGACGGATCGAATCCCAGCATGGATTGGCACCCTGAAAGTTGCAGGAATTGGCTCTTACAGGGAGCCAAAGCCGACCTTAGCATGGCGAGACGTTGCTGGAGCCTTGCCATGTACCCCAACCCCGCCTTCTGTCTCGAAGACCTGCCCAGGCTGCACCAGCATCTGCGCGATCATGCCCTGGCGCTGCTGATCAGTCAGACCTCATCCGGTCCCCTGGTGAGCCATCTGCCGCTCTGGCTGGACCCCGACGAGGGCCCCCATGGCACCCTCTACGGCCATCTGGCGCGCAGCAATCCCCAGGCCCAGGCACTGGTCGCGGCGGGACAGGTACTGGCGGTGTTCCAGGGACCCCAGGCCTATGTCAGCCCGGCCTTCTATCCCGCCAAGGCCGAACATGGCCGGGTGGTGCCGACCTGGAATTACCAGGCGGTGCATGCCCGCGGCACGGTCGAGGTGTTCGATGACCCCGAGCGGCTGCTACGGCTGCTGGAGCGCCTCACCGATCAGCACGAAGCCGGGCGCGCCTGGCCCTGGCAGGTCGCGGATGCGCCCGCGGATTACGTCCAGGGCATGCTGCGCGCCATCCGTGGCCTGCGCCTGCCGCTGGACAGCCTCCAGGGCATCGCCAAACTCAGCCAGAATCGCACCGCCGCCGACCGCGAAGGCGTCCGCCAGGGCCTGGCCGCCAGCCCCGCACCCGGCGACCAGGCCCTGGCCGCCCTGATCCCCTCTCCCGCCTGACCTTGGAGTCACCCATGACCATCCGCCCCCTGACCGAAACCGATCACGCCGTCTGGCACGAGCTGTGGCAGGCCTACCTGGCCTTCTACGAGACCCGGCTGCCGGAAACCACCTATGCCCGCACCTGGCAGCGGCTGCTCGATCCACACGAACCCATGCACGGCGCCCTGGCCTTGGAGGATGACTGCGCCCTGGGACTGGTGCACTTCATCTATCACCGCTCCTGCTGGACGGAGGGGTCGTCGTGCTACCTAGAAGATCTCTATGTCGCAGCCGATAGCCGCGGAAAGGGTATCGGCGGGCAACTGATCGCCGACGTCTATCGCCAGGCGGACCTGGCTCGCTGTGACCGTGTCCATTGGCTCACCCACGAGACCAACCGCAACGCGCGGCGACTCTACGATGGGCTAGCGGAGCGTTCCGGCTTTCTCCAATACCAGCACCCCTGTACCCCTTCGGCCCCTGACCAACGCTAAGCCCGTGGAAGCCACCCCATGACTATTCGCCCCCTTACCCAGCATGATCACGACCTCTGGCACGACCTCTGGCAGGCCTATCTGGCCTTCTACGAGACCCGGCTGCCAGAAACCACCTATGCCCGCACCTGGCAGCGGCTGCTCGATCCCGCTCAGCCCCTGCATGGCGCCCTGGCCTGGGAGGGCGAGCGGCCGCTGGGCCTGGTGCACTTCATCTATCACCCCTCCTGCTGGACCGAGACCGACTACTGCTACCTGCAGGATCTCTATGTCGCCGAAGGCCATCGCGGCGGCGGCCTGGGCCGCGCCCTGATCGAGCATGTCTATGCCCGCGCCAAGGCCGACGGCTGCGACCGGGTGCACTGGCTGACCCAGGAGACCAACTATGCGGGACGCCAACTCTACGACCGCATCGCCACCCGCTCCGGTTTCATCCAGTACCGCCACCTGCTGGGAGACAGACCATGACCCCGCTCGACTGGACCCCGGCCCAGCTGCCCCAGCCCCGCTTGCTGCAGGGTCGCCATGTACGCCTGGAACCCCTGGACCCTCAGCGCCACGGCGCCGATCTCTGGCAGGCCCTGCACGATCAGGACCCGGCCCTGTGGGACTTTCTGCCCTATGGCCCCTTCACCGAGCAGGCGGCCTTCGACGGCTGGCTGGCGGGCCTGGCCGAAGGTCGCGATCCGCTGTTCTACGCCGTGGTGGATCCCCGCGACGGCCGTGCCCTGGGGCAGCTCAGCCTGATGAGCATCGTCCCTGAACACGGCAGCATCGAGATCGGCCATGTGGCCTTTGGCGGGCGCTTGCAGCGCACGCCCCTGGCCACCGAGGCCTTCTATCTGCTGATGCAGGAGGCCTTCTCCCTGGGCTATCGCCGTCTGGAGTGGAAATGCGACAACGCCAATGTCCGTTCCAAGCGCGCCGCCGAGCGACTGGGCATGCGCTCTGAAGGTCTGTTCCGCCAGCACCGGGTGGTCAAGGGTCGCAACCGCGACACCGCCTGGTTCAGCCTGCTGGATCACGAATGGCCCGCGGTGGACGCAGGCTTCAGACGTTGGCTGGCGGCGGAGAACTTCGACGCGGCAGGGCGCCAGCTGCGCGCCCTGGCGGTCACGTCTAGCAAATGAGAAGCAATACCAAGGAGGCGGGCAAAGCGCTATCCTAGAGAGGTTGCTACCACCAGTCTCTTTGCCGTGACCGCCATCCACGTCCTGCTCGTCGACGACCACCGCAAGCTGCGCGAACCCCTGGCGATCTACTTGCGGCGCCAGGGGTTCGAGGCCACCACCGCGGCCGATGCCACGCGAATGAAGGCGCTGCTCGCGCAGCAGCGCTTCGACGTCATCGTCCTCGACGTGATGCTGCCGGATGGCGACGGCTTCAGTCTCTGCCGTGAGCTGCGCCAGCGCGACACGACGCCGGTGATCCTGCTCACCGCCCGGTGCGAACTGGACGATCGGGTGCTGGGCCTGGAACAGGGCGCCGACGACTACCTGACCAAGCCGTTCGAACCGCGTGAATTGGTGGCGCGAATTCGCACCCTGCATCGTCGCTCCCGAACGACCGCGCCGCCGCCTCCGCGCGAGTCCATCCCAGCGGCAATCTATCGTTTCGCGGGTTGGCACTACGCCGCCGTCAGCCAGCGCCTGCAGTATCCCGATGGCAGCACCCGCCGCCTGGGCCAGGCGGAGGCCCGCCTGCTGCTGGCGTTCCTGTGTCAGCCCCAGACCGTGCTGCATCGCGATCTCTTGCTGGACCGGGTGCGACCGCCCGATCGCGAGTTGGAGGACCGCAGCCTGGATCGCCAGGTCAGTCGGCTGCGCCTGCGCCTGGCCGATCCGGCCGGCGAGTCGCCGCTGCGCACCGTCTGGGGCCGCGGCTATCTGCTGGATTGCCCGGTAGAGGCACTGGACGGGCCATGATCGCTCCTTGGCGGCGCTGGCTGCAGGGCATCACGCCGCGCCTCTGTCTGCTGTTCTGCGCCGCCTTGCTGCTGGCGCACGCGGCCGCGGCGCTGGTCCTGCACCAGACCGGCGCGCTGGTCCATCCGCTGTCCTATGGTCAGGCCTTGGAGCGCCTGGCGGTGGCCCGTACCGCGGTCGAACGCCTGCCGACGGTACAGGCGCAGGCCCTGCTACGGGTGCTGGCCGAGGCACCGGCGCAGGTCTGGGTGGCCGCGACGCCGGAGGTGACGCCCTTCGCCATGCTCGCCGAGGAACGTCGCCTGACCCGGGATCTGGCGCGACGCCTGGGGCAGACCGAAGACGGCCTGGTGATGCAGTTGGAAGGCCTGGCGGGCAACGCCGCCCGCGCCTCACCGCTGACCCCGGCCGGCTGGGCCCCCCTGCGCTTGCGCAGCAGCGTGCGCCTGCCGGACGGTCGCTGGCTCAATGCCGTGCAGTATCCGGCGCGCAGCGACGGCTGGCTGACCGCCCTGGGCTGGTCGCTGCTGCTGGGCGCCCTACCGGTGCTGCTGCTGGCTTGGCTGTTGATCGGCCAGCTGGTACGGCCGCTGCAACGGCTCACCCGCGCCGCCGAGGGACTCAGCCGGGGCGAGCGCAGTCGATTGGAGGTCCGCCAGGGCCCGCGCGAGGCCAGGGAACTGGCCGCGGCCTTCGAGCTGATGCAGGAGCGGCTGCTGCGCCACCTGGACGATCGGGTGCGCATGCTGGCCGCCATCAGCCACGACTTCAACACTCCGCTGGCCGCACTGCGGGTGCAGCTGGCCCTGCTGGAGCCCTCGGCCGAACGCGACGACATGGAGGAAAGCCTGGCCGAACTGGACGCCATGGTGCAGGAAACCCTCGACTTCATCCGTGGCGAACGCCAGACCGAAGCCCATCAGGAGGTCGACCTAAGTGCCCTGCTGCAGGACCTGCACGGGCGTTACCGGGCGCTGGGTCAGCCGGTGACCTGGTCGGGCGCCGCCGCGGCACCGCTCCGTGGTCGTCCGCTGGCGCTCAAGCGCGCCCTGGGCAATCTGCTCGACAACGCCCTGCAGCACGGTGGCAGCGCCGCCCTGGAGCTGTCGCAGCCTGAGCCACAGCTGCTCCGGCTGGACATCCTCGACGACGGCCCCGGCTTGCCGGAGGATCAGCTGGAGCAGGTCTTCGAGCCCTTCTACCGGCCCCCGGGGCAGGACTCCGCCCGCGGCCTGGGTCTGGGCCTGGCCATCGCCCGTGCCTGCATCCTCGCCCATGGCGGGGAACTGCACCTGCACAATCGCCCGCAAGGCGGCCTCTGCGCCCGGATCCTACTGCCATCGGCCACCTAGTTCGGGTCGCGCACAACGAAATCCAACGGCCCTTTGGTTAGGGCAGGCAATGCCGGACTTTGAAGTTTGGATACTCTCAGCTGATCGCGGCCATGGCGGTCCGCCGATGCGGCCGCTCCTACGGTAGCTTTCGTGCCTGTAGGAGCGGCCCATGGCCGCGATAGCCCAAGCCAGAGCAACGGACCGCCCTGGTCGTGCCAAGACAGTGGTTCCCAAGCTGGCGACACCCTGTAGGATCAGGATCCTGCTACTGGAGACGAACGCCTGCTCGGCTAGCCCCCTCTCCCTCTGGGAGAGGGTTGGGGTGAGGCGCGCCTCACAACGGCTTTCCTAGTGGAAAAAGCTCCGCCGTTTTCCACGCTATGGTTCCGGCACCAACGCGCGTCCACCACAGTGGAGGTTCCACGTGGAGCATCTGGCTCCCTTAGAAACTCAAGGTCGCACTCACCCAGAGATGCCGACCGTAGTTCACCGTGCCATAGGTCTCGTCGTCCAGGCGGCGGTCGTTCAGGTTGCGGATGGCGGCATTGAAGCTCAGGTTGCGCGTCGCCACGAAGCCACCGCCCACGTCCCAGGTGGTATAGGCCGGGGCGGCCTCGCCGGTCAGGGTAGCGTCGTACTCTTCACCGTAGTAGTCCAGCGCCGTCCACAGGTTGAGGCGGTCCGACAGGGTCCAGTCCAGGCGGACGTTGGCCTTGCGCTCCGGGGTCAGGGCCAGGGGCGCACCCTGGTTGGGACCGCTGCGCTGCTCCGAGTCGAGATAGGTGAAGTTGCCGCCTAGACGCAGGGCCTCGGTGATGTCCCAGCCACCGCTGAGCTCCACACCGCGGATCACCGCCTCGTCGACATTGATGCGGTCCATGCGGATATAGCCATTCCAGCGCTCGGTGGTGGTGACCGTGGACAGCTTGTCCTGGAAGTCGTTGTAGAACAGCGTCGCCGCCGCCTCCAGATTGCGCCGGTTGGACCAGAGCGCCGCCACCTCGTAGTTGGTGCTGGTTTCCGGCTTGAGATCCGGATTGCCGAGCATGACAAAGCGGTTGCGCCGCAGATAGGCATAACCCGGCGCCACGGCGCGGATTTCCGGTGCCTTGAAGCCGCGCGAGACGCCGCCCTTGAAGGTCCACTCAGGGGTCGCATGCCAGACCCCATAGAGCCGCGGACTCCAGTGATTGCCATACAGCTCGTGGTGATCCAGGCGCAGCCCGCCGGTGAGGGCAAAGCTGTCGGTGATGGCCCACTCGTCCTCGGCGAACAAGGCCTGCTGGGTCACCGCGAAGGAATACTGGCGGCGATCGTTCAGCCCCTGGTTCCAGTCCTGCACCTCCCCGCGGTTGTATTGCAGACCGGTGGTGAGCAGGTGGTCGTCCAGTGGCGTCACCAGCTTGGCGTCGAACACGGTGTTCTCGACCTGCGGCTTGCGCCCATAGACATCGGTCTGCGCCGGCGTGGCCAGGCCTTCGCGGGAGGTCTCCTCGTGCAGCAGCGACACGTCCGAGCGCAGCCCGCCGGCCCAGTGGCCAGTGTGACTCAGCGACCAGTGATCACGGTCGTTGTCCTGTTGGCGGGTCGCCCAGTTGTCGCTCAGGCCGTCGCCGTTGCGCAGGCGTGTCTGCCCGGCTTCCAGCAGGAATTCATGATTCTCGTTCGGGGTGAAGGCCAGGCGCCCGGTCAGGTCGCGATGGCGCGCCTTGCTGAAGCCCTGGGTCCGCTCAATGTCGTCGTCGGCCTGGCGATCCAGGTAGCGGCCCCACAGCTGCAGGCCGAGCAATTCGCTGTGCAGCGGCCCGCTGAGAAAGAACTGGCCCTGGCGCGAATTGCCCTGGTCGCTGTGCTGCTGGGCGATGTAGTCGGTGGTCAGGGCGCCGTGCCAGGTGGCGGTGTTCTTCTTGGTGATGATGTTGATCACCCCACCGATGGCATCGGAGCCGTACAGCGAGGACATGGGCCCCCGCACCACCTCGATGCGCTCGATGGCCGCGGCTGGCGGGATGAAGCTCTGCTCGTAGCCGCGATTGCCGTTGACCCGTGACTCCCGCGCGCTTTGCCGCTTGCCGTCGACCAGGATCAGGGTGTAGTCCCCCGGCATGCCGCGGATGGAGATGTCGGTCTCGTTGGCCGCGCCGTTGACCACCACCCCCTCGACGTCGCGCAGGGCATCGCCCAGATCGCGGATCGGGCGCTTGCGCAGGGTCTCGGCGTCGATCACCGTGACCGAGGCCGGGGCGTCCTCCAGCCGCTGTTCGAAGCCGGAGGCGGTGACCACCGTGGTGTCGAGATCGGTGATCTCTTCGGCCTGGATCGCCAGACTGGCCACAGCCAGGCCGAGCGCCAGGGGCGTAGGGATGAAGCGTTGCAACCTTGCCATGCAGCGTGCCCTCCAAACGGGAAAGGGCACGGATGGTAATGATTGACGTTACGCAAATTGGGACAGGTTGGGACAGCTGCCCTCACTCGCCGCGGATGTAGCCTTCCAGGTGGCGGATCAGCTCCGCCTGCTGCACGGTGGTCGCCTTGACCAGGTCACCGATGGACAGCAGCCCGATCAGTTTGCCATTGCCCATCACCGGCAGGTGGCGCAGGTGGTGGTCGGTCATCATCTGCATGCAGTCGCCCACGGTCTGCTGCGGCAGCACGATGATGACCGCCTCGGTCATGATCTCGCTGACCGGGGTGGCATAGGAGGAACGCCCCTCCAGCGCCACCTTGCGCGCATAGTCGCGCTCGCTGACGATGCCCACCAACTCGCCGTCGCGCATCACCGGCAGGGCCCCGACGTTCTTTTCCGCCATCAGCCGCAGGGCGTCGAGCACCCAGGCGTCCGGAGCGATGGTGTAGACGTCCTGCTGGGTCTTGAGGGCGAGCAACTGGGCGACGGTTTTCATGGTGGTTCTCCTGAGGTGAGGCGAGCGTGACCGGCGACGCCTGGCAGAGCCGGTCAGCTGATTACATCAGGCCGCTTGAACGCCCTTGTCGCCCGAACGACGTCGATCCCGCCACAGGCGCCATGCCAGGGCCAGCAGGAAACCGACCGTCAGCAGCAGCACCATGGTCGGTGCTGGCGCGCTGTCCCAGACCAGGCTCAGCAACACCCCGCCCAGGGCGGCCGCCACGGCCAGCGTCGTGGCCACCAGCAGCATCCAGCCAAAGGAGCGGGTCAGCAGAAAGGCGGTGGCACCGGGGGCGATCAGCAAGGCCACCACCGGCACCATACCCACCGCCTGCAGGGCGCCGACCACGGTCAGGGCGATGAGTCCGAGCAGGCCGTAGTGCAGCAACTCCACCCGCAGGCCCAGGGCCCGTGCCTGGGCGGCATCGAAGGCCAGCACCAGCAGGTCGCGCCAGCGACAGACCAGCGCCAGCAGCACCAGGGCGGCGATCACCGCCATCTGCCAGAAGGCCTCCGGGGTCACTCCCAGCAGATCGCCGAGCAGGATGTGGTCCAGGTGCAGCTCGGTGGGCAGCCGGGCGTGCAGCACCAGGCCCAGGCCGAACATGCCGGAGAAGACCACGCCCATGAGGGTGTCCTGCTTCACCCGGCTGTGGCGCTTGAGATAGCCGGTGGCCAGGGCGCAACCCAGTCCCGCGACGAAGGCGCCCACGACCAGGGGCGCCCCCAGCGCCGAAGCCAGCACCAGGCCGGGAAACACCGCGTGGGCGATGGCGTCGCCCAGCAGCGCCCAGCCCTTGAGCACCAGAAAACAGGACAGCAGCGCCGTGGGCACCGCCACCAGCACGGCCATCAGCAGCGCCTGGCGCATGAAATCGACTTCCAGGGTCAGCAGCAGCCAGTCCATCAGCCCGCCTCCGCCGTCTGCCGCGCCCGGCGCCGATTGGCCAGCAGGCCGTGACGCGGCGCCAGCACGAAGGCCAGCAGAAAGATCAGCGTCTGCAGGACCACCACGCAGCCTCCGGTGGCGCCGTCGAGGAAGTAGCTGAGATAGGTGCCCAGCAGGCCGCTGCCGACGCCGATGGCCACGCTGATCAGCACCACTCGCGAGAAGCGATCACTGAGCAGATAGGCCGTCGCCCCCGGCGTCACTACCAGGGCGATGACCAGGAAGGCGCCCACCGTCTGCATGGCCGCCACGGTGCTCAGCGCCAGCAGGGTAAAGAACAGCAGCTTGTAGCCGGTGGGATTGAGGCCGCAGGCACGCGCCTGGCCCTCGTCGAAGAACACCAGCAGGAGGTCGCGCCACTTGAGCAGCAGCACCAACAGGGAGACGGCGGCGATGATCAGCAGCTGGCGACTGGCCTCGGGGGTGATGGCCAGGATGTTGCCGAAGACGATGGTCTGGATGTCCACCGCCACCGGCGCCAGCGAGACCAGGAACAGCCCGCCACCAAAGAAGGCGCTGAAGATCAGCCCGATGATGACGTCTTCTTTCAGCCGGGTGTACTGCCGCAGCCCCAGCATGGCTCCGGCCGCCGCGCCGCCGGCGAGAAAGGCGCCCAGGGCCAGCGGCAGCCCGAGCAGATAGGCGCCGGCCACCCCCGGTACCACGGCATGGGACAGGGCATCGCCGATCAGCGACCAGCCCTTGAGCATCAGATAGGCGGAGAGAAAGGCGCACAGCCCACCCACCAGGGCCGCCGCGCCCAGGGCGTTTTTCATGTAGCCGTAGGCCAGGGGTTCCAGCAGCCACTCCATCAGGCACGCTCTCGCCACTGGGGCGGTTGCGACGCCTGGCGTCCCCCCTCGAACAGGCGCAGGGCGCCACCGAAGGTCCGCTCCAGATTCTCCCGGGTAAAGACCTCGGCCGTCGGCCCCTGGGCCAACACGGTGCGATCGAGCAGCACGGTGCGGTCGCAGAAGCGCTCGATGCTGGCCAGGTCATGGGTCGAGACCAGCATCGAGCGACCCTCGGCGCGCAGGGCCTGGAGCAATTCGATGATGGCGCGCTCGGAGGTGGCGTCCACCCCGGTGAAGGGTTCATCCAGCAGGATCACCCGGCTGTCCTGAGCCAGGGCGCGGGCGAGGAAGACGCGCTTCTTCTGGCCACCGGAGAGTTCGCCGATCTGCCGTTTGCGCAAGTCGGTCAGCCCTACCCGGGCCAGGGCGGCGGCCACCGCCTGGTGATCGGCGGCGCGCGCCAGGCGCAGGAAATTCATCCGGCCATAGCGCCCCATGAGCACCACGTCTTCCACCCGCACCGGAAAGTCCCAGTCGACGTCTTCGCTCTGGGGCACATAGGCGACCAGATTACGCTTCAGGGCCTGGGCCACCGGCAGGTCATCGACCCGCACCTGACCGGTGCGCAGGGGCACGAAGCCCATGATCGCCTTGAACAGGGTGGACTTGCCGCTGCCATTGACGCCCACCAGGGCGGTGATGGACCCGCCGGGCACCACCAGGCTGGCGTCGCGTAGGGCGGTATGGCCATTGCGATAGGTCACGCCGACCCCGTCGAGAGCGATCATGGCGCCAGCCCCTTGACCAGGGTTTCGGTGGTGACCCGCAGCAGGTCCAGATAGGTGGGCACCGGACCGTCGGCGGCGCTCAGGGAATCCACATAGAGCACCCCGCCGTAGCGGGCGCCGCTCTCCCGCGCCACCTGCTCGGCCGGTGCGGCGGACACGGTGCTCTCGCTGAACACCGCCAGAATCCGCTCGGCGCGCACTGTCTCGATCACCCGGCGCACCTGCTGCGGGGTGCCCTGGGCATCGGCGTTGATTGGCCAGAGATAGAGTTCCTTGAGGCCCAGGTCACGCGCCAGATAGCTGAAGGCACCCTCGCTGGAGACCAGCCAGCGGCGCTGCTCGGGAATCCCCTGCAGCTGCTGGCGCAGGGGATCGAGGGTGGCGGTGATGCGCGTCTTGTAGGCCTCGGCGTTACGGCGGTAGGTCTCGGCATTGGCCGGATCGTGCTGCACCAGCGCATCGCGGATGTTGTCGACGTAGACCAGCGCCGCCTGCGGCGACATCCAGGCATGGGGATTGGGCTTGCCGGCATAGGGACCCTGGGCGATGGCGATGGGCGCGACGCCCTGGGAGACCACCGCGCTGGGCACGTCCTTCATGCGGCTGAAGAAACGCTCGAACCAGAGCTCCAGATTCAGGCCGTTCCACAGCACCAGCTGGGCATCGCGTGCCTTGAGCAGATCGCCCGGGGTGGGCTGGTAGTTGTGGATCTCGGCACCGGGCTTGGTGATGGACTCCACCTGAGCGGCGTCGCCCGCCACGTTGCGCGCCATGTCGGCGATCACCGTGAAGGTGGTGACCACCTTGAACGGCTCCGCCGCCTGGACAGGGTTGCCCAGCAGCAGTCCCAACAAACCCATCAGGGTCCAGCGTTTCGTCTTCTCCAGCATCCGGCCAGCCTCTCGGTAGTTATAGCCTTGGCTAAATTAGATAGCACAACCTATCAGAGGTGCAGGGAGACTTTGTAACCTGGGATGAGAACGCTCGACAGAGATACGAGCAGTGAAAGGCGCCTCAGCAGGAACGCACGCGAGGCAGCGCGGCAGGACCAAGCGGCCCTGCCTGCTAGGTAGAAGATCAGTGCGCGGCGTGCACCAGAGCGCTGCGCGAACGCTCGGGCTGGGTCTCCAGCGGGCGACGTTCGGCGTGCTGATCGAGCAGCTTGTCCAGTAGTCCACGCAGAGCACGTCTTTTCAGATCTTTCAGCATCGCGAATCCTCCCGGGATCGTTATAGCCTTGGCTATATTAAATAGCAGACCCTATCGAGAGGCGTTAGTGCTTTTTCTCAATCGAATGGATAGAAACCGCCCATAAAAAAGGGGGCCTAGTGGCCCCCGAGGGAAATCGAAGTGATCTCAGCCTTCGATTTCAATCAAGACTTCACCCGGATTGACCCGGTCGCCCTTGGCCACCCGCACCGCGATGACGGTGCCGGCGATGGGTGCCTGGATCTCGGTCTCCATCTTCATGGCTTCGGTGACCAGCACGCCCTGCCCGGCCTTGACCTGATCGCCTTCCTTGACCAGCACCTCGACGATGTTGCCTGGCATGGTGGTGCTGACATCGCCCGGACGCTCCGCCTGGCGCCGCCGCTGGCCGCCTTCGGCGACGAAATCGCCGCTGGCCTCGAACACCACCTCTTCCGGCACGCCGTCGATGGACAGGTAGAAGTGCCGCTTGCCCTCGCTCTTGAGGCCGATGCCAGTGATGTCGACCTGGTAGGTCTCGCCGTGCACATCGACGCTGAAGGCGGTCGGCACACCCTGGCCACCCACCGCGGCCACGCCATCGGCCGACGGCATGGGCAGCAAGGCTTCCGGCACCAGGGTGCCGGCAGCGCGTTCTTCGAGGAATTTGCGTCCGATATCGGGGAACATGGCGAAGGTCATCACGTCCTCTTCGCGCTTGGCCAGGTCGCCGATCTCGGCACGCAGTCGCGCCAGCTCGGGGCTGAGCAGATCGGCCGGACGCCCCTCGATGACCTCTTCCTGGCCGATGGCCTGCTTGCGCAACTGCTCGCAGATGGCGCCCGGCGCCTTGCCGTAGCGACCCTGCAGATAGAGCTTCACCTCGTTGGTGATGGTCTTGTAGCGCTCGCCGGCCAGCACGTTGAAGAAGGCCTGGGTGCCGACGATCTGCGAGGTCGGCGTCACCAGGGGCGGATAGCCCAGGTCCTTGCGCACCCGCGGGATCTCCTCCAGCACCTCGTTCATGCGATTGAGGGCGCCCTGCTCGCGCAACTGGTTGGCCAGGTTGGAGATCATGCCGCCCGGCACCTGGTTGACCTGCACCCGGGTATCGACCCCGGTGAATTCGCTCTCGAACTGGTGGTACTTCTTGCGCACCGCATGGAAGTACAGGCCGATCTCCTGCAGCAGTTCCAGGTCCAGCCCGGTGTCGTAGGGCGTATCGCGCAAGGCGGCGACCATGGATTCGGTACCCGGGTGGCTGGTGCCCCAGGCCATGCTGGAGATCGCCGTGTCGATGCGGTCGGCGCCGTTCTCCACCGCCTTGAGCTGGCACATGGCGGCCACCCCGGCGGTGTCGTGGGAGTGCACCACCACATCCAGCGTCAGGGCCTCCTTGAGCGCCTTGACCAGCTCGCCGGTGGCATAGGGGGTGAGCAGACCGGCCATGTCCTTGATGGCGATGGAATCCACGCCCAAGTCGGCCATGCGCTTGGCCTGGTCGACGAAGGCCGCCACGCTGTGTACCGGGCTGGTGGTGTAGCAGAGGGTACCCTGGGCGTGCTTGCCGCTGGCCTTGACCGCCCGGATGGCGGTCTCCAGGTTACGCACATCGTTCATGGCATCGAAGATACGGAAGACGTCGATGCCATTGGCTGCCGCGCGCTCGACGAAGGCCTCGACCACATCATCGCTGTAGTGCCGATAGCCCAGCAGATTCTGCCCGCGCAGGAGCATCTGCAGGCGGGTATTGGGCAGCGCCTGGCGCAGCTGGCGCAGACGCTCCCAGGGGTCTTCCTTGAGGAAGCGCACGCAGGCGTCGAAGGTGGCGCCGCCCCAGACTTCCAGCGACCAGTAGCCGACCTGGTCGAGCTTGGCGCAGATCGGCAGCATGTCTTCGGTACGCATGCGGGTCGCCAGCAGCGATTGGTGGGCGTCGCGCAGGATGGTGTCGGTGATCTGGATGCTTTTCATTGTTCTGTCCTTACAAACCGGCATGGGCGGCGATGGCGGCGGCGATGGCGATGGCCAGGTGCGTCGGGTTGCGCTTGATCGAGTACTGGGTCAGCTCCGGATGGCTCTCCACGAAGCTGGTGTTGAAGCGCCCGCTGCGGAATTCGGGATCGCGCAGGATGGCCTGGTAATAGGGCGCGGTGGTCTTCACCCCCTGCACGCGCATGTCGTCCAGGGCGCGCAGGCCACGGTCCATGGCCTCTTCCCAGGTCAGCGCCCAGACGATCAGCTTGAGACACATGGAATCGTAGTACGGCGGTATCACGTAGCCGGTGTAGATGGCGGTGTCGGTACGCACCCCCGGGCCGCCCGGCGCGTAGTAGCGGGTGATCTTGCCGAAGCTCGGCAGGAAGTTGTTCTTGGGATCCTCGGCGTTGATGCGGAACTGCAGGGCGAAGCCGCGGTGCTGGACGTCTTCCTGGGCAAAGGACAGCGGCAGCCCGGAAGCGATGCGGATCTGCTCGCGGACGATGTCGATGCCGGTGATTTCCTCGGTGATGGTGTGCTCCACCTGCACCCGGGTGTTCATCTCCATGAAATACACCTCGCCCTCGGCGAGCAGGAATTCCACGGTACCGGCGTTCTCGTAGCCCACCGCCTTGGCGGCACGCACGGCGAGATCACCGATGTAGGCGCGCTGCTCGGGAGTCAGCTGGGGGCTGGGGGCGATCTCGATCAGCTTCTGGTTGCGCCTCTGGATGGAGCAGTCGCGCTCGAACAGATGCACGGTGTTGCCGTGGCTGTCGGCGAGGATCTGCGCCTCGATGTGCTTGGGATTGACGATGCACTTCTCGAGAAACACCTCGGCCGAGCCGAAGGCCTTGGTCGCCTCGGAAATCACCCGCGGATAGGCCTGCTCCAGCTCCTCGCGCGAGTTGCAGCGACGGATACCGCGCCCGCCGCCGCCGGAGGTGGCCTTGAGCATCACCGGGTAACCGATACGATCGCCTTCGCGCAGGGCCTCGGCGATGTCCGCCACGTTGCCCTCGGTGCCCGGGGTGCAGGGCACGCCGGCGGCGATCATGCTGCGCCGCGCTTCGGTCTTGTCGCCCATGCGGCGAATGACCTCGGCGGACGGCCCGATGAAGCGGATACCGCGCTGGGCGCAGATTTCCGCCAGTTCGGCGTTTTCGGAAAGGAAGCCATAGCCGGGATGCAGGGCATCGCAGCCGGTCTCCACGGCCAGGTTCACCAGCTTGCGCGGGTTGAGATAGCCCTCCAGCGGATCGCTGCCGATCCCATGGGCTTCGTCGGCACGTTTCACGTGGAGCGCTTGGCGATCGGCGTCGGAATAGACCGCTACCGAGCGGATGCCCATCTCGGCACAGGCACGCACGATGCGCACGGCGATCTCGCCCCGATTGGCGATAAGTATCTTCTTGATCACACCTGGCTCCTTGTCTGCTGCAACCTGCAGCCGCTTGTTATTGCCGGTGATCCGAAGCTACGCCAGGGCCTCTCTTATGGAAAATAAATAATTGTTGGATACTCCATAAGTCATCCCTTATGTATCTCGCCGATGCCCATGCGCAAGCCCTTGATGCGACTCACCTTCCGCCAGCTGCAGGTGTTCGAGGCCGTCTGCGAGGCCCGCTCCTACAGCCGCGCGGCCGACATCATGGCGCTCACCCAGCCGGCGGTGAGCCTGCAGGTGCGCCAGCTCGAAGAGGTGGTGGGCGCGCCGCTGTTCAACTACGTCAATCGCACCCTCTATCTCACCGAGGCCGGCGAGGCCTTGCGTCAGACCGGTCGCGATCTCTTCGCCCGGCTGGGCAGCCTGGACATGCAGCTGTCGAATCTGCGCGGTGCCCTGCACGGCCAGTTACGCCTGGGGGTGGAGAGCAGCGCCCAGTACCTGGCACCGCACCTGTTCAGCCAGTTTCGTAGCAGCCATCCCCAGGTCGATCTGGCGCTGACCGTGGGCAACCATGCCCGGGTGCTACGACGGCTGACGGAGAATCGCGAAGACGTGGCGCTGATGTCCGGCGTGCCGAGCGGCACGGATCTGGAGTTCCTGCCGCTGCTGGACAACGCCATCGTCGCCGTGGCGCGCCCGGGCCATGCTCTGGCCGGGCGCCGCGGGCTGAGCCTGCGCGACCTGACGACCTATCCGCTGCTGGTGCGCGAAGTCGGCTCCGGCACGCGCCAGGCCTGCGAGGACTATCTCAAGCAGAAGCGCGCCCACTTCGCCGAACAACTGGAGATCGGCGCCTTCGAGGCACAACGCGAAGCGGTCCGCGCCGGCCTCGGGCTGGCCCTGCTGCCGCGCCAGGCCATTCGCAGCGATCTCGCCGCCGGCAGCCTGGTCGAGCTGGACGTCGCCGAATTGCCGCTGCGACGTTCCTGGTGCGTGGTCCAGGTCCGTGGCAAGCCGCTGTCGCCAGTGGCCCAGGCCTTCGTCGACTATCTGCGCGGCCAGCGCAGCCTGATCAATGCGTTAGGTATTGCCCTGGAGCCTGCTGTCGGCGCTGGGCCTGGCGTTCGTCCAGCAGCTGATTGAGAAACAGCAGTTCATCGAGCTCCACGGCAAGCCGCTGTTCTTCGGCTCGGGCCTCGATGGCACGGCGGAATTTCATCCGCCGTTGATCCTGTAGCTTTCTGCGAGTCTTGCTGTCGAGACGAACGCTGGATTGCTGGATGAGAGCGGTCATGCCAATTCCTCCGGGCTGGGATCGGAATGGGCAGCTTCACCCTAACAGGTGACGGTTTGGCGACAGCGAGACGACTATTGAGTGTCGCTGTGCTTGGTCGACTTTGACGACAGTCGCAAGCTGCGCAGGCTGCGCTTCACGCTCTTGAGATGCTCGACCAGCGCCGGACCACGGGACATGGCCACGCCCATGGCCAGCACATCGATCACCACCAGGTGGGCGATGCGCGAGGTCAGGGGCACATAGATGTCGGTGTCCTCGTGCACGTCGATGGCGATGTTGACCGTGGACAGATCGGCCAGCGGCGTCTGCCCCGGGCAGATGGTGATCAGCGCGGCGCCGTTGTCGCGCACCAGATTGGCGGTGATCAGCAGATCCTTGGAACGCCCCGACTGGGAGATGCAGATGGCCGCATCGGAAGGCGTCAGGGTCGCCGCCGACATCGCCTGCATGTGCGGATCGGAATAGGCGGTGGCGCTGAGCTGCAGGCGAAAGAACTTGTGCTGGGCGTCGTTGGCCACCGAACCCGAGGCGCCAAAGCCGTAGAACATCACCCGCTGGGCCTTGGCAATCGCCTCGATGGCCGTTTCCAGGGCCCGCATGTCCAGGCGCTCGCGCACGTCCATGAGGGTGTGCAAGGTGGTGTCGAAGATCTTCAGGCTGAAGTCCTCCACCGCATCGTTCTCGTGGATGGCGAACTGGCCGAAACTGGCCCCCGCCGCCAGGCTCTGGGCCAGGCGCAGCTTGAGATCCTGGAATCCATCGCAGCCGATGGCCCGGCAGAAACGCACGATGGTGGGCTCGCTGACGCCAACGTTGTGGGCGAGGTCGGCCATGGAGCTGTGCATGACGGCAGCCGGATCCACCATGACCTGCTCGGCGACCTTGAGCTCCGACTTGCGCAGCAGGTGGCGGGATTGAGCAATGTGTTGCATGAGGTTCACAGGCGTGTCTCGTCTAGCGGGCGGATGTAGTGCGCCGTACTTATACTACATAACGGTCGCCAAGGCTCTTGGTCATTACGATTCAGCAGGGCCCTTCTCACGGTCGTACCGGCACCAGGTAGTCGCCTGAACAAGCCACTACCGGAAACTGGGCAGCTTTTGAACCGCTCTGCGCAAGGCCTTGCGCAGATTTCCGCGCAGGAGCGCACAGTCGCTCCGCCCGTGCTCTGTAGTCTTTTTTCAACCTACTGATCAGAAAGGATTTTTCAGTTCTGGCACAACCCTTGTTAGGTCTTGGTACCCGGGCCATGAAGCCCTATCACCAGGCAAGGAGAGCACCATGCCAACCCCCGCGTACCTGTCCCTCGAAGGCACCAAGCAAGGCCTGATCACCGCTGGCACCTTTACCGAGGACTCGGTCGGCAACATCTTCCAGGAAGGCCACGAAGACCAGATCCTGGTCCAGGCCTTCAACCATCAGGTGATCATTCCCCGCGATCCCCAGTCCGGTCAGCCCACCGGCCAGCGCGTGCACAAGCCGCTGATGATCACCAAGGTCTTCGACAAGGCCTCGCCGCTGATCTTCAACGCCCTCACCTCCGGCGAACGCCTCGGCAAGTGCCGCCTGGAGTGGTACCGCACCTCGGCCACCGGTACCCAGGAGCACTACTTCACCATCGAGCTGGAGGACGCCATCATCGTCGACGTCCAGTCGCGCATGCCCAACTGCCAGGACCCGAGCATGGCGCACTTCACCCACCTCGAAGACGTCTACTTCACCTACCGCAAGATCGTCTGGACCCATGAGGTCTCCGGCACCTCCGGCTCCGACGACTGGCGCTCGCCGATCGCCGCCTGACGCATCGATCACAGGCGTCCTTTCGAACCCCGGCCAGACCCGCTGGCCGGGGTTCGGCTGTCCTGCCCTACCCGCTTCGCCTCCCATCCGTCCGGTTTGGCGCTCCTTTCACCGCATCGGTAGAATACGGCGATGAACGACGACATCTCCCTGCTGCTCAATTCCCTCAACGATGCCCAGCGCCAGGCCGTAGCCGCGCCCCTGGGTCGCCAACTGGTCCTGGCCGGTGCCGGCTCGGGCAAGACCCGGGTGCTGGTGCACCGCATCGCCTGGCTGATCCAGGTCGAGCGCGCCTCGCCGCACTCCATCCTCTCGGTGACCTTCACCAACAAGGCCGCCGCCGAGATGCGCCACCGCATCGAGCAATTGCTGGGCATGAGTCCGCAGGGCATGTGGGTCGGCACCTTCCACGGCCTGGCCCACCGTCTGCTGCGTGCCCACTGGCAGGAAGCGGGGCTGTCGCAGAATTTCCAGATCCTCGACAGCGATGACCAGCAGCGCATCGTCAAGCGGGTGATCCGCGAACTGGGCCTCGACGAGCAGCGCTGGCCAGCGCGCCAGGCGCAGTGGTTCATCAATGGCCAGAAGGACGAGGGCCTGCGGCCGCAGCACATCCAGGCCGCCGGTGACCTCTTCCTCAGCACCATGCGCAGCATCTACGAAGCCTACGAGGCGGCCTGCGCCCGTGCCGGGGTGATCGACTTCTCCGAGCTGTTGCTGCGCGCCCTGGATCTCTGGCGCAACAATCCCAGCCTGCTGGAACACTACCAGCGGCGCTTCCAGCATCTCTTGGTGGACGAATTCCAGGATACCAACGCCGTCCAGTACGCCTGGCTCAAGCACCTCGCCCAGAATGGTGCCAGTCTCATGGTGGTGGGCGACGACGACCAGTCCATCTATGGCTGGCGCGGTGCCAAGATCGAGAACATCCAGCAATTCAACGAGGACTTCTCGGCGGAGATCATCCGCCTGGAGCAGAACTACCGCTCCACCGACACCATCCTCAAGGCCGCCAACGGTCTGATCGCCCACAACTTCGGCCGGCTCGGCAAGGAATTGTGGACCGATACCGGCGAAGGCGAGGCCATCACCCTCTATGCCGGCTTCAACGAGCACGACGAGGCACGCTACATCGTCGAGACCATCGAGAGCGAGTTCAAGAAGGGCACCCGGCGCAGCGAGATGGCCATCCTCTACCGCTCCAACGCCCAGTCACGGGTGCTGGAAGAGGCACTGCTGCGCGAGAAGATCCCCTATCGCATCTATGGCGGCCTGAGGTTCTTCGAGCGTGCCGAAATCAAGAACGCCATGGCCTACCTGCGGCTGATCCAGCATCGCCACGACGATGCCGCCCTGGAGCGGGTGATCAACGTGCCGCCGCGGGGCATCGGTGAAAAGACCGTGGAAGCGCTGCGCACCGCCGCGCGTGCCCAGAACACCTCGCTGTGGCAGGCGTTGCACGACCTGGTCGGTGCCCGCGCGGTGTCCGGTCGTGCCGCCTCGGCGCTCAACGTCTTCGTCGAGCTGGTCGATACCCTGGCGCTCAAGGCCGAGGACCTGTCCCTGCACAATCTGGTGCAGCAGATCATCGAACAGACCGGCCTGGTCACCTTCCACAAGGAAGAAAAGGGCGAAAAGGGTCAGGCTCGCGTGGAAAACCTGGAAGAACTGGTCAGCGCCGCCCGCTCCTTCGACTTCAGCGGCGACGAGGAGATGACGCCCCTGGCGGCCTTCCTCGACCATGCGGCGCTGGAGTCCGGCGATACCCAGGCCGACAGCCACGAAGACAGCGTCCAGTTGATGACCCTGCACAGCGCCAAGGGCCTGGAATTCCCGCTGGTGTTCCTGGCTGGCATGGAGGAAGGGCTGTTCCCGCACAAGATGAGCCTGGAAGAGCCTGGCCGGTTGGAAGAGGAACGCCGCCTGGCCTATGTGGGTATCACCCGCGCCATGCGCCGGCTGGTGATGAGCTATGCGGAGACCCGTCGGCTCTATGGCAGCGAGACCTACAACAAGGTTTCGCGCTTCGTCCGCGAGGTACCGGATGGCCTGATCCAGGAGGTGCGGCTGTCCAATGCGGTCAAGCAGCCCTTCGCCGGCAGCCGTCCCAACCTCTTCGCCCAGGCACCGGTGCCGGAAACCACCTTCAGCCTCGGCCAGCCGGTGCGTCATGCCCTGTTCGGCGACGGTGTCATCCTCAACTACGAGGGCTCCGGCGCCCATGCCCGGGTGCAGGTGAACTTCAAGTCCGAAGGCAGCAAGTGGCTGATGGTGAGCTACGCCAAGCTCGAACCGCTCTAGGCGATGACCAGTTCCTGGCTGTTCTGGGCGCTCCTGGCAGCGGCCTTCGCCGCGCTCACGGCCATCTTCGGCAAGCTCGGCGTGGAACAGGTCAACGCCGACTTCGCCACCCTGTTGCGCACCCTGGTGGTCGTGGTGGTCCTGGCGGCCATCGTCCTGGCTACCGGGCAGGCGCAACCCCTGGCCAGCATCGCCGGCCGTAGCTATCTGTTCCTGCTGCTCTCGGGCGTGGCCACCGGCCTGTCCTGGCTGTGCTACTACCGCGCGCTCAAGCTGGGCCCGGCCTCGCTGGTGGCGCCGGTGGACAAGTTGAGCGTGGTGCTGGTGGCGATCTTTGGTGTGGCGCTGCTGGGCGAGCGCCTGGACCTGCGCCAGTGGTGCGGCATCGCCGCCATTGGCGGGGGCGTACTGCTGCTTGCCTGGCGACCTTGAAGGGGCGCAGGAAAAGGGCCTGACCGCCGGTGGGAGATTGCCGGAAGGCAGAAAGCGGCCAAGCCCATTTCCTGCATTGCGCATTCCTTTGCCATCGACCCGCTTATTCAAACGAGCGACTTAGAGCGATTCTGCCGCGTCGATCCCCAGCCGGCAATGGCTGGATTGCGCAAAAGCGGCCTAATGATGTCCGCCCTTGTCCTGCTCCAGGGTTTCGATGAAGGCGATCTGCAGCCGCGAATGCACGCGGATGAACCAGCGCCACAGCACCGCGATCACCACCACCGCGACCAGGCCGATCAGCAGCAACAGCTCACCACGAGGCAGGATGCTACTGCTCAAGGCGGCTAGCAGCACCAGCATGCCGGCCAGCGACAGCAGCGGGATCAGTTCACTGACCAGACGCCGCACCGGCTGGGTATAGCGTCCGGCCTGGTTCTGCCGCACGCTGAGTTCTGCCATCAGCATGGCCAGGGCCTTGAGCTTGCGATAGGCGGCGATCAGGCAGGGCAGCGACAAGAGCAACGCTCCACCCCAGATGCAGGCCTTCTGCAGGTCGGGATCAGCAATCCAGGTGCCAAGCCAACCCGCCAAGCCGTTGGCGAAATAGGCGCCGCCTAGGAAAATTGCGATCACCAGCGACAGGTTGATGCCGACTTGCAGCAGGATACGTCTCATCATCCCGGCCAGTACCGCCTTCTCGCCCTGTGGCTGGATGCTACGCAACCATTCGCCATAGATGCCTAGTACCCGCTGTAGAGGCTGCGGCAGCCAGCGTCCGATCCACAGCGCCAGCGGATCGGCGGCCTTGATCAGGTAGGGCGTAAGCAGCGTAGTGACCGCCGATACGGCGACCGCCACCGGATAGAGGAAATGACTGGTGACGCCAAGGGTGATGCCCAGGGTGGCGATGATGAAGGAGAACTCGCCGATCTGCGCCAGGCCCATGCCCACTCGCAGTGAGGTACGACCATCATTGCCGGCGATCAGGGTACCCAGGCTGCAGGCGAGGATCTTGCCCAGTACCACGGCGACGCTGATCACCGTGATCGGCCAGGCGTATTCGACCAGCACCTTGGGATCGAGCAGCAGGCCGATGGCGACGAAGAAGATGGCGCTGAACATGTCGCGCAGTGGCTCCACCAGCGTCTCGATCTTCAGCAACTGACGGGACTCGGCCATGATGGCGCCGATCAGGAAGGCCCCCAGTACCACACTGTATTCCAGCTTGGCGACCAGCAGGCAGAAGCCGAAGCACAGCCCTAGCACCGTGATCAGCAGCATCTCGTTGCTTTCGAACTTTGCCACGTAGGCCAGCAGCCGCGGCACCAGCAGGATGCCGATCACCAGCGCCACGATCATGAACAGACTCAGCTTGCCCAGGGTCGAGGCCACAGCTCCCGGTTCCACCGAACCGCTTACCGCCAGCCCCGACAGCAGCGCGATGATGCCGATGCCGAGGATGTCCTCGACGATCAGCACGCCAAAGATCTGCTGGGCGAAGCGCTCGTGCTTCATCTTCAGCTCGTTGAGTGCCTTGACGATGATGGTGGTCGAGGAGATGGCCAGGATGGCGCCGAGGAACAGCGAATCCATGTGCGACCAGCCGAACATCTGGCCTACCTGATAACCCAGCCAGAGCATCAGGCTGATCTCCAGGAAGGCCGCGATGAAGGCCGTGGCGCCTACCCGGAACAGTTTGCGCAGTGAAAACTCAAGGCCAAGACTGAACATCAGGAAGATCACTCCCACCTCGGCGAGGGTCTTGATGCTTTCTTCGTCGTGGATCAGACCGAATGGCGGGGTATGGGGTCCGATGATGAAGCCGGCGAGGATGTAACCCAGGACCACGGGCTGCTTGAGGCGGTGAAACAGGATGGTCACCACGCCGGCCACCAGCATGATGACCGCCATGTCCTGGATGAAAGCTAAGGCATGCATCGGCCGGGCCCTCCTATGACGGGCCGGGTTATCTCCCGACACCTGCGCTGACTGGAGTCCAAGACTAGCATCTGCAAACTCTTGTGACGGATTTTGCAAAAATCTGTAATAGATTGATGTGGCTAGAGATTTTCCGCTGTCCGCGGGGGCGACGTTGGTGGCCCAGGCGGCGAGCGCAAAGGGCAAAATACCGAAACAATTCACGCTGGCTGTACTTGACCGGGCAGCGCAAGATGTATCCAACACCAGACTCTTCACTGAGAGAACACCACATGCAACGCCTGATGAGCTTCTTCATGATCCTGTGCCTGGGCCTCACGCTCAGCCTGGATGCCAATGCCAAACGCATGGGCGCCGGCAAGTCCGCTGGCGCCGCGCCCATTCACCAGACCCGCCAGGCCGCACCGACACAGCAGCCGGGCATGGCCGCACCGGCCGCCGGTGCTGGCGCCGCCGCTGCTGCCCGTACCAGTGGCGCCTCGCGCTGGCTCGGCCCACTGGCTGGTATCGCCGCCGGCGGCCTGCTGGCCTCCATGTTCATGGGTGATGGCTTCGAAGGCTTCCAGTTCTTCGACTTCCTGATCCTCGCGCTCATCGCCTTCGTGATCTTCCGCCTGATCGCCCGTCGCAAGCAGCAGGCCGGTCCGCAGCCTGCCGTGGCCGGTCATGCGCCCATGCAGCGTGAGATGCCCAACCAGCCCACCAATGGCGGTCTGTTCGGGGGTGCCACTGCTGGCGCCGCGCCGGTGATCAACGCGCCGAGCTGGTTCAATGCCGAGCGCTTCGTGGCCGCCGGTCGTGATCACTTCATGAGCCTGCAGCAGCACTGGGACGCCAACGAGATGGACAAGATCTCCGAATTCGTCACCCCGCAGATGCTGCAATGGCTGCGTGACGAGCGCGCCGCGCTGGGCGAAGGCTTCCAGTCCACCTACATCGAGAACCTGAACGCCACCCTGGACGGTGTCGAGGATCTGCAGGGCAAGACCATCGCCACCATCACCTTCAACGGTGTGTCCAAGGAATCGCGTTTCGACCAGGGCCAGCCGTTCAGCGAAAGCTGGCGCATGGAGCGCATGGCCGGCGAGAACCAGCCTTGGCTGCTGGCCGGTATCCGCCAGAACGCCTGATAACGGCGCTTTACCCGAAAGCCCGGCTCTACGCCGGGCTTTTTCATGGGCGTCGCCTGCCGAACATCTCTCGAAACCGCTATCAAGTCCGTACGGAAGCTGCCGTTATCCCGGACTGAACTGCTAACCTTGCGCGCCTCTTTCCCTTTATCCGGCGCGCATTCCGAGAGAGGCCTGCTATGGAAGACGTCATCGAACGCCTGCGTGAAGAAAACGAACCCGTTCCCGTACCCCTGGAGCTGCCCGACGAAGACCTGCTGGTCGAGATCGAGGAAGAACTGCTCATCAGCCTGCCACCGGAATTCCGCGAATTCCTGCTGACCGTCAGCGACGTGGTCTATGGCCGTATCGAACCGGTGACCGTCACCGATCCCCAGTCCCATACCTATCTGCCGGAAGTGGCTGCCACCGCCTGGGACGAAGGCCTGCCGCGGGAGTACATCCCTCTCTGCGCCAGCGACGATGGTTACTACTGCGTCAGCCAGGAAGGCGAGGTACTGTTGTGGGAAGACGGTGACCTGACCGACGAGTCCTGGGATTCGGTCTGGATCTGGGCTCGCGACGTCTGGTTGGAAAGCTGACCGAGCCGGTACTGAACGACCTTGCCTGACACGGGTCTGGATAAGGCCATCACTCCGGAGGAAGCGTCATGAGCACTCCCGTCGTCCTGATCACCGGCGCCGCGGGCGGCCTCGGCCGCGCCCTGGCGCAACGCTTCGCCCAGAGCCGCTGGCGTGTCGCCGCCGCCGACCGCGATCCCGGGGGCCTGCACGGACTCAATGGCATCGTCGGCCTGGATTCCAGCGTGACCGCCGATATCTCCAGCGCCGAAGGCTGCCGCTCCCTGGTCAGCAAGGTCATGGCCCGCACCGGGCGCCTGGACGCCCTGATCAACGCGGCCGGCATCTGGCGCGAAGGCGAGGTGGAGACCTTTACCGAGGACGACTACGACCTGGTGATGGCGGTCAATCTCAAGGCCACCTTCTTCATGTGCTCGGCGGCCATCCCCTTCCTCAAGGAAAATCGCGGCGTCATCATCAACGTCGCCAGCGGGGCCGGGCGCCAGCCCATCGCGGGCGCCGCGGCCTATGGCGCCGCCAAGGCGGCAGTGCGTTTCTTCAGCCAAAATCTGGCAGTGGAGCTGGCGCGCGATGGCGTGCGGGTCAATGCCGTCTCGCCGGGCGACATCGATACGCCCATGCTGGACTTTCAGGCCGCCCACTATGGCAGCGGCGACCCGGCCGGTTATCGTCGCAATCTGCTCAATCGCTACCCCCAGGGCGATACCGCTCGCTTCATCCAGCCGGAGGAAGTGGCCGAGTTTGTCTATTTCCTCTGTCAGCCCCAGGCGGCGGCCATTTCCGGTGCCGACCTGCCCATCGACTTCGGGCTCTCCGCCGGCCGTTGATGGCTGTGACAGACGGCGCCGTTGCGCCGTCTACAGGATTTTCCCCCCTCGAGGATTCGCCCATGGAAGCCGGCAACCACCAGTTGAGCATGACCATCCTGATGACCCCGGACCTGGCCAACTTTTCCGGCAATGTCCACGGCGGCGCCCTGCTCAAGCACCTCGACGAAGTGGCCTACGCCTGTGCCAGCCGCTATGCCGGACGCTATGTGGTGACCCTTTCGGTGGATCAGGTGATCTTTCGCGAGCCGGTGCATGTCGGCGAATTGGTGACCTTTCTCGCCTCGGTGAACTACACCGGGACCACCTCGATGGAAATCGGCGTCAAGGTGATCACCGAGAACATCCAGCAGCGTTCGGTGCGCCACACCAACAGCTGTTTCTTCACCATGGTGGCGGTGGACGAGAACGGCAAGTCCTGCCCGGTCCCGCAGCTGGAGCCGGTGACCGCGGACGAGAAGCGACGCTGTGTGCAGGCCCAGCAGCGCCGGCAGATCCGTCGGGAACTTCAAGAGCGCTATCAGGCACTCAAGGAAACCTTTTGAGTTTTGCCGGCTAGGTCGCCGTCGTTCGACGGCAGCGGCTCCAGGATCTGGCAATCCAAATCCTTGGAGCCAGCATGTCCCATGACACCCCTCTGATATCCACCCTGGCCATCGGCCTGGTCCTGGCCTTCGCCTTCGGCACCCTGGCCACCCGCCTGCGCCTGCCGCCCATCGCCGGCTATCTGCTTGCCGGCGTGGCCGCCGGCCCCTTCACCCCCGGCTTCGTCGCCGATCCCGAGCTGTCCAAGGAACTGACCGAAATCGGCGTCATCCTGCTGATGTTCGGCGTGGGCCTACACTTTTCCATCAAGGATCTGCTGGCGGTCAAACGCATCGCCATTCCCGGTGCCATCGTGCAGATCGCCGCCGCCACTCTCATGGGCATGGGGGTTAGCCACTTCCTGGGCTGGGGCCTGGGCAGTGGCCTGGTCTTTGGCCTGTCGCTGTCGGTGGCCAGTACCGTGGTGCTGCTGCGGGCCCTGGAAGAACGCCAGATGGTGGAAAGCCGGCGCGGACGGATCGCCGTCGGCTGGCTGATCGTGGAAGACCTGCTGATGGTGTTGGCCCTGGTGATCCTACCGGCGCTGGCCGGACCCCTGGGTGGCGATAGCGGCGAAGAGCCGGGCCAGAGCCTGGGGCTGGAACTGGGCCTCACCGCGCTCAAGGTGAGTGCCTTCATCGCCCTGATGCTGCTGGTGGGGAGACGGGTCATTCCCTGGCTGCTGGCCCGGGTAGTCCGTACCGGTTCACGCGAACTCTTCACCCTGGCGACCCTGGCCATTGCCATGGGCATCGCCTATGGCTCGGCCTCGCTATTCGGGGTGTCCTTCGCCCTAGGCGCCTTCTTTGCCGGCGTGGTGCTCAACGAATCGGAGCTCAGCCATGACGCTGCGGAGAATTCGCTGCCCCTGCGCGAAGCCTTCGCCGTGCTGTTCTTCTTTTCCGTGGGTTGCCTGTTCGATCCAGAGATCCTGCTGGAGCAACCCCTGGCGGTGCTGGCGACGGTGGCGGTGATCGTCCTCGGCAAGTCCATCGCCGCGACTTTGATCGTCCTGGCCTATCGCCGCCCCCTGAGCGTGGCCCTGACCATCGCCGCCAGCCTGGCGCAGATCGGCGAATTCTCCTTTATCCTGGCCAGCCTCGGCCTGTCGCTGAAACTGCTCGACCAGGGCGCCCACGACCTCATCCTGGCCGCCGCCATCATCTCCATCATCCTCAATCCCCTGCTGTTCCACGGTATCGATCGCCTGCAGCCGTGGATGGAGCGCCGCGAAGGTCGTCGGCTGATCAATGCCAAGGGCAAGCACGCACCGGAACTGGACGACGAACCCGAGCCGATCGAGCAGAGCGGCCACCTGGTGCTGGTGGGCTATGGACGGGTGGGTCGCTATATCTGCGATCGCCTGGATCGCCAGGGACCGCCGCTGATCGTGATCGCGGACGAGCCGGAACACGTCGCGGCGCTACGCCAGCAGGGCTTCACCGCGATCCTGGGCAACGCGACCCAGGACAAGGTGCTGGCGCGGGCCAAGCTCAAGGAGGCACGCGCCCTGCTGCTGGCGATTCCCAACGGCTTCGAGGCCGCCGAGATCGCCCGCCGCGCGCGCGAGCTGGCGCCGGACCTGCATATCCTCGCCCGTGCCCATCACGATGACGAGATCCGGCATCTGGAGAATCATGGCGTGGATGAGGTGATCATGGGCGAACGCGAGATCGCCCATGGCATGTTCCGCTATCTGGGCCTGGAGCGGCCCGGGGAACATGAGGCGGCGCCCAGGGGCTCCGCCGCCTAGCGACCTAGCGGCGCTGGATCTTGAAGTTGAAGGTCTTGGTGGCCTTGCGCGGCACGATCTGACCGCCGGAAACCCGGGGGGCGAAGCGCCATTCGCCCAGCACGTCGAGCACGGCGCGCTCCAGTTGCTTGTTGGAGGCTTCCAGTACCTGGATGTCAGCCAGTCGACCGTCGGCGGTCACGGTGAACATCACCCTTACTTCGCCGCCCACGCCGCGGCGACGCAGCATTTCCGGATACTCCGGCGGTGTCATCTTGATCGGCCGGATGTCGGCGTCGTCGATACTGCCAGTGGGCAGGCCGGCGGTCTTTGGCGGACCGGAAGGCGCGGCGGCCGGTGCCGGCTGACTGGGCGCAGCTGTTGCCGCCGGTGCTGGTGACGGCGTCGCCTGGGCTACGGGCTCCGGGGCCGGTTCGACCTTTTTCGGCAGCGGCTTCTGCTGGCTGTGCTCGACCGGCTTGGGCTTCGGCTTGGGTTTGGGCTTTTCCACTACCGGCTTGGGTGGCTCCACCGGTTTCGGCGGTTCCACGGGCTTGGGCGGCTCCGGTGGCGGCGGTTCGGGTTGCGGTGGCGCGGGCGGTGCCGGGGTTGGCGCAGGCGGCTCGGGAACCGGCTTGGGCAATTGGATGAAGCTGACCTGCATGGGCTCATCGCCCTTGGCGATCTTCAACTCCGGCGGCGCCTGAACCACCATGAACAAGGCCACCGCCATGCTGGCGTGCATGATCAACGACAGCGCCGAGGCAGCGCCCCAGCCGCGGTCGCGCGGTGGCTGCTCGCCCGGCTCGGCCGCACCAACCGGGGTCAGCACCGGCGTCACGATCTCTTCGTTACGCTCGGGCATGCGGAACGACAGGATGGTGGCCGAGGGTTCGCTACGCTTGGCATTGACCCCCGCCACAGGCTCTACGTCGCCTGCCAGGGCGGCCCTGACAGGACCCTGAACGGATTCCACCTCATCACCGTCGGAACGCGCAGCAACTACGAGAGGTTCAGGCTTGGCAAGGGACGTTGGAGCCATGGGAGCTATACGCAGAGGAAGTAAATTTAATAATCATTATCATTAACTGAAAAGATTTGGCAACCTCAAATGTCGCGAATGGTGCCGCGCAGGCCTTTTTCGAGCGCCTCTAGGTCCGGCATCTCATCCAGGATCAACTCCAGCCGATTGTCGCGGCGCCACAGGGTCGACTCCCAATCGCCCTGCCCAGCTACACCATTGTAGGCCTGCCAACCATCCGCCAACTGCAGGACCGCCTTCAGCCTGAGCAGCCCGGGGAGACCACCCAGCAGGCCCAGCAACGCCGGGCCATCGAAGCGGTGGCTGGGATGCCAGCGCCAACCGACGGCATGGTGTCCTTCCTGGGTATGGCTGAAGCGCAGCGGGCGCCCGGGCAGCAACAGTGCCTGGGGACTGGAAGCCGCCATGGGCTCAGGTAGCTCATGGTCAGCCGACGTCTCACAATCAACCAGAGGCAGTTCGGCCAGGGTGATCCGCCCGCCTTCGGTCCAATACAGTGGCCGGTCGCCCAGTTGCGCAGGCACATCTGTCCGATCCAGGCCAGCGCTCTTGTTGAGCACGATCAGACCAGCCTGCTCCAGTGCCTGTTGTTGGGCCTCAGGCAGGGCCTGGTCTGCCAGTAGTTGTCCGGCATCCACCACCCAGATCAGGGGTTGCAGAGTCAGTACCCCGGTCCAGGGCGGCGCCTGGAGTTGCCGATAGAGGCTGGCGGGATGGCCCAGGCCGGAAGGCTCGATGAACAGCCGCTGCGGTCGCGCGCGCCGGAGCAACCGGGTGAGGGCTACCTGCAGGGGCACGCCTTGGACGCAGCACAGGCAACCACCCGGGACCTCGGCGATACTCAGGCCCGCGTCATCGCGAGTCATCAGCGCAGCGTCGAGACCGACCTGGCCGAATTCGTTGACCAGGATCGCCCAACGCTCATGGGCGGGACGCTGGGCGAACAGCTGGCGGATCAGGGTGGTCTTGCCGGCGCCCAGGGGACCGGCGATCACATGGGTCTTGATATCGGCGAGGCGCATGGTGAGAGGTCGGATGCTAGAGTGGCGATTTCATCAGGGAGATGGGCTGGAATGTGGCGATTGCTGATGACTCTGCTGCTGTTGCCGTCGTTGGCGCTCGCCGATGCCTGCGTGATCCGCAGTCGTCAGGGCAGTGTGGACGTGCAGGTCTGCCAGAGCAATATCGACATTCCCGCCCAGCTGTTCCGCGACGGCTTCTGCCAGCCGCAACTCAAGGACCAGCAGACCGAGGTCCGCTTCGTCGACCGCTGCCCGGTAGGTGAGATCGGCATCTGTCAGGGCGCACGCAGCCCAGGCGTGCCCTACCGACAGGATATCCACTACTACGGCGAACCTGGCGACGGCCGCTTCCTGGCCGTCGCCTGCCGGCAGCAGAATCAGGGCAACTGGCGCGTGCCCTGAGGTTCCACGTGGAACCGTTTATTCCACGGTCACCGACTTGGCCAGGTTACGCGGCTGGTCCACGTCGGTGCCCTTGAACACGGCTACGTGATAGGACAGCAGCTGCAGCGGTATGGTGTAGAGGATCGGCGACAGGGCATCGTGGATATGCGGCATGGGCACGATGCGGGTGCCTTCGCCTTCCTCGAAGGCCGCGCGCTCGTCGGCGAAGACGATCAACTGACCGCCCCGCGCCCGTACCTCCTGCAGGTTGGACTTGAGCTTTTCCAGCAACTCGTTGTTGGGCGCAACCGTCACCACCGGCATATCGGCGTCGACCAGGGCCAGGGGACCATGCTTGAGCTCACCGGCCGGATAGGCCTCGGCGTGGATGTAGGAGATCTCCTTGAGCTTGAGCGCCCCCTCCATGGCCACCGGGTACTGCTCGCCACGTCCGAGGAACAGGGTGTGGTGCTTTTCAGCAAAGGATTCCGCCAGCTTTTCCACGGTCTTGTCCATGGCCAGGGCTTCGTCCAGGCGCGCCGGCAGCCGGCGCAACTCGGCCACCAGCTCGGCTTCGATGCCGGCATCCAGGCGTTGCTGGCAGCGGCCCAGGCTCAGGGTCAGCAGGAGCAGCGAAACCAGCTGAGTGGTGAAGGCCTTGGTCGAAGCCACGCCGATCTCGGGACCGGCCTGGGTCAAAAAGCTCAACTGGGATTCGCGTACCAGCGAGCTGGTCGCCACGTTGCAGATCGCCAGGCTGCTCAGATAGCCGGATTGCTTGGCCATGCGAAGGGCCGCCAGGGTATCGGCGGTCTCGCCGGACTGGGAGATGGTGACGAACAGGGTGTCCGGGCTGACGGCGACGCGGCGATAGCGGAATTCGCTGGCCACCTCCACCTGGCAGGGAATGCCCACGTATTCCTCGATCCAGTAGCGCGCCACCGAACCGGCATGGAAGCTGGTGCCACAGGCGACGATCTGTACCTGGCGCACCTTGGCGAACAACGCGGACGCCGAGGGACCAAAGGCCTCGGGCAGCACCTGCCCATCACCCAGGCGCCCTTCCAGAGTGCGCTGGACCACGCTGGGCTGCTCGTGGATCTCCTTGAGCATGAAGTGGCGATAGGCGCCCTTGTCGGCCGCTTCGCTGCCTTCGTGGTACTGCACCGTCTCGCGCTGCACCGGCTCGCCATCCACATTCCAGAGATTGACCTGATCCAGGCGGATCTCGGCCACGTCGCCCTCTTCCAGGTAGACGAAGCGGTCGGTCACCTGGCGCAGCGCCAGTTGGTCGGAGGCCAGGTAGTTCTCGCCGAGGCCGAGGCCGATCACCAGGGGACTGCCGCTGCGGGTCGCCACCAGGCGATCCGGCTGCTGGCGCCAGACCGCCGCCAGGCCGTAGGCACCGTGCAGCTCCTTGACCGCTGCCTTGAGCGCCGTGGTCAGGTCGCCACTGTCCTGCAGCTTGAGGTGCAGCAGGTGGACGATGACCTCGGTATCGGTCTGGGAGGTGAAGACATACCCCTGAGCCTTGAGCTGGGCCCGCAGGGCTTCATGGTTCTCGATGATGCCGTTATGCACCACCGCTACGTCACCCTGGGAGAAATGCGGGTGGGCATTGGCTTCGGTGGGTGCACCATGGGTAGCCCAGCGGGTGTGGGCGATGCCCAGGCGACCGGCCAGGGGGTCGGCCAGCAGGGCCGCTTCCAGTTCGCTGACCTTGCCGATACGGCGCAGGCGCTGCAACTCGCCCTGGGCATCCAGCAACGCCAGGCCGGCACTGTCGTAACCGCGGTATTCCAGGCGCTTGAGACCCTCGACCAGAATGGCGGTGATGTTACGCTCGGCAATGGCGCCGACGATTCCACACATGCTTACCTCCCGTTGCCGGTCTTATCCACAGCGACCCGACTGGGCCGGCAGTGGATGACCTGATTGTCTAGTTGTCCACCGGGGCGCAGATGACCTGCACCCCGCGGGTTTCGATCGCCCGGGCCGCTTCGGCGGGCAGTCGCTCATCGGTGATGAGCACATCCACTCTTTCCCAAGGTAGTTCCAGATTGGGAATTCGCCTGCCCAGCTTGCTCGCTTCGGCCATGACCACTACCTCCCGCGCCACCTCGGCCATCACCCGCGACAGCGACAGGTGCTCGTTGAAGGTGGTGGTGCCCCGCTCCGGATCGAGGCCGTCGGCGCCGATGAACAGCTGGTCGAAGTCGTAGGATCTGAGCACCTGCTCGGCGACCTGGCCCTGGAAGGATTCCGAATGCGGATCCCAGGTGCCACCGGTCATCAGCAGCATGGGCTCCTGCTCCAGCTCGCGCAGCGCCATGGCCACCTGCAGGGAATTGGTCATGACCACCAGCCCGGGGCGGCGATCGAGCTGGGGAATCAGCGCCGCCGTGGTGCTGCCGCAGTCGATGATGATCCGTGCATGTTCGCGCAGGCGCTGGGCCGCGGCCCGGGCGATGGCCTGCTTGAAGGGCGACGCCTGGGGCGGTGCATCGGCCAGCAGTTCCTGGGGCATGGCCACCGCGCCGCCATAGCGACGCAGGAGCAGGCCATTGCGCTCGAGGGCGGCCAGGTCCTTGCGGATGGTGACCTCGGAGGTCTCCAGCTGACGGGCCAGCCCGTCCACGCTGACCTCGCCCTGCTCTTGGAGCTGGGCGAGGATGGCGTGACGGCGCTGCGCGGTATTGCGACGGGTCATAAATTTCGATTCGAAAGATAATGGATCGAATCAAAACCTAATAGCGAGCAGCCGTCAAGCCTTGGGGGTCTTCTTCGGCCGCTGCCAGCCGGTCTTGTTGACTTGGCGGGCCCGCCCCAGCGCCAGGGTATCCTCTGGTACATCCGCAGTGATGACCGAACCTGCAGCGGTAGTTGCCCCCGCACCCAGGGTAACCGGCGCTACCAGGGAACTGTTGGAACCCACGAAGACGTCCGCGCCGATTTCGGTTCGAAACTTGTTGGCGCCATCGTAGTTGCAGGTGATAGTGCCTGCCCCTATGTTGCTGTCGGGACCTATGCTGGCATCACCCAGGTAGCTCAGGTGCCCGGCCTTGGCGCCGGCCTGCAAATGGGCGTTCTTCAGTTCGACGAAGTTACCCACATGGGCCTTGCTGCCCAGTTCGCTGCCGGGTCGCAGGCGGGCGAAGGGACCGACATCGGCGCCCTCCCCTACCACGGCGCCGTCTAGATGACTGTTGGCCTTGATGATGGCGCCACGCTTGAGCACGCTGTCCTTGATCACACAATTCGGACCGATGCTCACGCCGTCTTCCAGCACCACCCGGCCTTCGAGAATGACATTGACGTCGATGGAGACGTCGCGACCGGCCTCGACCTGGCCACGCTGATCGAAGCGCGTGGGATCCAGCAGGGTCACGCCCTGAAACATCAGGCGCTCGGCGGCGCGGTGCTGGAAGTGCCGCTCCAGCTGGGCCAGTTGCCGGCGATCGTTGGCACCCTGCACTTCCATGGCATCCGCCGGCTGGCTGGTGGCGATGGTCAGGCCGTCCGCCACCGCGAGGGCGATGACGTCGGTCAGGTAGTACTCGCCCTGGGCATTGCTGTTGGACAGGCGACCCAGCCAATCCGCCAGCCGCCGACCGGGTACCGCGAGGATGCCGGTATTGCCTTCGCGAATGGCGCGCTGGGCGTCGCCGGCGTCCTTGTGCTCGACGATGGCGGTTACCCGCCCCTGCTCATCGCGCAGGATGCGGCCATAGCCAGTGGGATCGTCCAGCTCCACGGTCAGCAGCGCCAGGTGACCGTCGTCCACCTGCTGCAACAGGCGCTGCAGGGTCTCGGTCTGGATCAGGGGCACGTCGCCATAGAGTATTAATACCCGCTCCGCCGTCAGCGCCGGCGCTGCCTGGGCCACGGCATGGCCGGTACCGAGTTGCTCGGCCTGGACCACGAAGCTGACATCGGCGGCGGCCAGCTGGCTGCGGACCTGGTCGGCGCCATGACCGATGACGACATGGATGCCGGCCGGCTGCAGCTCACGGGCACGGTCGAGGACATGCCCCAGCATGCTGCGACCGGCCACGGGATGCAGCACCTTGGGTAGAGCGGATCTCATGCGGGTGCCCTGGCCAGCAGCCAGGATGACGATTTCCAGGGACATCGGAACCTCGGAGACAGGAGGAAGAGACGAGCCGGCGACCGAAGGCGACAGGCGCCTTCCGAGTCCGACCACGCGAAATTTCTCGCCCACTTTTTGGGCGACAAAAGAAAAGGGTAGCCGAAGCTACCCTTGTCGTTACAGCCTGACCTTGCGCTTAGCGCTTGGCTTGCCGCTTGAGCTGCTGGATGGTGCGCAGCTGGGCGGCGGCTTCGGCGAGCTGAGTTGCGGCAGCGGTGTAGTCGAACTCCGTGCCCTTGTCGCTCAGCGCTGCCTCGGCGCGCTGCTTGGCTTCCAGAGCGGCAGCTTCGTCGATGTCACCGGCGCGGCTGGCGGTATCGGCCAGCACTTCGACGACATTCGGCTGCACTTCCAGAAAACCGCCGGAGATGTAGAACACCTCCTCGGCGCCCCCGGCCTTGACCAGGCGGATGGGGCCCGGTTTCAGATCGGTGAGCAGCGGCGCATGGCCCGGGGCGATACCCAGATCACCCAGGTGGCCGTGGGCGATGATCATCTCCACCGCGCCGGAGAAGATTTCCCCTTCCGCGCTGACGATGTCGCATTGGACTGTCTTGGCCATAGCGTGCCTCTAAGAGCGCCCGTTGCCGGGCGCGGCAGTTACAGTTTCTTGGCTTTCTCGATGGCTTCGTCGATGCCGCCGACCATGTAGAACGCCTGCTCGGGCAGGTGATCGTAGTCGCCGCGCAGAATCCCGGAGAAGCCGGCGATGGTGTCCTTGAGGGACACGTACTTGCCGGGCGAACCGGTGAAGACTTCGGCCACGAAGAACGGCTGGGACAGGAAGCGCTGGATCTTACGCGCGCGGGATACCAGCTGCTTGTCGGACTCGGACAGTTCGTCCATGCCCAGGATCGCGATGATGTCCTTCAGCTCCTTGTAGCGCTGCAGCACGTACTGGACGCCGCGAGCGGTGTCGTAGTGCTCCTGGCCGATCACGTTCGGGTCCAGCTGGCGCGAGGTGGAGTCCAGGGGATCGACCGCCGGGTAGATACCCAGGGAGGCGATGTCACGGGACAGAACCACGGTGGCGTCCAGGTGGGCGAAGGTGGTCGCCGGGGACGGGTCGGTCAAGTCATCCGCAGGGACGTAAACGGCCTGTACGGAGGTGATCGAACCCAGCTTGGTGGAGGTGATGCGCTCCTGCAGGACACCCATCTCCTCGGCCAGGGTCGGCTGGTAGCCCACCGCGGACGGCATACGACCCAGCAGCGCGGACACTTCGGTGCCGGCCAGGGTGTAGCGGTAGATGTTGTCGACGAACAGCAGGACGTCACGGCCTTCGTCACGGAATTTCTCGGCCATGGTCAGACCGGTCAGGGCCACGCGCAGACGGTTGCCCGGCGGCTCGTTCATCTGGCCATAGACCAGGGCGACCTTGTCCAGAACGTTGGAGTCCTTCATCTCGTGATAGAAGTCGTTCCCTTCACGGGTACGCTCGCCCACGCCGGCGAACACGGAATAACCGCTGTGCTCGATGGCGATGTTACGGATGAGTTCCATCATGTTGACGGTCTTGCCCACGCCGGCGCCGCCGAACAGGCCGACCTTGCCGCCCTTGGCGAAGGGGCAGACCAGGTCGATGACCTTGATGCCGGTTTCCAGCAGGTCGTTACCACCTGCCTGCTCGGCATAGGACGGGGCCTTGCGGTGGATTTCCCAACGCTCTTCCTCGCCGATGGGGCCGGCTTCGTCGATGGGGTTGCCCAACACGTCCATGATGCGGCCGAGGGTCTTGACGCCGACCGGGACCTTGATGGCCTCTCCGGTGTTGCCGACGTTCAGGCCGCGCTTGAGGCCTTCGGTGCTACCCATGGCGATGGTACGGACCACGCCGTCGCCCAGCTGCTGCTGGACTTCCAGAGTGGTTTCGGCACCCTGCACCTTGAGGGCGTCAAAGACGCGCGGTACCGCGTCGCGCGGAAATTCCACGTCGATCACGGCGCCGATGATTTGTACGATACGTCCGCTACTCATTTCGCGTTCCTCGAATGTTTAAGCTGTCCGTCAGACCGCGGCGGCGCCGCCGACGATTTCCGAAATTTCTTGGGTGATCGCAGCCTGGCGAGCCTTGTTGTAGACCAGCTGCAGCTCCTTGATGAGATCGCCGGCGTTGTCGGTGGCGTTCTTCATCGCGATCATCCGCGCGGCCTGTTCGCTGGCAGCGTTCTCGACCACGGCCTGGTACACCTGGGATTCCACGTAGCGCACCAGCAGACCGTCGAGCAGGGTCTTGGCGTCGGGCTCGTAGAGATAGTCCCAATGCTTGCCTTGCAGCTCACCGCCCTCGGCCGGCACCAAGGGCACCAGCTGCTGGATGGTCGGCTTCTGGGTCATGGTGTTGACGAAGACGTTGGACACCACGTACAGACGGTCGATACGGCCGTTCAGGTAGGCATCCAGCATCACCTTGATGCTGCCGATCAGATCGCCGATCGCCGGGGCTTCGCCAAGGTGGCTGATGGCCGCGACCACGTTGCCGCCGAAGCTGCGGAAGAAGGAGGCACCCTTGGCCCCGATCACCGCCAGATCGATTTCCACACCCTTGCCGCGCTGGTCGCTCATGTCGCGGACCAGAGCCTTGAACAGGTTGGTGTTCAGACCACCGGCCAGACCCCGATCGGAGCTGACCACGATGTAACCGACGCGCTTGACCTCGCGTTCCACCATGAAGGCATGGCGGTACTCGGGGTTGGCGTTGGCCAGGTGGCCGATCACAGCGCGGATGCGCTCGGCATAAGGCTTGCTGGCAGCCATGCGGGCCTGAGCCTTACGCATCTTGCTGACCGCAACCTTTTCCATGGCGCTGGTGATCTTCTGTGTGCTTTTGATGCTCGCGATCTTGCCGCGAATCTCTTTTGCGCCTGCCATGTGACACCTATCGGGTTGGCAAACGGGGGCTGGCGCCCCCGTCGCGGCTTACCAGGTTTGCGTGGCCTTGAACTTCTCGATTCCCGCCTTGATGCCGGCGTCGATCTCGTCGTTGAAGTCGCCCTTCACGTTGATCTTGGCCATCAGGTCGGCGTGATCGCGGTTGAAGTAGGCGATCAGGGCCTGCTCGAAGCTACCGATCTTGTCCAGGGACACATCGCTCAGGAAACCACGCTCGGCGGCGTACAGGCTCAGGGACATCTCGGCGATGGACATGGGCGCGTACTGCTTCTGCTTCATCAGCTCGGTGACGCGCTGACCATGCTCAAGCTGCTTGCGGGTGGCTTCGTCCAGGTCCGAGGCGAACTGGGCGAAGGCTGCCAGTTCACGGTACTGGGCCAGCGCGGTACGGATACCGCCGGACAGCTTCTTGATGATCTTGGTCTGGGCCGCACCACCCACACGGGATACCGAGACACCGGCGTTGACCGCCGGGCGGATGCCCGAGTTGAACAGGCCGGCTTCCAGGAAGATCTGGCCGTCGGTGATGGAGATCACGTTGGTCGGAACGAAGGCGGACACGTCGCCGGCCTGGGTCTCGATGATCGGCAGCGCGGTCAGCGAGCCGGTCTTGCCGGTCACGGCGCCGTTGGTGAACTTCTCGACGTAGTCGGCGGAGACGCGGGACGCGCGCTCGAGCAGACGGCTGTGGAGATAGAACACGTCGCCGGGATAGGCTTCACGGCCCGGCGGACGACGCAGCAGCAGGGAGATCTGGCGATAGGCCACGGCCTGCTTGGACAGATCGTCATAGACGATCAGGGCGTCTTCACCGCGGTCGCGGAAGTATTCGCCCATGGTGCAACCCGAGTAGGGCGCCAGGAACTGCAGGGCAGCCGATTCGGACGCACTGGCTGCCACCACGATGGTGTTGTGCAGAGCGCCGTTCTCTTCCAGCTTGCGTACCACGTTGGCGATGGTCGACTGCTTCTGACCAATGGCGACGTAGACGCAGCGGATGCCGCTGTTCTTCTGGTTGATGATGGCATCGATCGCCATGGCGGTCTTGCCGATCTGACGGTCACCGATGATCAGCTCACGCTGACCACGACCAACCGGGATCATGGCATCGACGGCCTTGTAGCCGGTCTGCACCGGCTGGTCGACCGACTGACGCCAGATCACGCCCGGCGCGACCTTCTCGACGGCGTCGGTGGCGCTGGCATTCAGCGGACCCTTGCCATCGATGGGGTTGCCCAGGGCGTCGACGACGCGACCCAGCAGTTCCGGACCGACCGGGACTTCCAGGATGCGGCCGGTGCACTTGGCGCTCATGCCTTCGGCCAGACCCAGGTAGCTACCCAGGACCACGGCGCCGACGGAGTCTTGCTCCAGGTTCAGCGCCATACCGTAGATGCCGCCGGGGAATTCGATCATTTCGCCGTACATGACGTCGGCCAGACCGAAGATCCGCACGATACCGTCAGACACGCTGACGATGGTGCCTTCGTTGCGGGCTTGCGAGGTCACGTCGAGCTTGTCGATGCGACCCTTGATGATTTCACTAATTTCGGAAGGATTGAGTTGCTGCATGCTACTGCCCCTTCAAACTCAAGGTTTCAACGCTTCGGCCAGTTGCGCGAGCTTGCCGCGAACGGAGCCATCGATTACCAAGTCGCCGGCGCGGATAACCACACCACCGATCAGGCTCGCATCCTCGGATGCATTAAGTCGCACGTGTCGACCTAGCCTTGCGCTGAGAGCCTTGGCGAGTTTGTCTTGCTGTTCTTCGCTCAGGGCGAAAGCACTGGTGACTTCCGCCTCGATGGATTTTTCCTGCTCGGCCTTGTACGCCTCGTAGATCTCGGCGATGGCCGGGAACAGGTCGATCCGGTTGTTTTCTGCCACGGTCCGAACGAAGTTCTGGGACTGTGCATCCAGCTGATCGCCACATACGTCGATGAGCAATCCGGCCTTGGCGTCCGCAGTCAACTGCGGCTGCTGAAGCAGCTGGCGCACGGTCCCATCTTGGGATACCGCGGCGAGCAGCCCGAGCGCGGCCGACCATTGGGTCAGCTGCTGCTGGGACTGTGCGAACTCGAAAGCCGCCTTGGCATAGGGCCGGGCCAGCGTGTTCAGTTCTGCCATTGGTGGCCTCGCTTAGATTTCCGCTGCCAGTCGGTCGACCAACTGGGCATGAGCATTGGCATCAACGGTCGATCCGAGGATCTTCTCGGCGCCGGCCACGGCCAGCACGCCGACGCGAGCACGCAGAGCGTCCTTCGCGGTGTTGATTTCCTGCTCGATTTCCGCCTGAGCCTGCGCCTTGATCCGGTCGCCTTCGGCACGGGCCTTGGCCTGTGCGTCCTCGACGATCTGAGCGGCACGCTTGTTGGCTTGCTCGATGATCTCGGCTGCTTGGCCCTTGGCTTCGTTCACTTTCTGGTTGGCTTGCTGCTGTGCCACTTCCAGATCACGAGCCGCGCGGTTGGCAGCGTCAAGGCCATCGGCAATCTTCTTCTCACGCTCACGCAGCGCCGAGATGATCGGCGGCCACACGTACTTCATGCAGAAGAGCACGAAGATGAAGAAGGCAACGGACTGGCCTATCAGGGTTGCATTAATGTTCACGCCAACACCTCGCTCGTTCGTTGTCCATCAGTCCTGCCTACACCCGCGAGGGTGATCAGCCGGCGATCTGACCAACGAAGGGGTTAGCGAAGGTGAAGAACAGGGCGATACCAACACCGATCATGGTCACGGCGTCGAGCAGACCGGCGACGATGAACATCTTGACTTGCAGCATCGGAACCATTTCCGGCTGACGAGCGGCGCCTTCGAGGAACTTGCCACCCAGCAGACCGAAGCCAATGGCGGTACCCAGAGCGCCCAGGCCAATCAGCAGAGCAACGGCGATCGCGGTCAAACCAACTACAGTTTCCATCTTTCCTCCCGACTTTTTTAGTCGTCTTGGTTAAGGTTGAAGCGAAAAAGTTTTCCCAAGTTACCCGGCGGACGAGGTCCTCCGGGACTCACGGCAGAACCGCCCCCGGACGCCGTCAGCAGCGTCCGGAAGCCATTCCTTAGTGACTTTCTTCGTGCGCCATCGACAGGTAGACGATGGTCAGCATCATGAAGATGAAGGCCTGCAGGGTGATGATGAGGATGTGGAACACCGCCCACGCCCACTGCAGCACGATACCCAGACCGCCCAGTGCCAGACCGTTGGCGAACATGATGGCGATCAGGATGAAGATCAGCTCGCCCGCATACATGTTGCCGAACAGTCGCAGTGCCAGCGAGATCGGCTTGGCGATCAGGGTGACGAATTCGAGCAGGAAGTTGATCGGAATCAGGATGATCTGCAGCAGCGGATTCTTGCTGCTGAAGGGGTGCAGGGTCAGCTCGCCGAAGAAACCGCCGAGACCCTTCATCTTGATGCTGTAGAAGATGATCAGGCCAAACACCGACAGGGCCATGCCCAGGGTGGCGTTCGGGTCGGTGGTGGGCACCACGCGGAAGTAGGTGTGCTCGCCGAACAGCATGCCGGCCACGGACGGCAGCCAGTCCACCGGCACCAGGTCCATCAGGTTCATCAGGAAGATCCAGACGAAGATGGTCAGGGCCAGGGGCGCGATCAGGGCGTTCTTGCCATGGAAGGTGTCACGGACGCTGCCGTCGACGAATTCCACCAGCACTTCGACGAAGTTCTGCAGGCCGCCGGGCTGACCGCTGGTGGCCTTCTTGGCGATGCTGCGGAACAGCACCAGGAAGATCAGGCCGAGGGCGACCGACCAGCCGAGGGTGTCCACGTGGAAGGCCCAGAAGCCCATTTCCTTAGCTTCAGCGGGGGTGTGGGCGAAGCTCCAGCCGTTCACCGGATGCATACCATAGGTCAGGTTCTGCAGGTGGTGCTGGATGTAGCCCGAAGCGGAGTCTGCTGCCATGTGTGCCTCGAATGCCTTAAGGTCTAGTCGGTTTTTTCAGTAGCAAGGGCGCGCCAGCATTGACCATCAGCGTCAACAGATAGACGCCGAACAGTGCAGGAGCCGAAAGCGGTTTTACCCCGGCAAACGTCAGTGCAAAGAGCACTGCCGTGAGAATCAGTTTGCCCGCCTCGCCCGAGTAGAAAGAACGGACGATGTCTCGGGCGGCATGGGCGCCGCGATAGCGGAACGCCTTGAACGAAAAATACAGATTGGGCAGCCAGGCAATCAGCCCACCCAACAATCCGGAATAACCGGCGACCTTACCGACGAAGCAATACAAGACAACGGCGGCACACGACGCGACAGCCAGTTGGACGAGCAGCAGGCGAAAGGCAGGCTGATGATGGAAGGGCAGGCGTTTGGGCGTGCGGCGGTCCATCGGCTCGAAGTCCTCTGGTGTCGGCTTAATAGTTGTTTTCACTGGCATGCTTTGTGCCGACAAAAAGCGGGCAAAGTATAGGGGCGCGCCAGGGGTGGTTCAAGCCACCCCGGACAGATTGCCTTTATTGCCGGAAGGCATTTGTGTCAGCGAATGTGCGCCAGTACGCCTTGAAGTTCGTCCAAAGAGGTATAGCGGATCACCAGTTGACCCTTGCCCTTCTCGCCATGGCGGATCTGCACGTTGGCGCCCAAACGCTCGGCCAGACGCTGCTCCAGACGGCTGATGTCCGGATCCACGGCTGGTGCCTTCTCAACCGGCTCCGTTCCGCTGAGCCACTGGCGCACCAGGGCCTCGGTCTGGCGGACGGTGAGACCCCGTGCGACAACGTGCCGCGCCCCTTCGGCCTGGCGGGCCTTGGGCAGACCGAGCAGCGCCCGGGCATGGCCCATTTCCAGCTCGCCCTTGGCCAGCAGGTCCTTGGCGTCCTCGGCCAGCGCCAGCAGGCGCAGCAGATTGGTCACGCCCGAGCGCGACTTGCCGACGGCTTCGGCCACTTGGGCCTGGGTCAGCTCGAATTCGTCCTGCAACCGCTGCAGGGCCATGGCCTCTTCCAGCGGATTGAGATTCTGCCGCTGGATGTTCTCGATCAGCGCCAGGGCGATGGCCACCTGGTCGGGCACATCGCGCACCAGGGCGGGGATGCGGTCCAGGCCGGCCTGCTGGCTGGCACGCCAGCGGCGTTCACCGGCGATGATCTCGTAACGGCCTTCGCCGATGGCACGCACCACGATGGGCTGCATCAGCCCCTGGACGCGAATGGAGTTGGCCAGCTCTTCCAGAGCGGTCGGATCCATGTGCCGGCGCGGCTGGTACTTGCCGCGCTGGATGATGTCCACCGGCAGCGATTGCAGTTCGCTGACCGGGGTGGCGGCGGCCTGCTCCTGCAGGACCTTGACGCTGGCACCGCCGAGCAGGGCGTCGAGACCGCGGCCCAGACCTCGTTTCTTCACAGCCATGGGGATTCCTTAGGCAGTCTTGGCGACGCGAGCCGCCTTACGCTGACGTTTGACCAGCTCGCTGGCCAGCTCCAGATAGGCCGCGGCCCCCTTGGAGCTCTTGTCGTAGACCAGCGCGGGCATGCCGTAGCTGGGGGCTTCGGCCAGGCGGACGTTGCGCGGAATGATGGTTTCGTAGAGCTCGTCGCCGAAGTGCTGCTTGAGCTGGGCGGCAACGTCGTTGGCCAGGCCGATGCGCGGATCAAACATGGTGCGCAGCAGGCCTTCGATCTTGAGCTGCGGATTCAACCGCTGGGCGATGTGCTGGATGCTGCCGATCAGATCGGTCAGGCCTTCCAGGGCGAAGTATTCGCACTGCATGGGGATGATCACGCCGTCGGCGGCCACCAGCCCGTTGATGGTCAGCATGGACAGCGACGGCGGGCAGTCGATGAGCACGTAGTCGTAGTTGTCCCGCACGGGGGCCAGAGCGTCGCGTAGGCGACTCTCGCGCCCGCTCATCTCCAGCAGCTCGACTTCCGCGGCGGTGACGTCGCGGTTCGAGGGCAGCAGCTGGTAGCCGCCGTGCTCGGAGAAGTGCATGGCGTCGAGCAGACCGCAGGCGCCGGTGAGGACGTCCAGCACCGAATGCTCCAGGGCATGCTTGTCCACCCCACTGCCCATGGTGGCGTTACCCTGGGGATCGAGGTCGATCAGCAGCACCTTGCGCCGGTTGGTGGCGGCCAGAGAAGCGGCGAGATTGATGCACGTGGTGGTCTTGCCCACCCCGCCCTTCTGGTTGGCTATCGCGTAAACCTTGGCCATGTACCGCCTTACCCCTCTCCGTTCGTGCGGCGCAGTATCAGCAAGTGCCGCTGGCCTTGGCAACCGGGAACCGCGAGGACGTGCGCCGCCGCAACTTGGAAATCCGCTGGTAGCTTGGCCAGTTCGTCGTCGGGGTGCAGCCCCTTCATCGCCAGCCACTGTGTTTGGTTGTCGCCCAGGTGGCGCGTCCAGGTGGCGAAGTCGTCGATGGCGCTGAACGCCCGCGAGACGATGCCGGTGAAGGGCGCGGCAGGCTGGTAGGCCTCGACGCGGGCGTGGACCACGTCGAGATTGGCCAGGCCCAGTTCGATCCTGGCCTGGGTCAGGAAGCGGGTCTTCTTGCCGTTGCTGTCGAGCAGGGTGAAGCGCGACTCGGGAAAGAGGATCGCCAGGGGAATGCCCGGCATACCGCCGCCGCTGCCTACGTCCAGCCACTGCCCCGCGCCTACGTAGGGGACGATGCTGAGGCTGTCCAGCAGGTGCCGCGAGACCATCTCGTTGGGATCGCGCACCGCGGTGAGATTGTAGGCCTTGTTCCACTTGACCAGCAGGTCCAGGTAGCCCAGCAACCGCTCTTCCACGGCGGCGGTCAGGGCCACGCCGAGGGTCTCGGCGCCCTGACGCAGTTCGTTGGCTTGGATCGCGCTGGCCATCAGGCGCTGTGCTCCAGGCTGCGACCGGCGCTGCGCTTCTTCAGGTGGATCAGCAGCAGCGAGACCGCCGCTGGCGTGACGCCGGGAATGCGCGAGGCCTGCCCCAGGGTCTCGGGACGGGCCTGGGCCAGCTTGTGCTGGATCTCCTTGGACAGTCCGGAAATGCTGGCGTAGTCGAGCTCCGCGGGCAGCGCCACGGCATCGCTGGCGCGCAGTCGCTGGATCTCGTCCTGCTGGCGATCGATGTAGCCGGCGTACTTGGTCTTGATCTCGATCTGCTCGGCGACCTGGGTCTCGGCCGGCGTCTCGCCCACCGCGGCCATCAGGCCGGCATAGTCGATCTCCGGCCGGGCCAGCAGGTTCTGCAGGTTGTATTCGTGATTGAGCGGCGTGCCGAAACGCTCGGCGACCGCCGTGCCCTGGGGCGTTCCCGGACGGATCCAGGTGGCCTTGAGACGCTGCTCTTCCAGGACGATGCCCTCGCGCTTGGCTTCGAACAGCGCCCAGCGCTGGTCGTCCACCAGGCCCAGCTCGCGGCCCTTTTCGGTCAGGCGCAGGTCGGCGTTGTCTTCGCGCAGGATCAGCCGGTACTCGGCGCGCGAGGTGAACATCCGGTAGGGCTCCTGGGTGCCCAGGGTGATGAGGTCATCCACCAGGACGCCGAGGTAGGCCTCGTCGCGGCGCGGACACCAGGCTTCACGGCCCTGGGCGCGCAGCGCGGCGTTGGCCCCGGCGAGCAGACCCTGGGCGCCGGCTTCTTCGTAACCGGTGGTGCCATTGATCTGGCCGGCGAAGAACAGCCCGGCGATGACCTTGGTCTCCAGGCTGTACTTGAGATCCCGCGGATCGAAGAAGTCGTATTCGATGGCGTAGCCGGGCCGCAGGATGTGGGCGTTCTCCATGCCACGCATGGAACGCACCACCTCGAGCTGCACATCGAAGGGCAGCGAGGTGGAGATGCCGTTGGGATAGAGTTCGTGGGTGGTCAGGCCCTCGGGTTCGAGAAAGACCTGATGGCTGTCCTTGTCGGCGAAGCGATGGATCTTGTCTTCGATGGACGGGCAGTAGCGCGGCCCTACCCCTTCGATCACGCCCGAGTACATGGGCGAACGATCCAGGTTGGCGCGGATGATGTCGTGGGTGCGGGCGTTGGTGTGGGTGATCCAGCAGCTGACCTGCTGGGGATGCTGCTCGCGATTGCCGAGGAAGGACATCACCGGCAGGGGGGTATCCCCGGGCTGCTCGGTCATCACCGAGAAATCCACCGAGCGGCCGTCGATGCGCGGTGGCGTACCGGTCTTCAGCCGCGATACCCGCAGTGGCAGTTCCCGCAGGCGCTGGGCCAGGGCGATGGCCGGCGGATCGCCCGCTCGTCCACCACTGTGGTTCTGCAGGCCGATGTGGATAAGACCACCGAGGAAGGTCCCGGCGGTCAGCACCACGTTGTCGGCATGGAATTTCAGGCCCATCTGGGTGACCACGCCGGCGACGCGATCGCCTTCGACGATGAGGTCGTCACAGGCCTGCTGGAATATCCACAGGTTCGGCTGGTTTTCCAGCGTATGGCGGATGGCCGCCTTGTACAGCACGCGGTCGGCCTGGGCGCGAGTGGCGCGCACGGCAGGTCCCTTGCGGCTGTTGAGAATGCGGAACTGGATGCCGGCGAGGTCCGTGGCCGCGGCCATGGCGCCGCCCAGGGCATCGATCTCCTTGACCAGATGGCTCTTGCCGATGCCGCCAATGGCGGGGTTGCAGCTCATCTGGCCGAGAGTTTCCACATTATGCGTGAGCAGCAGGGTGCGCACACCCATGCGAGCGGCCGCCAGGGCCGCTTCGGTACCGGCATGGCCGCCGCCGATCACGATGACGTCGAAACGGGAAGGAAAGTCCACCACGCACCTCGTGCCTGTTGGCAGGAATTCAAAGGAAAGCCGGCAAGTATAAGGCCTGAGCGGCTCTTGCAGAAGGGGTTCTGGCCAAAAAATGACCAGCCGTCAAGAGAGACCTCCAATATAAACAATAGGGAAGAAAGTTTTAAAAGGACTGATATAGAGCTTATGTATATGCAGGCACTTCGCTGTGGATAAGGTTATCCAGCCCTCGTCAGCACTGAGCTGGGGAAAACCTGAGCCCCGTGCATGTCTTGTGCTGTGGATGGATACAAGCTCTCAGCATCCTGTGGAGCCTTTGCCTGTTTATCCACATGCGCAGTCATGGACAGCTCGTGCACCGATTTATGGGCAGACCTCAGGCAGGGTTATCAACAGGGCTCTGGAAGGGAGAGATGAGGACAGTCAAGGCCTGCCTTGCACAGGCCTGGAACGGCGGGCGGGAAATTACTTGCCGATGCAGAAGCTGGAGAAGATGCGGCCGAGCAGGTCGTCGGAGCTGAAAGCGCCGGTGATCTCGCCGAGCACCTGCTGGGCTTGGCGCAGGTCTTCGGCCAGCAGCTCGCCGGAGCCGGCCAGGGTGAGCTGACGATAGCCATGGTCCAGGGCACTGGCGGCTCTTTGCAGGGCATCCAGGTGACGCCGCCGGGCGCTGAAGCCGCCCTCGGTGGTCTGCTCGAAGCCCATGCAGGCCTTGAGGTGCTTGCGCAAGGCTTCGACACCGCCGCCATCGGTGGCGCTGAGGGCGATCTCGACCGGTTCGCTGGTGGCCAGCAGGCCGGTAACCTCGCCGGTGAGATCGGCCTTGTTGCGGATCACCGTCAGCTTGTCCAGCGGCGGCCGGGTGCTCAGCAGCTCCGGCCAGAGCGCCTGGGGATCCCGGGCTTCCGGCGCGCTGGCATCCACCACCAGCAGCACCCGATCGGCGCCGGCGATGGCGTCCAGGGCGCGCTGGACGCCAATCTGCTCGACCCGGTCGGTGGTGTCGCGCAGGCCGGCGGTATCGACCACATGCAGCGGCATGCCGTCGATGTGGATATGTTCGCGCAGGACATCCCGGGTAGTGCCGGCGATGTCGGTGACGATGGCGGCTTCGCGACCGGCCAGGGCATTGAGCAGGCTGGACTTGCCGGCATTGGGACGGCCGGCGATCACCACGGTCATGCCATCGCGCAGCAGGGCGCCGCGATTGGCTTCGCGCTGGACCTCGTGCAGCTCGGCCTGGACGCCCTCCAGCAGGCCCTGCACGCGGCCGTCGGCGAGGAAGTCGATCTCCTCCTCGGGAAAGTCGATGGCGGCCTCGACATAGATGCGCAGGCGGATCAGCTGCTCGACCAGGCTTTCCACCCGGCGCGAGAATTCGCCCTGCAGCGAGCGCAGGGCATTGCGCGCCGCCTGTTCGGTGCTGGCCTCGATGAGGTCGGCGATGGCCTCGGCCTGGGCCAGATCGAGCTTGTCGTTGAGAAAGGCGCGTTCGCTGAATTCCCCCGGGCGGGCCAGGCGGGCGCCCTCTTCCAGGGTGCGGCGCAGGAGCAGATCGAGGATCACCGGACCGCCGTGGCCCTGGAGTTCCAGCACGTCTTCGCCGGTGAAGGAGTTGGGGCCGGGAAAGAACAGGGCAATGCCGGCGTCCAGCACGCTGCCGTCGGCGGCGAGGAAGTTGCCGTAGTGGGCATGCCGAGGCGGCAGCTCACGGCCGCAGATCGCCCGCGCCAGGGGAGCGGCCAGGGGACCGGAGACGCGGACGATGCCGACCCCGCCGCGCCCGGTGGCGGTGGCGATGGCGGCGATGCTGTCGGAAGGCAGGGACATGACGATCCTCCAGAAAGCACGACGCCCCAATCAAGGGGCGTCGTGTGGACAGGGTGAGCGAGGTCAGGCCTTCTTGCTGGCCGCCTCGATCTTCCGGGTAATGTACCACTGCTGCAGGATCGACAGGCAGTTGTTGACGATCCAGTACAGCACCAGACCGGCCGGGAACCACAGGAAGAAGAAGGTGAAGACGATGGGCATCATCTTCATGACCTTGGCCTGCATGGGATCCGGCGGTGCTGGGTTGAGCATCTGCTGCACCAGCATGGTGGCGCCCATGATGATCGGCAGGATGAAGAAGGGATCCTTGGCCGACAGGTCGGTGATCCAGAACATCCAGGGCGACTGGCGCATCTCGACGCTTTCCAGCAGCACCCAGTACAGCGCCAGGAACACCGGCATCTGCACCACGATGGGCAGGCAGCCACCCAGGGGATTGATCTTCTCCTTGCGGTACAGCTCCATCATCGCCTGGGACATCTTCTGGCGATCGTCGCCATGCTGCTCCTTGAGCGCCTGCAGTCGCGGACCGACGGCGCGCATGCGCGCCATGGAGCGGTAGCTGGCGGCGGACAGCGGGAAGAACAGCAGCTTGATGATGATGGTCAGGACGATGATCGACCAGCCCCAGTTACCCAGGATGCTGTGGATATGCTGCAGCAACCAGAAGATCGGCTGAGCGATGAACCACAGGAAACCGTAGTCGACGGTCAGCTCCAGACCGTGGGACAGGGTCTTGAGGTGCTCCTGGATCTTCGGACCGGCATAGAGGGTCAGCGAGGTCTCGCCCTTGCCACCCGCCGGCACGCTGAACTGCGGACCGGTGAAGCCGACGATGTAGTTGCCCTGGGCATCCTTGCGGGTGGTGATCTGGTGCTGCTCGTCCTTGTTCGGCACCCAGGCGGTGACGAAGTAGTGCTGCAGCCAGCCGACCCAACCACCCTGCACGGCTTCCTGCAGGCGATTCTTGTCCATGTCGCTCATGGACACCTTGCGATAGGGCTCGGCCGGGGTACCGACGGCGGCGCCCAGGTAGGTGGACACGCCGGTGGCGGTGGTCGCCGAGGGATCGCCGCTCTTGTCCCGCTTGAGCTGGGCGTAGAGCACGCCGTTCCAGGCGTTGGCGCTCTGGTTGTCGATCAGGTAGCTGACCTGGATCTGGTAGGCGTCCGGGTTGATGCAGGTGATCTTCTTCTGCGCCTTCTCGGCGTCCGAGCAATCGACCTTCAGGCCCCGGTGGAAGGTGAATCTCTTGGTGTAGTCGACGCCGTTGGCCTGGTACTTGAGATCCACCACCAACTGCTGCTGGCCATCGGCGAGCACGTAGCTGGACTGGGCCGAGGTGTACAGCGGACGCCCGGCGCTGTTGGCGTCGGGACCGTTGGCACCGGTCAGGCCGCTCTGGGCCAGGTAGAGACGCTCGTTGCCGTTGTCGAACAGCATGAAGGGCACGTCGGGATGATCCTGACGGCGGGGGTACTGCACCAGACCGAGCTGGACGATGTCGCCGCCGCGAGGATCGATGGCCAGATCCAGGACGTCGGTACGTACCTTGATGAGCGCAGTGCTTGCCTGAGTGGTCGAGTTGTCCACCGGCGCCGCAGCCTTGGCGTCAGCGGGAACATCGGTGGGCACGTTGGGAGTGTCACCCGGCAGGACGCTGGTCTGCGTCTTGGCCGTGGGCAGATCGGCCTGGCCGTAATCCTTGTTCCACTGGAAAACCAGGGTGTAGGACACGATCGCCAAGGCGGCAATGAGTAGCGGGCGCTTGATATCCATGTTTACTCGGCCATCGAAGAGGTCGGGGCTGGGGTCTTTGCGGGAGGAACGGGATCATATCCGCCTGAGTGCCAGGGATGGCACCGGCACAGTCGCCGTGTGGTCAGCCAGCCACCACGCAGCAGCCCGTGGCGCTCGATGGCTTCGAGGGCGTAACCGGAACAGGTCGGATAGAAACGACAGTGACTGGCCATCATGGGGCTGATGGCATAACGGTAGAAGCGAATCAGCAGCAGGGCCGGTTTACGCATGAGCACCGTCGGGACTGTCGGTTGGGTGGGCAACGGTCTTGCTCGCCTGGCGATTGAGACGTTTCCACAGTTGCAGCAGCTGATCGTGCAATTCGGGATTGTCGACTTCGCCAAGTCCCTTGCGGGCGACGAAGACCAGATCGAAGCTGCCCAGGCGGTCCTGATTCAGACGGAAGGAATCTCGGATGACCCGCTTGATGCGATTGCGCTCGACAGAAAGCTTGACGCTCTTCTTGCCGATGACCAACCCCAGACGGGAATGGTCGAGCCCATTGGCATGGGCGAGCAGCAGCAGGTGCTTGCCGGATGCCTTGTGGGTGGGAGAGTCAAAGACCGCTTGGAACTGTTGGGAGCTCAGTAAGCGCCTGTCCCGACCGAAACCCTGACTCACCACCTGACCGGGCAATCAGATCGCCAGACGCTTGCGGCCTTTGGCACGGCGACGGGCGAGAACCTGACGGCCGTTCTTGGTTGCCATACGAGCACGGAAACCGTGGACACGGGCGCGCTTCAGGGTGCTGGGTTGGAAGGTGCGTTTCATGGACTTTTACCTAGGTGAAAGCGGCAAGGCATGAGTGCCCCGCGCAAAGAGACCGGCGATTCTAGAGAAAGCCTCGATGCAGGTCAATTTCCAACCAGCACCGGCTGACAGGAGACCGGGCAAATAAAATCAACAGGTCAGAAGGTTTTAAAAGACTGTTGAAGTGAATATGTATGGTGCAGCGGATTTCTGTGGATAGATCGTGCCAGGGCAGATGGCCTCTGCGCTGAGCGGGAACGGAAAGTCTGTTTTCAACAGGTGCAATTCGGGTGCTCTGCCTGCTGAGAGGCTGTGGATAAGCAGACCTGTTACGCACAGCACGATTATCCACAACAAAAAGCCCCGGGATGTCCAGAGAGGTCAGACGGCGTTATCCACAGAGCTGACGGTCATGGGTCTGCTCCTGATGGCCGTAACGGCTATCTACCGGGAAACTGCGTGGCCATGTGGATAACCTGGGTGGGGAGGGATACAATGGGCGTTTGCTCATGGCCCGTCCGGGCCGCTCCAGTTCTTGGGAGACGCTGTGTCGGTCGAACTCTGGCAACGTTGCGTGGATGTGCTGCGCGACGAGCTGCCTTCGCAACAATTCAATACCTGGATCCGGCCACTGCAGGTGGAAGCGGAAGGGGATGAGCTGCGGGTGTTCGCGCCCAACCGCTTCGTGCTCGACTGGGTCAACGAGAAGTACCTGAGCCGTATCCTCGAATTGCTCGAGGAACATGCCGACGACGGCATCGCGCCGGTGCTTTCCCTGCTGATCGGCAGCAAGCGCAGCAACAAGCCGCGCCCGGCCCAGACGCCCAGCAGCCAGAGCAGTCCGCTGCCACCCCCGGTGCAGGCGCCACAACCGATCCAGTCGGATATCGTCACCGCGGGCGTTGCCCTGGAAGACGTGACCGCGGAACTGGCCGAGGCCGACGAGCCGGCGGTCAAGACCGAGCGTACCGTGCAGGTGGAGGGTGCGCTCAAGCACACCAGCTATCTGAACCGGACCTTCACCTTCGAGAACTTCGTCGAGGGCAAGTCCAACCAGCTGGCCCGCGCCGCGGCCTGGCAGGTGGCGGACAATCCCAAGCACGGCTACAACCCGCTCTTCCTTTATGGGGGCGTGGGTCTGGGTAAGACCCACCTGATGCACGCGGTGGGCAACCACCTGCTCAAGCGCAATCCGAACGCCAAGATCGTCTATCTGCATTCGGAGCGCTTCGTCGCCGACATGGTCAAGGCGCTGCAGCTCAACGCCATCAACGAATTCAAGCGTTTCTACCGTTCGGTGGATGCGCTGCTGATCGACGACATCCAGTTCTTCGCCCGCAAGGAGCGTTCGCAGGAAGAGTTTTTCCACACCTTCAACGCCCTGCTCGAAGGTGGACAACAGGTGATCCTCACCAGCGACCGCTATCCCAAGGAGATCGACGGCCTGGAAGAGCGGCTCAAATCGCGCTTCGGCTGGGGTCTCACCGTGGCCGTGGAGCCGCCGGAGCTGGAGACGCGGGTGGCGATCCTGATGAAGAAGGCCGACCAGGCCAAGGTCGACCTGCCCCACGACGCCGCCTTCTTCATCGCCCAGCGCATCCGCTCCAACGTGCGGGAACTCGAAGGCGCACTCAAGCGGGTGATCGCCCATGCCCACTTCATGGGCCGGGACATCACCATCGAGCTGATCCGCGAATCGCTCAAGGATCTGCTGGCGCTGCAGGACAAGCTGGTCAGCATCGACAACATCCAGCGCACCGCGGCCGAGTACTACAAGATCAAGATCGCCGATCTGCTGTCCAAACGCCGCTCGCGTTCGGTCGCCCGGCCGCGGCAGGTCGCCATGGCGCTGTCCAAGGAGCTGACCAACCACAGCCTGCCGGAAATCGGCGACGCCTTTGGCGGACGCGATCACACGACGGTGTTGCATGCCTGTCGCAAGATCGCCGAACTTCGGGAATCCGACGCGGATATTCGCGAGGATTACAAGAACCTGCTGCGTACCCTGACCACCTGACGGACGCGGCCCTGGCAAGGACCTGACCATGCATTTCACCATTCAACGCGAAGCCCTGTTGAAACCGCTGCAGCTGGTGGCCGGTGTCGTGGAACGTCGGCAAACGCTGCCGGTGCTGTCCAACGTACTCCTGGTCGTGGAAGGCCAGCGACTATCGCTGACCGGTACCGACCTGGAAGTCGAGCTGGTTGGCCGGGTCGATCTGGAAGAAGCCGCCGAAGCCGGTGAGATCACCGTGCCGGCGCGCAAGCTGATGGACATCTGCAAGAGCCTGCAGCCCGATGCGCTGATCGACATCCGCACCGAGGAACAGAAGCTGCTGATCCGTGCCGGACGCAGCCGTTTCACCCTGTCCACCCTGCCGGCCAACGACTTTCCCACCGTGGAAGAAGGTCCGGGCTCGCTGAAGTTCAGCATTCCCCAGGGTCGCCTGCGCCGTCTGATCGAGCGCACCGGCTTCGCCATGGCCCAGCAGGACGTGCGCTACTACCTCAACGGCATGCTGCTGGAAGCCAGCACCGGACGCCTGCGCGCCGTGGCCACCGACGGTCACCGCCTGGCCATGTGCATGCTGGAGGCCGATGTCGACCAGGCCGAGAAGCACCAGGTCATCGTGCCGCGCAAGGGCATCCTGGAGCTGTCGCGCCTGCTCACCGAACCGGAAGAGCCGGTCAACGTGGTCCTGGGCCAGCACCATATCCGCGCCACCACCGGCGACTTCACCTTTACCTCCAAGCTGGTGGACGGCAAGTTCCCCGATTACGAGCGCGTCCTGCCACGGCATGGCGACAAGCTGGTACTGGGCGAGCGTCAGCACCTGCGCGAGGCCTTCAGCCGCACTGCCATTCTCTCCAACGAGAAATACCGGGGCATCCGCCTGCAGCTGGAAAACGGCTTCATGAAGATCCAGGCCAACAACCCGGAGCAGGAAGAAGCCGAGGAAGAACTGCAGGTCGACTACGACGGCGGCAGCCTGGAGATCGGCTTCAACGTCAGCTACCTGCTCGACGTGCTGGGCGTGATGACCACCGACCAGGTGCGCATCACCCTGTCCGATTCCAGCAGCAGTGCGCTGTTGCAGGAGGCGGGCAACGACGATTCCTCCTATGTCGTGATGCCGATGCGCCTCTGATCGCCGCTCGATGACGCTGATCCGCTTCAACGCCGACCGCCTGCGCAATCTGCAGGCGGTCGCGCTTCAACCCTCGCCACGGGTTAATCTGCTGCACGGCGCCAACGGCAGCGGCAAGACCAGCCTGCTGGAAGCCATCCACCTGCTGGGACTGGCCCGCTCCTTTCGCAGTACCAAGCTGGCGCCGGTCATCCAGCATGAGCAGGCCAGCTGCACGGTGTTTGGCCACGTGCGGCTGCCCGGTGGCCAGGACTGCAACCTGGGCATCCAGCGCGAGCGCGGTGGCGACTACCAGATCCGCATCAACGGCGAGAATGCCCGTAGTGCGGCGCAGCTGGCCGAGGTGCTGCCGCTGCAGCTGATCAACCCCGATGGCTTCCGGCTGCTCGAAGGCAGCCCCAAGATCCGACGGCAGTTTCTCGACTGGGGCGTGTTCCACGAGGAACAGCGTTTCCTGCCCCTGTGGCAACGCTTGCAAAAGGCGCTCAGGCAGCGAAATCACTGGCTCAGACGTGGTAAAATCGACCCTGCGGCGCAGGCCGCCTGGGATCAGGAACTGGCCCTGGCCAGCGGCGAGATCGATGGCTTTCGCCAGGCCTATATCCAGCGTCTGAAGCCGGAGTTCACCGCGGTGCTGGCCGAGCTGATCCAGCTCGATGGCCTGACCCTGAGTTACTACCGCGGCTGGGACCGCGAGCGCGATTTGCGCGAGGTGCTGGCAGACAGTCTGCCACGGGATCTGCAGCTGGGGCATACCCAGGCCGGTCCCCAGCGCGCCGACCTGCGGATCCGCATCGGCAACCACAACGCGGCGGACATCCTGTCGCGCGGCCAGCAGAAGCTGGTGGTGTGCGCACTGCGCATCGCCCAGGGGCGGCTGGTCAACCAGGTCAAGCGGGGCCAGTGCGTCTATCTCATCGACGACCTGCCTTCGGAACTGGACGAGGGACACCGGCTGGCCTTGTGCCGGCTGCTGGAGGCACTGGAGTGCCAAGTCTTCATCACCTGTGTCGAGCGCGAGACGCTACAGGCCGCCTGGCGGCCGGAGACAGAGGTCAGCGTGTTTCACGTGGAACACGGCCATATCAAGCAGACCCACACTAGCGGGAGCCAAGCATGAGCGAGACCAATACCTACGACTCTTCCAGCATCAAGGTGCTGAAGGGACTGGATGCCGTGCGCAAGCGCCCCGGCATGTACATCGGCGATACCGATGACGGCACCGGCCTGCACCACATGGTCTTCGAGGTGGTGGACAACTCCATCGACGAGGCCCTGGCCGGCTTCTGCAGCGAGATCAGCATCACCATCCACATGGACGAGTCCATCACCGTGCGCGACAACGGTCGCGGCATCCCGGTGGACATCCACAAGGAAGAAGGCGTCTCGGCGGCCGAGGTCATCATGACCGTGCTGCACGCCGGCGGTAAGTTCGACGACAACACCTACAAGGTGTCCGGCGGCCTGCACGGCGTGGGCGTCTCAGTGGTGAACGCCCTGTCCGAGGAGTTGCGGCTGACCATTCGCCGTGCCGGCCAGGTGTGGGAGCAGGTCTATGTCCACGGCGTACCCCAGGCGCCGCTGGCGGTGATCGGCGAGACCGACACCACCGGTACCCAGGTGCACTTCAAGCCTTCGGCCGAGACCTTCAACAACATCCAGTTCAGCTGGGACATCCTGGCCAAGCGGATTCGCGAGCTGTCCTTCCTCAACTCCGGCGTCGGCATCGTCCTGCGCGACGAGCGCAGCGGCAAGGAAGAGCTGTTCAAGTACGAAGGCGGCCTGCGCGCCTTCGTTGACTACCTGAACACCAACAAGACCGCGGTGAACGAGGTGTTCCACTTCCAGGTGCAGCGCGACGACGATGGCGTCGGCGTGGAAGTGGCCCTGCAGTGGAACGACAGCTTCAACGAAAACATCCTCTGCTTCACCAACAACATTCCCCAGCGCGACGGCGGCACCCATCTGGCCGGCTTCCGTTCGGCGCTGACGCGCAACCTGAACAGCTACATCGAGGCCGAGGGCCTGGCCAAGAAGTTCAAGGTGGCCACCACCGGTGACGACGCCCGCGAAGGCCTGACTGCCATCATCTCGGTCAAGGTGCCGGATCCCAAGTTCTCTTCCCAGACCAAGGACAAGCTGGTTTCCTCCGAGGTGAAGACCGCGGTGGAACAGGAGATGGGCAAGCACTTCTCCGACTTCCTGCTGGAGAATCCCAACGAGGCCAAGGCGGTGGTCGGCAAGATGATCGACGCGGCCCGGGCCCGGGAAGCGGCGCGCAAGGCGCGGGAGATGACTCGCCGCAAGGGCGCGCTGGACATCGCCGGCCTGCCCGGCAAGCTGGCGGATTGCCAGGAAAAGGATCCGGCGCTGTCCGAACTCTACATCGTGGAGGGTGACTCCGCCGGTGGTTCGGCCAAGCAGGGCCGCAATCGGCGCACCCAGGCGATCCTGCCGCTCAAGGGCAAGATCCTCAACGTCGAGAAGGCGCGCTTCGACAAGATGCTCTCCTCCCAGGAGGTGGGCACCCTGATCACCGCGCTGGGCTGCGGCATCGGTCGCGAAGAATTCAACATCGACAAGCTGCGCTACCACAACATCATCATCATGACCGATGCTGATGTCGACGGCTCGCACATCCGTACCCTGCTGCTGACCTTCTTCTTCCGCCAGATGCCGCTGCTGATCGAGCGGGGCTACATCTACATCGCTCAGCCGCCGCTGTACAAGGTGAAGCGTGGCAAGCAGGAGCAGTACATCAAGGACGACGAGGCGATGGAGGAATACCTGACCCAGACCGCCCTGGAGGAAGCCAGCCTGCACGTCAACGAGAACGCCCCGGGTCTGTCCGGTGTGGAGCTCGAAAAGCTGGTGAACAGCTATCGCCAGGTGATGAAGACCTTCAAGCGTCTGTCGCGGCTGTATCCGGCCGACGTCAGCGAACACCTGCTGTACCTGCCCCGCGTGGGCGTGGAGCAGCTGGGTGACGAGGCGGCCATGCGCGAGTGGCTAGCCACTCTCGAGACGCGCCTGAAGGCCGCCGAGCGCAATGGCACCACCTACACCTTGAGCCTGCGCGAAGATCGCGAGCGCAGCCTGTGGCTGCCGGAGGTCGAGACCCGGGCCCACGGCCTGTCCAGCTACGTGACCTTCAACCGGGATTTCTTCGGCAGCAACGATTACCGCCTGGTGACCGAGCTGGCTGCCCAGCTGGACAACCTGCTGGAAGAAGGCGCCTATGCCAAGCGCGGCGAACGCCGTCGCCCGGTCAGCACCTTCAAGGAAGCCTGGGAGTGGCTGATGGTCGAGACCAGCAAGAGATTCAACATCCAGCGCTACAAGGGCCTGGGCGAGATGAATCCGGATCAGCTGTGGGAAACCACCATGGACCCGAACGTGCGTCGCATGCTGCAGGTGACCATCGAGGACGCCGTGGCGGCCGACCAGATCTTCAACACCCTGATGGGCGATCACGTGGAGCCGCGTCGCGATTTCATCGAGAGCAATGCCCTGGCGGTGTCGAACCTCGACGTCTGATTCCAGCGGTTATGCACAAGCCCCGCCATGCGGGGCTTTTTTGTGGAAAACATTCTGGCTAGACGAAGATGCCGTTTCGTTCCCTGGGAAGGATTGCCACTCATCTTATAGCCAGAGGTTTTGTGGATAGTTTTCCTCAGCTGCTTTTCGCAAAGCCTGTAAAGCAGCACAAAGAGGCCGTGCCATGCGGCATAGAGACACAGGCTATAACGGGCGATCCTGTGGATAAGCCTGGGAATAAGCTTATTGGTACTTGTGGATGACAGGGGATTCGCGGTAGCGGCCCACGATCAGGGCGCAGGAAAACCTCAGGATGTCCTGTGGATAAGTCTGTGGGAAACGCGAGGAAAACTGTCGGAAACAGCCAGGCCTTGCGGCCTGGCGATCAGGCGACGCAGCGCTCGACTGGGCTGGCGTCGGGCTTGGGGGCGAGGGCCTGTTCGATGAAGGCGAAGCAGCGGGCATTGAGATCGACAATGGCGCGGGGATCCTGGCCCTGGGGATAGAGCAAGGGGCCGATGCTGACCTTGATGGTTCCCGGCGACTTGATCCAGGAACGATTGGGCCAGTAGGCGCCGGCATCGTGGGCGATGGGCAGGATGGGCACGTTCAGGCTGCAGGCCAGGGCGGCGCCACCGCGGGAGAACTTGCCCATCTGACCGTAATCGATGCGCGTGCCCTGGGGAAAGATCAGTACCCAGCAGCCCTGGGCCAGGTAGCGGCCGCCCTGCTCGGTCAGCTGCTGGAGAGCCAGCTTGCCGTTGTCGCGGTCGATGGCGATGGGCTTGAGCAGCGAGAAGGCCCAGCCAAAGAAGGGAATCCGCAGCAACTCGCGCTTGATCACCTGGGAGGTGGGTTCGAACTGGGCGGACAGGAAGAAGGTTTCCCAGGTGCTCTGGTGGTTGGCCACGATCACGCAGGGCTGCGCCGGGACGTTTTCCAGGCCGTCGATCTCGTAGCGAATGCCGCAGATGACCTTGGCCAGCCAGACGGCAAAGCCGGTCCAGGCCTTGACCACCAGCCGATAGCGGGCGCGATAGGCCAGGAAGGGCGCGATCAGCAGGCTGACGCAGGACCAGAGGATGCCGCTGGTCCCCAGCAGCACGTAGAACAACAGGGTACGCAAGAGCCGCATCAGCGCGTTTCCTCGAGCAGGTGATCAGCCACCGCGGCCAGGTCGGCGAAGACCTGGGTGCCGGCTGGTAAAGGCTTGGCCAGGGTGCGCTCGCCCTTGCCGGTGCGCACCAGATAGGGGGTGCAGCCCAGGGCCACGCCGGCTTCCAGGTCGCGCAGGCTGTCGCCGACCACGGGGACTCCCGCGAGATCAGGGAGCCCATACTGGGTGGCGATGGCGCGGAACAGGCCGGGCAGCGGCTTGCGGCAGTTACAGCCCGCTTCCGGGCCATGGGGGCAGTAGAGGATCAGGTCGACCCGACCGCCCTCCTCGGCCAGCAAGCGTTGCAGCTTCTCGTGCATGGCCGCCAGGTCATCTTCCGTGAAATAGCCCCGGGCCAGACCGGACTGGTTGGTGGCCACGGCCACCTGCCAGCCGGCCCGGTTCAGCCGAGCGATGGCAGCAAGGCTGCCGGGCAGCGGTTGCCACTGCTCGGCGCTGCGCACGTAGTCATCGGAATCGACATTGATGACGCCGTCGCGGTCCAGCACGATCAGCTTCATGCCTAGCCCAGCACCGAGATGTCGGCGATGCCGAGGAACAGGCCGCGCAGGTGGGCGAGCAGCGCGTAGCGATTGGCGCGGACGCGCTCGTCCTCGGCGTTGACCAGCACCTCGTCGAAGAAGGCATCTACCGGGGCGCGTAGACTGGCCAGGCGTTCCAGGGCTTCGCGGTAACGGCGGGCTTCGGCCAGGGGCGCGGCATCCCGCTCGGCGTCGGCGATGGCGGCGGCCAGGGTGCGCTCGGCGTCGGTCTCGAACAGGGCGGCATCGGCCTGGGCCGCGACCTGACCTTCGAACTTGCCGAGCAGGTTGGAGACGCGCTTGTTGGCGGCGGCCAAGGCTTCGGCTTCGGGCAGGCGACGGAAGGCTTGCACGGCCTGGACGCGCTGGTCGAAGTCCAGCGCCGAGGCCGGGCGCAGGGCGCGCACGGCCAGGTAGGCGGCGGTGTCGATGCCTTCGTCCTCGTAGCGGGCGCGCAGCCGGTCGAAGACGAAGTCCAGCACCTGCTCCTGCAGGCCCGCGGCCTTGACCCGCTCGCCGTAGCCGCCGATGGCGAAGGCGACGGCGGCCGGCAGATCCAGCTCCAGGCCTTTCTCGATGAGGATGCGCAGCACGCCCAGGGCCTGACGGCGCAGGGCGAAAGGATCCTTGCTGCCGGTGGGCAGCATGCCGATGCCGAAGATGCCGACCAGGGTGTCGAGCTTGTCGGCCAGGGCCACGGCCGCACCGGTCAGGGTCTGCGGTAGTTCGGCGCCAGCGCCACGCGGCATGTACTGCTCGTTGAGCGCCAGGGCCACGTCTTCCGCCTCGCCGCCCTTCTTGGCGTAGTAGTAGCCGGCGATACCCTGCATCTCGGGGAATTCGCCGACCATCTCGGTGGCCAGGTCGCACTTTGCGAGCACGCCGGCGCGGTGGGCGCGCTCGGCATCACCGCCGATGCGTTCGGCGATGAACGCGGCCAGGGCAGCGACGCGCTGGGCCTTGTCGTAGACCGTACCGAGCTGGGCCTGGAAGACCACGTTCTTGAGGCGCTCGTTGAAGCTTTCCAGCGGCTGCTTCTGGTCCTGCTTGAAGAAGAACTCGGCGTCGGTGAGACGGGGGCGGACCACCTTCTCGTTGCCGCTGACGATCTGCGCCGGATCCTTGCTCTCCAGGTTGGCCACGGTGATGAAGCGCGGCAGCAGCTTGCCCTGGGCGTCCAGCAAGCAGAAGTACTTCTGGTTGTCCTGCATGGTGGTGATCAGGGCTTCCTGGGGCACCTCGAGGAAGCGTTCCTCGAAGGCGCACACCAGCGGCACCGGCCATTCCACCAGGGCGGTCACCTCGTCCAGCAGCGCGGGCGGCACCACGGCGCTGCCCTGCTCCGCCGCGGCCAGTTCGGCCACGCGGGATTCGATGAGCTGGCGGCGTTCGGCGAAGTCGGCCAGCACATGGGCGGCACGCAGGTCGGCGGCGTAGTGGGCCGGGGCGCTGATGCGCACGGCATCGGGATGATGGAAGCGATGGCCGCGGGACTCACGGCCGGCACGGCGGGTGAGGATCTCGCAGTCGATGACCTCGTCACCGAGCAGCATCACCAGCCACTGGGTCGGCCGGACGAATTCCTCGCGGCGGGCGGCCCAGCGCATGCGCTTGGGAATCGGCAGCTCGGCGAGGGAGGCTTCGACGATGCCGGGCAGCAGCGCGGCGGCGGGCTGACCGGGGATGCTCTGGGAGAATCTCAGCTTGGGGCCGCTGCGATCGATGGCGCTGATGTCGACGCCGCACTTGCGGGCGAAGCCCAGGGCGGCCTGGGTCGGCTGGCCATCGGCGCCAAAGGCGGCCTGGAGCGGCGGGCCGTCTAGGTTGACGCTACGCTCGGGCTGCTGGGTCTGCAGGGCTTCGACCAGCACGGCCAGGCGGCGCGGCGCGGCATAGGCGCGGGCGCTGGCATAGCCTAGACCGGCCTGCTTGAGGCCCTTCTCGATGCCGGCGAGAAAGCTGTCGCCGAGGGTCTTGAGCGCCTTGGGCGGCAGTTCTTCGGTACCCAGTTCGACCAGGAAATCCAGAGTGGTGCTCATCATTCGCCCTCCTTGAGCAGCGCCTGGACATCGTCGCGACCCAGGACCTCGTCACGCAGCGCCGGGGTGGCCAGGGGGAAGCCCAGGCGGGCACGGGCCTTGAAGTAGCCCTGGGCGACGCTGCGCGCCAGGGTGCGCACGCGCAGGATGTAACGCTGGCGCTCGGTCACCGAGATGGCGCGGCGGGCGTCCAGCAGGTTGAAGGTGTGGGAAGCCTTGAGCACCATCTCGTAGGTGGGCAGCGGCAGGTCCAGGGCGATCAGGCGATTGGCCTCGGACTCGTAGAAGTCGAACAGCTCGAACAGCTTGGGCACATTGGCGTGCTCGAAGTTGTAGGTGCTCTGCTCCACCTCGTTCTGGTGGAAGACGTCGCCGTAGGTCACGGTGCCGAAGGGGCCGTCGGCCCAGATCAGGTCATAGACCGAGTCCACGCCCTGCAGGTACATGGCCAGGCGTTCGAGGCCATAGGTGATCTCGCCGGTCACCGGATAGCACTCGATACCGCCCGCCTGCTGGAAGTAGGTGAACTGGGTGACTTCCATGCCGTTGAGCCAGACTTCCCAGCCCAGACCCCAGGCGCCCAGGGTGGGCGATTCCCAGTTGTCCTCGACGAAGCGCACGTCGTGCACCAGCGGATCCAGACCGATGGCGGCCAGGGAGCCCAGGTAGAGCTCCTGGAAGTTGTCCGGGTTGGGCTTGAGGACCACCTGGAACTGGTAGTAGTGCTGCAGGCGGTTGGGGTTCTCGCCATAGCGGCCGTCGGTGGGGCGGCGGCTGGGCTGCACATAGGCGGCGTTCCAGGTCTCGGGACCGATGGCGCGCAGGAAGGTGGCGGTGTGGAAGGTACCGGCGCCAACTTCCATGTCATAGGGCTGAAGTACCACGCAGCCCTGCTCGGCCCAGTATTGCTGCAAGGCCAGGATCAAGTCTTGGAAGGTGCGCACGGTGGGCTTGGACTGGCTCACGAAAGATACCCGTTCGGCTGCGACGAAAAGCCGGGGAGTATAGCTGAAAGCCGGGGGTGGCCACATGGGGGCTTTAGGGCTGCCCGACGGGAAAGTGCCTGCTCCCGTTATCGCAACCGTGGGCCAGCGTAGGTTGGGTTGAGCGTAGCGAAGCCCAACAGTGTCTCGGGGCGCCGGCGATGTTGGGCTTCGACGATAGAGCCGTCTCAACCCAACCTACGGTCTAGTGCTGCCATGGCTGCGATACGCTGGCAACCTGATAGCGTGGAAAAGCGCCTGGTGAGGCCGTTGGATTCGTCTCATCGACCTGGCAACTGCGCTAAGGTGACGTCTCCCCTCGCCGTCCGAGCCTTCGCCATGCCGCGTTGCTTCTGGTGCACCGCCGATCCGCTGTACATCGAGTATCACGACCACGAATGGGGCGTGCCCCAGCGCGATCCGGCGGTGCTCTTCGAATTTCTCTTGCTGGAAGGCTTTCAGGCCGGGCTGTCGTGGATCACCGTGCTGAAGAAGCGCGAGCGCTATCGCCAGGTGCTGCACGGCTTCGATCCCCGGCGCCTGGCGCAGCTGAGCGATGCCGAGATCGAGGCGCTGATGCAGGATCCGGGCATCATCCGCAACGGCGCCAAGCTGCGCGCCGCCCGTCAGAATGCTCAGGCCTGGCTCAGGCTCGAAGACCCGGCCGGCTGGCTATGGTCCTTCGTCGGCGGTGCGCCGAAGATCAACCATTTTCGCGACAGCCACGAGGTACCGGCGATCACCCCGGAAGCCGAGGCCATGAGCAAGGCGCTCAAGAAAGCCGGTTTCACCTTTGTCGGCCCGACCATCTGCTATGCCCTCATGCAGGCCATGGGGCTGGTGATGGACCACACCCTCGATTGCGACCGCCATGCCGAGCTGGCATCTTTGTCGGCAGAACCGCAGGAAAAGTCGAATGTATAGGCGTCAGTTGGCGCGAACCTTACGCTTTCTTAACGTTTCCGGGGCTTGTAGACGCTAAACTGTCGGCGCATTCAGACAGGAGTCCCTCTTTTGGAAAGATTCAAAGGCGCGCTGATGATCGCCTTCCTGCGCCTTTTCGCCCTGCTGCCCTGGCCGCTGGTGCAGCGCCTGGGTGGATTCATCGGCTGGTGCATGTGGAAGCTGCCGACTCGCGCCAGCAAGGTCACCCGCATCAACCTCGCCCATTGTTTTCCCGAACTCGATGCCGCCGGTCTGGAACGGCTGTCGCGCGAGTGCCTGCGCGGCATCGGCAAGACCCTGACCGAAAGCGCCTGCGCCTGGATCTGGTCACCCCAGCGTTCCCTGCGCCTGGTGCGCGAGGTGGAAGGCATGGACGTCCTGCAGGAAGCCCTGGCCTCCGGCGATGGCGTGGTGGGCATCACCAGCCATCTGGGCAACTGGGAGTTGCTCAACCACTTCTATTGCTCCCATGCCAAGCCGATCATCTTCTATCGGCCGCCCAAGCTGAAGGCGGTGGACGACCTGCTCAAGCGCCAGCGGGTCCAGCTGGGCAACCGCGTGGCGCCCTCCACCCCGGAAGGCATCATCAGCGTGATCAAGGAAGTCCGCCGCGGCGGCGCCGTGGGGATTCCGGCCGATCCTGAGCCAAGTCGCAGCGCCGGCCTCTTCGTGCCCTTCCTCGGCACCACTGCCTTGACCAGCAAGTTCGTGCCCTCGCTGCTGGCGCGCGGCAAGGCCCGCGGGGTGTTCTTCCATGCCGTGCGCCTGGCAGACGGCAGTGGTTACAAGGTGATCCTGGAAGCCGCGCCCGCAGCCATGTACGACCCGGATCCGGAGGTCTCGGTGGCCGCCATGAGCGAGGTGCTGGCCGGCTACGTACGGCGCTATCCGACCCAGTACATGTGGAGCATGAAGAGGTTCAAGAATCGCCCGGATGGCGAGGAGAAGTGGTACTGAGGTCTTTCGCCCGGGTCCTGCCCGGGCGCTGAGGGGCAGGAGGTGGTCCTACGACCTATCGCTCGGCGCTTCGCCAGGACCGTTCGGTCGGCGCGCGGCTGACAGCCGCTGGGCTTTGCCGGAAGCTGCCCGGACCTCTAGGGAACGCCCAAGCCAGGGAGTCAGGCGATGAATTCGCGCGATCAGCGCCAACATACCCGTACCCCACTCAAGTGCCGGCTGTGGATCGCCTATCCGGATGGCGAGATCGTCGGTGAGACCCGCGACCTGTCCGATGGTGGCGTCTATGTGGTGCATCCCGAGCTGACCCGGCTACCGCAGGGCACCCGCGTGGTCGGCCAGGTACTCGATCTGCCGATCGAAGCGCCCAAGGTGACCATGGAAGTCATGCGCACCGACGCCGACGGCGCGGGCCTCAGGTTCCTGCGCGATCAGGACTGAGCGCGGCGCGCCAGGCGCTTGAGAAACACCGTCATCTCCTTTTCCGCCTGCTTGTCGCCCTTGGCTTGCGCCGCCTGCAGGCCCTGGGTCCAGGCCGCCTCGGCGCTGGCCGGGTCGCCGCTCCCCTCATGGGCCTTGCCCAGCAGTTTCCAGGCCGCCGAATAGGCCGGATCGAATTCGACGCAGCGCGCCAGGTGCTCGATCGCCCGCGCGGGCTCCCCGGCATCCAGATAGCCCTTGCCCAGTCCGAACCTGAGCAGGGCATTGTCCTGGCCGCGAACGAGCATTTTCTCCAGGGATTCGAGCATGGCGGACTCCGGTAGCAGCGGGAGGGACGGGCCGATTCACGACCTTGAGCCGAACATTCTGCCCCGACTACGGCAGCCTGACGATCCGGTGTTGAAAGTGCCATATGTCAGGTGGACGGGCAGGTTGGTCTGGAACAGGCCTTTTGCCATCATTTTGTGACGTGTTTCACTTTAAGCTGACTGATCTATCGGCGCCTAGGACGGCCGCAGGATCTGATGAAGCTGTTTTCTTCCCTCAGTCGCAAGCTTGTGCGGGACGGTGCCCACATCGTCGACCCGCGTCAGGCAAAGAGCCCCTGGCTGCTGATCCTGACGCTGACATCGCTGCTGACATTCGCTCTGGGCTGCTGGCTGGGTGGTCGGGTTTCGCCTGCTGCAGCTCCGGCCACCCCAGTCGCTGCCACTCCGGGCAGCGCCAGCACAACGGTGGCCCTGGAGCGAATGGGCGTGCTGGTCGGCCGGCTGCAATCGCTGGAGGCCGATACCCAGGCGCTGCAGCGGATGCTGGAGCAGAACAGGCAATTGCGCGACCAGGTGAGCGCGGTCGACCCCAGTCTGCTGGTCGAGCCTTCCACGCGAGGTGCCCAGGGCGGTGCCTGGCTGCCGGCGCGATCCTGTAACGCCGGCGCCGCCAGCCAGGGCTTGCCTCTGCGCATGCTGGGTGCCAGCGAACAGGTAGCGCTCTGCCTGCGTCAACAACTGGATCTGCTGCTGAACCGGGTGGCCAGTCGCAATGCCGCCCTGATGGCGATTCCCTCGCTACGCCCAGTGGAACAGGCCCGTCTGGGATCGCTGTTCGGCAATCGGGTCGATCCCTTTACCGGTCACCTGGCGTTTCATTCCGGTGTCGACTTCGCCGCGCCCACTGGCACTCAGGTACACGCCGCGGCCGGGGGGCGTGTCCAGGTCACGGGCGCCCTGGGTGGCTATGGCAATCGGGTGGAGGTCGCTCACGGCAATGGCCTGGTCACCCGCTATGCCCATCTGAGCCGCATCTTCGTCAAGGAAGGCCAGGTGGTCATCCCCGGGCAACTCCTGGGTGCGGTGGGCTCCACTGGACGCTCGACCGGGCCTCATCTGCATTTCGAGGTCTTGCGTGACGGCCAATTCCTCGACCCCCAGCGCTTTCTTGCCCTAGGCCGACTGGAGCCCGAGCGCGATGGCCAGGCGCGCGACTAGTCGAGCGTCGAGTCGCGAGTTGCTGCGCGGCGAATTTCGCCTGCAGCCGGTCCCGCGACGGCGACTGGCCGGCTGGGTTGGTTTGTGCCTGCTGCTGTTGATACCGCTCGCGTTGCTGGTGGTCGGGCAGCGGATCCACCAGGGATACCAGGCGGAACTGAATCACCTGCAAGCCGAGAATCAGCACCTGCGCGATCGTCTGGCGCAGCAGACGCTGGATCTGCAACTGGGTGCGGCCACCGAACGCCAGTTGCTCGAACGCAACGCCGCCCTGTTGGCGCAGGTCGAGCGCCTGAGCGCGGAGCTGGCCTTCTTCCGTCGCCAGAATCAGAAACCCTAGTTGGAGAGCAGCACGGATGTTCAACAGAAAGAAGGCGGTTCCTCGCCCCGCGGTGAATGGCTTTTCCAGTCTCATCGCCGACAACCTGTCGATCCGCGGTGATCTGGAGTTCAGCGATGGCCTCAAAGTCGACGGCCGGGTATGCGGCAGCATCAGTTTCAAGTCCGGCACCACCAGCCTGCTGGCGATCAGTGCCAATGGCGTGGTGGAGGGCGACGTGAGCAGCTACGACGCCCTGATCGATGGCACCATCGTCGGCGATCTGCGGGTCGAGCATCTGCTGGAGCTGCATTCCAATGCGCGGGTGCAGGGCAACATCACCTATCGCCAGCTGAGCATGGAGAACAGCGCCGTGGTGGAAGGCACCCTGAGTCGCCTCGAAGAAGGCTCCCCGGTGCTGGAGCTGCCCCAGGCGGAGGTACGCGCGCAGTTGCCGCACCCAGCCGCCACCGCGGAGAAGCGTCCGCAGCAGGGTACGAACCAGCCGCTACCGCCAGAGGCTAGCGAGCAATCTTGATCAGCTTGCAGTAATAGAAGCCGTCGTGGCCGTCGGGCTGCGGCAGGAGCTGGCGACCATGGGGCTGGGCGAGGCCCCAGGGCGCGGGGATATCCAGTTCGCGGGCGCCCGGGGTGCGGGCGAGAAAGGCGGCGAGGTTGTCGCTGTTCTCTTCCGGCAACACCGAGCAGGTGGCGTAGACCAGGATGCCGCCGACGTCCAGCGTCGGCCAGAGGGCGTCCAGCAATTCGCCCTGCAACTGCACCAGGGGCGCGATATCGCTGGCCTGACGGGTCAGCTTGATGTCCGGATGGCGGCGGATCACCCCGGTGGCGCTGCAGGGAGCGTCCAGCAGGATGCGCTGGAAGGGCGTGCCGTCCCACCAGTCGGTTACGGCGCGGCCGTCGGCGGCCAGGGTGCGGGCGGTGAGGCCCAGCCGTGCCAGATTCTGCTCGACGCGCTCCAGGCGACCGGCATCGGCGTCCAGCGCCACCACCTCGGCCAGCCCCGGCTCACGTTCCAGCAGATGGCAGGTCTTGCCCCCGGGCGCGGCGCAGGCGTCAAGCACCCGCTGGCCGGGCGCCAGCTCCAGCAGTTCGGCCGCCAGCTGCGCGGCTTCGTCCTGCACGCTGAGACGCCCCGCTGCAAAGCCCGGCAGGGCGGTGACGTCCTGGGGTTGCAGCAGGCGGATGCCGTCGGCGCTGAAGGCGCAGGGCACGGCCTCGATACCGGCGGCGGCCAGCTCGGCCAGATAGCTGTCGCGACTGCCCTGGCGGCGATTGACCCTGAGGATCAGCGGCGGGTGCAGGTTGTTCGCGGAGGCGATGGCTTCCCAGTGCGCCGGCCAGCGCGCCTTGAGCGTCTTCTGTAACCAGCGCGGATGGGCCAGGCGCGCGGCCGGGTCATGCTCCAGGGCCGGTAGCAGGCTGTCGTATTCACGCTGGGCACGGCGCAGCACGGCGTTGAGCAGGCCCTTGGCCGAGGACTTCTTCAGCTTGTCGACGCAGCCCACCGTCTCGCCGATGGCGGCGTGGGCCGGGATGCGGGTGTGGAACAGCTGGTAGAGCCCGATCAGCAGCAGGGCTTCGAGATCGCGGTCGCCGGCCTTGAAGGGTTTCTGCATGAGCTTTTCCGCCAGCAGCGACAGGCGCGGCTGCCAGCGGGCGGTGCCGAAGGCCAGGTCCTGGGCCAGGGCGCGGTCACGCGGATCGACCTTGGCCAGTTGCTCGGGCAGGCTGCTACCGAGGGAGGCGCGCCCGGCCAGGACCGCCGCCAGGGCGCGGGTGGCCGCCAGCCGCGGATTCATAGACCCAGTACCTGGCCGGGGGCGAAGCGTTCGCGGCGGGCGTTGTAGAGATCGGCGAAGCCCAGCGGCTTGCCACCGGGCAGTTGCAGCCGGGTCAGACGCAGGGCGCCCTCGCCACAGGCCACCAGCAGGCCTGCGCGATCGGCGTCGAGCACCATGCCGGGAACGCCCTGCCCTTCCGCCAGTTCGGCGGCCCAAACCTTGAGCGGTTCACCGGCCAGGGCGGTGTGGCACAGCGGCCAGGGATCGAAGGCGCGGATACGGCGCTCCAGTTCCACCGCCGGCCGACCCCAGTCCAAGCGGGCCTCGTCCTTGTTGAGCTTGTGGGCGTAGGTGGCCAGGTTGTCGTCCTGTACCTCGCCCTGCAGACTGCCGTCGGCCAGACCCGGCAGGGCCTGGACCACGGCGGCGGCGCCCAAGGCGGCCAGGCGATCGTGCAGGCTGCCACCGGTGTCCGTGGCGGTCAGCGGCGTGGTCACCTTGCTCAGCATGGGGCCGGTATCCAGACCGGCTTCCATGCGCATCACGGTGACCCCGGACTCGGCATCGCCGGCTTCCAAGGCGCGCTGGATGGGCGCGGCGCCGCGCCAGCGCGGCAGCAGCGAGGCATGGCTGTTGATGCAACCCAGGCGCGGGATATCCAGCACCGCCTGGGGCAGGATCAGACCGTAGGCCACTACCACCAGCAGGTCGGGTTCCAGGGCCGCCAGGGTGGCCTGGGCCGCGGGATCGCGCAGGGTCGGCGGCTGCTGCACGGGAATGCCGTGGCTCAGTGCCAGCTGCTTGACCGGGCTCATGGCCAGTTTCTGGCCCCGCCCAGCGGGACGGTCCGGCTGGGTATAGACGGCGGCAATGGGATAACCGGCGTCGATCAGCGCCTGCAGGTGCACGGCGGCGAATTCCGGGGTTCCGGCGAAGACGAGGCGAAGGGATCTGGACATGGCGGACCTGGCGGAAAGGGCGAGCGGCGGACGCCGATGACGCCGTCCGCCAGGGCGATCAGGCCTTGTGGCGCTGCTGCTTTTCGAGCTTCTTCTTGATGCGATCGCGCTTGAGCGGCGACAGATAGTCGACGAACAGCTTGCCGTCGAGGTGATCGATCTCGTGCTGGATGCACACCGCCAGCAGGCCGTCGCACTCCAGCTCGAAGGGCTTGCCGTCGCGGTCCAGGGCAGTCACCCGGACGCGCTCGGGACGGCAGACCTTTTCGTAGAACCCGGGGATCGACAGGCAGCCTTCCTGGTACTCGCCTAGTTCCTGGGTGAGCGGCTCGGCCTCGGGGTTGATGAAGACCAGCGGTTCGCTCTTGTCTTCGCTGACGTCGATCACCACCAGGCGGCGATGAACGTTGACCTGAGTGGCGGCCAGACCGATGCCAGGCGCTTCGTACATGGTCTCGAACATGTCGTCGATGGTCTGGCGCAGGGCATCGTCGACCACGTCGATGGGCTTGGCGACGGTGCGCAGGCGGGGATCGGGGAATTCGAGGATGTCTAGGATCGCCATGGCGTTGAGGGCACTTGTGGAATACAGTCAAGGGGCGCTGCTAAGATGCCGCAGCGTTGTTTCCACCCGGCTCGAGCTGGTCCCGAGCGGTGGATGACGTCGGTCGACGGGGATGAGCGCCTGCGCTGCCCGGTGCCGACGAAGGTGGCGATCAGGGCACGACTGGGGCGATTCCCCGACGTTTGCGTGAAGACGGTTCTTCAAAGCTAAGTGTAAAGGGATTCGACGCATGAGGAAATCTTTGTTCGCCCTGCTGCTGGTCGCCGGGGGCGCCCTGCAGTCGGCGTACGCAGCGGTCACCCTGCGTCAGGATCACCCGGAGAGCTATACCGTGGTCCGCGGCGATACCCTCTGGGACATCTCCGCCAGATTCCTCAGCAAGCCCTGGGAATGGCCGGAGATCTGGCAGGCCAATCCGCAGGTCAAGAATCCCCATCTCATCTATCCCGGCGATACCCTGGTGCTGAGCTACGTCGACGGCCAGCCGCGGCTGCAGCTCAACCGCGGCGCCTCGCGTGGCACGGTCAAGCTGTCACCTACGGTGCGCAGCACGCCCATCGCCGAAGCCATCCCGGCCATTCCGCTGGAAGCGGTCAACAGCTTCCTCTTGCAGAATCGCGCCATCGATTCGGCCGAACAGTTCCAGGCGGCGCCCTATGTGGTGGCCGGCAATGCCGAGCGCGTGGTGAGCGGCGCCGGCGATCGCATCTATGTGCGCGGCAAGCTGCAGCCGGGTGTCTCGGCCTATGGCATCTACCGCCAGGGCAAGACCTATGTCGATCCCAAGACCGGCGCCTTTCTCGGCATCAATGGCGACTTCATCGGCAGCGCCGACCTGGTCACCCAGGAGGGCGACATCGCCACCCTGCGCCTGACCCGCACCACCCAGGAGGTGCGCCTGGGCGACCGGCTGTTCCCCACTGAGGAGCGGCTGGTGAATTCCACCTTCATGCCCAGTGCGCCGGCCCGTGACATCAACGGCCTGATCCTCGACGTGCCGCGCGGCGTCACCCAGATCGGCCAGTTCGATGTGGTGACCCTCAACAAGGGCGCCCGGGACGGTCTGGCCGAGGGCAATGTGCTGGCGGTCAACAAGACCGGCGAGACGGTGCGTGATCGCATCACCGGCGAGCTGGTGAAGATCCCCGACGAGCGCGCCGGGCTGCTGATGGTCTTTCGCACCTACGACAAGATCAGCTACGGCCTGGTCCTGACCGCCACCCGCCAGCTGGCGATCATGGACAAGGTGCGCAACCCCTAACCTCTTCCGGGTCGCCAGGACGGCGACCGGCCACCCTCAAGGATGACAGCATGGCCAGCCTCTCCCCTGCCGAGCTGGACGCTCGGCTTCGCCTGCATGCCCTGCCGGAGCTCGGTGCCGTGCGCCAGCGCCTGCTGCTGGATGCCTTTGGCAGCGCCAGCGCCGCCCTCAGTGCCCCCGCCTCGGCCTGGCGCGCCCTGCGCCTGCCGGCGGTGGCCGCGGACGCCCGCCGCAGCCCCGCGACCCGCGAACGGGTCGACCAGGCCCTGGCCTGGCTGGAGGACCCCGAGCGCCATCTGCTCTGCCTGGGCGACGAGCGCTATCCGGCGCTGCTCGCCGAGATCGCCGATCCACCGCCGCTGCTGTTCGTCGAAGGACGGGTCGAGTTGCTCGAACGACCGCAACTGGCCCTGGTCGGCAGCCGCCAGGCCAGTGCCCAGGGACTCGACAATGCCCGGCGCTTCGCCCACAGCCTGGCCGCGGCCGGCTTCTGCATCACCAGTGGCCTGGCGCTGGGCATCGATGGCGCGGCGCACCAGGGTGCGCTGGACGCCGGCGGCGGTACGGTGGCCGTGCTGGGCACCGGCCTCCGGCAGCTCTATCCCCGCCGTCATCTGGGCCTCGCCCGGCGCCTGCTGGCCGAGGGTGGTGCGCTGGTCTCGGAATTGCCGCTGGACTGCACGCCCCAGGCCGCCAACTTTCCGCGGCGCAACCGGATCATCAGCGGCCTCAGCCTGGGTACCCTGGTGGTGGAGGCCAGCCCCTCCAGCGGTTCGCTGATCACCGCGCGGCTGGCCGCCGAGCAGGGCCGCGAGGTGTTCGCCCTGCCCGGCTCCATCCATCATCCCGGGGCGCGAGGCTGTCATCAGCTGATCCGTGAAGGGGCGCAACTGGTGGAGGGCGTGGAGCATATCCTCGAAGCCCTGCAGGGCTGGCGCAGCCTGGCCCCGGTCGCCACGGCCGCGGTGGTCGAGGATCACCCCCTGCTGCGGCAGCTGGCCGCCGGACCGCTCAACAGCGAAGAGTTGGCGCGGCTCTGCCGCCTGTCGTTGCCGGAGGTGCTGGTCCAGCTGACCGAGTTGGAGCTGGAGGGCCGGGTGGTGGCGCAGCAGGGCAGCTGGACGCGTCTCGGCTAGCGGTGGATGGCTACCATCGGCGGCGCGCTCGGGTAGACTTCAGGGATTTGGCGGAGGCAAGGCGATGCACAACAGCTGGCGAGTGCGGCAGGCGGCGCGAATCGTGCGCGAGGGGGGCGTGCTGGCCTACCCCACCGAGGCCGTCTGGGGCCTGGGCTGCGATCCCTGGGATCAGGCCGCGGTCTATCGCCTGCTGACGCTCAAGCGGCGGCCCATGGAAAAGGGCTTGATCCTGGTGGCCGATACCATCCGCCAGTTCGACTTCCTGCTCCACGATCTGCCGGAAGAGTCCCTGGCCAAGCTGGCCAGCACCTGGCCCGGCCCCAACACCTGGCTGGTGCCGCACCACAATCGCCTGCCCGGCTGGGTGACCGGCGCCCACGCCACCGTGGCGCTACGGGTCTCCGAACATCCGCTGGTGGGCGAACTCTGCGCCCTCACCGGTCCGCTGATCTCCACCTCGGCCAATCCCGCCGGCCGTCCGGCCGCGCGCACCCGGCTGCGGGTTCAGCAGTACTTCCCCGATAACCTGGATGGCATCCTCATGGGCGAACTGGGTGGGCGCAAGAATCCCAGCGTGATTCGCGATCTGGTGACCGGCAAGGTCTTCCGGCCCTAGGTCAGTCCAGCAACTGGCGCAGCAGCCGCGCCAGGGCATCGATCTGGAACGGCTTGGCCAGCGAGAGCTCACCGTTCGGGGTGGGCCGTTCGGCGTGACCGCTGACGAACAGCACCGGCAACTCCGGCCAGCGCTCGCGCAGGCGCCCGGCTAGGTCGGCGCCGTCGAGATCCGGCAGGCCGAGATCGGTGATCAGCAGGTCACAGGGCAGGTCGCCGTCGACCAGGGTGAGCGCCGCCGAGGCACTGGCCGCGGTGCGCACGCGATAGCCCAGCTCGGTGAGCATCTCGCGCAGCAACAGCCGCACCGAGACATCGTCTTCCACCAGCAGCAGGCGTTCGCCCCGGCTCTGGGCGATGGCCGCCTGAGGTGTATCGCTCGCTGCCGGTCGCTCGGGCTGGGCACAGGGCAGCCAGAGGCTGACCCGGGTGCCGCTGCCCAGTTCGCTCTCCAGGGTCACGTGGCCACCCGACTGCTTGATGAAGCCATAGAGCATCGACAGGCCCAGGCCGGTGCCCTGGCCGATGGGCTTGGTGGTGAAGAAGGGATCGAAGGCGCGATCCACCACCTCGACCGGCATGCCGCTGCCGGTGTCGGCGATGGTCAGGCGCACATAGTCACCCGGCGGCAGGTCATGCTCGGCGGCCAGGTCGGTGAGGTGATCGAGGGCGGTTTCCAGGGTCAGCTGACCCCCCTCGGGCATGGCGTCGCGGGCGTTGATCACCAGATTCAGCAGGGCGTTCTCCAGCTGGTTGGTGTCGGTGCGCGCCGGCGGCAACTGCAGCGCGAGGCTGCTGCGCAGGCTGATGCGTTCGCCCAGGGTGCGCTGGAAGAGTTCTTCCAGGGACAGGATCAGGTCATTGACGTCCACCGGCCGCGGGTCGAGGGTCTGCCGACGCGCGAAAGCCAGCAGGCGATGGGTCAGGGCGGCGGCGCGGGTGGCGGATTGCTCGGCGGTGTCGAGGTAGCGCTGCAGGTTGTCGTGGCGGCCCTGGTCCAGGCGCCGACGCAGCAATTCTAGGGAGCCACTGATGCCGGTGAGCAGGTTGTTGAAGTCGTGGGCGATGCCGCCGGTGAGATGGCCGATGGCTTCCATCTTCTGTGCCTGGCGCAGCGCGGCTTCGGCGTTCTGCAGGGCCAGGGCGGCGTCGTGCTCGACGGTGACGTCGCGGCCGAAGACATAGATGCGGCCATCGTGATCGGCGGTGGCCTTCCACATCATGTGGCGCCAGTGGCCGTCGCGAGTGCGCAGGCGGCCCGGCAGATCGCTGAGCACCTCGCCATGGCGCAGGGCGGCCAGGCGCGGGAACACCGGCGGATCGTCCGGGTGCTCCAGCGAGGTCGGCGGCTGGTGGCGCAATTCCTCGTCGTCCCAACCCAGGGTGCGGCCCCAGGCCGGATTGCGACTGAGCCAGCGTTGCCCCTGGATGACACCGAGCAGGTCGTCGGCCACCCGCCACATGCGGTCACGCTCGACGGTGCGCTCATGGACGCGCTGTTCCAGCAGTTCGGCCAGGCGCCGCAGGCGGTGTTCGGCCATGCGGATCTCGCTGACGTCGGTGTGCACGCCCACCCATTCGCAGACCACGCCGTTTTCCCGCACCGGCAGGGCGCGCACGCTGAAGGTGCGCCACTGACCGTCGCGGCAGCGCAGCCGGTGTTCGTCGTGGAAGTCCACCTGTTGCTGCACCGCCAATCGCCAGCGGCGCAGGGTGCGGGGGGCATCCTCGGGATGCAGGGCAGCGGCCCAGCCGTCCTGCTGATACTGGGCATAGCTCTGCCCGGTCAGGGTGCTCCAGGCGAGTTGTTCGCCGAGCAGGTGCCCCTGGGCATTGCTGGTCCAGACCACCCCCTGCACCGCCTCCACGGCGTTGCGGAAGCGCTGGTTGGACAGGTGCAGCGCGGCTTCGGCCTGCTTGCGCTGGGTGAGATCCACCACCACCAGACTCACCGACAGCTCCTGGCCGATTTCCGACTGCAGCGGCGAGCCGTGCAGGCTGACCCAGACCACCGAGCCATCCGGGCGTAGGAAACGCTGGTCCAGCTTGAAGCTGTCGCCGCGCTCGCGCAGGGTGTCGAGATGGCGCTCCAGGATGGCCCGGTCCTCGGGATGGGTCTGGGCCTGCAGGGTCTGTTCCAGCACCCCGACCTCGTTGCGATCGAGCAATTCGCAATAGCGGCGATTGGCGAGCAGGATGCGCCCGCGGGCGTCGGTCTGGCAGATGCCGACCGCCGCCTGGTTGATCAGGCTGGCCAGCCGCGCGCTGTGTTCGCGCAGGGCATTTTCCGCATCGACCCGTTGCTGAACGTCGTCGAACAGGGTGACCGAGGCGATCACCTCGCCGGTGGCCGAGCGAACGGGCGCGCTGGACACTTCCAGCAGCCGGATGCTGCCGTCGGGCCGTCGATAGCGCATCAATTCGGGCGATACCGCCTGGCCACTGCGCAGCACCCGGACCGTGGGATAGTCGTCCACCGCATAGGGCTGGCCATTGGCATGCAGGGCGCCGATGGCGCCATAGCGTTCGTCCAGCGTCTCACCGGCCGGGCGCTTGCCCAGGAGGAGATCGACGCGGTCATTGAGCATCACCGCTTCTTCGCTGCCGGCCTCGGTGATGGAGATGCCCAGGGGCGCCTGCTGCAGCACGCTGGCCAGGAGCCCCTGTTCCAGCGACAACCGCCGTTCCAGGTGCCGGACCTGGTCTTGGGTCTGCTGCCGCACCAGCAGAGCGCCCAGCAGCAGGGCCAACTGGTCCAGCAACAGCCGGGTGTCCGCCTCGACGGCGTTGCTCAGCTGCAGATAGCCCAGGGGCTGCGCCGCAGCGCCGAACGGGAGGAGCGACTGACCCGCCGGCAGGCTGCCGGCTTCGGCCACGGACAGCAGCCGCGCCTGGGGATCGTCGGCGAGGTCACGCAGGGCCTGGGTGGCGCACAGGCGCAGGGCGGCAAGATCCGCCGTGCCGCTGAGGCGCCGCGACCATTCGCCAAGCGCCTGCAGGCGTTGTGGCAGATCCCGCTCGGCGCTGCGCCGGGCGGCGAAGCGGGCCCGGCTCGCTGGGGCCTGCCAGACGTGCAGCAGCCAACCCACGGCGACATCCGCCCGGCGCAGCGGCACCAGGTGCAGGTCGAGGCGCACCAGATGACCATCGCGATGGCGCAGGCCCTGGGTCTGGCAGCGTTCGAGGGCGGTCAGCCAGCCGTCCGCCGGGGGTTCCGGGAGCAGCAGGCCGACGATGGACTCGCCGACCTTGTCCTGCGCGCTCCAGCCCAGCAGCCGGGCGACGGCCGGGCACCACTGCCCGATGCACCCTTCGGCGGTCAGGGTGATCAGTGCCGTGTCCGTGGCGGTGTCGAGCAGGTTGGCGAGGGGGCTGGAGATGGGCATGACGAGGGCAGCGATCCGGCCGATTCTGGAAAGAGCGTCGAGACCTTGGCGGCCTGACTGTCCGAGATAGACCGGCGTTTACCCCCGTCGTGCCGCCTGGTTACGGGAAACTTAATGGCCGTCACGATTTACCCGGCCAGGCGCGCGAACGTCTAGCCTCAGGGCAGCAGGATGGTCGAGCCGCTGGTCTCGCGGCCTGACAGGGCGCGGTGCGCCTCCTGCACCTCGGCCAGCGGATAGCGGCGACCGATGTCCACCTGGATACGGCCATCGGTGATCAGCTCGAACAGCTGATCGGCCATGTCCTGCAGCGCTTCGGGCGAGGCGGCGTAGGTGGCCAGGGTCGGCCGGGTCACATAGAGTGAACCCTTCTGCGAGAGGATGCCCAGGTTGACCCCGGTGACCGCGCCCGAGGCGTTGCCAAAGCTGACCATCAGGCCGCGCGGGGCCAGACAGTCCAGCGACATCTCCCAGGTGTCCTTGCCGACGCCGTCGTAGACCACCGGCACCTTGGCACCCTCGGTCAGCTCGCGGACCCGCGCCGGGACGTCTTCCTGGCGATAGTCGATCACTGCCCAGGCGCCCAGGGCCTTGGCCTTTTCCAGTTTTTCCGGCGAGCCGGCGGTACCGATCAGGCGTACGCCCAAGGCCTTGGCCCATTGGCAGGCCAGGGAGCCGACGCCACCCGCCGCGGCATGGAACAGCACGGTGTCACCGGCCTGCAGTGGATAGGTCTGGCGCAGCAGGTACTGCACCGTCAGGCCCTTGAGCATGACCGCAGCGCCCTGCTCGAAGGAGACCGCCTCCGGCAGGTGCACCAGATGCCGCTCGGGCAGCACATGGACCTCGGCATAGGCGCCCAGCGGACCGGTAGCGTAGGCGACGCGGTCGCCGGCCTTGAAGCGGGTGACGGCGTTGCCCACCGCCTCCACCACCCCGGCACCCTCGGTGCCCAGGCCCGAGGGCAGCGACGGCGGCGGATAGAGGCCGCTGCGGTAGTAGGTCTCGATGAAGTTGAGGCCGATGGCGTGGTTGCGCACCCGCACCTCGTCGGGGCCGGGCGCGGCGGGTTCGAAATCCACAAGTTCGAGTACTTCGGGACCACCGGTGCGGCTGAACTGGATGCGCTGGGCCATGCTGTCGGTTCCTTATTGACGTGAGCCTTCATCCAAGCCGCAACCGCGGGCCACGTCAACCGGTCGGATACGGGTGTTATGCTCTCCGCCCTCCCCGCCTGTTGTGGAAATCCTTGCGATGAATCCCTCCCTGGAGGCCGTCAAGGCCTATCTGCTCGATCTGCAGGAGCGCATCTGCGCCGCACTGGAAGCCGAGGATGGCGCTGCGCATTTTGTCGAAGACGCCTGGACCCGGCCGACCGGCGGTGGTGGCCGTACCCGGGTCATCGCCGAGGGCGCCCTGCTGGAAAAGGGCGGTGTGAACTTCTCCCATGTGCATGGCGACAGCCTGCCGCCCTCGGCCAGCGCCCATCGTCCGGAACTGGCCGGGCGCAGCTTCGAGGCCATGGGCGTGTCGCTGGTCATGCACCCGCGCAATCCCCATATCCCCACCGCCCACGCCAATGTGCGCTTCTTTCTCGCCGAGAAGCCCGGCGAAGCGCCGGTCTGGTGGTTCGGTGGCGGTCTCGACCTCACCCCCTACTACGGCAACGAGGCCGACTGCGTGCACTGGCACCAGGTCTGCCATGACGCCTGCGCACCTTTCGGCGCCGACGTCTATCCGCGCTACAAGGCCTGGTGCGACCGCTATTTCCACCTCAAGCACCGCGGCGAACCGCGCGGCATCGGTGGCCTGTTCTTCGATGACCTGAACGACTGGGACTTCGACACCTGCTTCGCCTTCCAGCGCGCCATCGGCGATGCCTTCGTCGACGCCTACCTGCCCATCGTCCAACGCCGCCGTGACCAGCCTTATGGCCAGGCCGAGCGGGAATTCCAGGCCTATCGTCGTGGGCGCTACGTGGAATTCAACCTGGTCTACGACCGTGGCACCCTGTTCGGCCTGCAATCCGGCGGCCGCACCGAGTCCATCCTCATGTCGCTGCCGCCCGAGGTGCGCTGGGGTTATGACTGGAAACCCGTACCCGGCTCGCCGGAAGCGCGACTGACCGATTTCTTTCTCACCGACCGCGACTGGCTCGCGCTCGCCCCGACGCCTGCAGGATAGCCCCATGGATCGCTACGCCGTCTTCGGCAACCCCATCGCCCACAGCAAGTCGCCGCTGATCCACAGCCTGTTCGCCGACCAGACCGGTCAGCGCCTGCACTACGGGCCGCTGCTGGCACCGCTGGACGGCTTCACCGAAAGCGCCCGCAGCTTCTTCCAGAGCGGCCTGGGCGCCAACGTCACGGTGCCCTTCAAGGAAGAGGCCTACCAGCTGTGCGACGACCTCACCCCGCGCGCCCGGCGCGCCGGGGCGGTCAACACCCTCAAGCGCCAGCCTGACGGTCGCCTGCTGGGCGACAACACCGATGGCGCCGGGCTGGTGCGGGACCTCACCGTCAACGCCGGTCTGCAGCTGGCTGGCCAGCGCGTCCTGGTGCTGGGCGCCGGGGGCGCGGTACGCGGCGTGCTGGAGCCGCTGCTGGCCTGCCAGCCCGGGCAACTGGTGCTGGCCAACCGCACCGAACTCAAGGCGGTGCAGCTGGCGCGGGAATTCGCCGAGCTGGGGCCTATCGAGGTGGCCGCCTTCTCCACCCTGCGCGAGCCCTTCGACGTCATCATCAATGGCACCTCCGCCAGCCTCGGTGGCGGTCGTCCGCCGCTGTCGGAAGCGGTGATCGGCCCCCAGACGGTGACCTACGACATGATGTACGGCAAGGACCTGACCGCCTTCAATCGTTGGGCGCAGGATGAAGGCGCCTTCCACACCCTGGACGGCCTGGGCATGCTGGTGGAACAGGCCGCGGAGGCCTTCGAACTCTGGCGCGGCGTGCGCCCCGACGGTGCGCCGGTGCTGGCGGAGTTGCGGCGGCAGCTGGGCTGAGGTCGGGCTTGGGCGGTGTTGGGCTTCGCTGTGCTCAACCCAACCTACGGCCATCGCGGCCATGGCGGTCCGCCTATGCTGCCCCTCCTACAGTTGCGTTGGAGCCTGTAGGAGCGGCCCATGGCCGCGATAGCCGCGATCAGTCGTAGGTGGGGTTGAGGCGGCTCCATCGCCGAAGCCCAACGGGCCGCAGTCAGCCCGCCAGCTGGGGCTGGCGCCTGCGCGAGGCCAGAGACACCGGCCACGCCTGGGCGATGCCGAAGCCGATTTCGATCACCAGGAACATTGCCAACAGGGGACTGGCACCCTGGTACAGCGCCCAGGCCTGCCAGAGGGCGAACAGGCCCCTGGCCACGGCGTCGTAGCGCCCCAGCGTCACCGAGGGGCTGGCCAGCCGCAGCGCCGCCCAGACGCACACCACGGAGCCGAGCAGGTTGCCTAGCAGCAGGGCTTCCGGGCTGAAGGTCGCCAGGGGGGCGAATCCCAGCCACTGCCCCAGGGCGTCGAGCTGCCGCAGCAGCCAGGCGAGACTCCAGGGGGTGGCAAAAGGCGCGGTGACCAGCAGATCATAGAGGGCGCTGGCACGGACCAGCCGTAGATAGGGCGCAAGCTTCCACATGGACGGACTTCCTTGAACGAGAGGAAATCCAGTGTCGACCCTGGAGCTAGGTCCAGGGTCAAGGAGAACGGATGCGTATCGGCACCCTCGCCCAGGCGACCGGCCTGACCCGCGATACCCTGAGATTCTACGAGCGCCAGGGACTGCTCAAGGCCCGGCGCCGGGCCAATGGCTATCGCGACTATCCGCCCGAAGCCGTGGAATGGCTGGGCTATATCCGCACCGCCCAGCGGTTGGGCTTCAGCCTGCAGGAAATCGCCGCCAACCTGGACGCAGTCGAGCGCGCCGCCGATCCGGATGCCTATCTGCAGGAGCTGCTGCGCGACAAGCTCAGGGTCATCGAGGCGCGCATCGATGAATTGCAGGCGTTGCGTGGGGTGCTGTATTCGCGCCTGGGTGAAGCCTGTCCGCTGCGAACGTAGCTGAGCGTTGGGCTTCGCGGCGCTCAACCCAACCTACGGTCATCGCGGCCATGGGCCGCTCCTACGGGCTCCGACACAATCGTAGGAGCGCCGCATCGGCTGACCGCCATGGCTGTGATCACTTGTAGGTTGGGTTGAGGCGGCTCCATCGCCGAAGCCCAACAGGACCAGGCCTGCTAGGCCCGCTCCTCCCCGTACCCCTCGGCCAGATGCTGGTCCTTGAGCTTCACGTAGTTGCCGGCGCTGTAGCTGAAGAAGGCGCGTTCCTTCTCTTCCAGCGGGCGGATCTGCTTGACCGGGCGGCCGACGTAGAGGTGGCCGCCTTCCAGCCGCTTGCCCGGCGGAACCAGGCTGCCGGCGCCGATCACCACGTCATCCTCCACCACCGCGCCGTCCATGACGATGCTGCCCATGCCCACCAGTACCCGGTCGCCAATCGTGCAGCCGTGCAGCGTCACCTGGTGGCCGACGGTGACGTCGCTGCCGATCAGCAAGGGATAGCCGTCCGGATTGAAGGGGCCGGCGTGGGTGATGTGCAGCACGCTGCCATCCTGGATGCTGGTGCGGGCGCCGATGCGGATGCGATGCATATCGCCGCGGATCACCGTCAGCGGCCATATCGAGCTGTCTGCGCCGAGCTCGACATCACCGATTACCACGGCGGTGGTGTCGACGAAGGCGCGTTCGCCCAGGTGCGGGGTCTTACCCTGGAAGGTCCTTATGGTCACGATAGATACCTTTTCTCGTCGGAAGGGTCTTGAGACCTATTAGGATGGGCTCCATATATAACTGTCAAAGCCATCGCCCCGAGGGGAACGCCGTGAGCGCCAGCAATCCGCTGCTTCAGTCCTACGACCTGCCGCCCTTTTCCGCCATCAGGCCCGAGCACGTCGAGCCGGCCATCGACACCGTCCTGGCCGAGAACCGTGCCGCCCTGGCCAAGTTGTTGGAGACCCAGAAGGAACACCCCACCTGGGCCGGCCTGGTGCTGGCGATGGACGAGCTGAACGATCGGCTGGGTCAGGCCTGGAGCCCCATCGGCCACCTCAACGCCGTGTGCAACAGCGCCGAGCTGCGCGCCGCCTACGAGGCCTGTCTGCCCAAGCTGTCGGCCTACTCCACCGAGATCGGCCAGAACAAGGATCTCTTCCAGGCCTACAGCCGCCTGGCTGAAAGCGAAGAAGCCAAGGGCTTCGACGCCGGCCAGAAGACCACCCTGGAACACGCCCTGCGTGACTTCCGCCTGTCCGGCATCGACCTGCCGCCGGCCGAGCAGCAGCGCTATGCCGCCATCCAGGCGCGTAAGTCCGAGCTGGGCAGCAAGTTTTCCAACCAGTTGCTCGACGCGACGCAGGCCTGGACCAAGCACCTCACCGATGAAGCCGCCCTTGCCGGCCTGCCTGAATCGGCCAAGGCCCAGCTGCAGGCCGCCGCCCAGGCCAAGGAGCTGGACGGCTGGCTGGTGACCCTGGAATTCCCCAGCTACTACGCGGTGATGACCTACGCCGACGACCGTGCCCTGCGCGAGGAAGTCTATGCCGCCTATGCCACTCGCGCCTCCGAGCAGGGCCCCAACGCCGGTCAGTTCGACAACGGCCCGGTGATGGAAGAACTGCTCGACCTGCGCCAGGAACTGGCGCGTCTGCTGGGCTACGCCAACTACGCCGAGCTGTCGCTGGCCACCAAGATGGCCGAGAGCAGTGATCAGGTGCTGGGTTTCCTGCGCGACTTGGCGGTGCGCTCCAAGCCCTTCGCCCAGCGCGACCTGGAAGAATTGCGCGCCTTCGCCGCCGAACAGGGCGTGCAGGATCTGCAGAGCTGGGACACCGGCTACTTTGCCGAGAAGCTGCGCCAGCAGCGCTACGCGCTGTCCCAGGAAGAGGTCCGCGCCTGGTTCCCGGTGGACAAGGTGCTCTCCGGCCTGTTCGCCACGGTGCAGAAGCTCTATGGCATCGAGATCGCCGAGCTGCGCGACTTCGAGAAGTGGCATCCCGACGTGCGCCTGTTCGAGATCAAGGAGAACGGCACCTCCATCGGCCGCTTCTATTTCGACCTCTACGCCCGTGCCAACAAGCGCGGCGGTGCCTGGATGGACGGCGCCCGCGACAAGCGCCGCGATGCCCAGGGCCGGCTGATCGATCCGGTGGCCTACCTGGTCTGCAACTTCACCCCGGCCAGCCCCGGCAAGCCGGCGCTGCTGACCCATGACGAGGTGACCACCCTCTTCCACGAATTCGGCCATGGCCTGCACCACCTGCTGACCCGCGTCGAGCACGCCAGCGTCTCCGGCATCAACGGCGTGGCCTGGGATGCGGTGGAGCTGCCCAGCCAGTTCATGGAGAACTGGTGCTGGGAGCCCGAGGGCCTGGCGCTGATCTCCGGTCACTACGAGACCGGCGAGCCGCTGCCCCAGGAACTGCTGGACAAGATGCTGGCGGCCAAGAACTTCCAGTCCGGCCTGATGATGCTGCGCCAGCTGGAATTCTCGCTGTTCGACTTCGAATTGCACGCTACCCATGGCGACGGTCGCAGCGTGCGCGAGGTGCTGGAAGGCATCCGCGACGAGATCTCCGTCGTACGGCCGCCGGCCTACAACCGCTTCCCCAACAGCTTTGCCCACATCTTCGCCGGCGGTTATGCGGCGGGCTACTACAGCTACAAGTGGGCCGAGGTGCTGTCCGCCGATGCCTTCGCCAAGTTCGAGGAAGAAGGCGTCTTCAACCCCGAGACCGGGCGCGCCTTCCGCGAGGCCATCCTGGCCCGCGGCGGCTCCCAGGCGCCCATGGTGCTGTTCGTCGACTTCCGCGGTCGCGAGCCCAGCATCGACGCCCTGCTCCGCCATTCCGGGCTGAGCGAGGAGGCGGCGTGAGCGAGCCGATCCGCAAGAGGTTCATCGCCGGGGCGGTCTGCCCGGCGTGCCAGGCGCAGGACACCCTCAAGATGTGGACCCAGGACGGTACGCCCCACCGCGAGTGCCTCTCCTGCGGCTACAGCGACACCCTGGACGAGCGTGGCAATTCGGTCCCCAAGGAATTGCCGACGCGGGTCAATATCAGTGCGCTGAAACCCAAGAAGCCTGATCCTAAGGTGCAGGCCGTGCAGTTCTTTCCCAATCCCAAGCTGAAAAAGCCGGAATAGCGAAAGGCGACCTTCAGAAAAGCCGCGCCCGGTCATCCAGGCGCGGCTTTTCCGTTTCCAGGCTGGGGAAAATCGATCCGCGCACGGCTTGAGTGCAGGCGAAAACGAGCGTCAGCGCAGGGGGGTCCCAGGCTTTATCCACAAAAAGCGGATTCGATAGCCAGCCGATCATCTTTTTAATCTATTGATAATAAAGGGATTTTATTGAGTCTCTGATTGGCGTCAGGGTTTTCTCCTGAAGTTATACCGATTTTATCCCCGATTTATCCACAGGCTGAAGAGTCCTGGAATGACTTGGGAGTCTTTTCCTGCAATCAGACTCCAAGTGGATAGCCGACGCCATCGTCCCTGACGAGGAAATCCCATGCGTACCGTCCTTTCTGCTGCAGTCCTCTGTCTGATAGGCAACCTGGCCCTGGCCGCGCCGCCGGAACATGGACCGGGAGGACCCAAGGGGCCGCATGGCCCAGGCTGGCAGGACCAGGGCGGTCCGCATGGCAAGGGACCGGGTCCCGAGTCGCGTGGCCAGGGTCGCCCGGGTGCCGGACCGGGTGCCGGCGGCCCGCCGGATCTGGGACCGGCGCGGGAGCGTATCCAGGCGCTGCGCGGCCAGATCGGTCGCGGGGGCGACCTGCCGCCGGGGCTGCGTCTGGAGCGCGGACGCCCTCTCCCACCTGGTTATGGCCGACCGCTGCCGCCGGGTATCGCCCGCCAGTTGCCGGACTACCCGGGCTACGAATGGCGGCGTCTGGGAGCCGACATGGTACTGGTCGCCGTGGGCACCGGGATCGTCTACGCCATCCTGCAAGGCGTACTGGACTGACCGGGACGATTCTTTTAGCGGTAGCCAAGGAGTAGTGCCGAGCTCACCGCAGGCTCTGGCACAGACTCCTTGGGCCTGCCGGCCCGGCGGAACTGGCCGGCGCGCCATCGCAGGCGATAAATGGAGAAAGACCTCTGGCACAGTGCCAGCCCGGATTTCAGTAGAATAACCGCCGCGCGCGGCCGCCCTCCGCCTTCAGACGGTAGGGAAACCGGGCCGCTTCGTATCGGTCTCAACGCCCATCGCTCGCCAAGGATTTCCCATGAGAGCTCTGCCCCGTCTGCTGCCGCTGGCCCTGTTCGCCCTGCTCGTGGGGCATAACGCCCCAGCCCGCGCCGAACCCGGTCTGTTCAATCTGCTGGTGGGCAGTTACACCGCGGGCAGCAGCCAGGGACTGTATGTCTACCGCTTCAACAGTCGTAATGGCCAGATCGATGGCCCGCTACGGATCGTCAAGGCCTCCAATCCGTCGTTCCTGACCCTGTCCCGCGATGGCCGGACCCTGTTCGCCGTCAACGAGAACGGCCGCGGTTCGAGTAGCGACAGCATCGGCCGGGTCACCTCCTATCGCTTCGAACCGGGCAATGGCCGTCTGCAGCAGATCAGCCAGGTCAAGAGCCTGGGCGACGAGCCGACTCACTCCAGCCTCAGCACCGATGGCAAGTTCCTGTTCGTGGCCAACTACTCTAGTCTGCCGGAAGGCTCCCTGGCGGTGCTGCCGATCCAGGACGGCGGCGTGCTCAGCCCGGTGGCCCAGATCGAATTCCATCAGCCCAGCGAACAGCACCCACGCCAGCAATCCAGCCATGTGCACGCGGCGGTGACCACCCCGGATGGCCGCTTCGTCTTCGCCCCGGATCTGGGCGCCGACAAGGTGTTCGTCTATCGCTATCTGCCGCAGCAGCCGGAGCGGCCGCTGGTGGCCGCCGAGACGCCCTTCGTCCCGGTGCCGGAAGGCAGCGGTCCTCGCCATCTGGTGTTCAGCGCCGATGGCCGCTATGCCTACCTGACCCTGGAGCTGGCCGGTCAGGTCATGGCCTTCGCCCATCAGGACGGCATGCTGCGCCAGTTGCAGAGCTACAGCCTGACGCCCCAGGAATTCATGGGCGAGCGGGATGCCGGAGCTCTGCACCTGTCCGGCGACGGGCGCTTCCTCTATGTCGCCAGTCGCGGCACGGACAACCAGCTGGCGGTGTTCGCGGTCAATCCCGACGGCACCCTGACCTTTGTCCAGCGCCATCCGGTCAATGGCCTGTCGCCACGGGAGTTCGCCATCGACCCGTCCGGGCGGTACCTGCTGGTGGCCAACCAGAAATCCAACCAGCTCAAGGTCTTCGCCCGGGATCCCGACAGCGGCACGCTCGGCGATGAACTGCAGAGCCTGGATGTGGGTGCCCCGGCGGACCTCAAATTCGTCGCGGTACCCTGAGAAGCTGTTCACGATCTGCTGCGCGTCGGCCAACCTGCGTTAAAAACGCCCTGGATCGCCAGCCCGGTCGCAATGCACATTTACCATCCGTAAACCGCGCTTTCTCAGGCATTTTCGTGGGGCCGCCCAGGCCTTGTTTGGCTCTAGCTCGCGAGATCGTGAACAGCTTCCTATGACCCACTTCGACCGTCTGCACCACGTGGCGCTGATCTGCGCCGACTATGAACGCTCCCGGCACTTCTACACCGAGATCCTCGGGCTGCCGGTGATCGCCGAGACCTATCGCGAGGCCCGGCGCTCCTGGAAGCTGGATCTGGCGGTAGGCGCGCATGCCCAGCTGGAGCTGTTTTCCTTTCCCGATGCCCCGCCCAGGCCTTCGCGTCCGGAGGCCCAGGGCCTGCGCCACCTGGCCTTCGCCGTGGCCGACCTGGACGCCACCGTCGCCCACCTGCACGGCCATGGCGTGGTCACCGAGCCGATCCGCACCGACGAGCTGACCGGCAAGAGATTCACCTTCTTCGCCGACCCGGACGATCTGCCGCTGGAAGTTTACGAGCGCTGAGTTCAGCTCAGGTCGCCAGCCGTGCGCTGGCCAGGGACTCGCGCGGCATTTCCAGCTCTTCCAGCAGCCAGTCGAGAAAGCGCTGCACCAGTCGCTGGCGCCGCTTGCGCTCGGGCAGGATGGCGTAATAGCCGTAGCGCGAGGTGGCCAGTCCGGCGAAGGGGCGACAGAGCAGCTCCTGCTGCAGCAGGTCGTCCACCAGGTGGCGCCAGCCGATCGCCAGGCCCTGGCCGGCAATGGCCGCCTGGATCACCAGGGTGTAGTTGTCGAAGCTCAGCACCGCGCCGGACGGTGCCGCGGGCAGGGGCGCCAGGTCCAGCGCCGGCAACAGGGTCTTCCAGTCGTACCAGCGACTGTTGGGCGCCGCCTTGAGGTGCAGCAGCGGCCAGCGCCCCAGCTCCGTGGCGGGCAGCGGCGGTTGCCGGCCCTGGAGCAGCCGCGGACTGCACACCGGAAAGACCTCTTCGCGAAACAGCGGCCAGGCTTCGCCATGCTTGAAGCGGCCGTCGCCGAAGCCCAGGGTGATGTCGATCTCCGGACCGGGCAGCGGCACCCGGTCGCTGGTGACCAGGCTGACGTCCAGCTCCGGGTGGCGGGCATGGAAGCGCGGCAGGCGCGGCAGCAGCCAATAGGCGGCGAAGGCGAAGTCGGTAGCCACCTGCAGGACTTCATGGGCAGGCCGGGCGGTAACCAGCCGCACCCCCTCGTCCAGGGTGGCGAGACCGGCCTCGACGTATTCCTGCAGCAGCCGTCCGGCCTCGGTGAGCAGGATGCCGCGGTGAACCCGGTCGAACAGCCGGACCTGCAGCTGGGCCTCCAGGCGCTTGATCTGCTGGCTGATGGCCGGCTGGGTGGTGCCCAGTTCGCTGGCCGCCGCGGTAAAGCTCAGGCGGCGCGCCACCACTTCGAAGGTGCGCAGGCTGTCCAGTGCCAGGGCAGGGCGGTCGGCAGGCGTCGTGGCGTCCAAGGTGAAAATCCTGTGAGGGTCAGACATAAGCCCAGCTTATCCGAAACATCATCTTCCATGCCCTTCACGTGATTTTCCTGGCGTCGGATGATGGGTTATCCATAAGCAACCCTGATTCGAAGCGGAGGCCCTCTTGTCCAAGCCGATGAACATCCTCTTTCTCATGGCCGACCAGATGGCGGCGCCCATCCTGCCGCTGTACGACGCCGCCTCGCCGATCAAGCTGCCGAATCTGCAACGCCTGGCCGAGCGCGCCGTGGTGTTCGACTCCGCCTACTGCAACAGCCCGCTGTGCGCGCCCTCGCGCTTCACCCTGGTGAGCGGCCAGCTGCCGTCGAAGATCGGCGCCTACGACAACGCCGCCGACTTCGCTGCTGACATCCCCACCTATGCCCACCACCTGCGCCGCCTCGGCTATCGCACCGCGCTGTCGGGCAAGATGCACTTCTGCGGACCGGATCAGCTGCACGGCTACGAAGAGCGCCTGACCAGCGACATCTATCCGGCCGACTATGGCTGGGCGGTGAACTGGGATGCGGCGGACGTGCGCCCGAGTTGGTACCACAACATGTCCTCGGTGCTGCAGGCCGGGCCCTGCGTGCGCACCAACCAGCTGGATTTCGACGAAGAGGTGGTCTTCAAGGCACGCCAGTATCTCTACGATCATGTGCGTCGCGGCGACGACCAGCCGTTCTGCCTGACCGTGTCCCTGACCCACCCCCACGATCCCTACACCATTCCGCGGGAGTACTGGGACCTGTACGACGACGTCGACATCCCGCTGCCGGAAGGCACCATTCCCCAGGCCGAGCAGGACCCCCACAGTCAGCGCCTGCTCAAGGTGATCGATCTGTGGGACAAACCGCTGCCCGAGGCCAAGATCCGCGACGCCCGCCAGGCCTACTACGGTGCCTGCAGCTATGTCGACGCCCAGGTCGGCCACCTGCTCAAGACCCTGGAAGAATGCGGTCTGGCCGACGATACCGTGATCGTCTTTTCCGGCGACCATGGCGACATGCTCGGCGAGCGCGGACTCTGGTACAAGATGCACTGGTTCGAGATGGCCGCGCGGGTACCGCTGCTGATCCATGCGCCCGGGCGCTTCGCCCCGGCGCGGGTGCAGGCCTCGGTGTCGACCATGGACCTGCTGCCGACCTTCGTCGAGCTGGCCGGCGGCAGGCTGCCGGCGGAGTTGCCGCTGGATGGTCGTTCGCTATTGCCGCACCTGGAAGGCCGGGTAGGGCACGACGAGGTCATCGGCGAATACCTGGCCGAGGGCACCGTCAGCCCGCTGTTGATGATCCGTCGCGGCCCCTACAAGTACATCCACTGCGAGCTGGACCCGCCACTGCTGTTCGATCTGCAGAACGATCCGCTGGAACGCGAAAACCTGGCCGCCAGCCCCGACTATGCCGAGCTGCTCGCCAGCTTCCAGGCCGAGGTCCGCCAGCGCTGGGACCTGCCGCGCCTGCATGGCGAGGTACTGGCCAGCCAGCGGCGGCGGCGCTTCGTCGCGGCGGCCCTGGAGCAGGGCGAGCGGACCAGCTGGGATCATCAGCCTTTCGTCGATGCCAGCCAGCAATACATGCGCAATCACATCGATCTCGACGACCTGGAGCGTCGCGCCCGCTACCCTCAACCCTGAACCGCTAACTGGAGCACGGCCATGAAACACGGAATCATCGCTACGTTCACGCTGGCCCTGGTCAGCCTGTCGGCCCAGGCCGAGGATCAGGCCTGTGGAACGGTTCGCCTGGCCGATCCGGGCTGGAGCGACATCGCCGCCACCAACGCCCTCACCGGCGCGGTCCTGGGCGCGCTGGGCTACACCAGCAAGGTCGAGACCCTGGCGGTGCCGATCATCTACGGTGGCATGCGCAACGGGCAGGTGGACGCCTTCCTCGGCAACTGGATGCCGGCGCAGCAGGCGCACTATGACCAGTTCGTGAAGACCGGCCAGGTCACCGAGCTGGCGCAGAACCTGGTCGGGACCGAATTCACCCTGGCGGTGCCCACCTATGTCTGGGAGGGCGGGGTGAAGAGCTTCGCCGACTTGGCCAAGCATGCCGACCAGTTCGGCAAGAAGATCTACGGCATCGGTGCCGGCGCGCCGGCCAACCAGTCGCTGCAGAAGATCATCCAGGACAACGAATTCGGCCTGGGCGGCTGGCAGCTGGTGGAATCCAGCGAGCAGGCCATGCTGTCCCAGGTAGGGCGCGCGGTGAAGCGTGACAAGTGGGTGGTCTTCCTCGGCTGGACGCCGCACCCCATGAACGTCGACTACCCGATCAAGTACCTGACCGGGGGCGACAAGTATTTCGGTACCGCCGGCACGGTGAACACCCTGACACGCAACGGCTACGCCGATCAGTGCCCCAATCCGGCCCGGTTGCTGACCAACATGAAATTCACCCTGGACATGGAAAACGCCGTCATGAGCGCCGCACGGGACAAGGGCGGCAGCTACGAGGCCGCCGCCAAGGCCTGGCTCAAGGCCCATCCCCAGGTGCTGGAGCCCTGGCTGCAGGGCGTCACCACCCGCGACGGCCAGCCCGGCTTGCCAGCGGTACAGCAAGCACTCTGATCCTTTCCCTCGTCCGGCATCCCCGTGGTGTCGGACGCTGCTGCATGCCCTCCCTGGCCGTTCTGGCCACCGTCGTTCCCTTCCCTGACCAGCCGATAGACGTAGACGTTTTGGCGGCGAGCTGCCTTGAGCTCCCCGGCGAATTCAGTAACTAATTAATGGTGTTAACTAAATAGCCTGACAAACAACAACAAAGCTTGCCGCTCGTGCGGCCGCGAGGCTCGTCCATGGAAAGGTTTTCCCATCTGCGATTGGGGCTGAAACTGCAAATCGCCTTTTTCAGCTGCGCGCTCATCACCCTGATCATCGGCGGCCTGGGCAGCCTGGGCGTTGCCCGACTCTCCAGCGGTCTGCAGCAGGTCTTCGCCCAGGACCTGGTATCGGTGGCCAAGGTCGCCGAGGCCAAGGCCGCGGCCATTTCTCACAACCGTGATCTCTATGTGGTGCTGTCGATGACCATGGGGCGTGCGCCCGCCGTAGAGATTGCGCAGATGCGCACCTGGCTGGAGGCCGACCGCCAGGCCAGCGAGCGCGCCTTCGCCCACTATCGCGCGCTGCCGCTGCGGGCGGAGGAGCGGGCGCTGGGGACGCCGCTCGAAGGGCAATGGTCAGCCTATCAGGACAGTGCGACCCGAGTACTCAAGGCACTGGAAAGCGGCGACATGGCGCCGCTGCCTGATCTCCTGCGTCAGGAAGTCTTTCCCCGCTATTTGCAGGTGATGGCCACCTTCGACGCCCTGAGCGCCCTCAAGGATGAGCAGATCGGGGCGGGTGCCGAGCAGGCCGCGGCCACTGCCGAAGGCATCAAGGCCAAGCTCTATGGTGGCATCCTCGTCGCCTTCATCGTGGCGATCGGCTTGGGGTTGCTGATCACCCGCTCCATCACCAGGCCGCTGAGCATCGCGGTGGCCAGTGCCCAGCGCATTGCCGCCGGGGATCTGAACGGCGTGATCCACAGCACCCGACGGGACGAACCGGGCCAGTTGCTGCAGGCGCTGGAACGCATGCAGGGGCAGCTCAGGGGTACCCTGCAGGAGATCGGTGACGCCGCCAGCCGGCTGGCCAGGGCCGCCGCAGGCCTGGATACCGTCACCGACGCGAGCGCTCGCGGCCTCACCCGGCAGCATGATGAGATCCAGCAGGCGGCCACCGCGGTGACCGAGATGACCACCGCCGTGGAAGAGGTGGCGCGCAATGCGGTGTCCACCTCCGCGGCCTCGCGCAGCGCCAGCCAGGAGGCGAACAGCGGGCGCACCCAGGTGCAGGAGGCGGTCGCCACCATCGTGAGTCTGAGCCAGGCGCTGGGCACCTCCAGTGTCACGGTGGAGCAATTGGCCGAACGGGTGCGCAGCATCGGCAGTGTGGTGGATGTCATCCGCGGCATCGCTGAACAGACCAATCTGCTGGCGCTGAACGCCGCCATCGAAGCCGCTCGGGCCGGCGATCAGGGACGGGGCTTCGCCGTGGTGGCCGACGAGGTCCGCGCCCTGGCTGCGCGCACCCAGGCCTCCACCGGCGAGATCGAGCGGATGATCGGCGGCGTGCAAGAGAGCGCCGTGCAGTCGGTTCGCGCCATGGGCGACAGCCAGAGTCTGGCCCAGGCGACCCAGGCCGCCGCGCACGCCGCCGATCAGGCCCTGGCGCACATCACCCAGACGGTGGGCGGCATCAACGAGCGCAATCTGGTCATCGCCAGCGCCGCGGAAGAGCAGGCCCAGGTGGCGCGGGAGGTGGATCGTAATCTGACCAACATCCAGCAGTTGTCGACGCAGACGGCGACGGTCGCCCAGCAGACCCGCCAGGCCAGCCAGGAGCTGTCCCAGGTGGTGGGCACCTTTACCGGTCTGGTGGCGCGTTTCCGCTTCTAGGCGCTAGGCCGGACGCTTCACTTGAGCCCCAGCCGCCGCGCCAGGCGGGCGAGATTGGCGCGGTCCAGGTCGAGGGCGGCGGCGGCCAGGGTCCAGTTCTGGCCATGCTGTTCCAGGGCCAGGGTGATGGTCTGGCGCTGGAAGGCCTCCGTGGCTTCGCGCAGGGAGGTGGCGGGCAGGACGAGATCCTCGTCGGGCAGCGCCGTGGTGCCCAGCGGCAGGCCGAGCTGCTCGCTGTCCAGGGTCAGGATGCCGCCACGTTCCTCGCTGCCGGCATGGGCCTTGAGCGCCGCCCGGCTGATGAGGTGCGACAGTTCGCGCACGTTGCCCGGCCAGGCGTAGGCCAGCAGGGTGCGCTGCGCCGCGGGTGTCAGCCGGAGGCCGCGCAGGCCCAGGCGGGCGCGATTCTGCTCCAGGTAGAAACCGGCCAGCAGCAGGACATCCCGGCCACGCTCGCGCAGGGCCGGTACCGCCAGCGGATAGACGCTCAGGCGGTGGTAGAGATCGGCGCGAAAGCGTCCGGCGCGCACGCAGTCGGCCAGGTCGCGGTTGGTGGCGGCGATGATGCGCACGTCCACCTTGAGATCGCGATCCGAGCCCAGCCGCTGCAGTTGGCCGCTCTGCAGCACCCGCAGGAGCTTGGCCTGCACCGTCAGCGGCAATTCGCCGACCTCGTCGAGAAACAGGGTGCCGCCATCGGCCAGTTCGAAGCGCCCGCGGCGTTCGCTGACGGCACCGGAAAAGGCGCCGCGCACATGGCCGAAGAGTTCGCTTTCCACCAGCGCCTCGGGCAGCGCCGCGCAGTTGAGACTGATCAGCGGCCGCTGCTGGCGCAGGGAGCGGGCATGCACGGCTTCGGCCACCAGTTCCTTGCCGACTCCGGTCTCACCGGTGATCAGCACCGTCAGATCGCTGGCCGCCACGGTGTCGATCTCCTGGCGCAGCCGCAGGCTGGCCGGACTCTGGCCGATGAGTTCGCGAGGCCGCTGGTGCCCCACCGATTGCTGATAGGCCACGGTCAATTCGTGCTCGCTGACGATGCGGGCGGAGAGCTGACCGATGCGCTCGGCGGCGGCCACGGTGGCGGCGGCCAGGCCGGCGAAGGCGGCGAGGGTGGTGAGATCCTCGGGTCGGGCATTCTGCGCCTGCAGCGAATCCAGGGTCAGCAGGCCCCAGAGCTGGTCCTGCACATAGAGCGGACAGCCCAGGCAGTCATGGACCTCCAGGTGCCCCTGCACGCCTTCCACCAGGCCATCGTAGGGATCGGGCAGGTCGCAATCGAGGGCGAAGCGGGTGGGCGCGCGACTCGCCAGCAGCAGGGCCAGGCGCGGGTGCTCACCGACCTTGAAGCGGCGTCCCAGGGTGTCGGCTGCCAGCCCGCGCACCGCCAGGGGCACCAGCACCTCGCCATCCAGGCGCAGCAGGGCCACCGCATCGAAGGGCAGGACCTGGCGCAGGGCATCGAGCAGACTGGCGTAGCGTTGTTGATCGGGCAGGTCGCGGGCCAGATCCGCCACCAGCGGTACCATCACATCGAGCAGAGTGGGGCGGGTCAATTTGACCTCGGCGAGTCATAGGGACCTGGTCATTATGACCTGCGCACTGGCTAAAAGCCTGATCCAGGGCAAGTTTTAGGCTGGCACGACTCGTGATAGGGACAGGGCAGTCCTGTTTGGAGATCCCTGCCATGCTGTCATCCGACCAAAAAGCCATCATCACGGCTACCGTCCCCCTGCTAGAAACCGGGGGCGAGGTCCTCACCCGGCATTTCTACGCCAAATTGCTGGGCGACAATCCCGAGATCCGCCCGCTGTTCAATGGCGCCCACCAGGCTAGTGGCGCCCAGGCCCGGGCGCTGGCCCGGGCGGTGCTGATGTACGCCCGCTACATCGATCGCCTGGATACCCTGGGGCCGCTGGTGGAGCAGATCGTCAACAAGCACGTCTCCCTGCAGGTCCAGCCGGATCACTATCCGCTGGTGGGTATCGCCCTGCTGCAGAGCATTCGCGAGGTGCTGGGAGCCGAGGTCGCCACCGATGCGGTGATCGATGCCTGGGCTGCCGCCTATGGTCAGCTGGCCAACCTGCTGATCGGTGCCGAGGAACAGCGCTATGCGGCCCAGGCCGAGGCGCCCGGTGGCTGGCGTGGCGGGCGGCCGTTCCGCATCGCCCGGATCGAACCGGAAAGCGAAGAGATCAGCTCCTTCTACCTGGAGCCGGTGGACGGCCTGCCCACCAGCATCGCCCAGCCCGGCCAGTACCTGGGGCTGAGTGTGATCCTCGATGGGGTGGAATACCGGCGCAATTATTCGATCTCGGCGGCCAGCGATGGCCAGGGCTATCGCATCAGCGTCAAGCATCAGCCAGGCGGGGTGGTCTCGCGTTACCTGCACACCGATGCCCATGAAGGCGGCGTGTTGCAGGTCTTCGCGCCAGCCGGCGAATTCGTCCTGCAGGAATCGACCAAGCCGCTGCTGCTGATCGCTGGCGGCGTCGGCATCACGCCGCTGTTGCCTATGGTATCGGCGGCCCTGCCCAGCGGCCGGCCGATTCAGCTGATCCACTGCACCCGCCATGTCGGGGTGCAGGCCTTTGGACACTGGCTCGAAGAGCAGGCCGCCCATCATCCGCAATTGCAGCTGTACTTCTGCTACAGCGAGCCGGTGGCGGAAGAGGCCTACGCCTCGCGATTGGACCGGACGCGCCTGCAGCGCTGGTTGCCCAAGGATCGCGATCTGGACGCCTACCTTCTCGGCCCGCAGCCCTTCATGGCCCAGGTGCGACGGGATCTGCTGGAGCTGGGGGTGCCGGAAAAGCAGATCCGTCATGAATTCTTCGGACCTGCTACGGACCTTTAGATGCAACAACGCCCGCCACCTCTCGGTGGCGGGCGTTGCATCGGCAGCGGCCGGCGCTACCTGGGGAGCACCCGGCAGCCGGAGACCTAGCGACGCTGGTAGACGATTTCCTTGCTACCGCCTTCGCAGTTGCCCACCACCTTGGCGGAGGCGCTGGCGCTGCCCTTGTCCACCACCTCAAGACTGTAGTGCGCTACCTGCTTGGCCTGCAGCTTGGCATCGATATCGGCCTTGACCGTGTCGCACGAGGTGCCAGCGGCGAAAGCTCCGCTGCTCAGGGCCAACAAACCGAGGGTAATCACGACTCTACGCATCTTGCCTGTCCTTTTGCGAGGGGAGGGAGGTCTTGAATAGCTGCTCAGCTGGCTTCGATACGGAAGCCGATCTTCAGGGTGACCTGATAGTGCGCCACCTTGGCGTCCTGGATATGACCGCGGATTTCACCCACTTCGAACCATTCCAGGTTCTTCACCGACTTGGAGGTCTCGGCAAGGGCATTATTGATGGCGTCCTCGACACTGGTGGTGGAAGAGCCAACGATTTCCAGCTTCTTGTAGGTGTGATGATCGGACATGAAAATCTCCTGGGTCAGCAATGACGGGCGCTGCAGCGGATAGCCGGCAACGCGTTGACCGGTGTCGCGGTCGACTCGCCGGGAAGGGTGCCTCTGCCATTTGAGGCCGCGAAAGGTCCCGATAAGTTCACTGCCCAGGCTCTCGGATACGGCTATGCAGCACTTTCCAACGGCTCGGTAGTCACATTTCCTGAATCCGTCCATCTCAGGAGGTTGTCATGGCCCGTAACACCGACTACCAGGCGTCCATCGCCAGCATCGAGAACGAAATCAACAGCCTGCTCGACTCGCTGGCATCGCTGAAGAAGAACGCGGCGCGCGAATCCCGCAGCAGCCTGAACTCCTTCAAGAGCACCGCTCGCGAAGCCCTGCATCATTCGGGCGATTCGCTGGAAGAAGTCTATGACGACGTGCGTCGCCTGACCCGTCAGTACGGCCGTGCCGCCAGTGGCGTGGCGCGCGAACATCCCTGGGCTACCGTCGGCATCGCCGCTGGCGTGACCGTTCTGGTCGGCTGGGCGCTGCTGCGCGGCGACCACTGATCGTGGCAGTTCGAGGCATCCCACGGGATGCCTCGGGCGCTAGCGCTAGGCCAGCTCCTGTCTGAGCCAAGCCGCCAACCGCTCCACCCGCTCATCCGCCAACCGACCCGGCGCCCATAGCGCCAACTCCGCACCGGTCGTCGCGAAGCCCCAGGGTGCGACCAGCCTGCCCGCCTTCAGATCCGCCGCCACCAGTGGTTCCGGGGCGATCGCTACCCCCAATCCCGACAGCGCCGCCTCCAGCAGGTAATAGAGGTGCTCGAAGCCCTGCCCGTACTCCAGCACCGGTGCCGCCAGGCCCTGGGTGGCGAACCACTGTGGCCAGGCCTGGGGCCGCGACAGGGTGTGCAGCAGTCGCTCCGCCAGCAAGGCCTGCAGATCACCGTCCCTGAGCCGCAGATAGGCCGGACAGTAGGGACTCAGCACCGGCCCGATCCGCTCGGGCGCCAGGTGATAGGGCATCACGTCCTGGGGCGGCGCCGTCTCGGTGAACAACAGGCTGGCGTCCAGACCGGCAGCGGCCAGCGGGGTATCGTCGGTACGGGTCGAAAGGTGCAGGCGCAGCTCCGGCAGATCGCGATTGAGGCGATCCAGTCGCGGAATGAACCAGCGGGCCACCAGGCTGCCCGGGCAGCCCAGCACGAAGGGTCCCTGGCGACTGCCAGCCTTGAGTTCAGCGCATACCTCGCGTAACCGTTCGAAAACCTCACCGCTCACCTCGCGCAGGCGCAGCCCGGCCTCGGTCAGCGCCAGCCCCCGACCTTCACGGCGAAACAGTGCCACCCCGAGCTGTTCCTCCAGGGCACGGATCTGGCGACTCACGGCGCCATGGGTTACGTGCAGTTCGTCGCCGGCGCGGCTCATGCCACCCAGACGGGCGGTGGCCTCGAAGGCGCGCAGGGCGTTCAGCGGGGGCAGGTCGCGGGCATCGCTCATCTGTGAGATTTCCTGACGGGTAATCGCGATCTTATCGATTTATCAGCGGCACTCAAGCAGGTAAGGTAGATCCATCTTCGCAGGAGAATCTCATGACCCAGTTCGCTTATCGCCAGGGCCCCGACGCTCAAGGCATGTTCGGCCAGTTCGGTGGTCGCTATGTCGCCGAAACCCTGATGCCGCTGATCCTCGATCTGCAGCGCGAATACGAGACCGCCATGGAGGATCCGGCGTTTCTCGAGCAGCTGGCCTACTTCCAGCGCGACTACGTCGGTCGGCCCAATCCGCTGTACTTCGCCGAGCGCCTGACCGAGCACTTCGGCGGCGCCAAGATCTATCTCAAGCGCGAAGAGCTGAATCACACCGGCGCGCACAAGATCAACAACTGCATTGGCCAGATCCTGCTGGCCAAGCGCATGGGCAAGACCCGCATCATCGCCGAGACCGGTGCCGGCATGCACGGCGTGGCCACCGCTACCGTCGCCGCACGCTTTGGCCTGCCCTGCGTCATCTACATGGGCAGCACCGACATCGACCGCCAGCAGGCCAACGTCTTCCGCATGAAGCTGCTGGGCGCCGAGGTGATTCCGGTCACGTCCGGTACCGGCACCCTCAAGGACGCCATGAACGAGGCGCTGCGCGACTGGGTGACCAATGTCGCCGACACCTTCTACCTGATCGGCACCGTGGCCGGTCCGCACCCCTATCCGGCCATGGTCCGCGATTTCCAGGCGGTGATCGGTCGCGAGACCCGCGCGCAGATCCTGGAGAAGGAAGGACGCCTGCCCGACAGCCTGATCGCCTGCGTCGGCGGCGGCTCCAATGCCATGGGCCTGTTCCACGAATTTCTCGATGACCAGGACGTCGCCATCATCGGCGTCGAGGCCGGCGGCCACGGCGTCGACACCGACAAGCATGCCTCCAGCCTCAACGGCGGGGTGCCCGGGGTGCTGCACGGTAACCGTACCTTCCTGCTGCAGGACGATGATGGCCAGATCATCGACGCCCATTCCATTTCCGCTGGCCTGGACTATCCCGGCATCGGCCCGGAGCACGCCCACCTGTACGACGTGAAGCGCGTGGAATACGTACCGATCAACGACGACGAGGCGCTCAAGGCCTTCCACCAGACCTGCCGCCTGGAAGGCATCATCCCGGCGCTGGAAACGGCTCACGCCCTGGCCGAGGCCTACAAGCGCGCGCCACACCTGCCCAAGGACCACCTGATGGTGATCTGCCTCTCGGGCCGCGGCGACAAGGACATGCAGACCGTGATGAGTCACCTGGGAGACAAGCTATGAGCCGCCTGGAAACCCGCTTCGCCGCGCTGAAGGCCGAGGGCCGCGCCGCCCTGGTCACCTACACCACCGCCGGCGATCCGGACTACGACACCGCCCTGGCCATCCTCAAGGGCCTGCCGGCGGCCGGTGCCGACGTCATCGAGCTGGGCATGCCCTTCACCGATCCCATGGCTGACGGCCCGGCCATCCAGGCCGCTGCCCTGCGGGCCCTGCAGGCGGGCCAGAATCTGGCCAAGACCCTGGAGATGGTGCGCGACTTCCGCCGTGGGGAAGGGGAGACGCCACTGGTGCTGATGGGCTACTACAACCCCATCCATCGCTATGGCGTGGAGCGCTTCCTGGCGGAAGCCGCCGAAGCGGGCGTGGATGGCCTGATCGTGGTCGACCTGCCGCCCGAGCACGACGCCGAGCTGGCGCTGCCGGCCCAGGCCGCCGGTATCGACTTCATCCGTCTGACCACCCCGACCACCGATGACGCCCGCCTGCCGCGCGTACTCAACACCAGCTCCGGCTTCGTCTATTACGTATCCGTCGCGGGCGTGACCGGTGCCGGCTCGGCCACCACCGAGCACGTCGAGGCCGCCGTGGCGCGCCTGCGCCGCTTCACCGACCTGCCCCTGGCCGTCGGCTTCGGCATCCGTACCCCGGAGCAGGCCCGGGTGATCGCCCGGATCGCCGATGGCGTGGTGGTGGGTTCGGCATTCGTCGACCAGATTGCCAAGGCCGAATCCTCGGGCGCTGCCATCGATGGCGTGCTCGGCCTCTGCAAGCAGCTGTCGGACAGCGTACGCACCGCGCGCTGAGCACTTGCCACTGTTTGAAAGACCGCCTAAGGCGGTCTTTTTTATGCCCGAATGCTTTGCAAACTGTGCATAAGGTTGTGGGCAGTCTGTTCGCTACCGACGCAAAGGCGCGTGCCAGAAGGGCTGCGGGGATACTGGCCTTGTTGATCGAATTGGCGACGGCCAGATCAAACCGGTCAGGCTGCGGACGATTGCCTGTCGTGCCGTCATTGCTTGACAGGTAAAGGCTGTGGATAAGCCCTGGGCAAGTTGTCAGCAACCGTTGGGGCAACTGTCCAAGGAAAATTGCTCAATAAATAACCAATTCCGCTCTGGCTATGCGTCACGCCGGAAGACGTTTCTCCTGGCTGGTTTGCCCACATCTGCTGTGTGCGTGCCTGTGGAAAAGATGTGGGACCTGATCTGTACGCCAGGGCTGGCAAGGCTTGTAGAGGATCGTACAAAAAATGATCAATACTGTTTCAGGCGTTTTCCACAACCCACAATAGCGTTGCATAGGGCTGTGGATAGGTTGTTCGTCCAGTGTCAGAGACCAGAGCTGGCGCGGCCTCCAGAGGATCGATCAAATAATGACCAGTTTTTCGGGATATGCCCGAGTCAAGGGATTTCTTTCGCCAGCCCAAGGAGTTATCCACGCCTGTTCAGCTCGGAGTTCAGCGATCGACGCTAAAAGTCATGTGGATAACTCTGTTGATTTTCTGTTTGGAAGCCTGTGCATGATCGCTATGGCCTAGCGCAGCGTCACCTGCTGGCGCAGGCCTGCGGCGGGCAGGGTGAAGGCGCATTCCTCGAAGGTGGCCATGCGCATGCGCAGCGGCGGATTGTTGCTGTAGCCGTATTGTTCGGTGGGCATGCCGATGAAATTGGTGTCCAGCTGACTATTGCTGTTGCTGTCGTGGATGACCGATACGGCATAACGCCCGGGCGGCAGCTCGAAGCGCTGCTCCTGGGCACCCGCCTGCGCGGCGAGATGGGCCTGGGCCACCGGCGTCTTGTGCGCCTTCCAGGCCTCTTCGCTATCGAATACCGCCAGCAGCAACTGGCCCCCCGAGGCATCGACCGTCTCCACCCGCACCTGCAGCTCGGCGGCGTGCAGCACACCACTCAGACAAAGACCAGCGACCAGCAACAGAGACTTCATGGACATTCCTTCAGCAGGGGGAGGGCCGCAGCCGCAACAGCTCGACCGGGTGTTCGAAGAAGAGATCGGGCTGCTGCGCACGCAGCGTCACCGGGCAGCCATAGCCCCAGGCCACGGCCGCGCAATCCAGCCCGGCGCGGTGCGCGGCCTGGAGATCGCGCAGCTCGTCACCGACATAGAGCGCCTCGGCCGGTGCGATGCCCTGGCGGCGGAGCAACCGTGTCAGGCGCCGGGCCTTGCCCAGCAGGGGGATATCGAATTCGCCATCAGGGAACAACCGTCCGGCCTGGGGCAGTACCTGATGGACCGCGGCGGCGGAATTGGAGGTCGCCAGACCCAGCGCCAGGCCGTTGGCCTGGAGCCGGTCGAGGGTGGCGGGAATCTCGGCGAAGGGCGCCACCTGGTCGCCGCGCTGGACCAGCAGGCGGCGATAGTGGCGGGCGATGCGCGGTACCTGCCACAGCGGGATGCTCAGGCTGTCGAGCAGGCCGGTCAGGGAGGCGGCGCGCAGCCGGGGCCACTCGTCGGCAGCCGGCTGCCGAAAGCCATGGGTTCGCGCCAGCTCGCCCAGGCAGCTCAACAGAAAGGGCAGGCTGTCCGCCAGGGTGCCGTCGAAGTCGAAGATGACGTAGCGATAGCTCATGCGAGAGAGGCGCGGTGGGCGAAGGCGCCAGCGTAGCGGTCGCCTCCCGGTTTTGCCACCGCGACGGGGTCCGGCAGGGGTGTCCCTGCCGGACAGGTCACACGCGGAAGCGGCGGATCTGGCCGTTGAGCTCCACCGCCAGTTCGGAGAGCTGCTGGCTGGCGGCGCGCGTCTGTTCGGCACCGGCAGCGGTCTGCACCGACAGATCGCGGATGCGTACCAGATTGCGATCCACCTCGCGGGCCACCTGGGCCTGCTCTTCGGCGGCGCTGGCGATCACCAGGTTGCGCTCGTCGATGCCCGACACCGACTGGGCGATGGCGGCCAGGGCGGCGTTGGCCGACTGCGCCTGCTCGCGGGTCTGGCGCGCCTGGTCGGCGCTGGTCAGCAGCGCATCGACGGTTTGGCCGGTGCCCTGCTGGATGCTGCCGATCATGCCTTCGATCTCGCGGGTGGATTCACCGGTGCGATGGGCCAGGGCGCGCACCTCGTCGGCGACCACGGCGAAGCCGCGACCGGCATCACCGGCACGCGCGGCTTCGATGGCGGCGTTGAGCGCCAGCAGGTTGGTCTGTTCGGCGACCGAGCGGATCACGTCCAGTACCTGGCTGATGTTGCGGGTCTGTTCAGCCAGCTGGCGGGCCTGTTCGCTGGCACCCAGCACGTTTTCGGTGAGCACCTCGATGGCGCCCAGGGTATCGCCCAGCTGCCGCTGGCCCTGGCGCGCGGTATCGGCGGCCTGGCGCGATTCGGACGAGGTGGAGGTGGCATTGCCGGCCACTTCGTCCACCGCCTGGCTCATCTCGGTGACCGCGGTGGCCGCCATCTCGATCTCGCTGTTCTGCTGTTGCAGGCCGTGGGCGCTCTCCTGCATGACCGCGGTCATTTCCTCGGCGGCGGAGGCCAGCTGGGTAGCGGAATGGCCCAGGTGGCCCAGGGTATCGCGCAGATTGGTCTGCATCTGCTGCATGGCTTGCAGCAGCTGGGCGGCTTCGTCGTGACCGCGGGTATCCAGGGTCTGGGTCAGATCGCCGCTGGCGATGGTCCGGGCGGCGGCCACGGCCTCGGCGATGGGTCGGGTCATGCTCAGGGTCAGGCGCCAGGCCAGCAGCACGGTCAGACCCAGGGCCATGGCGATGACCATCCAGGTGATGGAGGTGGCCTGGGCATAGGTGTCGCCGGAGTGCTGGGAGGCGGCCTTGATGTCTTCCTGGTTGATCTTGCGCAGGGCTTCGGTGCGCTCGTTCATCTGCACGCCGAGCTGGGCCATGCTGGTCTGGATCAGGCTGCGGGCCTCGTCGACCTTGCCGGCCCCGATGAGGTCGGCGAGTTGCGCGGTGTAGCGGACATAGTCGCCATGGATCTGGCGCAGGGCCTCGAAGGCCTGGCGCTCGCGGTCGCTGCTGACGAGATTGTCATAGCGACCGAAAGCGGCGCCGATGTCGGCATTGATGCTGTCGATCTTCTTGCGCGTGTTGGCGACGGTAGCGGCGTCCGGAATGGCCAGTAGGCGCAGCACCTCGACCCGGGTGCGGGCCAGTTGCAGGGCAAGGTTGTCGGCTTCGACGATGCTGGGCACGTTGTTGGTCTCGATCACCTGGCCCTGGGCCCGGATCTGCGACAGTTGCAGCAGGCCGAACAGGCCCAGACTGGCGACGAGGATGGCCAGCAGGCCGAAACACAACACGCTGCGAATGGCGAGGGAGAAGGAACGAAAGGTCACGGCGGCAGCCCCGGTGAAGAGTGAGGTCTCCTTTAACGGCTAGAGGCGCCGCGACTTTATGGTCATTCGTCTTAAAGCTGACTGTTGACGACCCGACGGCTTCTAGCCTAGGTGCTGACACTCGCTCAGAACTGGAAGCGGCGTACCTGACCACTCAAGGTCGCTGCCAGATCCGCCAGTTGCTGGCTGGCGCCCCGGGTCTGCTCGGCACCGGCGGCGGTCTGCACCGACAGATCGCGGATGCGTACCAGATTGCGATCCACTTCACGGGCCACCTGGGCCTGCTGCTCGGCGGCGCTGGCGATCAGCAGGTTGCGTTCGTCGATGCCGGATACCGCATCCGCGATGGCAGCGAGGCCGGCATTGGCCGCCTGGGCCTGTTCCCGGGTCAGTCGTGCCTGATCGGCACTGCTCAGCAGCGCATCGACGGTCTGGCCAGTGCCCTGCTGGATATTGCCGATCATCTTCTCGATCTCGCTGGTCGAGTCCCCGGTACGCTTGGCCAGGGCCCGTACCTCGTCGGCCACCACGGCAAAGCCGCGGCCTGCCTCACCGGCCCGGGCGGCCTCGATGGCGGCGTTGAGCGCCAGCAGATTGGTCTGCTCGGCCACCGCGCGGATCACGTCCAGCACCTGGCTGATGTCGCGGGTCTGGCTTTCCAGCTCACGGGCCTGGGCGCTGGCGCCGAGGACCTGCTCGGTGAGGGCTTCGATGGCGCCGAGGGTCTCGCCCAGCTGGCGCTGGCCCTGGGCCGCGGTCTGGGCAGCCTGGCGCGACGCGGTGGAGGTCGAGCCGGCATTGCCGGCGACCTCTTCGACCGCCTGGCTCATCTCGGTGACCGCCGTGGCGGCCATTTCGATCTCGTTGTTCTGCTGGCGCAGGCCGTGGGCGCTTTCCTGAGTCACCGCGGTCATCTCCTCGGCGGCCGAAGCCAACTGGGTGGCCGAATCGCCGATGTGCGCGAGGGTCTCGCGCAACTGGCCCTGCATCTGCTGCATGGCCTGCAGCAGCTGGGCCGCCTCGTCGCGCCCGCGAGCGTCCAGCGGCTGGGTCAGGTCGCCGGTGGCGATGGTACGCGCCGCCGCAACGGCCTGGGCGATGGGCCCCGCGATGCTGCGGGTCAGCCGCCAGGCGAGCAGGGCGGTGAGGGCCAGCGCCAGCAGGATCATCAGCCAGGTCACGGTGGTGGAGCGCGCATAGGCGGTATCGGCCTCGTTACTGGCCGTATGGATATCCTGCTGGACCACGTTGCGTAGCGTCTCGATGCTGGCGTTCATCCGGAGACCCAGTTGCGCCATGTTCTGCTGGACCACCTGGCGCGCCTCGGCCATCTGGCCGGCACCGGCCAGGTCGGCCAGCTGCCGTACGCCCTGCATGTATTCCCGGTGCACCTGGCGCAGATCGTCCATCGCCTGTCGGCTCTGTGGCGACAGCGCGCCTTGCTGATAGCGCCCGAAGGCGGCCTGGACCTCGGTACTCAGGTCGTCCAGCTTCTTGCGGGTGTTGGTCAGGGTTTCGGCATCGGGCATGGCCAGCAGACGCAGGGTTTCGATGCGGGTTCGTGCCAGCAGCATCCCCAAGTCATTGGCGGCGACGAGCGTGGGGATATGGCGCTGTTCTACCTGATGACCCAACTGGCGGATTTGCGCCAACTGAAACCAACCGAACAAGCCGAGGGCAGCAACGAGTGTCGCGAGAATGCCAAAACATAGCAGATTGCGAGTAGCGATGGACAGCGAGCGAAGAGTCATGATGAGCCCGTGAAAGACGATTCAAAACGTGAACAGGCTCACAACTTTATGTGATGTTTTAAATTAAAGACGCTAAAAGGGGTGCGTCAAAAAACCGCATTAACATAAAGACAGTTTATTGGCATGCCCATGGAGCCCTTGCAGCTCCATGGGCGGCTTGGAATTCGCGTTCCTCAGTCACCGCCGACCTGTCGTAGATGCGCGGCTGGCGCCTCTTCGCCGAGGTTGTTGAGCAGCCGCTCGCTGTACCAGTCGATGAAGTTGATCACGCCGAATTCGTAAGTCTTTGAGTAGGGACCCGGCTGGTAAGCCTTGGAGTTGATACCACGCTGGTTTTCCTCGGCCAGGCGACGATCCTGGTCATTGGTGGCATCCCAGACCTTGCGCAGGTTGACCGGATCGTAGTCGACGCCTTCCACGGCGTCCTTGTGCACCAGCCACTTGGTGGTCACCACGGTCTCGGTCGGACCCAGCGGCCAGACGGTGAAGACGATCATGTGATCGCCCATGCAGTGGTTCCAGGAGTGCGGCAGGTGCAGGATGCGCATGGAGCCCAGGTCCGGGTCCTTGATGCGACCCATGAGTTTCTGGCAGCCGGGCTTGCCGTCCAGGGTCATGGACACGGTGCCGGCGAGCAGTGGCATGCGCACGATGCGGTTGCGCAAGCCGAAGCTGGCATGGGCGTAGGGGATGTTGTCGGCGTCCCAGCGCGTGGTGCAGGCGGCGACCTGGTCCTTGAATGCCTGGGAGGCACGCGGATCGGTGACGTCGTCCCATTCCAGCAGGGTGTTCAGCAACTCGGGGTGGGAGCCGCTGCAGTGATAGCACTCGCGGTTGTTTTCCAGCACCAGCTTCCAGTTGGCCTGCTCGACCAGGTCGGTGCGTACCGCGACCTTGGCGTTCTCCATGTCGTACGGCTCCATGTAGTGCTCGAGCGTACGCAGGAAGTCGTCGATGGCCGGCGGTTCGTCGGCCAGGGAGATGAAGATGTAGCCGCCGGCGGTCTTGACGTGGATCGGCTTGAGATTGAAGTCGGCCATGTTGAAATCGGCGCCCATCTCGGTGCCGGCGAACAGCAGGCGGCCGTCCAGCTCGTAGGTCCACTGGTGGTAGGGGCAGACCAGCTTGGCGACCTTGCCCTTGTCGCTCACGCAGAGGCGCGAACCGCGGTGACGGCAGACGTTGTGGAAGGCGTGGACCTTGCCCTCGGCACCGCGGACCACCAGGATGGGGTTGTCACCCAGCTGCAGGGTGATGAAGTTGCCCTTGGTGGGGATCTCGCAGGTCATGCCGGCGATCAGCCATTCCTTGCCGAAGATCTCCTGCATGTCGATCTGGAACAGGCGCTCGTCGTTGTAGAACGGCTGGGGCAGGGAATAGGTGCGCTCGCGGGTGCGCAGCATCTCGGCCGTGGCCTTGCGGGCCGGATCGAGAGGGTCGCCCAAACTCAAGGTGCTGACGTCCATCGTACATCCTCGTGGCCACCGCGGCGGGTGGCGAAAGTGGTTGGTCACGGTATTGCAAGGCTATTGGCCGACAGGACAGGGCCGCCGAATGACCCCGTGCTTCGCCCGTCGCGCGCTGTTCAGGTTCGGCTTGGGGCGGAGTGTGGGGCCGGAGGCGGGAGGGGGCCTTGCTCATGGGCGACATGGCCGACGCTGTTCACGACGCCCCAGCCCTTGCCACTGCTGGGCCGGTCGCCATCGGCATGTGGATGTCGCGATTGGGAAAGTGGCGGTCGTGGGGCCCTCCCAGAATCGCCGCCAATAGCCCCAGTGGCAGTCGAGGTGCGTCATGAATACCTTCCTCAACCCCGTAACCACCCAGACCTGGACCAATGGCCGCCACCCCGTGCGCTGCGTCAAGGTCATCCAGGAAACCTGGGACGTGCGCACCTTCTGCTTCACGGCCGAAATCCCGCTGATGTATTTCTTCAAGCCGGGCCAGTTCGTGACCCTGGAGCTGGAAATCGATGGCCGGCAGGTGATGCGCTCCTACACCATCTCCAGCTCGCCTTCGGTGCCCTACAGCTTCTCCATCACCGTCAAGCGCGTGCCGGGCGGCCTGGTATCCAACTGGCTGCACGACAACCTCAAGGTCGGTGAAAACCTGGCCGTGCATGGCCCGGTCGGCCTGTTCAACGCCATCGATTACCCGGCCGACAAGGTGCTCTACCTCTCCGGCGGCGTGGGCATCACCCCGGTGATGTCCATGGCGCGCTGGTTCTACGACACCAACGCCAGCGTCGACATGGTCTTCGTGCACAGCGCCCGCACCCCGCGCGACATCATCTACCAGGGTGAGCTGGAGCACATGGCCGCGCGGATCGACAACTTCGCCCTGAACCTGGTGTGCGAGCGCACCGAGCACGGTGAGTCCTGGGCCGGTTTCCGCGGCTACTTCGATCGCCGCATGCTCGAGCTGATGGCGCCGGACTTCCGTGAACGCGAGATCTTCTGCTGCGGCCCCACGCCCTACATGAACGCCGTCAAGGCCATGCTCCGCGAGCTGGACTTCGACATGACCCGGTACCACGAGGAATCCTTTGGCGCGACGCCGCCGGAAGCCAAGGTCGAGGCCGCCGAACAGGCCGAAGCCGCCGCCGACCTGCCGCCGATTCCCCTGGAAGCCCAGTGCCTGATCTCCTTCACCGAGAGCGACAAGAGCGTCAGCATCGGCCCGGGCGAGACCATCCACGGCGCCGCGGCCAAGCTCGGCCTGCACATTCCCAAGGCGTGCGGCATGGGCATCTGCGGCACCTGCAAGGTGCTCAAGAAAAGCGGCGAGGTGGTCATGGACCACAACGGCGGCATCACCGAGGAAGACGAGGCCGAAGGCTACATCCTGTCCTGCTGCAGCATTCCTCAGGGGGATGTCCAGATCGAGTTCTGAGGAGGAGGGCGGTTGGGCTGAACCTGAGCGAAGCCCAACGCTGCCCAGATCGAGCCCGC
>NZ_FOED01000012.1:0-96126 GCF_900110545.1 Pseudomonas sp. Snoq117.2 | reverse complement strand
GTGAAGGGCTGGCACGATCTCGATTGGGCCAAGATCCAGATCTCCGTTCGGAAAACGCAGTTGAAGATTGCGCAGGCAACAATGGCCGGTGACTGGCGTAGGGTTAAACGCCTGCAACGGTTACTGACCCATTCGTTTTATGGCCGCTGTCTGGCTGTAAGACGGGTGACTGAAAACCGGGGTCGCAAGACTCCGGGCGTTGATGGAGAAACTTGGGGGACGCCTCCAGCCAAGCTCCGCGCCGCGAAGCGTCTATCGGAGATACGAGGCTATCGGCCCAAACCGCTAAAGAGGGTTTGGATACCGAAGCCAGGGAAGAAGGAAAAGCGCCCGCTAGGCATACCGACGATGTTTGATCGGGCCATGCAAGCGCTCTACCTGTCCGCCCTGGAACCTGTCATCGAAAGCACCAGCGACCCGAAAAGTTTCGGCTTCCGGCCGGATCGCTCGACCGCTGATGCGATGGTTGAAATCTTTCAGTTAATGTCGCGAGACGACTCACCTGTGTGGGTTCTGGAAGGTGACATCAAGGGGTTCTTCGACAACATCAATCACGAGTGGCTGTGCCAGAACGTCCCTATGGACAAAAAGGTACTGCGGCTGTGGTTGAAGGCCGGGGTAATTGACCGGCGACACTTCATGGCTACGGAGGCCGGGACGCCACAAGGTGGGATTATTTCGCCGTGTTTGGCTAACGCCACCCTTAACGGTTTGGAGATGCAGCTCAAAGGTCATCTGGCCAGAAAGCTAGCGGGTACCGACGCCGATACGCCCAGAGTGCATGTGGTGCGATACGCGGACGACTTCATCATCACAGCGGCTACCAAAGAGCTGTTGACTGACGAAGTCATACCTTGGGTCGAGCAATTCCTGTCAGTACGAGGGGTGAGCTTGTCCGAAGAGAAAACGCAGATAACCCACATCCTTCAGGGCTTCGATTTCCTAGGGTGGAATTTCAGGAAATACGTACCGAAGTCGCCTTACCGCCGGACCAAGCTATTCATCAAGCCTTCGAAAAAGAACATCTCAACGTTCTATCGCAAGGTTAGAGAAATAGTAAAAACCAGCGGGGCATTGACTCAGGAAGAGCTAATCGGACGCCTGAATCCGGTGCTGAAAGGGTGGGCTCAATACCACTCTCCAGCCGTGGCAAAGAAAGCCTTCAGCCGGTTAGACAGCTTGATCGTCTGGCTGCTGCGAAGGTGGGCGAAGCGCCGCCATCCGAAGAAGCAAGCTAATTGGTGCCGGAATAGATACTTCCACTCCATAGGCAAGCGAAATTGGGTTTTTGCGCATCCCTACAGAGGCAAGAAGGGTGAACGCAAGTTCTGCCAGCTATACCAGCTAGCGGACACTGAGATAAGGCGACAACCGCGGCTATCGGGTGGGTACCATCCATACGATGCGAAACACGAAGAGAAATGGGAAAAACTAAGAGTTCGACGAATGCAGCACAAACTGCATTTCAGAAAACAAATCCTGTATCTCTTCCAGCGGCAGAAAGGACTCTGCGCCTTATGTGGACACGCGGTAAATAAGGAAACTGGCTGGGACGACCATCACGTCATTCGACGGGTGGACGGCGGCAAGGACACCCTGAAAAATCGCGTGCTCATACACCCCAACTGCCACTCGCTGGTGCATAGCCAGCGGCAACAGGTAACCCTGAGATATAGCGGTCTATGATGTTAGGATCGCGCGTCACAGTTGCCGGCCAGCCTATGGCTGGTTTTTCGTAAGCTTGAGCCGTGTGCTGCGAAAGTCGCAAGCACGGTTCTTAGGGGGCCCCGGGTCAGATAATGACTCCGGGGCCACCCGACCCCGACCCCTTGAAAACGCCCGGTCGGCTGACGTTCGATGAGGTGTGTTCATGATCCCCTGGCTGACCGTGGTGGGTATCGGCGAAGACGGCTACCCCGGCCTCGGCAAGCAGGCCCGCCGCGCCCTGCTGGAAGCGCAGGTCGTCATCGGCGGTCCGCGCCAGCTGGCGCTGCTGCCACCCTGCATCCGCGCCACTCGCGAGCCCTGGCCGCAGCCCTTCGCCCTGGCCCCGGTCCTGGACCGCCGCGGCACCTCGGTCTGCGTGCTGGCCAGCGGCGATCCCATGCTGTTCGGCGTCGGCGCGAGCCTGGCACGCCAGCTGTCGGCCGACGAACTGCAGGTGCTGCCGGCGCCCTCTTCCTACTCCCTGGCCGCTGCGCGCCTGGGCTGGCCCCTGCAGGAGGTCGCGTTGCTATCGGTGGTGGCCCGGCCCCTGGCCGGGGTGGTGCGCCATCTCCATCCCGGCGCGCGCCTGCTGGTCTTGAGCAACGACGGTCACAGCCCCGCCGCCCTGGCCGCCCTGCTGGTGGACCAAGGCTTTGGCGCCAGCCAGCTGCAAGTGCTGGAGCACCTGGGCGGGCCCCTGGAACGCCGCATCGCCGGTCGCGCCGAGGCCTGGTCGCTGACCGAGGCGGCGGCGCTCAATCTGGTCGCCATCGAGGTCCTGAGCGAGACCGGTGAAGCGGGACTGCCGCTCACCCCCGGTCTGCCGGACAGCGCCTATCGCCACGACGGCCAGTTGACCAAGCGCGACGTGCGCGCCGTGACCCTGGCGCGTCTGGCGCCGCGTCCCGGCGAACTGCTGTGGGATGTGGGCGCCGGCTGCGGCTCCATCGGCATCGAATGGGCGCGCAGCCATCCCGGCTGCCGGGTGCTGGCCATCGAGGCCAATGCCGGTCGTCAGGCCCATATCCTCCATAACCGCGACCACCTCGGCGCCCCGGCGCTGCACCTGGTGGCTGGCCAGGCACCGGAGGCACTGGCCGGCCTGGCCACTCCGGACGCCATCTTCATCGGCGGCGGGCTCACAGCGCCAGGCGTGCTGGACGCCTGCTGGGTCGCCTTGCGGCCCGGCGGCCGCCTGGTCGCCAATGCCGTGACTCTGCAGACCGAAGCCGCTCTGGTGGCCTTCCGCGAGCACCACGGTGGTGACCTGACCCGGTTGCAGGTGGCCCAGGCCCAGCCACTGGGCGCCTTCGATACCTGGCGTGCGGCGCTGCCTATTACCTTGCTGGAAGTGGTGAAGCCGTGAGTCTTGGCTTGGGTTTGGCCCCCTCACCCCAGCCCTCTCCCCATGGGGGAGAGGGGGTGGTTGGGTGGTGGTTTGGAAGTCTGGCGTCTGGGCTACCGCCCGCTGCTCTGCTCAACAGAGAGACTAGCAGTCCTGCTCCCCGACTCGACGCCAAGCACCGCTCTTCCTCCCCTCTCCCTGGGGGAGAGGGGCCGGGGGTGAGGACACGCCATGCATGACGAAGCCTCCGCCGCTCTTACGGAAAACCGCCCATGAAGATCCTCCTGCTCGGCGGTACTACCGAAGCCCTGGCCATCGCCCGCACGCTGCCGGCGGAGGCCATCTACAGCCTCGCCGGCCTGGGTCGGGTGCCCCAGGACCTGCCCTGCCAGGTACGGGTTGGCGGCTACGGCGGCGCCGCGGGGTTGGCCGCCTTTCTCCACAGTGAAGGCATCGAGCTGCTGCTGGACGCCACCCATCCCTACGCCGCCCGGATCAGCCACAACGCCGCCCAGGCCGCTGCTGACGCTGGCCTGCCCTGCTGGGCGCTACGTCGCCCCGGCTGGCAGGCCGGACCGGGCGACGACTGGCGCGAGGTGGCCGACTGGGCCGAGCTGCAGACCGCGCTGGCGCCCTTCGCCCGGCCCTTCTTCACCCTGGGTCGCGAACCACTGGAGCACCTCGCGGTGATCCCGCCCAACCAGTTCTGGACCCTGCGCCTGCTCGACGCCCATCCCGGCCACGCGCGGGCACGGATCATCGCCGACCGCGGTCCCTTCGCCCTGGAGGCCGAGCGCGCGCTCTTCGCCCAGGGCGACTTCGATGTGCTGATCAGCAAGAACAGTGGCAGTGCCGCTACCCAACCCAAGCTGCAGGTGGCCCGCGAGCGGGGCCTGCCGGTGCTGATCCTGCGGCGCCCTGCCCTGCCCAGCGTCGACCGCGAATTCGCCAGTGTCGCCGAGCTGCTCGCCGCCCTGGCCGAGGAAACCCCATGACCGTCCATTTCATCGGCGCCGGCCCCGGCGATCCCGACCTCATCACCGTCAAGGGCCAGCGGCTGATCCGCCAGTGCCCGGTGATCCTCTATGCCGGCTCCCTGGTGCCACAAGCGGTGCTGGAAGGTCACCAGGCCGAGACGGTGATCGATACCGCGCACCTTGATCTGGATGCCATCGTCGGCCACCTGGCCGCCGCCCACGCCCGTGGCCAGGACGTGGCCCGGGTGCATTCCGGCGACCCCTCGCTGTACGGCGCCATCGGTGAGCAGATCCGCCGCCTGCAGGCGCTGGGCATCCCCTACGAGATCATCCCCGGCGTAACCGCCACCGCCGCCTGCGCCGCCCTGTTGGGTTGCGAGCTGACCCTGCCCGGCGTCAGCCAGACGGTGATCCTCACCCGCTACGCCAGCCGCACCGCCATGCCGGAAGGCGAGGCGCTGGCCGACCTGGCCCGCCACCGCGCGACCCTGGCCATCCACCTCGGCGTCGGCCAGCTGGAGCGCATCGTCGCCGACCTCCTGCCGCACTACGGTCCCAGCTGCCCGGTGGCCATCGTCCACCGCGCCAGCTGGCCGGACCAGGACAGCGTCCAGGGCACCCTGGCCGACATCGTCGAACGGGCGCGGGACAAGGATTTCCGCCGCCCCGCGCTGATCCTGGTGGGCGAGGTGCTGGCGCCGGGGGATTTCCAGGATTCCAAGCTGTATCGGCAAGGACCGGGGTAGCACCCGTAGGTTGGGATGAGGCGGCTCCTCCGCCGAAGCCCAACACAAGGCGGCACTGTTAGGCTTCGCTGCGCTCAACCCAACCTACGTCGTACCTGCCTCAATACCCCGCGCCACCCTCGCCGCCGCTGACGATGGCCACGCCCGAACTGGTCCCCAGGCGGGTCGCGCCGGCATCCAGCATGGCCTGGGCGGTGGCCCGGTCGCGGACGCCGCCGGAGGCCTTCACGCCCATGTCCGGGCCCACCTCCTCGCGCATCAGCCGCACGTCCTCCAGGGTCGCGCCGCCGTGGCCGAAACCGGTGGAGGTCTTGACGAAGGCGACCCCGAGGTCGCGACAGATCCGGCAGGCCTGGCGCTTCTGGGGCTCGTCGAGCAGACCGGTCTCCAGGATCACCTTGAGCGGTACCGCACCGCAGGCGGCCTGGACCGCGGCGATGTCGGCGGAGACCTCATCCAGCAGGCCATCCTTGAGCCAGCCGATGTTGAGCACCATGTCGATCTCCCCCGCCCCGGCGGCGATGGCCTGCTCGGCTTCGAAGGCCTTGGCCGCGCTCAGCCCGGCGCCGAGCGGAAAGCCCACCACCGCGCAGACCTTGACCGTACTGCCGGCCAGTTGCGCCGCGGCGTGGGGGACCTGGGCGGAATTCACGCACACCGAGTAGAAGCCATGGGTACGCGCCTCCTGGCACAGGCGGTCGATCTGGGCGCGGCGGGCATCGGCGGCGAGCAGGGTGTGGTCGATGGTCTTGGCGAGTTCGCCGGGTTCAAGCTGCATGGGGCCTCCTCAGGCACGGGTAGCGTATGATCGGATCAGAATTCTTGGTTGGTGCGGCCTGCACCTCTAGTCGGACTCCCGTAGCGCACCCCTCATGGATAGCAAGAAAGCCGCTCGGCTCAAGCTGATGCACCAGGCGCTGCAGGATCAGCACGCCATTCACCTGCGCGAGATGGCCCAGCTGCTGGGTGTCTCGGAAATGACCCTGAGACGCGACCTGCGGCTCCCACCGGACGGCCTGCGCCTGCTCGGCGGTCACGTCACCCGCGATGTCGGCGGCAGCGAGGCGCCCGGCTACCAGGTGGTGGAACAGGATCTGCGCCAGGTCGAGGAAAAGCGCCGCATCGGTCGGCTGGCCGCGGCGCAGATCCGCGCCGGCGACACCGTCTTCCTCGATTGCGGGACCACCACGCCCTTCGTGGTGGACTTCATTCCCGATGACCTGGAATTCACCGCCGTCTGCCATTCGCTCAATGTGCTGCTCAAGCTGCAGCAGAAGGTCAACTGCACCCTGGTGGTGTGCGGCGGGACCTTCCAGCGCAAGAACCAGATCTTCGAGAGTCGCCTGGAGACCGGGGTGCTCGACGGCGTGCGCCTCACCCACGCCTTCGTCTCGGCGGCCGGGGTGAGCGAGGACTTCGGCGTCACCTGCTTCAACTTCAACGAGGTCGAGGTCAAGCAGAAGGTCCTGCGCCAGGCCCAGCAGCGGCTGCTGCTGGTCGACCATACCAAGTTCGACGTGGTGCGCGCCGCGCATTTCGCGGCGCTCGACGACTTCGACTTGGTGGTCAGCGACGGGCGCATTCCGCGCAGCTATCGCGAGCGGATCGAGGCGAACGGCGCGCAACTGCTTACCTGATCCGCGCCGGGTCGGCCAGGCGCGTCAGCAGCGCCTCGCGCTCGGCGGCGGCGAGATAGCCAGTGCGCACGCTGAAGGTGCGCCGTTCACCCGGCTGCAGCTGCTGCACCTGCCCCTTGGCGGTCTCGGCCAGATAGCCCTCCGGCTCGCAGGTCGCCGGCAGCACGAAGGCCGCCACCTGCTGGTCGGGGTTGTGCAGCACCCAGCGCGTGGCATGGGGCAAGCTCTCTGGGCGATAGGCCGTGTAGAAGGCGGCGCCGCTCGGATGCTCCAGCAGGAAGTGCGCCTCCCCAGCCGCGTCGGTACCCGGCGCATCGATGAAGCTGACGATTTCCGGCTGGTAGCGCGCGGGTGCATCCAGCACCCGCAGGCGTTCCGAATCTTCGGCCAGCTCGGCGATGAAAGCCTGCCAGTCGGCGGTCGGCCGTACATGAGCCGGCACGCTGGTGCGCACTCGGGTGCAGGCCACGCCGAGAGGCTCATGGAAGCGGCCGCCAGGTACGTAGGCGTAGTTCATGTGGGCCATGTACATCAGGTCCATGGGCTGGCCGGCCTGGTTTTCCACTTCCAGGCCCAGCTCGAACACGGCGCTGTCCGGCCTCAGGGTCACGCTGGGCTGGGCGCGATAGCGATCGCCAAAGCCCATGGCGTAGTCATGGCGACCGCCCAGGCGCAGGAAGTCACCCTCCGCGTCCCGGCCCAGCTCCAGCCAGGCCTCGTCCAGCGGCGCGCAGGGCAGTTCGCCGTGCAGCTCGTGGCTGTCCTCCGGCGCCGGGCAGCCATTGCGCAGCACCCCGGCGTGGAACATGAAGCAGCCATAGGTCTCGATGATCCGCCGGGTTGGCCGCGGCTGGTCGAACAATCCGGGCATGGTCAGGCGGCAGCCGTCGAAGCTGGCGTCCCAGACCATCTGCCCCTGGTAGGGCAGTACGATCAGCCGGCCGCGGCGATTCTCCAGCGCCAGGGCGCGCACCCCGGAGGGATAGGTCCAGGCGCGCACCTGGAAGGCGTCGCTGGCGAGCAGGGTGCGCTCGCATGCGGTGAATTGCTCAGGCTGCAGGGGCAGGCGTACGGACATGGCGGCGCCCTCCTCAGGCAGTCTGGGCGGCGCCCACCGGCAGCCGCTCGCTGGCCGGATGACGCAGGCAGTAGAGGGCGTAGGCGACGATCACCGTGAAGCACAGCAGCGGCACCGAATAGGCCAGCTGCATGTTGCCGCCGGTGTAGTCCGACAGCAGGCCTTGGAAGATCGGGATCACCCCGCCACCGACGATGCTCATCACCAGCAGCGAACCGCCGAATTCGGTATCGCGGCCGATGCCGTCGACGGTCAGGCCATAGATGGTCGGCCAGCAGGGGCCGAGGAAGATGCTCACGCCCACGGCGGCGTACACCGCGGTGATGTTCGGCACCAGGATGGTGTAGGCCAGCAGGGCGATGCACAGCACGCCGTAGACGCCCAGCACCTTGGCCGGATGCCAGCGACGCATCAGCAGGTTGGCGATCAGCTTGCCGACGAAATAGGCGGCGAAGGTGGTGAGCAGGAACCAGGAGGCGCTGCGCTCGTTCATGCCACCGAGCTGCATGGCCAGGCGGATGGTGAAGCTCCAGACGCCGACCTGGGCGCCGACATAGAGGAACTGCGCCAGTACGCCAAAGACGAAGCGCGGATTGCGTCTCAGCCGACCCAGGCTGGCGGCGATGCCGTCGCGCTCGCTGCGCACGGCATCGTTGCCCTTGCAGGCCGGATAGCGGGTACAGGCGATCAGCACGAAGATCAGCACCAGCACGCCGATCATCCACTGGTAGGGCGTCAGGGTGGCCTGGATCATCTGCAGCTGCTGGGCGGCGGCCTCGGCGGGATTCATCTGCAGCAGCTGCGCCTGGCTGGCATCGCCTTCCTTGAACATCACGAAGCTGCCCACGTAGACGCCGGTCATGGCGCCGAAGGGGTGGAAGGTCTGGGAGATGTTCAGCCGGCGGGTACCGGTCTCGCGCGGCCCGAGCAGGGTCGAATAGGTGTTGCAGGCGGTCTCCAGAAAGGACAGCCCGGCGGCGATCACGAACAGCGCCAGCAGGAACATGCCGTACTTGGCCATGGAGGCGGCCGGAAAGAACAGCAGGCAGCCGACCATGTAGAGGAACAGGCCGAAGAGGATGGTCGTCTTGTAGCTGAAGCGCCGCACCATCAGCGCGGCTGGCAGGGCCAGGAAGAAATAGCCGAGGTAGAAGGCCGACTGGACGAAGGCGGTCTGGAAGTCACTGAGCAGGAAGGCCTTCTTGAAGTGGGCGATGAGCACGTCGTTCATGCTCGCCGCGGCGGCCCAGAGGGCGAAGATGCAGCACAGCAGGATGAAGGCGAACCACGGTGTGCGGTTCAGGTAGTAGCCGTCGGCGCTGGGCCGCAGGGGTGACTGGCTCATTGTTGTTCTCCGTAGGGGTGCCAGGGTGGGGGATTGCCGACCTTGCGTCAGAGATCCAGGGACGCGAGGTAGTCTTCGAAGACCGCGGCCTCGGGATAGGAGGTCTGGGTGCCGCGCCCGGTGACCGACAGTGCCGAATAGGCCACGGCGCGCTGCATGGCGTCCCGCAGGCCGAGGCCCTGGACGCGGCCATGGGCGAAGCAGCCGATGAAGGCATCGCCGGCGCCGGTGGTGTCGATGGCCGCCACCGGCTGGCCGGGAAGGCTGAATTCGCCCTCCTCGCCCACGTACAGCGCGCCCTGGGCGCCCAGGGTGACCACCACGTGGCGGATGCCGCGACCGGCCAGCACCCGCGCGGCGGCGAAGGCGCTCTCGCGATCCCGCACGGGCAGACCGCTGACCAGGGCCAGTTCGGTCTCGTTGGGGACGAAGTAATCCAGCCGGGCGAGGTGCGCGGCGCTCAGGTCGGCCACCGCAGGGGCCGGATTGAGCAGCACGGGGATACCCAGGCGCTGGCCGCAGTCGATGGCGGCATAGACGGTCTCCAGGGCGATCTCCAGTTGCAGCACGATCAGCGCGCAGTCGCGCAGATCGGCTTCCGCGGCCTGGATGTCCGCCGGGCCGAGGGCGGCGTTGGCGCCCTTCACGATGAGGATGCTGTTGTGCGAGTCGGGCTGGACGAAGATCGGCGCCACCCCGCTGGAGCGACCCGGCGCACGAGTCACGTGACGGGTGTCGATACCGAAGCGGCGGAAGTTGGCCAGGGTGTTGTCGGCGAAGAGGTCGTCGCCCACCTTGGTCACCATCAGCACCTCGCTGCCCAGCTTGGCCGCGGCGACCGCCTGGTTGGCGCCCTTGCCGCCACAGCCGAGGGCGAAGTCCGGCGCTTCCAGCGTCTCGCCCTGCACGGGCAGTCGCTCGATGTAGGTGATGAGATCGACCATGTTGCTGCCGATGACCGCGATTTTGCCCATGCCGAGCACCCCTCCGTTTTTCTTGATGTTATTAAATTAACGGTTTTTGTTAATTTTCCATCATAGATACTGCAACTCGGGGCGCAGCTCAAGCGCCGGTGATCGCTCACGGACGACACCGGGCCGCCAGGACTCAAGGCTGGGAGCTGCGACACGAAATGCGGGAAGCGGAGAGATCAAGCGGCGGAGCAATACGGCAGCGGGCAGCGGCGCACCGGGGACCCGGTGCGCGCGGAGAGGATCAGTGAAACACTTCGGCGATGAAGGCCGCGCCGATGAAGGTGCCAAAGCTGGCGATCAGCGAAACCACCACGATGCGCCAGCCGAGGCGACGGAAGGCCGGGATGTCCTTGGCGATGGACAGGCCGGCGAAGGCCAGCATGGGGGTGATCAGCGCCATGATGCCGACCGCGTTGTGGGCGGCGTTGATCTGCGGCGCCAGCGGGCACCAGGGCGAGGTCAGGAACATGGCCACCAGCGATACCCAGCACACCGCCGGCACCTTGCGGCGAAACAGCTGGCAGAGCAGTTCACCGACGAAGGCCGCCAGGATCATCACCGCGACGCCCAGGAAAGCAGCCGGTGGCAGGGTCTTACTCATCACCAGGGTCGCCAGCAGCGCCAGGGCACCCGAGGCCAGCCAGGCGCTGAAGCGTGCCGACCAGCCCAGTTCCACGGGCTCGTCCACCACGGCGGCATCCACCGAACTCTGCTGGAAGGAGGCCTTGGTGGTACGGCCGATGCGCGGCTCCATCACCCGGTAGCCCCAGACCGCCAGCGGCAGGGAGATGAACAGGGTGAAGTAGGTGCCCAGGGTCAGGGTGATGAGGTTGGCGGCGGCGGCCAGCGCCATGACCTCCTTGGCCACCTCGGCGGTCTGCTGGGCCGCGATGGCACCGGCCGCGGCGGCCATGATGCTGCCCGAGCCCAGGCCGGCGCCCATGGCCAGGGAATAGGGGTGAAAGATGTTCAGGCTGGCGATGAAGCCGGCGACGATGGCCATGAACACTGCGCCGAACAGGGTGCCGGTCAGGTACTCGGCGAGCACGCCACGACCTTCCGGGGAGTCCATGCCATAGCGTTCGCTGATGATCGCCAGACTCGGTTCGCGCCCCACCGAGAAGGTGGCGCCGATGGCCTCGCGCTTGATGCCCAGCAGCAGGGCCACCGGCAGGCCGAGCAGGATGGTGCCGACGAAATGCCCCAGCTCCTGGAAGGCCAGTGCCCAGCCGGCGGCGATCACCGTGGGCAACGAGCCACCCACCACCAGGCCGAGCTTGGCGATGAACACCAGCAAGGCGTATTGCAGAATGGCCGCCGAGCGCACCTGGGCGCCGCGGTCGATACCCAGACCCAGCGGCATGCGCTTGCCGACCTGCCCCACCGCCGCACCCAGCAAGAGCGCCCAGATCATCGGCAGCAGCACCACCTTGCCCGGACCCAGCGGTATGGTGAGGGAGCCGATCAGCTCGGCGATCAGCAGCACCAGCGCTGCCCAGATGTAGAGTCTGACGGTATTGCTGACGGCTCGGTCCTGGCCCACGGCCAGCGTCGGATTGGCGCTCATTCTTCCCCCTGCGGCCCGCTCGCGGGCTCGGTTGTTGGTATGGTTGGCAGTCGCGGGCGGCGAGGCTCGCTGGGCAGAAACGAAGGCTCCTCGAAGGAGCACGACCCGGTCGTTCTAGGTGCCTAGGCAAAGTTGCATGCGCGTTTTCCGAAGGGTGGAACGCCTGCAGGAACGCCATCCTGCGCGGCCCTTTCCGCCTTCCGAGGCCTTGCGCCGCGGGCTTCGCCCAGGCCGGGGCGGCCGTGGTCTTGGCCCGAGTATGGACAGCGGCCTGTTCTCTCTCCAATACTGGAAATGGCCTTTTCCGTTGCCTTTAAGAGAACACACGGATGCGTGGAATTCACGAACAGCGCTTGCATTATTTCGTCGAAGCGGTGCGCCTGGGGAGCGTGCGCGCCGCAGCTGACGCCCTGGATATCGCCCCTTCCGCGGTCAGCCGGCAGATCGCCCAGGTCGAGGCGGAGCTGGGCGTCGACCTCATCGAGCGACACCGCCGCGGCATCACCCCGACCGAGGCCGGGCGCCTGGTGCTGGACTATTTCCGCCAGCGCCAGACCCAGCTCGACGGCCTGAGAGACGCCATCTCCGACCTGCAGGGCCTACGCACCGGCCGCGTGGTGCTGGCCATCGGCGAGGGCTTCATCGGCGACCTGTCGTGCACCCTGGGCGACTTTTCCGCGCGGCATCCGGAGATCGAGGTCAGGGTCAATGTGGTGGGCACCAACGAGGTGATTCGCCAGGTGATGGAAGACGAGGCGCAACTGGGGCTGGTGTTCAATCCGCCGCGCGATCCGCACCTGCGCGTACATGGCAGTCGCGAGCAGCCGCTTTATGCGCTGGTGGCACCAGGGCATCCGCTGGCCGGAGCCCGGGCGCCCGTGACCCTGGCTGAGCTGGGCCAGCACCGCCTGGCGCTGCCGGATATTTCCTACGGCATCCGCCAGATGCTCGACGCCGTGGAGCAGGCCGCCGGCCAGCGCCTGGCACCAACCCTGACCTGCAACACCTTCGCCCTGCTTAAGCACTATGCCCAGCAGGGCGGCGTAACCCTGCTGCCGCTGTTCGCCGCCACCCAGGAGCTGGATAGCGGCGCCTTATGCGCCCTGCCCCTGGCCGATCCGGGTTTCGCCCGCGCCCACGTCGAGCTGGTGACCCGCCTGGGGCGCAAGCTCAGTCGCGCCGCGGACGAGTTGCGCACGGCCATGGTGCAGCGGATGACCGCCTTTCGCTGAGCGTCGGCCAAACTGCGTTGAAGATGCCTTCGGAATGCTCATTTACCACTTGTAAACTCGCCCGCGAGTCCGATCCGCTTCCTCAGGCCTCTTCGCCTTGTTTGGCTCTAGCTCGCAAGGCTTTAGGCTTTGACCAAACGCTGAAGACTAATCAGGCGGGCAGTTCCTGGCGCACCAGCTCCGCCCACAGCCGCACGGCCGGCTCGATGATGGCGTCGTTGAAGTCGTAGGCCGGGTTGTGCAGCGGCGCCGAGGGTCGCTCACCATCGACACCCAGCCAGAGATAGGCCCCCGGACGCGCCGCCAGCATGAAGGCGAAGTCCTCGGAGGCCATGGACGGTGGCACGCCGTCGCTGACCCGCTCGGTGCCAAAGACGGTCACCGCCGCCTGACGCACCCGCGCCGCCTGCTCGGGATGGTTCTGGGTCACCGGATAGCCGCGGGTGAATTCCAGCTCGCCGCGTACCCCCTGGGCCAGCGGCGCCTGGGCGACGATCTCGCCGATCAGCCGCTCCACCTCGGCACGTACCGCGCCATCCAGGCAGCGCACCGTGCCCCTGAGCCGTGCCACCTCGGGGATGACGTTGATGGCCTCCCCCGCCTCCAGCATGGTCACGCTGACCACCGCGGCAGCCAGCGGCGAGATCCGTCGGGCGACGATGGTCTGCAGCTGCAGGATCAGGTCCGCCGCGGCGACGATGGGATCGCGCCCGCGCTCGGGCATGGCCGCGTGGCAGCCCTTGCCGGTGAGGGTGATGGCGAAGGTATCCAGCGAAGCCATCATGGCGCCCGGATTGACCACCACCTGGCCGGCCGGCAGCCCCGGCCAGTTGTGCAGGCCGTAGAGGGCGTCCATGGGAAAGCGTTCGAACAGGCCGTCCTCGATCATCTTCTGGGCGCCGCCAAGATTCTCTTCGGCGGGCTGGAAGACGAAATAGAGGGTGCCGCGGAAATCGCGGTTTTCGCTCAGGTGGCGGGCGGTGGCCAGCAGGATGGCGGTGTGGCCGTCATGACCGCAGGCATGCATGCGCCCGGCGGCGGTGGAACGGTGGGGGACATCCCCCACCTCCTGCATCGGCAGGGCGTCCATGTCGGCGCGCAGACCCAGGCTGGGGCCCTCGCCGTGGCGCAACACCCCGACCACGCCGGTCCCACCGAGGCCACGATGGACCTCCAGGCCGAAGCCCTCCAGCAACTCGGCCACCCGCGCCGCGGTGCGGTGCTCGGCGAAACCCAGTTCCGGATGGGCGTGGAAATCGCGACGCCAGCTGCGGGCGTCGTCCAACAAGGCTTGATGGATGGTCATCTGTTACTCCAGGCTGGCGCCGTAGCCGAAGCCGGCGGCGGGCACCGCGGCGGTTTCCACCCAGACGCTCTTCACTTCGCTGTATTCGCGCAGGGCGTCGAGGCCGGAGGAGCGACCGTAACCGCTCTCGCCGTAGCCGCCGAAGGGCGAGCTGACGTGGATGGTCTTGTAGCCGTTGACCCAGAAGGTACCGGCGCGCACGCCCCGGGCCACCCGGTGGGCGCGACCGACGTCGCGGGTCCAGACCGCCCCGGCCAGACCGAAGCGGCTGTCGTTGGCGATGCGGATGGCGTCGGCCTCGTCCTTGAACGGGATAGCCACCACCACTGGCCCGAAGATCTCTTCCTGGGCGCAACTCAGGCCGTTGTGACCGGCCAGCACCGTGGGATTGACGTAGTAGCCGGTCCCGGCGGGCAGCGGCTCGACACCATTGGCGACATGCCGCGCGCCTTCACCCAGGGCGCCTTCCAGCATGTTGCGCACATGGGCGAACTGCTTGGCGTTGTGGATCGGGCCGATCTGGGTCTCGGGATCGCTCGGATCTCCCACCTTGAACTGGCTGGCGGCGCGGGCCACCGCCTGGATGAAGCGCTCGTAGATGGATTCCTGCACCAGCAGCCGCGAACCCGAGACGCAACTCTGACCGGCGCCGGAAAAGATCGCCGCCTGGGCGCCGCGTACGGCCAGGTCCAGGTCGGCGTCTTCGAAGACGATGTTGGCCGACTTGCCACCCAGCTCCAGCACCACCGGGATGCAGCGCTGGGCCGCGGCGGCGGCGATGTGCCGGCCGGTGGCCGGCGAGCCGACAAAGACCACCTTGCGGATGTCGGCGTGGGCGATCACCTGCTGGCCGACGGTATGGCCCTGGCCGGCGAGCACGTTGACCAGCCCCTTTGGCGCACCGGCGCGTTCCACCAGCACGCCCAGCAGCAGCGAGGTCACCGGAGTCAGCTCGGAAGGCTTGAGGATCACCGCGTTGCCGGCGGTGATGGCCGGGGCGATCTGCCAGCCGCCGGTGAAGATCGGCGCATTCCAGGGGGTGATCTGCAGCACCGTGCCCAGGGGTTCGTAGGTCACGTAGTTGAGGTGGCTGGTGGGCACCGGGATGACTTCGCCATGCAGCTTGTCGGCCCAGCCGGCGTAGTACTCGAACATCTCGGCGACCTTGAGCACCTCGACGCGGGCATCACGGATCGGTTTGTTGGCGGTCAGCGATTCCAGCTGCGCCAGGACCTCGGCCTCCTCGCGGACCAGGGCGCCAACCTTGTAGATGATGCGCCCGCGCGCCTGGGCGGTCAGGGCGCGCCATTCCTCGCGCGCCCGGCGGGCGGCGGTATCGGCGCGCTCGACCACGGCCAGGTCGGCATCGGGGTAGCTGTAGGCCGGGCTGTCGTCATGGGCGTTGCGCACGGTGATCCGCTCGCCGCTGCCATCGACGAAGGCGCCGTCCACAAAGCTTGCGACCTGCTGGCGGTCGCCCCAGAAGGGCTTGAGCAATTCCAGTGTCTTGGCGTTCATCATGATCATTCCCCCTTGCCGAACAGGTCTTCGCTGGTGCGTCGCGCGATGGCGCAGAAATCCTCGCCATCGGCCAGGGTCTCGGCGCTGGCCTTCCAGGCCTGGGCGGTGGCCGCGGCCAGCGGCAGGTCGAGGCCGAGTTCGGCGATGAGCTGCTGGGCCAGGCCCACGTCCTTGCGCATCAGGCCCATGGTGAAGCCGGAGTCATAGGCCTTGTTCAGCACCCAGGTAGGGAACATGCCCTGGCTGGCGGCGCTGCGTCCGGAACCGGCATTGATGCCTTCGAGCAACTTCTCCGGGGCGACGCCGGCGCGCGCGGCCATGGTCACCGCCTCGGCGGTGGTAATCAGGTGCGCCGCGGCGAGCAGATTGTTGGCGATCTTGGCGATGTTGCCGGCGCCCACCGCGCCGATGTGCACCCGGGTCGCGCTCATGGCTTCCAGCGCCGGCAACGCCTTGGCCAGGGCCGCTTCGCTGCCGCCGATGACCATGGTCATGGTGCCGGCCGCGGCACCGGCGGGGCCGCCGGAGACCGGGGCATCGAGGAAATCGGCGCCGACCTCGGCGAAGGCCGCCGCTACCCGGCTGCTGGTCTCGGGGGTGGAGGTGGTGGTGTCGACCACCACGGTGCCCGGCCGCACGCGGCTGACCAGGCCCGCCTCGCCCAGGCACACGGCCTCGACGTGCTCGGCCTTGGGCAGCGACAGCACGATGACGTCGCTGCTGGCGGCCAGGGCCGCCAGATCGCCGGCGATGGCCACGCCCTGGGCAGCGACCCGCTCGCAGGCGGCGCTGGAGGGATCCAGCCCGGTGACGGCAACGCCCTTGCGCGCCAGGGTGATCGCCATGTTGCCGCCCATGTTGCCGAGTCCGATGACCCCGACCTGCCTGCCCATGCCTTGTTCCTCTTCTTCGAATGGGTGGTGACCGACCCGGTGGCCGGCCCCTTGCGATCGAGTATGGGAGGCCCAGGCATCACCACCAATACGGCATTCGGACTTTCATGTTGCGCAAAAGGCAACGGCGAAAGAGGGCACCAGCATCGTGCAAAGGCGCCGTCGGCGGGCACTGGCAAGCCCCAGGCTGGTGCAAGGCAACTGGCCGCAAAAGCCCGGTTTGGAGGCAAGAGGCCAGTCGCCATGCGCCTTGCCGAGGCCTGGCACAGTTCCTGATAAGCGCCCTGGCGGGCCAGCAGCCCAGCCCAACAACAGCGCACGTTCGCTTAGGAGCCTTTCGCATGAAGCGCCGCCCTCTACTGAAGACCACCCTCGCCGCCTCCGCCCTGCTCATGAGCGGCCTGTTCCCCTGGAGCGCCGCCCACGCCGCGGACACCATCAAGGTCGGCATCCTGCATTCGCTGTCCGGCACCATGGCCATCTCCGAGACCTCGCTCAAGGACATGGCGCTGATGACCATCGACGAGATCAACGCCAAGGGCGGCGTGCTGGGCAAGAAGCTGGAGCCCGTGGTGGTGGATCCGGCCTCCAACTGGCCACTGTTCGCCGAGAAGGCGCGCCAGCTGGTGACCCAGGACAAGGTCGCGGTCACCTTCGGCTGCTGGACCTCGGTCTCGCGCAAATCGGTCCTGCCGGTCTATGAAGAACTCAACGGCCTGCTGTTCTACCCGGTGCAGTACGAAGGCGAAGAGATGTCGCCCAACGTCTTCTACACCGGCGCGGCGCCGAACCAGCAGGCCATCCCGGCGGTGGAATACCTGATGAGTGAAGAAGGTGGCGGCGCCAAGCGCTTCTTCCTGCTGGGCACCGACTACGTCTATCCGCGCACCACCAACAAGATCCTCAGATCCTTCCTGCACAGCAAGGGCGTGCAGGACAAGGACATCGAGGAGGTCTACACCCCCTTCGGCCACAGCGATTACCAGACCATCGTCGCCAACATCAAGAAGTTCGCCGCCGGCGGCAAGACCGCGGTGGTCTCCACCATCAACGGCGACTCCAACGTGCCCTTCTACAAGGAACTGGGCAACCAGGGCCTGAAGGCCACCGACGTGCCGGTGGTGGCCTTCTCGGTGGGCGAGGAAGAACTGCGCGGCATCGACACCAAGCCGCTGGTGGGCCAGCTGGCCGCCTGGAACTACTTCGAGTCGCTGGATAACCCGGTGAACAAGAAATTCGTCGAGGCCTGGAAGGCCTACGCCAAGGCCAAGAACCTGCCCAACTACCAGACCGCCGTGACCAACGACCCCATGGAAGCCACCTATATCGGCATCCATATGTGGGCCCAGGCGGTGGAAAAGGCCGGCAGCACCGACGTCGACAAGGTCCGCAAGGCCATGGCCGGCCAGACCTTCGCCGCGCCGGACGGCTACACCGTGAAGATGGACGAGAAGAACCACCACCTGCACAAGCCGGTGATGATCGGCGAGGTCCAGGACGACGGCCAGTTCAACGTCGTCTGGCAGACCGAAGGCCCGGTCCGCGCCCAGCCCTGGAGCCCCTACATCCCCGGCAACGACAAGAAGTCCGACGAACCGGTGAAGAGCGGCAAGTAACGACCAGCCCTCACCCCCGGCCCCTCTCCCCGAGGGAGAGGGGAGCAAAACGCCGCTCAGCCTGCAGCTCTTACCCCCTCTCCCTCGGGGAGAGGGTTGGGGTGAGGGCAAAAGGCGTTCCGCAGCCAACAGGAAACACCCGCACCACCACCGCTCCGCTCCTCCCCCTCTCCCCCTGGGAGAGGGCCGGGGTGAGGGCTCGCCAGCGCACCCGGTCAGACCGCCAGGCGCCCGGCACCAGAAACGAGGCCACGCCCGCCCTCCCCCGGGAGACGTCGCGCAGGAGCCTTTACCCATCGACGAGGCCGAGCATGTCCCTACGCCTTTTTCTTCTGCCCCTGCTGTTGCTGCTCATGGGCACCGCCCAGGCCGGCCCCGCCGCCGAGCTGGCCGCCGCCAGCGCCAACGACCAGGCCAAACTCCTGCAGGCATGGGCCGCCGAACCCGACACCGCCCAACTCCCGGTTCTCCAGGCGCTGCAGGACGGTCGCTTCTATATCGACGAAGACAAGCGCCCCTTCTACAAGAACGGCGACAGCTACAGCGCCGCCGAAGGTGACGCCACCGCCCCCACCGGCACGCCCAAGCCGGTGCGCCTGAACAACCGCCTGCGCATCCTCATCGGCGCCGCCCAGGCCAGCGGCGGGTTGCTGTCCACGGATGCCGGCGTGCGTCTGGCCGCCGCCCAGGCCCTGCGTCAGGAGGCCAAGCCCGAGCAGCGACCCTTCCTGGAAAAGCGCCTGCAGAGCGAAGCGGACAAGGACGTGAAAGGCGCCCTCGCCGCCGCCCTGGCCAATCTGCAGCTGACCGATCCCGATCCCACCGTGCGCCTGGCCGCGGTGCGGCTGCTCGGCGAATCCGGCGAGCCCCAGGCCAAGACCCGCCTGCAGGCCCTGCTCGATCCGGCCGTGGAAGCCAACGAAGACGTCCGCAAGGCCGCCGCCACCGGCCTTGCCCAGGTCGAGCGCAAGCTGCTGCTGGGCGACCTGCTCGGCCAGGCCTTCACCGGGTTGTCGCTGGGCTCCATCCTGCTGCTGGCCGCCCTGGGCCTGGCCATCACCTATGGCCTGCTCGGCGTCATCAACATGGCCCACGGCGAGATGCTGATGCTCGGCGCCTACAGCACCTATATGGTGCAGCTGACCCTGCAACGCCTGGCCCCCGAGTGGCTGGCCTGGTACCCGCTGCTAGCGCTGCCGGTGGCCTTCGCCGTCACTGCCGCCATCGGCATGGCGCTGGAACGCACCGTGATCCGCCACCTCTATGGCCGACCGCTGGAAACCCTGCTGGCCACCTGGGGCATCAGTCTGATGCTGATCCAGGCGGTGCGGGTGCTGTTCGGCGCCCAGAACGTCGAGGTGGCCAACCCGGCCTGGCTGTCCGGCGGTATCCAGGTGCTGCCCAACCTGCTCCTGCCGTGGAACCGGGTGATCATCCTCGGCTTCGTGGTCTTCGTGCTGGTCCTGACCTGGGCCCTGCTGAACAAGACCCGGCTGGGCCTCAACGTGCGCGCCGTGACCCAGAATCGCAACATGGCCGCCTGCTGCGGCGTCCCCACCGGGCGCATCGACATGCTCGCCTTCGGCCTTGGCTCCGGCATCGCCGGCCTCGGTGGCGTGGCCCTGTCGCAGATCGGCAACGTCGGCCCGGACCTCGGCCAGAGCTACATCATCGACTCCTTCCTGGTGGTGGTGCTCGGTGGCGTCGGCCAATTGGCCGGCAGCGTACTGGCGGCCTTCGGCCTGGGCATCGTCAACAAGATCCTCGAACCCCAGATCGGCGCCGTGCTGGGCAAGATTCTCATCCTCGGCCTGATCATCCTGTTCATCCAGAAAAGGCCCCAGGGCCTGTTCGCCCTCAAGGGGAGGGTCATCGATTGAACCAGCCACTCGCGCTTACTGCTGTGCAGAAGGCCGGCCCGCGCCTGAGCCTGGCCGTGCTCGGCCTGGCCCTCGCCGTGCTGATCGCCCTGCCGCTGCTGTCCCTGCTGCCGGCCGACAACCCCTTCCAGGTCTCGGCCTACACCCTGACCCTGGTGGGCAAGATCCTCTGCTACGCCATCGTCGCCCTGGCGCTGGACCTGGTCTGGGGCTATGCCGGGATGCTCTCCCTCGGCCACGGGCTGTTCTTCGCCCTCGGCGGCTACGCCATGGGCATGTACCTGATGCGCCAGGCCGCCGGCGACGGTCTGCCGCCGTTCATGAGCTTTCTCTCCTGGACCCGCTATCCCTGGTTCTGGGCCGGTACCGACCATTTCCTCTGGGCGCTGTGCCTGGCGGTGCTGGCCCCCGGCCTGCTGGCCCTGGCGTTCGGTTTCTTCGCCTTCCGCTCGAAGATCAAGGGGGTCTATTTCTCGATCATGACCCAGGCGCTGACCTTCGCCGGCATGCTGCTGTTCTTTCGCAACGAGACCGGCTTCGGCGGCAACAACGGCTTTACCGGCTTCACCACCCTGCTGGGCTTTCCGGTGGCCGCCCAGGGCACCCGCGCGGTGCTCTTCCTGCTCACCGTGGCCCTGCTGGTGGCCAGCCTCTGGCTGGGCTGGCGCCTGGCGCAGAGCAAGTTCGGCCGCATCCTCACGGCGATTCGTGACGCCGAGAACCGGGTGACCTTCTGCGGCTACGATCCGCGCGGCTTCAAGCTGTTCGTCTGGGTGCTCTCGGCAGTGCTCTGCGGCCTGGCCGGCGCCCTCTATGTGCCCCAGGTGGGCATCATCAATCCCAGCGAGATGGCTCCGACCAACTCCATCGAAGCGGCCATCTGGGTCGCCCTCGGCGGACGCGGCAGCCTGATCGGCCCGGTACTTGGCGCCGGCATCATCAACGGAGCCAAGAGCTGGTTCACCGTGGCCTTTCCCGAGTACTGGCTGTTCTTTCTCGGCGCCCTGTTCATCGTCGTCACCCTCTACCTGCCGCGTGGCGTGATCGGCCTCATCAAGAAGGAGCGCGACGCATGAAAGCCGCCCCCATTCCCCCGACCGCTGCGGAAGTGCTCGATCCCGGCATCGGCGCCGAGGCCAGCGGTCTCGGCCATCGCGCCGGCAAGGGCCTGGACACTCGCCACGGCACCATCCTCAGCCTGGAAGGCATCGAGGTCAGCTTCGACGGCTTCAAGGCCCTGCGCGACCTCAATCTCTACATCGGCGTCGGCGAATTGCGCTGCATCATCGGCCCCAACGGCGCCGGCAAGACCACCATGATGGACGTCATCACCGGCAAGACCCGCCCCGACCGCGGCAGCGCCTGGTTCGGCGAGACCCTGGACCTCACCCGCCTGCAACCGGTGCAGATCGCCCAGGCCGGCATCGGCCGCAAATTCCAGAAGCCCACGGTGTTCGAGGCCCTGACCGTCTGGGAAAACCTGGAGCTGGCACAGCGGACCGACAAGTCGGTCTGGGCCAGCCTGCGCGCGCGGCTCTCCGGCGAACAGCGCGATCGCCTGGAAGAGGTGCTCGGCACCATCCGCCTGCAGGAGTCGCGCGGCCGCACCGCCGGGCTGCTCTCCCACGGCCAGAAGCAATTCCTCGAGATCGGCATGCTGCTGGTGCAGGAGCCGCAACTGCTGCTGCTCGACGAACCCGTGGCCGGCATGACCGACGCCGAGACCGAATTCACCGCCGAGCTGTTCAAGTCGCTGGTGCCCCGGCACTCGCTGATGGTGGTGGAGCACGACATGGGCTTCGTCGGCAGCATCGCCGACCACGTCACCGTGCTGCACCAGGGTCACGTCCTGGCCGAAGGCTCGCTGGACCAGGTCCAGGCCAACGACCAGGTGATCGAGGTGTATCTGGGGCGCTAGCGCCCCAGCTTTCAATTGATCGCGGCCATGGCGGTTCGCCGCTGCGACCGCTCCTACAGGTGCCAATGTCGCCGTAGGAGCGGCCCATGGCCGCGATAAAATCTTTACGAGGCGCCCATGCTCCAGGTGAACGAACTCCATCAATACTACGGCGGCAGCCACATCCTACGTGGCCTGTCCTTCGAGGCCCCCATCGGCGAGGTCACCAGCCTGCTCGGCCGCAACGGCGTCGGCAAAACCACCCTGCTGCGCTGCCTCATGGGCCTGATCCCGGCCAAGCGCGGCAGCGTCACCTGGGAAGGCCAGGACATCACCGCCCGCAAGCCGCACCAGCGGGTGCAATCCGGCATCGCCTACGTGCCTCAGGGCCGCGAGATCTTTCCGCGCCTGACCGTTGAAGAAAATCTGCTCATGGGCCTGTCGCGCTTTCCCGCCCGCGAGGCCCGCGAGGTGCCCGAATCCATCTACGAACTCTTCCCCGTGCTGCGGCAGATGCGCCAGCGTCGCGGTGGCGACCTCTCCGGCGGCCAGCAGCAACAACTGGCCATCGGCCGCGCCCTGGCCAGCCGCCCGCGGCTGCTGATCCTCGACGAACCCACCGAAGGCATCCAGCCTTCGGTGATCAAGGAGATTGGCACCGTCATCGCCCACCTGGCCAAGCGCGGCGACATGGCCATCCTGCTGGTGGAGCAGTTCTACGACTTCGCCAGCGAACTGGCCGATGGCTACCTGGTGATGTCTCGCGGCGAGATCGTCCAGCGCGGTCGCGGCGCCGACATGGAGGCCGAAGGAGTGCGCGGACTGGTGGCGATCTAGGCCACCAGGGTCGATAATCGAACGCTTCCGGCGCAACACCCCGGCGGCGGATTGACGAAATTAACCAGCTGGTACATTTTCTCTGCAACGCCGGGCGCTGGTCCGCCCGGCTAGACAACAACAGAGAGAACGCCATGTCCCGCCGCATCCTGGTCCTCAACGGCCCCAACCTCAATCTGCTCGGCACCCGCGAGCCCGCCACCTACGGCCACGAAACCCTGGCCGACGTCGCCCGGCTGTGTACCGAGACCGCCGCCGCCGAGGGTTACGAGGTGGACTTCCGCCAGACCAACCACGAGGGCGAATTGCTCGACTGGATCCACGCGGCCCGCGGCGCCTATGCCGGGGTGGTGATCAATCCCGCCGCCTGGACCCACACCTCGGTGGCCTTGCGCGACGCCCTGGTGGCCAGCGAGCTGCCGGTCTACGAGGTGCACCTGTCCAACGTGCATCGGCGCGAAGCCTTCCGCCATCATTCCTATGTCTCGGGCATCGCCGTCGGCGTCATCTGCGGCCTCGGCAGCCAGGGCTATCGCGCCGCCATCGCCGCCCTCATCGCCCACCAGGGAAACTAACGCCATGACCGCATCGAAATCCGTCCTCGCCGGCCTCATCGGCGCCGGCATCCAGGCCTCGCTGACGCCCGCCATGCACGAACGCGAAGGCGACGCCCAGGGCCTCAGATACCTCTACCGCCTGATCGACCTGGACGTGCTTGGCCTCACGGCCGATGCCCTGCCCGAGCTGCTGCAGGCCGCCCAGCGCACCGGCTTCACCGGCCTCAACATCACCTTTCCCTGCAAGCAGGCGATCATCCCGCTGCTCGACGACCTCTCCCCCGAGGCGCGCGGCATCGGCGCGGTGAACACCGTGGTCCTGGCCGACGGCCGCACCGTGGGCCACAACACCGACTGCCTGGGCTTCGCCGAAGGCTTCCGCCGCGGCCTGCCGGACGTGGCCAAGCGCCTGGTGGTGCAACTGGGTGCCGGTGGCGCCGGTAGCGCCGTGGCCCACGCCCTGCTCGCCGAGGGAGTGGACCAGCTGTTCATCTTCGACGTCGAGGCCGAGCGCGCCCAGGCGCTGGTAGACAACCTGACCCGCCACTTCGGCCCCGGTCGCGCCGCGGTCGGCACCGACCGGGCCGCCGCGGTCGCCGCTGCCGATGGCCTGGTCAACACCTCGCCGGTGGGCATGGCCAAGCTGCCCGGCATGCCACTGCCGGCCGAACTGCTGCACCCCGGCCTCTGGGTCGCCGAGATCATCTACTTCCCGCTGGAAACCGAACTGCTGCGCCAGGCCCGCGCCCTCGGCTGCCGCACCCTCGACGGCGGCACCATGGCCGTGTTCCAGGCGGTCAAGGCCTTCGAACTCTTCAGCGGCCGCAGCGCCGACGCCGAGCGCATGCAGGCCCATTTCGCCGAATTGCGCGGGTAGTCCTAAGCGTTGGGCTTCGCTGCGCTCAACCCAACCTACACCGCTAACCCGTAGGTTGGGTTGAGACAGCTCCACCGTCGAAGCCCAACGAGCCCGAGCGCTGCTGCCTCCTGCTTACCCCATAAAAAAGGGGAAGCCTCGGCCTCCCCTTTCTCATCCCCTCGCCTCAGCGCGGCATGTTCGGCTGGCGCCGCGACTTCTTGCGCGGACCGCCCTTGGCGTAGCCGGCGGCCTGGCCTTCCTGGCCCTTGTCCCAGGCCTTGCTGCCATCGCTGGCGCGGGGCGGCAGGCCGGTGTGCTGGGTAAGGATGCGCCCACCGCCAGTGCCGGCCTTCTTGCTGCCCACCGGGGTGGAATTCTTGCGCCGCGCGCTCTGGTAGCCCGCGTCGCCCACCGGCTGGGTGGCCGGGATCAACTGGTGCTTGCCCGGCCCGATCAGGTCGGCGCGGCCCATCTCCTTGAGCGCCTCGCGCAGCAGCGGCCAGCCCTTGGGATCGTGGTAGCGCAGGAAGGCCTTGTGCAGGCGGCGCTGCTGGTCGCTCTTGACGATGGTCACGCCGTCGCTCTTGTAGGTGACCTTGCGCAGCGGATTCTTGCCCGAGTGGTACATGGCCGTGGCGGTGGCCATCGGCGAGGGATAGAAGGCCTGGACCTGATCCGCACGGAAGCCGTTGCGCTTGAGCCACAGCGCGAGGTTCATCATGTCCTCGTCGGTGGTACCCGGGTGCGCGGCGATGAAGTAGGGGATCAGGTACTGCTCCTTGCCCGCCTCCTTGGTGTACTTCTCGAACATCTGCTTGAAGCGGTCATAGCTGCCGATGCCCGGCTTCATCATCTTGTCCAGCGGACCACGCTCGGTGTGCTCGGGCGCGATCTTCAGGTAGCCGCCGACATGGTGGGTGACCAGTTCCTTGACGTACTCGGGCGACTCCACGGCCAGGTCGTATCTCAGCCCCGAGGCGATCAGGATCTTCTTCACCCCCGGCAGCGCCCGCGCCTTGCGGTACAGCTCGATCAGCGAGGAGTGATCGGTGTTGAGGTTCTCGCAGATGCCGGGGAAGACGCACGACGGCTTGCGGCAGTGGCGCTCGATCTCCGGGTCCTTGCAGGCGATGCGGTACATGTTGGCGGTCGGCCCGCCCAGGTCCGAGACCACCCCGGTGAAGCCCGGCACCTTGTCGCGCATCTCCTCGATCTCGCGGATGATCGAGTCGTGGGAGCGATTCTGGATGATCCGGCCTTCGTGCTCGGTGATGGAGCAGAAGGTGCAGCCACCGAAGCAGCCGCGCATGATGTTGACCGAGAAGCGGATCATCTCGTAGGCCGGGATCTTTTCCTTGCCATAGGCCGGGTGCGGCACGCGCGCATAGGGCATGCCGAACACATAGTCCATTTCCTCGGTGGTCATGGGGATGGGCGGCGGCGTGAACCAGACGTCCACCTCGCCATGCCGCTGCACCAGCGCGCGGGCGTTGCCCGGATTGGTTTCCAGGTGCAGCACGCGGTTGGCGTGGGCATAGAGCACCGGGTCGTTGCGCACCTTCTCGAAGGACGGCAGGCGGATCACCGTCTTGTCGCGGGTCATGCGCGGGCTTTCCAGCAGCTGCACCACCTTGGCTTCGTTGGGATCCTCGACCTCACCTTTCGCCTGCTCGATGGCACAGGCCTCGGTGTCCTGCGTATTCACGTAGGGATTGATGATCTTGTCGACGCGACCGGGACGGTCGATACGGGTCGAGTCGACCTCGAACCAGCCCGCGGGCGTGTCCCGCCGGATGAAGGCGGTACCGCGTACGTCGGTGATGGCCTCGACGCGCTCGCCACGCGACAGCCGCTGGGCGATCTCGACCACCGCCCGCTCGGCGTTGCCATAGAGCAGGATATCGGCGGTGGCGTCCATCAGGATCGAGCGACGGACCTTGTCCTGCCAGTAGTCGTAGTGGGCGATCCGGCGCAGCGAGGCCTCGATGCCACCGAGCACGATCGGCACGTGGCTGTAGGCTTCCTTGCAGCGCTGGCTGTAGACCAGGCTGGCACGATCCGGACGCTTGCCGGCGACGTTGCCCGGGGTATAGGCGTCGTCGGAACGGACCTTCTTGTCCGCGGTGTAGCGGTTGATCATCGAGTCCATGTTGCCCGCGGCCACACCGAAGAACAGATTCGGCTCGCCGAGCTTCATGAAGTCGTCCTTCGAATGCCAGTCCGGCTGGGCGATGATGCCCACGCGGAAGCCCTGGGCCTCCAGCAGCCGGCCGATGATGGCCATGCCAAAGGACGGGTGATCGACGTAGGCGTCCCCGGTGACGATGATGATGTCGCAGCTGTCCCAGCCGAGTTGCTCCATCTCCGCCCGACTCATGGGCAGGAAGGGTGCAGGACCAAAGCACTCGGCCCAGTATTTCGGATAGTCGAACAGCGGCGTGGCGGCTTGCATGGCAGCTTCCGGGAAAGGGGTGTTTTTGGGAGGGCGCGAAGAATAGCACAAAAAATGACCAGTTCAGCCCCCGGACATCGATTGCCTTTGGCTATCGACGGCGGCTCTGGACCCACCCTCAATGCCGCCCCCACCAGGAGTGCTACCATAGCGCCCCGCTCCTTCCTCACCACCGAGACACCCTCCTCCATGTCCCAGCCCCAACCCGCCGCCGGCCAGTTGCAGCGCGGCCTGAAGAATCGTCACATCCAGCTGATCGCCCTCGGCGGAGCCATCGGTACCGGTCTGTTCCTCGGCTCGGCCGGGGTGCTCAAGTCGGCCGGTCCGGCGATGATCCTCGGCTACGCCATCGCCGGCTTCATCGCCTTCCTGATCATGCGCCAGCTCGGCGAGATGATCGTCGAGGAACCCGTCGCCGGTTCCTTCAGCCACTTCGCCAGTCGTTACTGGGGTCGCTTCCCGGGCTTTCTCTCCGGCTGGAACTACTGGGTGCTCTATGTGCTGGTGGGCATGTCGGAACTCACCGCGGTGGGTAAGTACGTGCAGTACTGGTGGCCCGAGGTGCCGACCTGGGCCAGCGCCCTGGTGTTCTTCGTGCTGGTCAACCTGATCAACCTGTTCAACGTGAAGGCCTTCGGCGAGACCGAATTCTGGTTCGCGCTGATCAAGGTGGTGGCCATTCTCGGCATGATGGCCTTCGGTCTCTGGCTGCTGGTCAGTGGCAGCGGCGGTCCCGAGGCCTCGGTGAGCAATCTCTGGAGCCATGGCGGTTTCCTGCCCAACGGCTGGAGCGGCCTGTTCGCCGTGCTGGCGATCATCATGTTCTCCTTTGGCGGCCTGGAGCTGGTGGGCATCACCGCCGCCGAAGCCGACCAGCCGCGCACCGTGATTCCCAAGGCCATCAACCAGGTGGTCTGGCGCATCCTGATCTTCTATGTCGGCGCCCTGACCATCCTCTTGTCGCTGCACCCCTGGGACGAACTGGTGCGCAGCATCGGCGCCGGCGGTGACGACTATGCCGGCAGCCCCTTCGTGCAGACCTTCGCCCTGCTCGGCAGCGATACCGCCGCCCACCTGCTCAACTTCGTGGTGCTGACCGCGGCGCTGTCGGTCTACAACAGCGGCGTCTACTGCACCAGCCGCATGCTCTATGGCCTGGCCGAACAGGGCGACGCCCCGCGCGCCCTGCTGCGCACCAATCGTCGCGGCGTGCCCCTGCTGGGCATCGCGGTGTCCTCGGCGGTGACCCTGCTCTGCGTGGTGGTCAACTACCTGCTGCCGCAGAATGCCCTGGAGCTGCTGATGTCGCTGGTGGTGGCCTCGCTGGTGATCGCCTGGGCGCTGATCAGCCTGACCCACCTGAAATTCCGCGCCGCCCAGCGTCAAGCGGGGCGCACCTCGCACTTCCCGGCGTTCTGGTCGCCGGTCGCCAACTGGCTGTGCCTGGCCTTCGTCGGCATGATCCTGGTGCTGATGCTGCGCATCCCCGGCATCGCCGTCTCGGTCTACGCCATTCCGTTCTGGCTGGCCTTCCTGTTCCTCTGCTACAAGCTGCGCCGCGGCTGATCGCCCTCGCACCCGTAGATTGGGCTGAGATGGCTCCATCGTCGAAGCCCAACAGTCCGCGCACGACCTGACAATGTTGGGCTTCTCTGCGCTCAACCCAACCTACCGACCCGCGTAGGTTGGGCTGAGACGGCTCCACCGTCGAAGCCCAACAGCCGCGTCACCACGTTGGGCTTCGCTGCGCTCTGCCCAACCTACCCCTCAAGCCCCCCTACTCGAACGGCACCCAGGGTCGCTGTGGCTTCATGATGATGCAGCCGTCCTCGCCCAGCGCCCAGATGTCATAGAAACGGTTGTCCACCAGCCGCGTGGCGGCCCCGGGCACGGCTACGCGCTGGCTGCAGCTGTCGCTGTCGGCATCGTCGATCACCCCCAGGTCCAGCAGCCGCTCGGCGATCATGAAGTTGCCCGGCGACAGGCCGAGGATGAAGGGCAAGGCCGGCATCTGCTCGAAGGTATTCTGCGCCAGCGGCAGCCAGGCCACCTCCAGCGGACCACCGGTCCAGAGCAGGCGCTTGAGCGACCGCAGCTCCGGACGACTGCTGAGGTCATGGTGCAGCTCCTGGACGAAACCGCGCTCGAAGGTCTTCTGCGCCGAGAGCACCTGCCCATAGGCATAGGCCAGGGCCAGCATCCACAGCACCGGCAGCACCAGCAGCCAGGTCAAACGAGGCTGGAGGCGCTCCAGCAGATCGTGGGCCAGCAGCAGCGCCAGGGTCAGGACGACCGCCAGCCCCATCAGGGTGCGGGCTTCGAGGATGAAGTCGCTGAACAGCAGGGTGATGCCGGCCACGCAAAAGGCCAGTACCGGCAGGGTCGCGCCGTACAGCAGCAGGGGCAGCAACGCCCTTCGGCCGTAGGCGCGGGCATAGGCCAGGCCGCCCAGGCCGTAGCCGAGCGCGGCCAACCCACCGAACAGCCACCACAGCCAGAGATTGCCCGGGGTGACCAGCAGGCCGACGCTGTGCAGCACCTCGCCCAGCCGGTGCCAGAGCTCGGGCAGCACCTGGCCGCCCACGCCGGCGTGCCGCGTGGTCGCCATCAGCTGGTAGGCCGTCAGGTAATAGAGCACGCCACCCAGCAGCAGCTGCAGGCCCTGGCGCAGCACCAGCCGCAGCGCCTGCTCGGGCGCCTCGCGGCGCTGCACCGTACGGATCAGTTCCAGGCAGCAGAGCCCGATGAAGACATTGAGCGCCACTTGGTAGAAGGCCATGGCCGCCGCCAGCAGCGCCGCCGGCACCAGCAGCGCCAGCGCGGTATGACGACTACGAAAGATCACCGCGTAGATCACCGCCACCAGACTCAGGGCCATCGTCGGGCCATCGTACTGATAGGTCAGATTGCCCAGCCAGAATGGCGAGAACCACAGCGGCAGGAGCGCCAGGCACTGGGTCGGTCGCGGCGCACCGAAGCAGTGGCGGGCCAGATCGGTCAAGGCCCAGGCGGCGGCGGCGCAGGCGATCAGCAGCGGCAGGGGAAAGAGATTGAGGGTGCTGCCGCTGAAGGTCAGCAGCCGGTAGAAGACCTCGGTGAGCACCCGTCCCTGCTGGCGCCACTCGGGGCCGTTCTCCAACTGGATGCGCCAGTTGTCATCGACATAGGGAAAGTCGACCAGGATGAAGGGCAAGACGAACAGCAGCAGCGTGGAAAGGAACAACGCCCGGGTCTGCACCGGGGTGAGCGTCTGGGGCATGGCGGCGGATCCGGATCCGGCTTCGACAGGAGACGCAGCCGCCACCACCCGAAGCGATAGCGGCGCCGGCTGCGTAGCGGTCAGTCTTGCAGGGCCAGCTGGCAGATCCGCTCGCAGAGTTCGTCGAAGTCGATGCCCATGGCCGCCGCCGATTGCGGTAGCAGACTGGTAGCGGTCATGCCCGGCAGGGTGTTGACCTCCAGGCACCAGAGCCGCCCCTCGGCGTCCAGGCGGAAGTCGGCGCGGCTGTAGCCGTCGAGCTTGAGCGCCCGATGCGCGGCCAGGGCCAGCCGCCGCGCTTCCTCGGCGATCTCGGTCGAGACCTCGGCCGGAAACACTTCCACCGCGCCCTTGGGCTGGTACTTGCTGGTGTAGTCGAACACGCCGCTCTGGCCAAGGACGATCTCGCCCACCGCCAGTGGCTGTTCGCCCAGCACCCCAACGGTCAGCTCACGACCGGCAACGAAGCGCTCGATCATCACCTCGCGGTCATAGCGCAGCGCCAGCTCGATGGCCGGTTGCAGGTCCTCGGCGCGGCTGACCTTGCTCAGACCCACGGTGGAGCCCTGCTGGCTGGGTTTGACGATCACCGGAAAGCCCAGCGTCGCGGCTACGGTCGCGGCGTCCGCGGGCGCCATCAGCCAGTCGGCGGTGGGCACCCCGGCAGCACGGAACAGCCGCTTGCTGAGATCCTTGTCCATGGCCACGGCGCTGCCCACCCGGCCGCTGCCGGTGTAGCGTAGCTCGGCCAGGTCGAGCAGGGTCTGCAGGGTGCCGTTCTCGCCGGTCCCGCCATGCAGGGCGAGGAACAGCAGATCCTGGTCGCCCAGCTGGGCGCGGCTGAGCACCGCACCGGCATCCTGGCCGCGCATCCGCACCAGGGCGGTCCGCTCCGGCGGTTCGAGGCCGACGCGGGCTTCCAGCAGCGCGCGCTCGGCGTCTTCGTCGAGCAGGCCCAGGGCGGTGTCCACGGTCACCACCTGGTGCCCGCGCCGGCGCAGGGCCGCCACCACCTGGGCACCGCTGGCGATGGACACGTCGCGTTCTTCGCTGGTGCCACCGAGCAGGACTGCGATCTTCAGCTTGTCCTTGACCATCATTCGTCCTCGAAAACGTAGCTGCCGGGCGCGAGATTCTCGAACCGGGTGTATTTACCGATGAAGGCCAGCCGCGTGGTGCCGATCGGACCGTTACGCTGCTTGCCGATGATGATTTCCGCCACGCCCTTGTACTCGGTCTCCGGGTGATACACCTCGTCCCGGTAGACGAACATGATGACGTCGGCGTCCTGCTCGATGGCGCCCGATTCACGCAGGTCGGAGTTCACCGGCCGCTTGTTCGGCCGCTGCTCCAGCGAGCGGTTAAGCTGGGAGAGCGCCACCACCGGGCAATTGAATTCCTTGGCCAGGCCCTTGAGCGAGCGGGAGATCTCGGAGATCTCGTTGGTGCGGTTCTCGCCGCTGCTGCCACCGATCTGCATTAGCTGCAGGTAGTCCACCATGATCAACGCCAGGTCGCCGTGCTCGCGCACCAGGCGCCGGGTCCGGGCGCGCATTTCCGAAGGACTGATGCCGGCGGTATCGTCGATGAACAACTTGCGGTCGTTGAGCAGGTTGACCGCCGAGGTCAGGCGCGGCCAGTCGTCATCGTCCAGCTTGCCGGAACGCACCTTGGTCTGGTCGATGCGACCGAGGGACGAGAGCATCCGCAGCACGATGGAGTCGGCGGGCATCTCCAGGGAGAACACCAGCACCGCCTTGTCGGTGCGCAGCACCGCGTTCTCCACCAGGTTCATGGCGAAGGTGGTCTTGCCCATCGACGGGCGGCCGGCAACGATGATCAGGTCCGCCGGCTGCAGGCCGCTGGTCTTTTCGTCCAGGTCGGCGAAACCGGTGGAGACCCCGGTGATGGCGTCGCTGGAGTTGAACAGGGTATCGATGCGGTCGATGGCCTTGGTCAGGATGTCGTTGACCCCGATCGGACCGCCGGATTTCGGCCGCGCCTCGGCGATCTCGAAGATCTTGCGTTCGGCTTCGTCGAGCAGCTCGTTGGCGCCACGCCCTTCCGGGTTGTAGGCGCTGTCGGCGATGTCGGCACTGATACCGATCAACTGGCGCAGGGTGGCCCGCTCGCGCACGATCTGCGCATAGGCCTTGATGTTGGCCACCGAGGGTGTGTTCTTGGCCAGCTCGGCCAGATAGGCCAGGCCGCCCACCTGGGGCAGTTGGCCTTCATTGTCCAGCTGTTCGGACAGGGTCACCACGTCGAACGGCTGATTGCGCTCGGCCAGACGGGCCACGGCGCGGAAAATGAGTCTGTGGTCGTGGCGATAGAAGTCGCCATCGGACACCTGATCGAGCACGCGCTCCCAGGCATTGTTGTCCAACATCAGACCACCCAGCACGGCCTGCTCGGCCTCGATGGAGTGCGGCGGGACCTTGAGGGCAGCGGTCTGCAGATCGTACTGCTCGGGCAGGGAAATCTCGTTCATGCGCAGGTCTTGGGCCCCCATTGCGGGCGGCGAAATGATTTTCGATAGGGCAGAAAAGACAAAGGGCACGTCACTGCCTTGGCAATGACGTGCCCGATTGTCGACAGACCGGCGCCGGGGCGCAAGTCCGCCAGTCAGGCGACGGCGCGCTTATTCAGCGACGACGACAACCTTGACCGTAGCTTCGACGTCGGTGTGCAGGTGCACTTCGACGTCGTATTCGCCAACACTGCGCAGCGCGCCGTTGGGCAGGCGAACTTCGCTCTTGTCCAGCTCGACGCCAGCGGCGCTGACGGCTTCGGCGATGTCGCGGGTGCCGATGGAACCGAACAGCTTGCCTTCGTCGCCGGAGTTGGCGGCGATGGTTACGGTCAGTTCAGCCAGCTTGGCGGCACGGGCATCAGCCTCGGCCTTCTTCTCGGCAGCCTGCTTCTCGAGCTCGGCACGACGAGCTTCGAAAGCCTCGACGTTGGCAGCGGTGGCTGCGGTGGCCTTGCCCTGCGGCAGCAGGAAGTTACGGGCGTAACCGCCCTTGACGTTCACTTTGTCGCCCAGGTTGCCCAGGTTGGCGATCTTTTCCAGCAGGATGACATCCATTGAGTCTTTCCTCTTAACTTTTAACCTTCACCGTCCGCGGGCCCCTGCGGCTCTTGCGCGGACCGCCCACGGAAATCGAACACGCTATCGATCACAGCCAGAATCACCAACAACGGATAGATCAGCTGCCCAAACAGCAGCAGCGTCACGTACAGCCCCACCAGCCAGAATCCTGCCAGGCGCTTGGCCGCCACCAGCCCGTGTAGCAGGGCGATGCCGGCAAAGGCCAGCGGCACGCTGCACAGCGGGGTCAGCAGGCCAAGCCCACTGCCCAGGTTCGGCGCCAGCACCAGCAGGGCCAGGAGGCCGAGCGCGATGGCTGGACGCAGACGCAGGGCGCGAAATTCGCGACCGAACCCCTGGGGGTTGTACAGCGCCGCCTGCCAGTACCGCCCGAGCATCAGGCACAGCAGGCAGGTGATCTGGAAGAACGCCGCCATCAGGCCGGTCAGCACGGGCAGCAGCAACTGCTGCAACTGCGCCTGCTTTTCCGGCGGCAACTGCGCCGCGCTCGGGCCCAACACCTGGGGCAACAACCGACGGATTTCCTCCGCCAGCTGCGCGATGCCCTCGGCATAAACCTGACCCAGCACCAGGGCGAAGACCAACCCCAGCGGGACACTGGCCAACAGCACCCGTGTCCAGGATCGGCTCTGGCGCAGTAGTGCCGCCAGCAGCGTCGAACCCAGCATCACCAGCACGATGCTGGCATCTCCCAGATACAGCCAGAACAGCGCCGGCAGCAGGGCCCAGACCAGCACCCCGGCCGCCGCGGCAGGTCCCCGGCGCAACAGCACCAGGCTGCCACCGGCAGCGGTCATCCAGTACAGCAGCGGCACGACTGCACCCAGTACCACCACGAGAGTGGCTTGGGTGCGGCCGCGCATGATGAACTCAGCCAGAGGCCGCATGCCGTGTTTATCCGTTATCCGTGATCAGGCGTCGATCAACGACCGTGGCTGTCGGTGTAGGGCAGCAGGGCCAGGTAACGGGCACGCTTGATGGCGGTGCCCAGCTGACGCTGGTACTTGGCCTTGGTGCCAGTGATACGGCTCGGGACGATCTTGCCGGTTTCGGAGACGTAGGCCTTCAGGGTGTTGAGATCCTTGTAGTCGATCTCTTTCACGCCTTCGGCGGTGAAACGGCAGAACTTACGACGACGGAAGAAACGTGCCATGACAATGATTCCTCGCTAGATCCAGATTACTCGGCGCTGTCGGCGTCGTCGGAGTTGCCTTCGGCGGACTCGGACTCGGACTCGGCAGGACGCTCGCGACGCTCGCGACGCTCGTTGCGGTTTTCTTCGGCCTTGAGCATCTCGGATTGACCGGTGACGGCCTCGTCACGGCGCAGGATCATGTTACGGATCACGGCGTCGTTGTAGCGGAAGTTGTCTTCCAGCTCGGCCAGGGCCTTGGCGCTGCACTCGATGTTCATGAGTACATAGTGAGCCTTGTGAACGTTGTCGATGGCATAAGCCAGCTGACGACGGCCCCAGTCTTCCAGGCGATGGACTTTGCCACCGTCTTCTTCGATAGCCTTGGTGTAGCGCTCGACCATGCCGCCCACCTGTTCGCTCTGGTCCGGATGAACCAGGAACACGACTTCGTAATGACGCATTTAATGCTCCTTACGGGTTGCAGCCTGCCGCGGAAACGCGGTCAGACAAGGAGTGAATAGTTCGGATGACTTGCCCAGCGGAATGCGGACGCACTCCGGGCAAGGGGCAACATTCTAGAGAAGGGCGCCGAGGGGCGCAACCGCAGGCATGACCGGCGCGACCGCCGGGCAGCCACAGGCACTTAGCGTTGCACGTCGGCCAGGGCTTGGCGGATCTTGTTCAGGTCATAGGGCTTGATCAGCACCCCGACCCGCGCCTCCATGCCGGGCTCGCGCTCGAAGGCATAACCCGAGGCAACGACGATGCGCAGCGTCGGATCCATCGCCAGGGCACGCCGGGTCAACTCGATCCCGGACATGCCGCCCAGCCCGATATCGGTGAACAGCACATCGTGCTCGCGTTGCGGCAGCAACTCGAGGGCAGCCTCCGCCGAGGCGACGGCCGTGACCTGATGGTCCAGCTCCTCGATGACTTCGGTGGTCAGCATGCGCAGCGTGGCATCGTCTTCGACGAGCAGCACTCGCAAGCCTACCGGCTCTTGGATCTCCTGACTCACGCGGGCATCCTCTTGTTGACAGGTCTCGCCCCGGGCTTTCCCAGAGCGAGGCCGGTATTTTGCGCACTGCAGCGCGATTCGTATAGTGCGATACGCGCCAGGTCGGTACCCAGACGTTTCCTGGGGCAGTCTATCTGGACGCAGAGGCGCGTCTTTGACGCACGGCCTCGAACAGGCAGACGCCAGTCGCTACCGAGACATTGAGACTGCTGACGCTGCCGGCCATGGGCAGGCGGGCCAGATGATCGCAATGCTCGCTGGTCAGCCGGCGCATGCCCTTGCCCTCGGCGCCCATGACCATCACGGTCGGGCCGCTCATGTCGACGTCATAGATCTCCTGGGTCGCCTCACCGGCGGTACCGACGATCCACAGCCCGCGCTTCTGCAGCTTTTCCAGGGTCCGCGCCAGGTTGGTGACGGCCACCAGCGGCAGCACCTCGGCGGCGCCGCAGGCCACCTTGCGCACCACCGCGGTCAGGGTGGCCGACTTGTCCTTGGGCACGATTACCGCCAGGGCCCCGGCGGCATCGGCGCTACGCAGGCAGGCGCCGAGGTTGTGCGGATCGGTGACACCATCGAGCACCAGCAGCAGCGGCGGACCTTCGGCCCGATCGAGCAACTCCTCGAGCATGGCCTCGCCCCAGACCTGGCTCGGACTGACCTGGGCCACCACGCCCTGGTGGACGCCCTCGGCCAGTTCGTCGAGCAGTGCCCGCGGCTTGGTTTCCACCGCCAGGCGTTGACCAGCGGCCAGCTCCAGCAGGGCCTCGACCCGCGGCTCACGCCGTCCTTCGGCGATCCAGAGCTGCTTCACCCGCCGCGGATGGAAGCGCAACAGCGCTTCCACGGCGTGGATACCGTAGACGGTTTCCAACTGGCTCATGCGTCATCCTTGGGGCGCGACTGACCCTTGCGATGGGGCTTCTTCGCCTTGGCCTTGGTCTTGGTCTTGGCTGCAGCCTTGGCCTTGGCCTGGTCTTCGGTCTTGGGCTTGCCTGCCGATTTCTTCTTGGCACCTGCAGCCTTGGCCTTCTTGACCCTGGCATCCACCGCCGCGGCACCTTCGGCAGCCGCCCCCTTACCCTGACGGGCTGGCGCGGTCCGCGTCTTGGCCGTGTCGCTGGCCTTGCCCTTGTCGGCATTACCCTTGGCTTTGCCATTGGCCTTGCCTACGGTTTTGGGCTTGCCGCCCTCGACCTTGGCTTCGGCCAGCAGGGCCTGCTTTACCGCGCGACTACGTCTGACGTCGGTATTACCGAGCAACTGATCGTCCTGCCTGGACGATTTCGACGGAGTCGCCTCAACCGAAGCTGGCATAGGCGTACTGGCGTTCTGCTGTTGCGCCGAGGAGGTCGCGCGCCGACGCTCGCTCCGCGAGCGACGCGGCTCAGACTCCGGTTCTGGCGAAACGCTCGCAGGCGCTGCCTCGACCGTTGCGGCAACACCCTGCTCCTGCGTCGGCGCATCACGACGACGACCATTACGCGAACGGCGGGGCTCACGCTCCGGCTCCGGCGAGACGGCCTCAGTGGCGGTCTCGGCCTCCGGAAGAGCGCTTGGTTCCTGTACTGGCGCCGGCGTACCGCGACGACGACCGTTACGCGAGCGACGGGGCTCACGCTCTGGCTCCGGCGAAGCGGTCTCAGTCGCGGTCTCGGCGACCGGAAGAGCGCTTGGTTCCTGCGCTGGCGCTGGCGCACCACGGCGACGGTTGCCACGCTTCTGACGCGGCTCGCGCTCTTCACGCACCCGTGGCGCCCCGGCGCTGGCCGGCAGCACGAAGTCGATCTTGCGCTCGTCCAGGTCGACCCGGGCCACCACCACCTCGAGGGGATCGCCCAGTCGATAGCTGCGACCGCTGCGCTCGCCGGAGAGGCGATGGTGAACGCTGTCGAAGTGATAGTAGTCGTCGGGCAGCGCGGTGACGTGCACCAGGCCCTCGACGAACACTTCGGACAACTCGACGAACAGGCCGAAACCGGTCACCGCGGTGATGACGCCGGCATAGGTCTCGCCGACGCGATCCTTCATGAACTCGCACTTGAGCCAGTTGGACACGTCCCGCGTGGCTTCGTCGGCGCGGCGCTCGGTCATGGAGCACTGCTCGCCGAGCTGATCCAGGCGCAGTTCGTCATAGGGATAGATGCGCGCCTTGGCCATGCTCGTGGCGCCTGCGCGCTTGACGTGCTTGGTCTCCAGCTTGGAGCGGATGACGCTGCGAATCGCCCGATGCACCAGCAGATCCGGATAACGGCGGATCGGCGAGGTGAAGTGGGTATAGGCCTCGTAGTTGAGACCGAAGTGACCGTTGTTGTCCGGACTGTAGACCGCCTGGCTCAGGGACCTGAGCATCACCGTCTGGATCAGCCGGAAATCCGGTCGCTCGCGGATCTGCTGCAGCAGCGCCTGGTAGTCCGAGGGCACCGGATTGGCCTTGCCCTTGGTCAGCGACAGCCCCATCTCGCCGAGGAACTGACGCAGATTGGTCTGCTTTTCCAGGGGTGGAGCGTCGTGCACCCGGTAGAGCGCCAGCACCTTGTGCTTTTCGAGGAATTTGGCAGTGGCCACGTTGGCGCACAGCATGCATTCCTCGATCAGCTTGTGGGCATCGTTGCGCTGGGTCGGGCGGATCTCGGAGATCTTGCGATCGGCGCCAAAGACGATGCGCGTGTCCTGGGTCTCGAAATCGATGGCGCCGCGAACGTGACGGGCGGCCAGCAGCACCTTGTACAGGCTGTAGAGCTGCTCCAGGTGCGGCACCACCTCGCCGAGCTGCTTGCGCAACTGCTTGCCTTCAGCCGACTTGGGCTGCTCCAGCACCGTGGAGACCTTGTTGTAGGTCAGGCGCGCATGGGAGTGGATGACCGCTTCGTAGAACTGGTAGCCGGTCATGCGCCCGGAGCCGGCGATGGTCATCTCGCAGACCATGGCCAGGCGATCCACCTGGGGATTGAGCGAGCAGAGGCCGTTGGAGAGGGCCTCGGGCAGCATGGGGATCACGCGCTCGGGGAAATACACCGAGTTGCCGCGCTTTTCCGCTTCGGCGTCCAGCGCCGAACCCACCTTGACGTAGTGGGAGACGTCGGCGATGGCGACATACAGCCGCCAGCCACCGGACTTCTTGGCTTCGGCATAGACGGCATCGTCGAAGTCACGGGCGTCTTCGCCATCGATGGTGACGAAGGGCAACTGGCGCAGGTCGATGCGCTTCTGCTTGTCCTTTTCCTCCACCTCAGGCTTAAGCTTGGCGGCTTCCTTCTCGACGGCCTTGGGCCATTCGTTGGGGATGTCGTAGCTGCGCAGGGCGACCTCGATCTCCATGCCCGGCGCCATATAGTCGCCAAGGATCTCGACCACTTCGCCCTGGGCCTGACGGAAGGTGGTGGGCCATTCGTCGATGCGCACCTGCACGAACTGGCCGTGGGCGGCGCCGCCATGCTTGCCCTCGGGCACCAGCACCTGCTGGCCGATCTTGGGATTGTCCGGCACCACGTAGGCCAGACCGCTCTCCTGGAAGAAGCGCCCGACCAGGGATTCGTGCGCCCGGGTGACCACCTCGACCAGGCCGCCTTCGCGACGACCGCGCCGATCATGGCCGGCGACTCGCGCCAGGGCGATGTCGCCGTCGAACACCAGGCGCATCTGCGCCGGGCTGAGGAAGAGATCGTCGCTGCCGTCGTCGGGGATCAGGAAGCCGAAGCCATCGCGATGGCCGGCGATGCGACCACGCACCAGATCCAGCTTGTCGATGGGGGCATAGGCGCCGCGGCGGGTATAGATCACCTGGCCGTCGCGCTCCATGGCGCGCATGCGCCGCCGCAGGGCTTCGAGTTGGTCTTCGGTGACCAGGCCAAATTCCTCGGCCAGCTGGGGCCGTGTGGCCGGAGCGCCGCGATCGGCGAGATGAGCCAGAATGAGTTCGCGACTCGGAATGGGGTTATCGTACTTTTCCGCTTCCCGGGCGGCCTCGGGATCGAGGGATTGCCAATCGGCCATCAGTCTGGGGTTACCTTCTAAGTCTGGGTTCGGTAGGAACTGCCATAAAGCCTATTGAAACGTGAAAACCGCGCAATAGTTAGCCTGGCATGCTCAATAAAAATATTTTTCACAGCAGGGGTTTACAAGCAAACGCCCTCTGAGTAAAGTGCCGCCCCACGACGCCGTGAGCAATCGCGACGCCGGAGATGAGCAATCATCGCCTTGAGTGCCCAGGTGGCGGAATTGGTAGACGCACTAGGTTCAGGTCCTAGCGGTGGCAACACCGTGGAAGTTCGAGTCTTCTCCTGGGCACCACTCATTATAGTCGATCGATTTGCAGATCGGTCGACGAAAAGCCGGCGCTAGCCGGTTTTTTAATCCTGAAATCCGCAAGGATGACGGGAAGCGATCAGAAGTCGCACTGCAGGCCCAGGTGGCGGAATTGGTAGACGCACTAGGTTCAGGTCCTAGCGGTGGCAACACCGTGGAAGTTCGAGTCTTCTCCTGGGCACCAATACCAAGCGGACGATCCCTGATCGGACGCAACGGAAAAACCGGCTTCGGCCGGTTTTTTCTTGCCCGCGAAAAGATGCGACCCCCTCCCCTACCCCTTGAACCGCCCCAGACTGCTGCGTAACTGGGCAATCCGCTCCGCTAGCCCTGGGCCTCCTGGAGGGCCACGAAGAGCCCCTGAATCGCCCTGGACGCAACACCGGCCAGCGGCGCGGCCAGGCTCTGCCCTGCCAGCTTCGTCGAGACCATCACCCACATCGCCTCCAGCCCGTCGCAAGGACAGGTCTGGCGTTCAGACTTTGCTGACCAACGCTCGGCCACACCTCCTTGCAATCTCTCACAGCACTAGAGGCTAGCCACAGCACCAGAACTACCCGGATGACGACCACGGGCAGCAGACTGATGGATACCGGCAGCGGCAGGCGACTACGCAGCAGCGACAGGAGAAACGACCGGGGGTATTCAGTGGCGAAGGCTATCGGCAACTCATGACGAGCGGACCACAGCGGTAAAAGGTCATAGCGATAAGCTGGCCATTTCGGAACAGCGACTGCCCTGAGCACCCAAGCGTCCCGCCTCAACCCCTGGAAAGCGAAAAGCCCCGCGAGGCGGGGCTTTTCCGGCTGCATCCTTTAGCGCATCAGGCGAAAGGATGGCGCAGCACGATGGTTTCCTTGCGATCCGGACCGGTCGAGACGATGTCGATCGGCGCCTCGACCAACTCGGCGATGCGGCGGATGTAGGCCTGGGCATTGGCCGGCAGAGCCTCGAGGCTCTGGGCGCCCACGGTGGATTCGCTCCAGCCCGGCATGTCTTCGTAGACCGGCTGCAGACCGTTGTAGCTGTCAGCGTCGGTGGGCGCCTCGGTCAGCAGGTTGCCAGCGGCATCCTTGTAGCCGGTGCAGATGCGCACGGTTTCCAGGCCATCGAGCACGTCCAGTTTGGTCAGGCACAGACCGGAAATGCTGTTGATCTCGATGGAACGACGCAGGATGACGGCGTCGAACCAGCCACAACGGCGCGGACGACCGGTGACGGAACCGAATTCATGCCCCTGTTTGGCCAGGTAGGCACCGGTCTCGTCGAACAGCTCGGTCGGGAAGGGACCGGAGCCGACGCGGGTGGTGTAGGCCTTGGTGATGCCGAGGATGTAGTCCAGGTACAGCGGGCCCACGCCGGAACCGGTCGCCACGCCACCGGCGGTGGTGTTGGAGCTGGTGACGAAGGGATAGGTGCCGTGGTCGATGTCCAGCAGGGTGCCCTGGGCGCCTTCGAACATCAGGTTCTCACCGGCCTTGCGCAACTCGTGCAGACGGCTGACGACGTCCATGACCAGCGGCTGCATGACCTTGGCGTGCTCCATGGCCTCATCGTAGGTCTTCTGGAAGTCCACCGGCGGCTCGTTGAAGTAGTTCTGCAGGACGAAGTTGTGGTAGTCCAGCACTTCCTTGAGCTTGACGGCGAAACGCTCCGGATGGAACAGATCGCCGACACGCAGACCGCGACGGGCGATCTTGTCTTCGTAGGCCGGACCGATGCCACGCCCGGTGGTGCCGATCTTGGCTTCGCCGCGGGCCTTCTCGCGAGCCTGATCCAGGGCCACGTGATAGGGCAGGATCAGCGAGCAGGCCGAGCTGATGCGCAGACGCTCGCGCACCGGCACGCCACGGGCCTCCAGCTCGCCGACTTCCTTGAACAGGGCTTCCGGCGAGAGCACCACGCCATTGCCGATCAGGCACTGGGTGTCGGCGCGCAGGATGCCCGAGGGAATCAGCCGCAGGATGGTCTTCTGGCCATCGATGACCAGTGTGTGGCCGGCGTTGTGACCGCCCTGATAACGCACCACGGCAGCGGCCTGGTCGGTCAGCAGGTCCACGATCTTGCCCTTGCCCTCATCACCCCACTGGGTGCCCAGGACGACGACGTTCTTACCCATAACCTTATCCCCTGTCAGGAAGATTTCTGTCGGCCAGGCCGACGATGCTCACGTTCACCCGGATGCCAGATCCGGTGTTTAGGAATTCAAGGGCACCACGACCCAGGCGCCCTGCCGCTCGATCAGCCGGCGATCGCAACCCGAGCTGTGCAACTGGTCCGCGTCGTCATGACCGGTGGCCTGGACCACCCGTTCGCCCGCGGCACGCAATTCGCGCACGGCTTGCCAGAGCACCGGGGCATGGCCAGCCGGCGCCCAGATGCCGCGGCGCGGCTCGTCGAGCACGGCGGTGCCCAGCTCGACGAGGGTCTTCAGATCGGTGGAAAAACCGGTGGCAGGACGCGAACGCCCGAAGTCGGCGCCGATGTTGTCATAGCGACCGCCCTGGGCGATGGACTGCCCATTGCCCGGCACGAAGGCGGCGAAGACCACCCCGGTGTGGTAGTGGTAACCCCGCAACTCGCCCAGATCGAAATACAGCGGCACGCCCGGGAAACGCCCCTTGAGCGACTCGGCCAGAGCGACCAGCTCGTCCAGCGCCTGCAGGACGCCCGCGGGCGCACCCGCCAGGCGCTGCCGGGCCTGGTCGAGCACCGCAGCATCGCCGCTGAGCTCGACCAGTGCCTGCAGCCAGCCACGCTCGGCGACCGGCAGGTCGGCGGTCAGCTCGGCGATCTCGTCGACCGCCTTGCGCTGCAGGGCATCGAACAGCTGCTGCTCGCTGGCGCCGGAGACACCGGCTGCCTGGCACAGGCCGCGATAGATGCCCACGTGTCCCAGATCCATGTGGACGTCGGGCACCTGGGCCTGCTCGAGCACATCGAGCATCAGGCTGATGACTTCCAGATCCCCTTCGCTGCCGGGCACGCCATAGAGCTCGGCGCCGACCTGGATCGGGCTGCGCGAGGTGGACAGGGCACGGGGACGGGTATGCAGCACGCTGCCGGCATAGCACAGCCGGCTCGGACCGCGCTGCTTGAGGCTATGGGCCTCCATGCGCGCCACCTGGGGCGTGATATCGGAGCGGAAGCCCATGAGGCGACCGGAATTGGGATCGGTCACCTTGAAGGTGCGCAGCTCCAGCTCCTTGGCTGCGCCGGTGAGCAGCGATTCCAGGAATTCCAGGTGCGGGGTGATGACGAACTCGTAGCCCCAGCAATGGAACAGTTCCAGCACCCGGCGCCGAGCGCCTTCGATGCGCGCCGCGTCGGGCGGCAGGATTTCCTCGATACCGTCAGGCAGCAGCCAGCGGTCTACCGTAGCCATTAGGCCTCTTCTCCATGTCATGGATCGGCACGCGGCTGCCGAGGTCGGCGCAGTGGATTCCTGGAGAATCCTGCCGCCGGATCAAGCCGCTCTGCCGTGGATTGCTACCCGGATCAGCCAGGGCGTCGCCCTTCCACGGGTTTCGTACGGACGCAAAAAAGCCGGGGATGGCCCCGGCTGATTCATGATAACACGAAAAAATCGGCGATCGGGGATGAACGACGAGCGAAGCCTAGGCGCCGTTCATCCCTGACCTCACTGCCCGGGGCTCTGGAAATACTTGAAGAAATCGCTCTTCGGATCCAGCACCAGGACATCGCTCTTGCTGGAGAAGCTGGAGCGATAGGCCTGCAGGCTGCGATAGAAGGAGAAGAACGACGGATTCTTCGAGTAGGCCTGGGAATACACCTGGGCCGCCTGGGCATCACCTTCACCGCGGGCCTGTTCGGCCTGGCGATAGGCTTCGGCCAGCAGCACGCGGCGCTGACGATCGGCGTCGGCACGGATGCCTTCGGCCAGTTCGCGACCCTTGGCACGGTGCTCGCGGGCTTCGCGCTCGCGCTCGGTGCTCATCCGCTCATAGACGCTGCGGCTGACTTCCTTGGGCAGGTCGATGGCCTTGACGCGCACGTCCAGCACCTCGATGCCCAGCTCCTGGTTGGCCATCTTGTTCAGGGCCGCGGTCAGCGAACCGACCATGGCATCCCGCTCACCGGAAACCACCTCATGCAGGGTGCGACGACCGAACTGGTCACGCAGGCCTGCTTCCAGGCGGCGCAGCAGGCGTTCGTCGGCGATCTGCTTGAGACCCGAAGTCGCGGTGTAGTAACGATCGGCATTGAAGATGCGCCACTTGGCGTAGGCATCCACCATCACCGCCTTCTTTTCCAGGGTCAGGAAGCGCTGCGTCGGGGTATCCAGCGTCTGCAGGCGGGCATCGAATTTGCGCACCCGGTTGACGTAGGGAATCTTGAAGTGCAGTCCGGGTTCCAGATTGGGCTCGACCACACGACCGAAGCGCAGCATCACCGCCCGCTCGGTCTCCTTCACCACGAACAGACTGCTCCAGGCGGCGAGGCCCAGAACGACCACGACGATCAGCGCGGCCAGCGATTTATTGCTCATCAGCGGCTCTCCCTGGTACGCGGCTCGGTGGACTGCGGCAGATTGCGAATGACCGAAGCGGCCGTGTCGCTCGACGCCGCCGGGGCAGCACCGCTGCTAATGGCCGAGGTCGGTGCCGGGGCACGGTTCTGCATCAGCTTGTCGAGCGGCAGATAAAGCAGATTCTGGCCGGCCTGACCGGTGACCATGATCTTGCTCGACTGGCCAAGCACTTCCTGCATCGTCTCTATATACAGACGCTCACGGGTCAGCTGCGGATTGGCCGCGTACTGCACCGCCAGCTGGCTGAAGCGCGAGGCATCACCCTGGGCACGGGCGACCACTTCGTCGCGGTAGCCGTTGGCTTCCTCGATGATGCGCTGGGCAGCACCGCGGGCCTCGGGGATCACGCCGTTGGCATAGGCTTCGGCCTGGTTCTTCTCGCGCTGCTCGTCTTCACGAGCCCGGATCACGTCGTCGAAGGCTTCCTGAACCTCACGCGGCGCCGAGGCACTCTGGATGTTCACCTGGGTCACGGTGATACCGGTCGCATAGGTGTCGAGGAAGCGCTGCAGCCGCTCGCGGACGCTGGTGGCGACCTGCTCACGGCCGTCGGTCAGCAACTGGTCCATGGTCGAAGAGCCGGCCACGTGGCGCACGGCGCTGTCGGTCGCCTGCTGCAGGCTGACCTCGGGCTGGTCGACGTTGAGGACGAAGTCCTTGAGGTTGGTGATGCGGTACTGGACGGTCAGCGGCACCTCGACGATGTTCTCGTCCTGGGTCAGCATGGCGCCCTGTTTGCTGTAGGCCCGCTCACGGGTCACGTTTTCCTGATACTTGGTCTCGAAGGGCGGGAAGTAGATGTTCAGGCCGGGCCCTACCGTCTCATGGTATTTGCCCAGGCGCAGCACCACCGCCTGCTCCTGCTCGTCCACGACGTAGACGGCGTTGTACAGCCAGAGAGCGCCGACCAGCAATACGCCCAGCAGCAGCAGACCTTTGCCACCACCCGAGCCAAAGCTGTCGCCGCCACTGCCGCCGGACCGCTTCTTGCCGCCGACCAGGCGGTTGATGCGGTCCTGAAACTTACGCAAGGCTTCGTCGAGATCCGGCGGCCCCTTGCGTCCACCATTGCCGCCACCGTTGTTGTTGCGGCCGCCCCAGGGGTCTTGATTGTTCGAGTTGCCACCGGGCTCGTTCCAAGCCATAGCGCTCTCCCTACTGATAACGCGAAAACGCGCCGAAATGGCGCGCCGACCAATGCTACCGGATGGTCCCTGCCCGAACAAAAGCGCCGAGCGGGGGTTTATTGCAAAACATGTTGCTGGATAAAGACTTCCGGTTCTTCACCGGCCCGGCTGAGCAGTCGATTGAGTTCGGCGCGGGGTACTCGTACAGACAACAGGATGTTGCCTTCGTCATCATGATCGTCCTGGCGAACCACGCCCAGCTCGAACAGCTGGGCCCGCAGCCGGGCGTGCCGCTGGGGCAGCCGCAACACCCCGACGAAAAGATCCTCGCCGAGCAATTCGGCCACGGCCTGACCGACCAGCTCCAGACCGCGCCCCTCGCGTGCCGACACCCAGACCCGAATCGGGCGCCCGGTCTCGTCGTCGCGCTGGATATGCGGCTCGACCCCGTCGAGCAGATCGAGCTTGTTGTAGATCTCCAGCATCGGCAACTCGTCGGCGCCGATTTCGTGCAGCACCGCCTCGACCTGCTCGATCTGCAGCTGGCGATCATCCTCGTGGGCATCGATCACGTGCAGCAGCAGATCGGAGTTGCTGGATTCCTCCAGGGTCGCGCGGAAGGCCTCCACCAGCTTGTGCGGCAGATGGCGGATGAAGCCCACGGTATCGGCCAGCACGATCGGCCCCAGATCCGGCAGCTCCAGACGGCGCAGGGTCGGATCGAGGGTGGCGAACAGCAGGTTGGCGGCGTAGACGCCGGATTCGGTGAGGCTGTTGAACAGGGTGGACTTGCCAGCGTTGGTGTAACCGACCAGGGACACCGAAGGAATCTCGGCGCGCCGACGACCGCGCCGAGCCTGCTCACGCTGGCTGCGTACCTTGTCCAGGCGCTGGCGAATCTGGCGGATGCGGATTCGCAGGAGACGACGGTCGGTTTCCAGCTGGGTTTCACCCGGGCCGCGCAGACCGATACCGCCCTTCTGGCGTTCGAGGTGAGTCCAGCCGCGTACCAGCCGGGTGCTCATGTGCTCGAGCTGGGCGAGTTCCACCTGCAGCTTGCCCTCGTGGGTGCGAGCACGCTGGGCGAAGATGTCGAGAATGAGGCCCGTGCGATCCAGGACGCGGCACTCGAAGGCTTTTTCGAGGTTGCGTTCCTGACTGGGCGTGAGGTCATGGTTGAAGATGACCAGATCGGCGGCATGAGCATGCACCTGATCGTGCAATTCCTCGACCTTGCCGGTACCGATGAGATAACGCGCCGTCGGCTGGCTGCGGTTCACCGTGACGAACGCCACGGTCTCCGCACCCGCCGATCGCGCGAGTTCGAGAAACTCCTGAGGATCTTCGCGCGCCTCGGGATGCAGGCCTTCCAAATGGACCAGAATGGCCCGTTCACCACCTTCGTGACGCTCGAAGAACAACAGGGCGCTCCTCTTGTTATTTATTCGCTATCCGACTCGCTCGTCTCGGAGCTGGGCAGACGGACCGGGCGGCTCGGCACCACGGTGGAAATTGCATGCTTGTAGACCATCTGGCTGACGGTGTTCTTGAGCAGGATCACGAACTGGTCGAAGGACTCGATCTGACCCTGCAGCTTGATACCGTTGACGAGATAGATGGAAACCGGAACGCGCTCTTTACGCAGGGTGTTCAGGTAAGGGTCTTGTAGCGAATGCCCTTTTGACATCGTGTCGCTCTCCTAAAGAAATGAAAATACTGATCTGGCGACATGCCAGTTTCCGCTGCCCACCATGGACACGCGGACAAAAACGATTCAGCTGCGAGGCGATATGGAGTCGCCGGCCAGGCATTTCAAGATCCGTGGCAGATTGTCACAAGCCAGGCTGTCGAAGGTGTGCGCGGCGGGCCAGCCACGCAACCAGGTCAACTGCCGCTTCGCCAATTGCCGCGTCGCCGCAACGCCACGCGCCACCATCTCTTCTCGCGTGCAATCCCCTTCCAGGAACTCCCACACCTGACGATAGCCTACGGATCGCATGGACGGCAGACCAGGATGCAGATCGGGACGTTCCCGCAAGGCTGAAACTTCGTCGATGAAGCCCTGTTCCAGCATCAGACCGAAGCGCTCGGCGATACGCGCATGGAGCACCTCACGCCGACCAGGCGCCAGGATCAATTGGGCGACAGTATAGGGTAATTGCGTCTGGGGCGCGCCGTTCGAATCGGCATTGGCACTCATTTGCAACGCGCGATGCGCGGTCATCGACTGGCCGCTGACGCGATACACCTCGAGGGCGCGCAGAAGGCGCTGGGGGTCGTTGGGATGGATGCGCGCCGCCGACACTGGATCGACCTCGGCCAGTTGCCGATGGATCTCGCCCCAGCCCGCCGTGGCCGCCAGTGCCTCGATCTCGGCGCGCACCCCGGCATCGGCACCGGGCATGTCGGCCAGGCCTTCGAGCAGGGCCTTGAAATAGAGCATGGTGCCGCCCACCAGCAGCGGGATGCGCCCGGCGGCGGTGATTTCGGCCATGGCCGCCAGGGCATCGGTGCGAAATTCGGCGGCGGAATAGCTCTCGGCAGGGTCGCGGATGTCCACCAGCCGGTGCGGATGGGCAGCCAGCACCTCGGCGCTGGGCTTGGCGGTACCTATGTCCATACCCCGGTAGATGAGCGCCGAATCCACGCTGATCAGCTCGATGGGCAGCAACCGGGCCAGTTCGATGGCGAGGTCGGTCTTGCCGGAGGCGGTCGGCCCCATGAGAAAGATGGCGGGCGGCAGGGGGGCGGTCATTGAGGATTCTCGGAGGACGCCGCGCAGGACGCGGCGGGGCGGTCAGCGGCCGCGCAGGAAGAGTTTGTCCAGGTCATCCAGGCTGAGCTGGGCCCAGGTGGGACGACCGTGGTTGCACTGGCCGCTGCGCTCGGTGGTTTCCATGTCGCGCAGCAGGGCATTCATCTCCGGCAGGGTCAGCCGCCGGTTGGCGCGTACCGAGCCGTGGCAGGCCATGGTGCCGAGCAGTTCGTTGAGGTGCGCCTGAATGCGATCGCTGGTGCCATAGTCGAGCAGATCGGCGAGCACGTCCTGCACCAGCCGCGCGGCCTGGGCCTGCTTGAGCAGCGCGGGGATCTGGCGGATGGCCAGGGTCTCGGGGCCCAGGCGCTGCAGCTCGAAGCCGAGGCGCTCGAACCACTGGCCGTGCTCTTCGGCGCAATCGGCCTCGCGCTCGCTGACCGCCAGGGACTCCGGCACCAGCAGTGGCTGGCCGCGCAGGCCTTCGCTGGCCATGGCCACCTTGAGCCGCTCGTAGGTGATGCGCTCGTGGGCGGCGTGCATGTCCACCAGGATCAGGCCCTGGGCGTTCTCGGCCAGGATGTAGATACCCTTGAGCTGCGCCAGGGCATAGCCCAGCGGCGGCACGTCGCCCTGTTCCGCGGGCAGGGGGGCAGCCTCGGCACCTGTCGGCAGCGGCGCGAAGAAGGCCTTGTAGGCGCTTTGCACCTCGGCCACCGGCGCGCCCGCATAGGGCTGCGGGGTCGGCGCGTAAGGCGCAGCACCCGATCCGCCACCACCGGCGAAAGGCTGGGCAGGCGGCGCAGGACTGTCGTGCAGAACGGCGGCGGCCAGGCGCATCTCGCCCTGGGGGCCGAATTCACCGGCGGCCGGACCGCTCAGCGGCGCCGGCGCCGTGGGTGCCACCACGGCGAGCTGGTCGTCCGGGCGGATGTCGCCGAGGGCGCGGTGCAGGGTGCCGTAGAGGAAGTCGTGCACCTGGCGGCTGTCGCGGAAACGCACCTCGTGCTTGGTGGGGTGGACATTGACGTCCACCGTCGCCGGATCTACTTCGAGGAAGAGCACGAAGGCCGGGTGACGGCCGTTGTAGAGCACGTCGCGATAGGCCTGGCGCACCGCGTGGGCGACCAGCTTGTCGCGCACCATGCGGCCGTTGACATAGAAGTACTGCAGATCGGCCTGGCTGCGGGAGAAGGTCGGCAGGCCGACCCAGCCCCAGAGGCGCAGGCCGTTGCGCTCGTGCTCCAGCGGCAGGGCCTGTTCGAGAAAGCCGGGGCTGCAGACGGCGCCGACCCGCCGCCCCTGGCTCTGGGGATCGCCCGCCGGATGCAGGGCCAGCAGGCTCTTGCCGTTGTGCCTCAGGTGAAAACCCACGTCGAAGCGCGCCAGCGCCAGACGCCGCACCACTTCCTGCAGGTGATCGAATTCGGTCTTTTCGGCGCGCAGGAACTTGCGCCGCGCAGGCGTATTGAAGAACAGGTCGCGCACCTCCACCGAGGTGCCCTGGGGGTGGGCGGCGGGCTGTACCCGTGGCTGCATCTCGCGACCCTCGGTCTCCACCTGCCAGGCCTGGTCCTCGCCCCGGTAGCGCGAGGTCAGGGTGAGCCGGGACACCGAGCTGACCGAGGCCAGGGCTTCGCCGCGAAAGCCCAGACTGGTGACGCTTTCCAGTTCGTCCAGGTGGTAGATCTTGCTGGTGGCATGGCGCGCCAGGGCCAGCGGCAGGTCGTCCGCCGGGATGCCATGGCCGTCGTCGCGGATGCGCAGCAGCTTGACCCCGCCCTGTTCCACCTCGATGTCGATGCGCCGGGCACCAGCGTCCAGGCTGTTCTCCAGCAGCTCCTTGGCCACCGAGGCGGGCCGTTCGACCACCTCGCCGGCGGCGATCTGGTTGGACAACCGCGGACTAAGCAGCTGGATACGCCGGGGTTCAGTCATTGCTGGCCGCCAGTTCGTGGGTGGGGATGGTCAGGACCTGACCGGAGCGGATGCGGTCGCCCTTTAGCCGATTGGCGGCGCGCAGGGTGGAGAGGTCGACATCATAGCGACGGGCGATGAGGCTCAGGCTTTCGCCCGGCTGCACCCGGTGCTGATCGATGCCGCGCACGCTGCCGACCTTGTCGCCCCGCTGCTCGCGCTGCCAGGCCAGGTAGGTGCCGGGCGGCGGGCGGTGCTGGAAGTACTGCACGATACCGGCCTGGATCTGCCGGGCGAGCAGGCCCTGGTGCGCTGGACTGGCCAGCTTGGCCGACTCGTTGGCATTGGTGATGAAGCCGGTCTCCACCAGGATCGAGGGAATGTCCGGCGATTTCAGCACCATGAAGCCGGCCTGCTCCACCCGCGAATGCAGGAGCTTGGTCGCCCGCCCGACCTGACCGAGGATGGTCTGGCCGACCTCCAGGCTGGAGGCCACGGTGGCGGTCATGGACAGGTCCATGAGCACCCCGGCGAGCATGGGATCCTTGTTGTCCAGGGCATCGGATACCCCACCGACCTGGTCGGAGCGGTTTTCCGCATCGGCCAGCCAGCGTGCGGCCTCGGAGGTGGCGCCGCGCTGGGACAGGGCGAAGACGGTAACGCCCTCGGCGCTGGCGCTGGGCGCGGAGTCGGCATGGATGGAGATGAACAGGTCGGCGCCCTTCTTGCGGGCGATGACCTGCCGCTGGCGCAGTGGGATGAAGTAATCGCTGGTGCGGGTCAGCTCGGCGCGAAAGCCCTTCTGCCGGTTGAGATTGGCCTGCAGCTGCTTGGCGATGGCCAGCACCACGTTCTTCTCGTACAACCGGCCGCGGCCGATGGCACCCGGGTCTTCACCGCCGTGGCCGGGATCGATCACCACCACCACGTCGCGCTTGCCGCTGGGGCTGGAGGGCAGACGGGTCGCCGGCTGGGCCGGGGTCACCGGGGTGGCCGGCAGATTGGGCGTGACGGTGGCGGGGATGTCGCTGGCGGCCGGATCGGTGCCCTGATCGTAGAGATCGACCACCAGGCGATTGCCGTATTCCTTGTTGGGCGCCAGGGTGAAACTCTTGGGCGTCAGGGCACCCTTGGTGTCCAGCACCAGGCGCACCTCGCCGGGCGAGCGCTGGGCCGCCCGCAGGCCGGTGATGGGAGTATTGCGCAGCGGCTTTTCGTTCAACCCACCGTCGAGCTGCGCGCCGGACAGGTCGATGACGATGCGGTCCGGGGCACTGAGGGTGAAGACGCTGGCCTTGACCGGGCCGGTCAGATCGAACACCAGACGGGTATTGTCGGGCGCACGCCAGACGCGCATGCCCTTGATCTGGGTGGCGGCCAGCAACTGACTGCTGAGAATCAACAACAACAGGCCGAGTCCCGACCTGAAAAAACACTTGCGCATGCCTGCGACCGTATAGCTGGAGAACGAAGGATCGGCGCCTAGGGCGCGAGGGCGGCGCACCAGGCCTCGCCGTGAGCACCATGACTAGTCAGGCGCAGATCACGGCCGTCGGCGCGTGGCGTAATGGTAATGTCCAGGTCGGGCTTTGGCAAAAAGCCCTGACCGCGCTCGGGCCATTCCACCAGGCATAAGGCCTCGGCTGTGAAGTAGTCGCGAATCCCCATGAATTCCAGTTCTTCGGGATCGGCCAGGCGGTAGAGGTCGAAGTGGTAGATCGCACCACTGGGCAACTCGTAGGGCTCGACCAGGGTGAAGGTGGGGCTCTTCACCGCGCCTGCGTGGCCGAGGCCGCGCAGGATGCCACGCGACAGGGTGGTCTTGCCGGCGCCCAGATCGCCGTGCAGATAGAGTACGCCACGACCGCCGCTGGCCTGGGCCAGGCGGGCACCCAGGGCATACATGGCGTCTTCGTCGGCGGCGTGCAGGGTCAGTTCAGGCATGGCTGGAGTTCCTCGAGCAACTGGCGGGCGACCGGGGGCAGATCGCTGGCGGCGAGACCGCGGCCCTGGCGACCCAGCTCGGCGCCGGCACGGCCGTGCAGCCAGGCGCCCAGGCAGGCGGCCTCGAAGGGCGCCAGCCCCTGCCCCAGCAGGGCGGCGATGATACCGGTGAGGATGTCCCCCAGGCCACCGGTAGCCATCGCCGGATGCCCTTCGCCACACAGCGCCATGCGACCATCCGGGTGGGCGATCAGGGTGCCGAAACCCTTGAGCAGCGCCACGCCGCCGTAGCGCCGCGCCAGTTCGCGGGCGCTGCCTGGGCGATCGGCCTCGATGTCTTTGATCGAGACCTCCAGCAGCCGGGCCGCTTCGCCCGGATGGGGCGTCATCACCCAGGGCCCGCGCGGCGCCTCGACCACGCCGGCGGCCAACAGATTGAGCGCATCGGCGTCCCAGACCTGGATGACGTCCAGCGTCGCGGCAGCACTGGCCAGCGCCTTGCCCCAGGCGCCCTGGCCCAGGCCCGGCCCGACGGCGAGCACATCGGCCTTCTTGGCCAGTTCCAGTACGGCGAAACTGGAACGTACGCCGGCGACCATCACTTCCGGCCGCCGCGCCAGCACCGCGGTGACGTTGGACGGCCGGGTTGCCAGGCTGAGCATGCCGGCACCGCAGCGTAGCGCCGCCTCGCTGGTCATGATGGCCGCGCCGCCGGTGCCTTCGTCACCGCCGATCACCAGCAGATGGCCGTATTGCCCCTTGTGCGCGTTGAGCGGGCGCGCCGCCAGGCGCGGCAGGTTGCCGGGCGCCAGACGCTGAGCGGTGGCATGGGCGGGATTCTGCGGTTCCTCCATCAGCGGCTCGAACACCAGACTGCCGACGTGATCCGGCCCCTTGCCGGTGAACAGCCCGAGCTTGAGACCGATGAAGGTGATGGTCAGATCGGCGCGCACCAGGGCGCCCGCCGCAGCGCCGGTATCGGCATCCAGCCCGGAGGGAATGTCGATGGCCACCACCGGCAATTCGCTGGCGTTGATCCGCTCGATGGCCGCGGCATAGGGCTCACGTGCGGCGCCCTTGAGCCCGGTGCCCAGCAAGGCATCTACCACCACGCCTTCCAGCGCGGCATCCGCGCGCCAAGGCTGGATGTCCACGCCGGCGGCCAGGGCCTCGGCATGGGCCAGGGCGGCATCGCCCTGGAGTCCGGCCGGATCGGCCAGGTGCAAGACCCGCGCCTGCCAGCCGGCCTTGCGCGCCAGACTGGCGACCAGGTAGCCATCACCGGCATTGTTGCCACCGCCCGCCAGTACGCAGAGGGCGCCGGCATGAGGCCAGCCATGGCGCAATGAGCGCCAAGCCGCCCCCGCCGCACGTCTCATCAACTCAAGACCGGGCAGACCGCCGGCGATCAGTTGGGCGTCGAGATCCCGCACCTGCTGGGCGCTGTAGAGCTGGAACGGCAGTTCGTCGTGCATGCTGGGAAAGCCTCCGGAGTCTGGCAAAATAGGCGGCCCTCCTGCCTGTGCGCTCCCGTCGATGTCCGCTGTCGCTCTCGATCTCGCCGCCCTGGCCGACCTCATCAAGACCTGGGGTCGGGAATTGGGCTTTCAACAGACCGGCATCGCCGGGCTGGATCTGGCACGTCACGAGGAACATCTGGAGCGCTGGCTGGCCGCCGGTTTCCACGGCGAGATGGACTATATGGCCGCGCACGGCAGCAAACGTTCGCGACCGGCCGAACTGGTCCCGGGGACTCTGAGGGTGGTTTCCCTGCGCATGGACTACCTGCCCGGCGACACCCGCATGAGCGAGCGCCTGGCCGATGGCAATGCGGCCTATATCTCCCGCTACGCCCTGGGTCGCGATTACCACAAGCTGATCCGCAAGCGCCTGCAGCAGCTGGCCGAGCGCATCCAGGGAGAGATCGGTCCCTTCGGCTATCGCGCCTTCGTCGACAGCGCGCCGGTGCTGGAAAAGGCCATCGCCGAACAGGCTGGCCTGGGCTGGATCGGCAAGAACACCCTGGTGCTCAATCGCAAGGCCGGCAGTTGGTTCTTTCTCGGCGAACTCTTCGTCGACGTGCCCCTGCCGGTGGACGAACCCACCCCACGCGACCACTGCGGCACCTGCCACGCCTGCCTGGACATCTGCCCGACCCAGGCCTTCGTCGGCCCCTATCAGCTCGACGCCCGGCGCTGCATTTCCTACCTGACCATCGAGTTCAAGGGCTCCATTCCACTGGAGCTACGGCCCTTGATCGGCAACCGGGTCTTTGGCTGCGACGACTGCCAGTTGGTCTGCCCCTGGAATCGCTTCGCCAAGCCCACCGCCGAAGGCGACTTCCAGCCACGCCACAGCCTGGACAGCGCCAGTCTGGCCGAGCTCTTTCGCTGGACCGAAGCCGAATTCCTCAGCCGCACCGAAGGCTCGCCCCTGCGCCGTGCCGGCTACGAACGTTGGCTACGCAACCTGGCCGTTGGCCTTGGCAATGCCCCGACCAGCATCCCGGTGGTGGAAGCCCTGAAGCTGCAGCGCGAGCATCCTTCGCCCCTGGTGCGTGAGCACGTGGAGTGGGCACTGCAGCGGCACGGCGAGGCCTGAGCGGCAGGCTAGACGTTCAGGGGCCTACCGTGGTGTAGGGGATCGGTGCCCACCAGCTGCCGTAGGGCACGCCGTACTTGTCGACATAGCGCTTGACCACCGGCGACAGCGGCCGGTACTTGCCGTTGGATTTGCCGCCATAGGGCCCCTTGGGCTCGATCTCGGCCTGGAGGGTCAGGACTTCGATGGGGTCGAGGCAGGGGCCCATGATCCAGACCTTGACCACGCCGCCGGGCGCCAGGCCGATGGTGAGGTCCTTGCGATAATCCGAAGTGCGACCACTGACCGGACACTCGGCTGGCAGACGCTCGACCATTTTTTTCCGTGCCCAATCAGGGATGGCGAATACCACCTGATAGGCTTGAGGCTCAATCATCGATTGCCAGCGCAGCGCTACCATATAGGGCAGATCTAGCCCGGTCATGTAGCGGCCTTTGCCCGACCCGATCCTTCTAGGCCAGCCCTTGGCAGTCGCCGACAGACTCGTGGGCTGTCCCATGGCAACTACACCACCCATGGCATTGGGAAAAAAGCGACCGTCGATGTCACTGAAATTGGCTAACTCTAACCAGACCTCCATGTAATTGGGCGCCAGAAAGCCCAGGTACCAGGCGTCGTAGGGCAGCTTGGGTTTGGGCGCGGCGTTGGTTTGGCAGCCAGCCAGGCCGAGCGTGAGGATAAGACACAGCAGCCAGCGGCTCATTCGGGATAGCCTACTTGGGGACGATTGGGATAGATGTTGCGCCGACCAGTAGCCGTGGGAGCGTTGACGAAGAATATGCCTAGGTCGCTGAGGTCTTTACCCAGTAGCGCGTTCCAGTGAGCAGAAAGATGTACATAGTGACCGAACAGCAGGCGAGTCTCGGCTTGGTCAATATGTAGCGGAGCACCTTGGGCGTTGGCTTGCAGCTTGGTAGCGACCCCCTTTAATTCATCGGGCAGGCGTAATTCAGGATCAGCTTCATCAATGGTCGCTAAGAGCACTCCGTTGGCAACAGCCATGCGATGCATTATGCGCAGGTAAACTAAAGACAGCTCCCCGCGCACCTGGCGCTCCAGGCGGACTGCAGAAATAACCTCGGTTTCCGGTAGTTCGCTGCGGATACGTGGCAAGTTATTGCGCCAGGTATCGATTTTCAGGGTTGCGGAACCTGGATCGAACCAGGGTTCTCGTTGAAGTTGCGTCATCTCAAGCTGGGCTTGGTGATAGCTCCAGGCCGCATGGCTGTCGGTGCCATAGCGCTCACGCGAGACGCGCGGCCGGGTTAACAGCAAGCGCTCGGTCATCTCAGGCGCATAGCCCCCACCTAGATCAGCATGGGCGCCAGGGAGGGCTATCTCTTGATGCTGCGGTGCGACACTGGTAAGGGCGAAGTTACGACGGTACTCATCACGAGCGACCAGATGCACCACCTTGCCTGCGCACCCTGCCGGGAGATAGAGGTTGACGCCGGGGTTGGCGATATCAGTCGGGGTAAAGTCGCCGCGCCTTGGATCAGCCAAAGCAGTCACGGTCTCGAACAAGCCGATGAAGTTGAGCTTTACCTTGACGCCTTGCCACGAAAAGCACTTAGCCAACCCCATTGCGGCAATACCGCCGCTCGTCTTGAGCACCTCGTTGGCAAAGTGCCGGGCGGCCGCGGCGCCTCGGCTAAAGCCAAAGAGATCAAACTCGACCGATTCGACGATGACATCAGGATTGATGCGTTTGAACTGATCGTAGCGCTCGCCGAACGCAGCTGGAAAAGTCTGAACACAACCCAGCACGCCACTGGCACCCAAGCCCGTCCCCATGGAGAAAGCGCTATCCGGTTGTCCGGCTCGAGTACCGATACCCTCGATATAGACCGGAATAGCCGCTGACTTTTCATCTTGTTCGACGGCGCGCTGGGTATCGTCTTGGTAGAGCCGATACAACCGCACGATGTTCGTATCAGCATTTGCGTAACTGCTGTTTGGATCGAGCATGAACTTCTTGCAGTACCGGGCGATGCTCTCTGCCTGGTCCCGGCGAAAGCCCTGCTCTTCCGCACGACAAGTCGCGCCGGTGGCGGCGTTGAAGAGGTTGTTGCCGGTGCCGTCGAAGAAGACGCCGATGCGCAGGGTGATGCGCTGTTCTATCGGGCGCTCTGCCTGTTCGCCGACTTCATCCCTGGCACCGGGTGCGCCATGCGGGTGTTTGGTAGGCGCCTCGATACCCTGTCGCTCCCGGTCGCGCAGCGCCGAAGGCTTGCCCTGCCCCGGTGCCAGGCCGGTAGCGCCTGCACGGCTTGCGCAGGCACCCTTGGCTGCGCCGCCTGCATCCAGGCCGATGATGACGCTGCCCGATCCGCCGATCACCACGCCGCCATGGCTGGTAAGGCTGCCGAGCACCGCTGCCGGTTGGCCGTTGATCAGGACGGTGGGGATGACCGCGGCGCTCAGGACCGCGCCACAGCCGCAGGCATGGCCGAGGGTCGCGGCCGGCAGGCCATCGAAAGAGACATCGGAGGAGCCCTGAACCAGGGCGGTGGCCCCACATTTGGGGCAGGCGACGGCGTCGCCCAGGCGCGCAGCAGGTTTTCCAGACATGACCGATCTCCCTATCGGTAACTGGGCGCCTGAAAATGCCGCACAAAAGGCTCTAGGACAAGGATTTCAGCGCAGCGCCGCGAAATCTGTCACGACCCTAGCCGTGGGGATCGTCCGGATAGGTGAAGGTCGGCATCTGCCAGTTGAATCTCAGCGCCAGCAGGCGCAGCAGCAGCCCCGCGGCCAGGGTGATGAGCAGCGCCTGCTCCTCGCCGAGCCACGGGCGGCAGAGCAGATAACAGCCAGCGGAGAGCACCGCCACGCTGGCATAGAGCTCGCGCCTGAGGATCAGGGGCACGTCGTTGCAGAGAATGTCGCGCAGGATGCCGCCGCAGGTGCCGGTGAGGGTACCGCTGACGATGACGATGGCCGGACTCAGGCCCATCTCCAGAGCCACCTGGCAGCCGATCACGGTAAAGGCCACCAGACCTAGGGCATCGAGCACCAGGAACAGCCGGCGCAGATAGCGCATGACCCGGGCGATGGCCACGGTGGCCAGGCCCGCGCCGACGGTGAGCGCCAGGTACTCCGGGTGCTTGACCCAGCCGAGCGGATAGTGCCCCAGCAGGACGTCGCGCACCGAGCCGCCGCCCAGGGCGGTGACGCTGGCGATCAGCGCCACGCCGAACAGGTCCATGCCGCGGCGACCCGCGGACAGGGCGCCGGTCATGGCCTCGGCGGTGATGGCGATCAGATAGAGGATGGACAGCAGCACGGCTGCGCGACCATCAGACCTTGATGAAGTGCTCGCGGTAGTGACGCAGCTCGGCGATGGAATCGCGGATGTCATCTAGCGCCAGGTGGCTGCCGCTCTTCTTCACGCCGTCACGCACATGGGGCGCCCAGCGCGCGGCTAGCTCCTTGAGGGTGGAGACGTCCAGGTTACGGTAGTGGAAGTAGGCTTCCAGCTCCGGCATGCGGCGATAGAGAAAGCGGCGATCCTGGCAGATGCTGTTGCCGCAGATCGGCGATTTGCCCTTGGGCACCCACTGCTGCAGGAATTCCAGGGTCAGGGCCTCGGCCTGGGCGGTATCGACGGTGCTCTCGCGCACCCGCTGGGTCAGCCCCGAGCCACCGTGCTGACGGGTGTTCCACTCGTCCATGCCGGCCAGGATCTCGTCCGACTGATGGATGGCCAGCACCGGGCCCTCGGCCAGCACATTGAGATCGCTGTCGGTGACGATGGTGGCCATCTCGATGATCACGTCCCGATCCGGATCCAGGCCGGTCATTTCCAGGTCGATCCAGATCAGGTGCTGCGGATTGGGGGTGGTCATGGTGAACTCCTTGATGATGGCAGCAGTGTAGCAGTGCGCCTGCCGCGCACCTACCGGCGCCAGAGCAGCAGCCGGCTGCCACGCAGGTCGCCCACTTCCAGCACCCTGTCCGCTGGCTGGCCGGGAATCTCGAAGGTGTTGCTGATCAGCCAGCTGCCGGCCCGCAGCTCCGTGCTGGCCTTGTCGCCCAGGCGCGGCATGGGCGCCGGGGAGAGAAAGCAGTAGACGACGTCGAACTCGCCCAGCTCCACTCGCCAGAGATCGCGATAGCGCACCTGGCAGTTGCGCCGTGGCAGGCAGCGCAGCCAGGCCAGGGCGAAGCTCAGCGGCGCCGTCTCCACACCGACGAAGGTGGCCTGCGGAAAGCGCCGGGCCAGGTCGACCAGGGTATCGCCCAGGCCGCAGCCCAAGTCGACGAAGCGAAAGGTCGGCTCGCGCTCGGCGAGCAGTTCGGCAAGCCGCTCGCGGGTTTGGCGCCCGGTGAGATAGAGCGGCACCCGCTCGCGCAGGCTGTTCCAGTTCAGCAGCAGGAGCAGCAGGAAGCCGAGCGCGGCGATACCCGCCGACAGGCCGCGACCGCTGACCAGGTAGAGCGCCGGAGCGAACAGCAGATTGATGAAGACCCACCAGCGCGCCAGGCCCAGGCGTTCGCCCAGCAGCGCCGCGAGCACCGCCTGCAGACACACCAGCAGCAGCAACGATGGGCGCTGCCCGGTGAAGCCGGCCCACAGCCGCAGTCCGACGACCGCCAGCACCAAGGCGGCCAGTTGCACCAGCACGGCCAGCAACAGGGGATAGCGCGAGGCGAGATGGGCCAGCATGGGGGCTCCAGAGCGACGAGGTGCGCCAAGTTTAGGTAATCCGCGAGAGGCGGCCAATGCTAGACTCCTCGACCCTGAAACCCGCGGACTTCCCATGGCCAAACGCCACCTGACCCGTCGCCAGAGCTGGCGGATCGAAAAAATCCAGACTGAACGCGCTGCTCGCGCGGAAAAGCGCGAATCCAAGCTGGTCGACGAACTGGAAGGCGGCGATCTGGGCCCGGAACAACAGGGCCAGGTGATCGCCCATTTCGGCGTTCAGGTGGAGGTCGAAGATGGCGAAGGTCGGCTGCAGCGCTGCCATCTGCGCGCCAACCTGCCGACCCTGGTCACGGGCGACCAGGTGGTGTTTCGCTCCGGTATCCAGGGCAATGGCGTCATCGTCGCCCAGTTGCCGCGCCATTCGGAGATCTGCCGGCCGGACATGCGCGGTCAGCTCAAGCCGGTGGCGGCCAACGTCGACCGCCTGGTGATCGTCTTTGCCCCGCTGCCCACGCCCCATGCCAACCTCATCGACCGGTACCTGGTGGCGGCCGAGCATGCCGGCATTCAGCCGCTGCTGCTGCTCAACAAGGCCGACCTGATCGACGAGCACAACGGTCCGGCGCTGGACGAACTGCTGGGCATCTACCGCGAGCTGGACTATCCGCTGCTGGAGGTGTCGGCCCACAACGGCCTGAGCATGGACCAGCTCAAGAGCGCTTTGGACGAACACGTCAGTGTCTTCGTCGGTCAGTCCGGCGTGGGCAAGTCGTCGCTGGTGAACGCCCTGCTACCGGGCGTCGATACGCGCGTCGGGCCGCTGTCGGAGCTGACCAACAAGGGCACCCACACCACTACCACCGCCAGGCTCTTCCACTTTCCCGATGGCGGCGACCTGATCGACTCACCCGGTATTCGCGAATTCGGCCTCAGTCACGTCAGCCGCGACGACGTCGAAGCCGGCTTCAAGGAATTCGGCGACTACCTCGGCCACTGCCGCTTCCGCGACTGCAAGCACGAGCGCGAGCCCGGTTGCGCCCTGCTCGCGGCCCTGGAACGCGGCGATATCCATCCGCAGCGGATGGCCAGTTACCGGCATATCCTGGCTAGCCTGGAAGGCGAATCGCGCTACTAACGAAAACGCCGGGCAAGCCCGGCGTTTTTATCGATCGACGACTATCAGCCAAAGACGCGGAAGCGCTCGGCATCGTCCATGAAGCCCTTCTCCGGGAAGTCGCCCTCGTTGGAACCGAAGGGCATCTGGGCGCGCAGGTGCCAGGTCTCCGGCAGCTTCCACTCGGCGGCGGCCAGGGCGTCGGGCAGCGGATTATAGTGCTGCAGGCTGGCGCCGATGCCGGCGTTGGCCAGGGCGGTCCACACCGAGAACTGGGCGATGCCGCTGGCCTGTTCCGACCAGATGGGGAAGTTGTCGGCATAGGCGGGATACTTGTCCTGCAGGCCGGCAACGACATGCCGATCCTCGTAGAACAGCACGGTGCCGGCGCCGGCCGCGAAGCTGTTGATCTTGCCCTCGGTAGCGGCGAAGGCGTCGGCCGGCACGATCTGCCGCAGCGCCTGCATGACGAAGCCCCAGAACTTGTCGCTCTCGGCGCCGAACAGGATCACCGCGCGCGAGCTCTGCGAATTGAAGGCAGAGGGCGACAGCTTGACCGCCTCCTGGATCAGCGCGGTGACCTGGTCCTGGGCCAGCGGCAGATTCTTGCCCAGCGCGTACTGGCTGCGGCGGCGCTTGATGGTGTCGATAAAGGCGTTGCTCATCGGAAGGCTCCTGCAAGGGAATCGGAGATCGGGAGACCGCGCGCCAGGGCGCAAGGTGCCCGATCCGTCATGAAACCCCTGCAGCTTAACCAGCCGTCTTCACGTCAACGTACGAAAAAACCGAACGCTAGCAGCGAATTTTCCTATCGATCGCCATGACCGCTCAGGGCTTGCTCTGGATGACGCCGGCGTCGAAGGCGTTGATCTGCTGCTTGAAGGCGGCGTTGTTGATGGGTTGCGCCAGATTGCCGGTGGCGCTGACGCCACCACTGGAGACCCCGCTGCGACTGGCAGCCGGCGCGCCATCGGTCGCCGGCTTCGGTGCCTGGCTGCTCCCGGCCCGTCCCTCGATGGCCTGCTGGGCCTTCTTGGTCAGAACGATGATATCGATGCGGCGGTTGACCGGATTGAGCGGATGCTCGCGATCGAAGGGGGCCGAGGAGGCATAGCCGACGATCCGCGCCACCTGCTCTTCCGGATAGCCACCGGCGATCAGCGCCCGGCGTGCGGCGTTGGCGCGACCGGCGGACAACTCCCAGTTGCTGAAGTCACCCTTGCCGTTGTAGCGCGCCGCATCGGTATGGCCGCTGATGCTGATCTTGTTCGGCACCTGGCGAATGGTGTCGGCCATGGCCAGCAGGATGTCCTCGAAATAGGATTTCAGTCGCGGACTGCCGGAGTCGAACATCGGCCGGTTCTCGGCATCGACGATCTGGATGCGCAGGCCGTCCTGGGTGATTTCCAGCAGGATCTGGTCCTTGAACTTCTGCAATTCCGGATTCTGCTCGATCTTGTTCTGCAGCTCCTGCAGCAACAGCTCCAGGCGCTCCTTGTCGACCTGCTCGGCGATCTTTTCCGCCTGGCTCGGATCCATCTTCGCCTGACTGGCATCCTTCTGCTGCTGGGCCGCGTCGTTGGGCTGGCGCTTGTCGGACTGATCGGGCGCCTGGGTGGGATCGGGCGCGACGCGGTTGGAGTCGTTGGGATCGGCACGCTCCTGCACGTCCGGGTTGACCTTGTTCTGGGTCGAATCCGGTTGCGCCTGGATCTCGGGATTCAGGGTGCGATCGGGCGCCGGCGTCGGCGTGCCGCCCAGGTCGATGACATAGGGACTGGCGCTTTCGGTGAAGCCGATCGGATCCTGGAAGTAGCCGGCGATGGCCTTCTTCTGCTCTGGGGTGGCCGAGGACATCAGCCAGAGCACCAGGAAGAACGCCATCATGGCGGTGGCGAAGTCGGCGAAGGCGATCTTCCAGGCGCCGCCGTGGTGGCCGGCGGCGCTTTTCTTGATGCGCTTGACGATGATCGGCTGGTTGTTGTCCATCAGCTGCCCCGCATCGCCTGCTCGAGCTCACTGAAGGACGGCCGGTGCGCCGGGAACAGCACCTTGCGGCCGAATTCCACGGCGACGGTGGGCGGCATGCCGCTGGCAGCGGCGACCAGGCAGGCCTTGATCGCCTCCAGCACATTGAGCTCTTCCTTGGCGTCGTGCTCCAGGCAGGTCGCCAGCGGACCGAAGAAGCCGTAGGCGGCGAGAATACCGAGGAAGGTACCCACCAGGGCCGCGCCCACGTGGCCACCGATGGCCGCCTGGTCGCCCTCGCCGAGCATGCCCATGGTGATCACGATACCCAGTACCGCGGCGACGATGCCGAAGCCGGGCAGGCCGTCGGCGACCCGCGATACCGCGTGGGACGGATGCTCCAGCTCTTCCTTGATGCCGGCCAGCTCCATGTCGAACAGGCCTTCCAGCTCGTGGGGGGCCATGTTGCCGGAGGACATCAGCCGCAGGTAGTCGGCGACGTAGGCGGTCATCCGCTCATCCTTGAGGATGTTCGGGTACTTGCTGAAGATCGGACTGGCCTTGGGATCCTCGACGTCCGCCTCGATGGACATCATGCCCTCGCGCCGGCTCTTGTTGAGGATCTCGTAGAGCAGCTTGAGCACGTCCAGGTAGAAGGCGTGGGTGAAGCGATTGCCAAACATCTTCAGCGACTTCTTGAACACCTGCATGAAGGTGCTGCCCGGGTTGGCCTGCAGAAAGGCCCCCAGGGCGGCACCGCCGATGATCAGGACCTCGAGCGGCTGGATGATCGCAGCGATCTTGCCATGCGCGAGGATGTAGCCGCCGAGGACAGCCGCGAATATCACGATGATGCCGATGATTTTTGCCATGGTTGGGAATACTGTGTGCTAAGGAAAATTGAGCCGGGGATCTGCCCTCACGTCCCCTTTATCGGACCCGGCGCCCCGGACTGAAGGCCTTTCATCAAATTTCAAGGCGACCGTCGTATGTCCAGCCGCCCAAACACCGTCGAAGACTGGGTCAAACACTTGGAAGGCGTACGCCTGCCGGTGGCCACCGCCACCGCGGAGCGTCTGCGCCGTGCCCTGGCCGATGGCCGTCTGGCGTTGCATGAGATCGCCGAACGGCTCTGCGAGTCACCCCCCCTGGCGCTGGCCCTGCTACGCGAGGCCAATCGCGGCCATGCCAGCCTTGGCGATCCGGCCGCCAGTCTGGAGGCCGTGCTCGGCCGCGTCGGTCTCGGGCCGGCGGAGTACCTGATCGCCCGCCAGCCGACCCTGCCCGAGGAGCGCCTGCCGCGTCCGCTGCGGCAGCTATGCCTGGTCAGCCAGCACGCCATGACCCTGGGGCTGGGCCTGTTCGGTGTGCCCCTGGCGCGGCTGTGGCCGGACATCCGCCTGGCCGCCCTGCTCTTTCTGGCGCCGCTCTGGCCGCTGGTGACCCGTTATCCGGAACTCTTCGAGGAATGGGAACGGCGCGTGCTGGGCGAAGGCGAACCGGCGCTCAGGGTCGAGCGCGAGCTGCTCGGCGTGCCGGCGATCCGCCTGTGCCAGGCGCTGGCCCGTCACTGGCAGTTGCCCGAGTGGATCGTGGAAGGCTATCGCCTGCTGGACCAGGATCGCCGGCAACTGGTCAGGGCGCTGCACATCGCCCATGGCGACGATCCCCTCGAACAGCAGCAGCGCCTCGACGACGACCCCAATCTGCGCCGCTGGCTGACCCATCCCGGCAACACCATCCTGCTGGCCAACGGTCTGGCCCTGGCCAGCCACCATGCCTGGGATGGTTCTCATACCCTGCGCTGGCAGCGTTTCAGCGCCCTCTATCTGCAACTGCCGCTGGCACGGGTGCAGAGTCGCAGCCATGAGCTGGCGGTGCAGGATGCCCAGCGCCATGCCCGACCCGGCCTCTGGCATCCGGCGGAAGGCCTGGTCTGGCCACCGGGTGAACGGCGCCTCAAGCCGGTGCCCCGGGTACAGGTCGCCAGCGAGAGTCAGGCACAGCGCTGGCGCGGGCTCTGCGAGCAGCTGCTGCACACGCCCAGCGCCTTCGCCACCCTGCCCCAGCTGTTCGATTGCGCCCGCCAGGCGCTGGTGGCCTGCGGCCTGCCGCGGCTGCTGTTGCTGACACCGGATCGCAACGGCCAGAAGGGCAATGTCCAGTTGCACCACGGCCTGGACGACGCCCCCGGCCTGCAACTGGATATCGCCAGCCACCCGCTGCTGGCCAAGCTGTTCGGCAGCCCCGGCCAGTTACGCATCGATGACGGCAACCGAGCGCGCTTCGCGCCGCACCTGCCCGCCGATCTGCGCCGGCTGTTCAGCAACGAGCGGCTCTGGCTGCGCAGTCTGGGCTTTGGCGAACGGGTGGTGCTGCTGGCGATCTTGGACAGCGAACTGCAGCCAGCGGATCCCCGCCGGACCGCGGCGCTGGACAAGACCTTCACCTGCATCGAGCGCGCCATTGGCACCTTCGCCAATCGTCCGCGGGCACGACCGGCCTGACGCTGGCCGGTCAACCTCGGTACACTTCACCTTCTACGGACCGACGGGAAATCCGCGATGCCCTTTTCCGCCTTGCCCCTGGTGATCGAACCGGCCGATCTCACGGCGCGCCTGGATGCGCCCGAACTCATCCTGGTGGATCTCTGCAGCGCCGCCCACTATGCCGAAGGGCATCTGCCCGGCGCGCGCCATGTCACACCCGCCCGCACCCAGCTGGGCAGCAAGCCGGCGCCCGGCCTGCTGCCGGCCCAGGCGGACCTGGAACGGCTGTTCGGTGAACTGGGCCAGCGCGACGAGGCCGTCTACGTGGTCTATGACGACGAAGGCGGCGGCTGGGCCGGACGCTTCATCTGGCTGCTCGATGTCATCGGGCACGGCCACTATCACTATCTCAACGGCGGGCGCCAGGGCTGGATCGCCGCCGGCCTGCCGCTGAGCACCGAGGTACCCGCTGCGGCGGGCGCACCGGTCGCTTTGACTCTGCACGAGGAGCCCACCGCCAGCCGGGCCTATCTGCAGAGCCGGCTGGGCGCCGAAGACCTGGCCATCTGGGACGCCCGTGGCGCCGATGAATACCGCGGCGAGAAGGTGCTGACCGCCCGCGGCGGCCACATCCCCGGCGCGATCAACTTCGAGTGGACCGCTGGCATGGATCGCGAGCGCCAGTTGCGCATCCGCGAAGACCTGGCCGCCGAACTGGAGCGCCTGGGCATCACCCGCGACAAGGAAATCATCACCCACTGCCAGACCCATCACCGATCCGGCTTCACCTACCTCGCGGCCAAGGCTCTGGGCTATCCGCGCGTCAAAGCCTATGCCGGCTCCTGGGGCGAATGGGGCAACCACCCCGACACCCCCATCGAATGACTGCCAAGGACCTCTCATGAAACTGCAAGACCGACTGTTCATCCTTGCCCAGCACCTGCTGCCGCACCATCTGCTGTCGCGGGTGATCGGTGGCTTCGCCGAGTGCCGGGCGCCCTGGTTCAAGAATCTGCTGACCCGCTGGTTCGTCCGTCACTATGACGTCGACATGCGCCAGGCCCAGGTGGAAGACCCCACCGCCTACGAGAACTTCAACGCCTTCTTCACCCGCGCCCTCAAGCCCGGTGCCCGCCCGCTGCCAGCCGAGCCCGGCGCGGTGGTCAGCCCCAGCGACGGCGCCATCAGCCAGCTCGGCCGCATCGAGCACGGCCGCATCTTCCAGGCCAAGGGCCACAGCTACAGCCTGCTGGAGCTGCTGGGTGGCGACGGCCTGCGCGCCGCGCCCTTCATGGGCGGCCATTTCGCCACCATCTACCTGTCGCCCAAGGACTACCACCGGGTGCACATGCCGCTCACCGGGACCCTGAAGGAGATGGTCTATGTGCCCGGGCGCATCTTCTCGGTCAACCAGCTCACCGCCGAGAACGTGCCCGAGCTGTTCGCCCGCAACGAGCGGGTGGTCTGCATCTTCGATACCGCCGTGGGCCCCATGGCGGTCATCCTGGTCGGTGCCATGATCGTCGCCAGCATCGAGACGGTCTGGGCCGGCCTGGTCACGCCACCCAAGCGCGAACTCAAGCGTTTCGCCTACGACGAGGCCGCGCGCGCGCCCATCACCCTGCGCACCGGCGACGAGCTAGGTCGCTTCAAGCTGGGCTCCACCGCCATCGTGCTGTTCGGTCCGGACGCGGTGAACTGGTCCGCTGAACTCGGCGCCCTGTCCACCGTCAACATGGGGCAACTGCTGGGGGTTCCGACCACGCCGGCCCCCTTGACCACCGTTTCCGAGCCAGGGTCTCTCGCCTAGATGCGCGGTTCATTGCCCATCGAAACAGGAGTGCGCGCGGCGAATGGATAGCAAAAGGCCACAGCTCATGTTGCGGGTACCGACGCCCGATCAGCGCAGCCTGACGTTTTGTGACGCCACACCAGCCGGCCTCAAGCGCTGGCTGGAGCAGTTGCCGCGGGCCAAGCTGGGTGAATTCGCCCGGCTGCTCTATCAGGGGCTGCTGGAGCTCAATCGGCTGATTCTGACACCGGAAGCCCGGCTGCGCCTGCTCGAATCCCTGCGCCCGGACGTGCAGCGGGTCTGCCAGTTGCTCGAACGTCATGTGCTCAATCAAGCCATCGTGCTCGACGAGCGCTCGCGCAAGGTCGCCAATCTCTGCCAGGCCCTGCAGAACCTGCTGGCCGCCGGCTACAAGCTGATCGTGGTCGAGGAAAGCGAGCGCGGCGAAAGCAGCACGCTGCTCGCCACCGCCATCCAGCGCGCCCTGCGCGCCCTGCTCGGGCCGCTGATCCGCGCCGCCCAGCTCTATACACCGGTGCACGACAACCTCTGGCTGGAGCTGCATCAACTCTATCGGCTGGCGGTGACCACTGGCCTGCACAACCAGAAAATTCGCGATGAGCTGCTGCCCGGCGACGGCAGCCAGACCATCACCCAGGCCTATGGCGCCGCCCTGCTGTTTGGCGCCGCCCGCTGCAACCAGTTGCGCCAGAGCCACATCGCCCAGCTGACCCTGCACCTGGACGACTGGGCCGGCCTGATCCGCCTGCAAGGCCCCGAGCAGAACGGCACCCTGATGGTGGTGGCGCCGCAGATCGACGCCCCGCCGCGCTATCGCTCGTTGCTGCGCGAAGCCAACCTCAGTGGTCTCCTGGGGCTCGCCCCGCAGCAACTGGTGCAGGCCATCGAGGACTATCTGGCCCTGGCACCGGAACAGCGACCGCGCGCGCGCCTGCCGGTGCACGGCGATCTGTCCCTGGATCTGCTGCAACACCTGGTCGGGGCCTGGGGGCAGGAGGCGGATCGCGCCTTCCAGCGCATGCCCGGTCAGGGCCAGGTACAGGTCTGCATCGGCATGAGCGCCCTGCACTATCAGCTCGCGGGTGGCCAGGTGTTCGCCGACACCCTGCGGCTGTCGGCCGCGGCGGCCCCGGAAACCTTTGCCCCCAAACCCAAGGAAGACGTCTGGTCGCTGGCCTTCGATGCCGATACCCGGGCGTCCGATGCCCTGGATTGGAGCACAGAGGCCCTGGAGGAAATCCACTACGACGTGTTGCCCGGCGACGGCGAGGCGGCCAGTCCGGCCTTTCCGATCCATGCGGTACAGGTGGTCAACCACAGTCCCGGTGGCTATTGCCTGAGCTGGAGCGGCGAAGTGCCCGAACAGTTACAGGCCGGTGAACTGCTCGGCGTGCGCCTGCCCGAGGATCACAACTGGGGCCCGGCGGTGGTGCGCTGGGTACGCCAGGTGCCCGGCAGTGGCACCCAGATGGGCGTCGAACTGCTGGCGCCCACCGCGCGGCCCTGCGGTCTGCAGCTGCTGCGCAAGGCCGAGCAGAACAGCCAGTACCTGCGTGCGCTGCTGCTGCCGGAGATCAAGGCCATCGATCAGGCGCCGACGCTGATCGCGCCGCGCCTGCCCTTCCAGGAAGGCAGCAAGGTGCAGATCAATCAGCAGGGTAACGAACAGCGTGGCATGCTCGACCGGCGCCGCAGCATGACGGTCAGCTTCAGCGTCTTCGAATATCATCTGCTGGAACAGACCGGAGCTCAGCCTAACGGAGGGCCTTCGAGTGGTAGTGCGCGGCTGGAGGAAGACTTTGACTCGCTGTGGAAGTCTCTGTAGCTTCGAGGGATTATCGTTATCGCCAGGGTGCGAGTAGACCATGGCTGCCGAACACAGTGCGATCCGCCTGTTGCTGCTCGAAGCATCGCAGAACGAGGCGGAACGTCTGGTCAGCCTGTTCCGCAATGCCGGACGGGCAACGCGGGCCCACCGTCTGGCCGACCCCGCGGATCTCGACGAACTCCTGTCCCAATCCTGGGACCTCGCCATCCTCGCCCCACCTTCTCCTGAGCTCGACAGCCTGGCCGCCCTGCGTCTCTTACGCCGTCGGGCGCCTCAGCTCGCCGTCATCCAGCGGGTGGCACCCGAGGAGCCCATGGCGGTGCTCGAAGCCCTGCGCCTGGGCGCCCGCGACGGCATCGCCAGCGACAACGACGAGCACCTGCTGCTGGCCAGCCTGCGCGAACTGGGCAATCTGGCCGAGCGTCATGAACGCCGGCGCCTGGAACAGGCCCTGGCCGAAGCCGAGCAGCGCTGCCAGCTGCTGTTGGCCAATGCCGTGGATGCGGTGGCCTATGTCCACGACGGTCTGCATATCCACGTCAACTCGGCCTATGTGGAGCTGCTGGGTTATCCCTCCGCGGAAGACCTGGAAATCACGCCGCTGATGGACCTCATCGCCGCCGCCGACCAGCCGGCGCTGCGCGAGGCCTTCCGTCAGTTGCGCGACGCTCCCAGCCCCCTCGAACTGGATTGCCGGTGCGTCCGCCAGGACGGCAGCACCCTCGGCGTGCACCTGCGCCTGACGCCAGCCATCTATCTCGACGAACCCTGCGTGCAGTTGCACCTGCGCGAGGAGCGCGCGGCCCCGGCCGCCGAGGCCCTCGAGGAACAGCTGCGCGAGGTGCGCTTCCAGGATACCCTGACCGGGCTGCTCAATCGCAGCCGCATGCTCGAATTGCTCGAAGACGCCCTGGAGCGCGCCCGGCTCGGCGCGCCGGCCAGCTTCGCCTATCTGAGCATCGATCGCTATCCGACCCTGCTGGCCGAGCTGGGCATAGGCGCCATGGACGAGTTGCTGGTGGCCCTGGCCGAGCGCCTGAGCGAGCACTTCGGCACCCTGGTGACCCTGTCGCGCTTCGCCGACGATGCCTTTACCGTTCTTCTGCCTCAGGCGGCCGACGCCAGCCTGGACAGCGCCTTCGAGCGCCTGCTCGGCCGTCAGGAGCGCCAGCCGCTGGCCCTGGCCGGACGTAATCTGGCCATCAGCTATTCCATCGGTGTGGTCAGCCTGGACAGCCATACCAAGAGCGCCGGCGACCTGGTGGACCGGGCGCACCGTTCCGCGCGCCAGGTCGCCCAACAGGGCGGCAACGCCTGCAAACGCTACGACCCCCAGGAAGAGCTGGCCGCCGCCGCCAATCGCGGCAACCTGGTGGCCATGGTCAAGCAGGCCTTGCAGCAGAACGGCTTTCGCCTGCTGTTCCAGCCGGTGATCGGCTTACGCGGCGGCAGTCACGAGTACTACGAAGCCCTGCTGCGGCTGATCAACCCCCAGGGTGAGGAGGTCTCACCGGCCGAATTCGCCCGCACCGCCCGTGACAGCGGCCTGAGCGGCCAGATCGATCGCTGGGTGATCCACCAGGCGGTGCGCCAGCTGGGCGAACACCGCGCGCGCGGCCACGGCACACGCATCTTCGTGCACCTCTCGGGCGCGACCCTGGGCGATCTGGAATTGTTGCCCTGGCTGAGGGAAACCCTGCAAGCGCAGCAGCTGGACGCCGAGGCGGTGATCTTTCAGCTCAGCGAGGAAGACCTGTTGGCCCAACCGGAGCAGGCCCTGGCCATGGCGCAACGGCTGCGCCGCCAGGGTCATCCGGTCACCCTGAGCGGCTTCGCTGCCGGTGACCCGCCGCTGGCGGCGCTGCGCCTGCTGGTGCCGGATTACGTCAAGCTGTCGGGCAAGCTGATCAAGGACCTGGCGCAACCGGACCACCAGGAGCGCCTCAAGGCCCTGGTCGCCGAGCTCAGCGCCCAGAATGTCCAGACCATCGCCCCCTTCGTCGAGAGCGCCAGCGTGCTGGCTCAGCTCTGGCAGGTCGGGGTGCACTTCATCCAGGGCTACTACCTGCAGGAGCCCAGTCAGGCGATGGACTACGAGTTCCATGCCGAGTAGCAGCGACCCAGCTTGAGATAGGTTTATCGCGGCCGCAGCGGCGGACCGCGATGGCCGCTGGGAGGCTCAGCCCTGGGTCAGACGATCTTCCACGCCCAGCAGATAGAGCACGCCATCCAGGCCCAGCACGCTCACCGACTGGCGGGCGGACTGGCGCACCAGTGGCTTGGCGCGAAAGGCCACGCCCAGACCGGCCAGGGCCAGCATCGGCAGGTCGTTGGCGCCATCGCCCACGGCGATGGTCTGCTCCAGCGTCAGGCCCTCACGGCTGGCCAGTTCCTGCAGCAGATCGGCCTTGCGCTGGGCATCGACGATGGGCTCGACGGCGCGGCCGGTCAGCTTGCCGTCGACGATCTCCAGTTCGTTGGCATAGACGTAGTCGATGCCCAGCCGCGCCTGCACCTGGCGGGCGAAGTAGGTGAAGCCGCCGGAGAGGATGGCGGTTTTGTAGCCCAGCCGCTTCAGCTCGGCGAACAGCCGCTCGGCGCCCTCGGTCAGACGCAGCCCGGCACCGATGTCTTCCAGCACCTCTGCGGACAGGCCCTGCAGCAGCGCCATGCGCTCGGTGAAGCTGGCGCGGAAATCGATCTCGCCGCGCATGGCCCGCTCGGTGATGGCCGCCACCCGCTCGCCGATACCGGCGGCCTTGGCCAGTTCGTCGATGACCTCGGCCTGGATCAGGGTGCTGTCCATGTCGAACACCGCCAGCCGGCGATGCTGCCGCTGCAGGTCGTCGGGCTGCCAGCCGATGTCGGCCTGGCCTTCCTGGGCCAGTGCCAGCAGGCCCGCGCGCAGGGCCTGGGGCTCGTGCGGCTCGCCGGTGACGCGCAGCTCCAGGGCGGCGCGCGCGGTCGCGCCCGGCTCGCTCAGGGCGCGGATGGCGTGGATGTTTAGGCCCTGCTCGCGGCACAGCGCGGCCAGCCGGGTCAGCGGCAGATCGGCCAGGCTGCGGCCCATCAGCGTCAGGACATGGGCTTCGCCGCTGTCCGGTGCCGGCTGCGCCAGGGGCGCCACCTGCAGCCCCAGGGCCTGCAGTGCCTGCCCCAGCGCGGCGCCGGCACTGGCCGGGCTGACCAGCAGGGTCACCGCGGCACTGTTGTCCAGACCCTGCTGCTGCAGCGATTCCAGCCGAGCACCGGCCGCGGCCAGGGCGCCGGTGAGCGCAGCCAACCAGTCGGCGGGCAGGATGCCTACGGCCTGGAGTCCGATAACGTCTTGCATGGCGATCCCCTCGCGGAAAAGCGCGCAGTCTACCCTTTCGCCCCGGCGGTGCCGAGCCATGGGCACCGGCTGGCGGCGGGAGTCCACCGCCGGCCTCTTTTGCGGGCGAAGCCCTGCATTCGCCGTTTTCGCGCCCCTGGCCCGCTGGTTATACTGGCCGCACATTTTTTGTCCAAAGAAACGATTTCTGTGACCCGCCCCGCGACCGTCAAGCCCGATAATTTCTTCCTGCTGATCTACCGAGCCCTGCGCCAGCGTCGTGTGCCGGTGGCCTTGCGCATCGTTTCCCACAGCCTGCTGCTGGTGGCGGCCGCTCTGGTGATCTATGCCGGCATCATGAGCATGCAGTTCCGCCATGCCATGCAGCAGCAGGCCGACGCCGTCGGTCAGAGCCTGGTGACCCAGACGGCCAACTCCGCCGCCGAACTGCTGGTGGCCAACGACAACCTCAGCCTCAACGTGCTGCTCAGCAACCTGGCGCGCAATCCGCTGGTGGCCCATGCCGCGGTCTACAGCCCGGACAACCGGGTGCTGGCCGAGTCCGGCACCCGCCCGAGCCAGGGCCTGCTGACCGCCACCGAGGGCATCTACAGCACGCCGATCCGCTTCCAGGACGTCACCGCCGGCCAGGTGCGCCTGGCGCTGGACATGGACCAGTTCCAGCAGCCGATGATGATCAGCCTGCAGAACATGGGTCTCTTGGGGCTGATCCTGCTGGGCCTGACCCTGATCCTCAGCCTGCGGCTCGGTCGCCAGCTGTCGATTCCGCTGCTGGAACTGCGCATCTGGCTGCGCGATCCCGACGATCCCGCACCGGGCGCCGGGCGTCTCGACGAACTGGGCGACCTGGCGCGCCAACTGCAGAGCCGCCTGGTGCCGCCCAAGCCGCCCAAGGCGGAAGTGGCCGAGGACGACGATCCCTTCGCCGACGAGCAGGGTGGCCTGAGCGTCAAGCCGCCGCCCGCGCGCAAAGCTCCCGCCGCCAAACCGGCTGCCCGCAAGGCGCCTGCGGCGGATGCCGACAACGAACTGGACGCCGATGCCTTCGCCGATCTGGTGCCGGACTCCTTCACCGAGCCGCCGCCCACGCCGGCCCCGGTAGTGCCCACCGAGCCCGACATCGTCACCTCCGCGGTGCTGGCCATCCAGCTCGGCGCCCAGGACCAGCTCAGCCGGCTGCCGCGCAGCCGCCTCGAACAGCTGCTGGAGCGCTATCGCGACTGCCTGCAGCAGGCCACCGAGCTCTATGACGGCGAACTCCACACCCTCAAGGATGGCGGCAGCCTGATCCTCTTCCACGAGCGCAGCGACGACGATGACTACCTGACCCGCGCGCTCTGCTGCGGCGAGATCATGCGCGCCCTCGGTCACGCGCTGCAGGTGGAAGTGGTCGGCAGCGGTGCAACCCTGCAGCTGCAGCTGGGTCTGACGCAGGGCGAACGCCTCGCCGGCCTGGAGCTCGCCCAATTGCTGGAAAACACCACCGTACGCAATGCCCAGGCGCTGAGTCGCCACAGTCGCAACCTGTTGCTGGTCGAGCAGAGCATCGCCGAGGACGAGCTGCTGCGTAAACGCGCCCGTATCCGCACCATCGCCAGCCCCGCCGGGGCCAGTTGCGTGGAACGTCTCCTGGAACCCTACTCCGCGACGCTGGAGCGTCACCTGGTCCGGCTCGAGGCGCGTTGACGCGCCCGCCCGACCCCACCTATGAGCGCCCTCCTGCCCCGTCTCGCCCTCGCCGCGCTGTTGCTGGCGGCCTGCGCTGTCCAGGCAGCGCCCAACGCGAGCAGCGTGAGGCTGCCCGATGGCGGGGTCTATACCGGCGAGATCGTCAGCGGCCTGCTCAACGGCAGCGGCCGCATCGAGTGGCCCAACGGCAACTGGCTCAAGGGTCGCTTCAAGGATGGCCTTGCCGAAGGCCCCGGCGAACAGCAATTCGCCGACGGTACCTACTACCAGGGCACCTTTCGCCGCGGTCTCTACCATGGCCAGGGCAATCTGATCAGCAGCAGCGGCTGGGAGTACCATGGCAGCTTCGTCAACGGTCGCATGCAGGGCCAGGGCTCCAAGCTCGACAGCGACGGCACCCAGACCATCGGCACCTTCAACGACGGCCACCTCAATGGCGTCGGCCAGTGGCAGGAGCCGGGTGGCGATCGCTATGACGGCGAATTCGTCGACGACCAGTTCGAAGGAGCCGGCGTCTATCGCAGCGCTGGTGGCGATCTCTGGCGCGGGCGCTTCAGTGGCGGCGAGCTGACCGGTAACGGCGAATTCGTCGGCAGCGACAGCAGCCAGTATCGCGGCGCCTTCCGCAACTGGAAGTTCGACGGCCAGGGTGTGCTCACCAACAGCGACGGCAGCGTCTATCGCGGCAACTTCGCCGATGGCGTCTATGCCGGCATGGGCGTCCTGACCGGCGCCGACGGCCAGGTCGAACGCGGTCTCTGGGAGGGCGGCAAGCGCATCCGCGACGACCAGGGCCAATACATCGCCGATCCGCTGGAGCGCGCCCTGCTCGACCAGGGCAAGGTGCTCGACCAGGAGCTGCAGCAGATCCCGGCCTCCACCTCCGCCACCGAACTCTATGGCCTGGTGCTGGCCGGTGACGGCGGTCAGGGCGTATTCCAGCGCGAAGCCAACTACGTGGCCAACTTCCTGACCACCACCTGGGGCGCCCGCGATGTCGTCCACCTGATCAACGCCAAGGACATCCGCAGCGACCATCCGCTGGCCACTCGCGAGAATCTCTACCAGAGTCTGCAGGCCCTGGCCCAGCGCACCGGTCCCGAAGACCTGATCCTCATCTACCTGACCAGCCACGGCTCGGCCGACCATCAGCTGGTGCTCTCCCAACCGGGCCTGGACCTCTCCAGCCTGCCGGCCGCGGAGCTGGGCCGCCTGCTCGCGCCCCTGCGCGGCCGCGACAAGCTGATCATCGTCTCCAGCTGCTACAGCGGCGGCTTCATCCCGCAATTGCAGGACGACCATACCCTGGTGATGACCGCCTCCAAGGCCGATCGCACCTCTTTCGGCTGCACCGACGAAGCCGACTTCACCTACTTCGGCCGTGCCCTGTTCGCCGAGGCCTTCCAGCACACCGACGATCCCGAGCAGGCCTTCCAGCGCGCTCGCGACACCGTGTCGGTGCGCGAGAAGACCGAAGGCTTCGATCCGTCCGAGCCCCAGCTCTGGGCGCCGCCTGCCGTGCTGCAGAAGTGGCGCGCCTGGCGTGCGAGCCGCTGAGTGCGGCTTTCGCCCAGGGCCTTGACGAACAACCGGAACGCCTGAGGTCCAACCTGACATCAGCGGTCGCCGCTACAAGGAGAGCCCCGTGTACCTGACGCCTCAGCACGCCCTCATCGCCGGCGCCACTGGCCTGACCGGCGAACACCTGCTCGACCGCCTCCTCAACGAGCCGACGGTACCCCGGGTGCTGGCGCCGACGCGCCGTCCGCTGGCGGAACACGCCCGGCTGGACAACCCGGTAGGTGACCTCAACAGCCTGCTGCCGACCCTGGAGGGCCCGCTGGATGTGGCCTTCTGCTGCCTGGGCACCACCATGAAGCAGGCCGGTTCCGAAGCCGCCTTTCGCGCCGTGGACTACGGCCTGCCCCTGGCGGTGGGCCAGCGCGCCCTGGAACTGGGCGCCCGCCACTACATCGTGGTCAGCGCCATCGGCGCCGATCCGCAGTCCTCGATCTTCTACAACAAGGTCAAGGGCGAGCTGGAAGAGGCCCTGCGCGCCCAGGGCTGGACGCAACTGACCCTGGCACGGCCGTCACTGCTGATCGGCCAGCGCCAGGAAGAACGCCTGGGCGAGCGCCTGGCCGCCCCGCTGTCGCAGTGGCTGCCGGGCAAGTGGCACGGCATCGAAGCCGCCGTCCTGGCCCGGGCGCTGTGGCGCCTGGCTCTGGAAGAAGGCAAGGGCGTGCGAGTGGTTGAATCGGACGAGTTGCGCAAACTGGGGCGTTGAAGGCTTGGCCGCTATCGACCGTAGGTTGGGCTGAGAAGGCGCCATCGTCGAAGCCCAACATGCCGGTGCCGAGGCAAACACTGTTGAGCTTCGCTGCGCTCAACCCAACCTACGATAGCCTGTAGGAGCGACCCATGGCCGCGATCCCTCTCTCAGGCTTGTGTCGTTAGCCCTCGCTACCGGGCCTGGGTGCATCCTATCGCGGTCGTGGACCGCTCCTAAGCCGGCTGCGCCAGCACCATCTGATCCACCTCCTGCACCAGCCAGTCGTGCAGGGCGCGCAGGCGTGGATCGGCTAGCGCACCCTGGGCATAGAGCAGCATGTACCTCTTGTGCGCCGGCACTGAGCGGCCAAAGGGCGGCACCACCAGCACGCCACGGGCCAGTTCGTCGGTGATCAGGGCGCGGCGGGCGATGGCCACGCCCATGCCGGCGATGGCCGCTTCGATGGTCAGGTGGTTGCGGTTGAAGGTATGGCCCCGCCGCACGTCCAGCGCCGGGGCGCCGATGCTGGCCAGATAGAACTCCCATTCGGCGTATTCGTAGCTGCCGCGCCAGGCGGTGATGTCATGCAGCAGCGGATAGAACTCCAGGTCCTCCGGTCGCTCCAGTGGCGGGCGTCCCGCCAGCAGACTGGGGGCGCAGACTGGAAAGATCTCCTCCTCCATCAGCGGCGTCGAGGCCAGGCCCGGATAGCTGCCGTCGTTCAGGTCGATGGCCAGGTCGAATTCGCCCTCGCGCAGCGACCAGCTGCTGTCCTCGGCCACCAGGCGCAATTGCAGATCGGGAAAGCGGGCCTGTAGGCGCGGCAGCCGCGGGGTCAGCCATTTGCCCAGGAACGAGGGAATCGACCGGAGCCGCACCACGCCGCCGAACTGACCGGCGTTGAGACGGCGCAATTCGGCATCGATCAGCCCGTAGGCCTGATTCAGGGTGGTCGCCAGGCGCTGGCCCTCGGCGGTCAGCTCCAGGCCACGCGCGACGCGATGGAACAGCTTGAAACCCAGCCGCTCTTCCAGCTGGCGCATCTGCTGGCTGATGGCGCCGGGCGTCACGTGCAGCTCTTCGGCGCAGCGCGTGAAGGACAGATGCCGAGCGGCGCAGGCGAAGACCTGTAACCAGGCCTGGGTTTGGGCATTGAGGATCCGGCTCATCGATGAGTTCCGCTAAAGGATCGCTTAGAAGCTTTCGTTTGTGCGAGCTGAGGGCTTATCACCACTATGAGCCATCCGCCGGCACCTTGTCTGGCGACCATTCAAGCTCAATCAGGGATTACCGACATGGCCATCAGCGTCTTCGACCTGTTCAAAATCGGCGTGGGTCCGTCCAGTTCCCATACCGTGGGCCCGATGCGGGCCGGCGCCCTCTTCGCCCAGCGGCTGGTCGACGAAGGCCTGCTCGAACAGGTCAAGCGGGTCGAGGTGCGCCTCTATGGCTCGCTGTCGGCCACCGGCGTCGGCCATGGTACCGACCGCGCCACCCTGATCGGCCTGATGGGCGAGTGGCCGGATCGCGTCGATCCTGCCGCCGTGGAGCCACGCATCGAAGCGCTGCGCAATGAACGTCAGCTGCTGCTGGCCGGTCGCCAGGCGATCCACTTCGATTGGCAGGAAGACATGCTGCTGCTGGACGAGAGTCTGCCCTATCACCCCAACGCCATGACCCTGACCGCCTTTGGCGCCACCGGCGAGGTGGCCGAGGCGACCTACTACTCCATCGGCGGCGGCTTCGTGGTCGACGCCGCCCAGGCCGCCAGCGGCGTGCTGGACAACGACACCACCGAACTGCCCTATGACTTCTCCAGCGGCGCCGAGCTGCTGCACCTGTGCCGCAGCCACGGCCTGGGCGTGGCCGAGCTGATGCTGGCCAACGAGAAGCGCTGGCGCTCCGAAGAGGAGATCCGCAGCGGCCTGCTGCGCATCTGGGACGTGATGCGCGAATGCGTCCAGAACGGCCTTGCCAACGAAGGCATCCTGCCCGGCGGCCTCAAGGTGCGTCGCCGCGCCGCCCGTCTGCACCAGAGTCTGCAGGCCATCGGCAAGCCCAACGTCATCGGCTCGACCCTCTCCGCCATGGAGTGGGTCAACCTCTTCGCCCTGGCGGTGAACGAGGAGAACGCCGCCGGCGGCCGCATGGTCACCGCGCCCACCAACGGTGCGGCCGGGATCATCCCGGCGGTGCTGATGTACTACATGAAATTCAACCCCGACGCCTGCGACGACGACGTGGTGCGCTTCATGCTCGCCGCCGCCGCGGTCGGCATCCTGTGCAAGAAGAACGCCTCCATCTCCGGCGCCGAGGTGGGTTGCCAGGGCGAGGTCGGTTCGGCCTGCGCCATGGCCGCCGCGGGCCTGGCCGAGGTGCTGGGCGCCAGCCCCGCGCAACTGGAGAACGCCGCCGAGATCGGTCTGGAGCACAACCTCGGGCTGACCTGCGACCCGGTAGGAGGCCTGGTGCAGGTCCCCTGCATCGAGCGCAACGCCATCGCCGCGGTCAAGGCGATCAACGCCGCCCAGATGGCCCTGCGCGGTGACGGCGAGCACTTCATCTCCCTCGACCAGGTGATCCGCACCATGAAGGAAACCGGTGCGGACATGCACAGCAAGTACAAGGAAACCTCCCGCGGCGGCCTGGCCGTGACCTTCGTGGAGTGCTGAGTCAGCCTTGACGCAGGCGCGGTGGATTGTCGAGAGTCGGACTTTTCCCTCACAGGAACGCCCATGAGCCTCGACTCCGTCCGCCAGCACCTTGCCCGCATCGCGCCCGACCTCGAGATCCTCGAGGCCACCACCAGTACCGCAACCGTCACCCTGGCGGCAGCCGCCCATGGCGTGGAGCCCGGGCGCATCGCCAAGACCCTGGGCTTGAAAGTCGGGGATCAGCAGCTGCTGCTGGTGGCCCGCGGCGATGCGCGACTGGACAACCGCAAGCTCAAGGCCGCCTTTGGTGGCAAGGCCAAGCTGCTCGATGCCGCTACCGTGGAAGGCCTCACCGGACATCCAGTAGGTGGCGTCTGCCCGTTCGGACTGACCACCCCGCTGCCGGTCTACTGCGACGAATCGCTCAAGGCCTTCGACGAGGTACTACCCGCCGCGGGCGCCATCCACAGCGCCGTGCGCCTCACGCCCGAGCGGCTGGCCGCCCTCAGCGAGGCGCGCTGGGTGGATGTCTGCGAGGTGGGCGATCAGCGCAGCTGATCGTGCTTTTCGACGTCGCGCCGATCCTTGTTCAAGACGACGCAGGCGTAGTAGCCGCCGCCAAGCAGGATGAGTGCGAGCAGGCTGAAAAGAATCATGAAGATACCATCGTCCATGGCTGCCTCCGAGAGATGCCAGAAAGGGATGGATAAAGCTTAGGCCCCAAGGCGCTCGCGTTACAGCAGCAGGTAGACATATGAAAAACCGGATCAGATGGCTGGTGCCTCGCTATAGTGACGGTCTCCCCTGCCCTGGCCTCGCATGAAGCGCTACGAACGATTCGCCGACCAGCTCGCCACCCTGATGAACAGCGGCGTCCTCGCCCCCGGCGAGCGCCTGCCGTCGGTGCGCAACGCCAGTCAGACCCACGGCATCAGCCCCTCCACGGTGTTCCAGGCCTATTACCTGCTGGAGAGTCGCGGCCTGATCGAGGCGCGCGAGCGATCCGGCTACTTCGTCCGCGAACCGGCTCGGGCGCGGGACGCGGCGCCCTTGCTGACCCCTCTGGAAGGCACCGAGGTGGCGGTGAGCGATCTGGTCTATTCGGTGCTGCAGTCACTGCAGGACCCGGACATCGTGCCCTTCGGCTCGGCCTTTCCCAGTCCCGATCTGTTTCCCCTGGCGCGGCTGGCCCGCAGCATGGCCCACGGCCTGCGCGACCTTCCCGCCCAGGACCTCACCGCCTACGTCACCCCCGGTCATCCCGAATTGCGTCGGCAGATCGCCCGGCGCTACGGCCTGGCCGGCATGCCCGAGGTCGGCGAAGAGCTGGTGATCACCCACGGTGCCCTGGAGGCCCTCAACCTGGGCCTGCAGAGCCTGACCCGTCCCGGCGATCTGGTGGCGGTGGAAAGCCCGGCCTTCTACGCCAGCCTGCAGGTATTGGAGCGGCTACAGCTCAAGGCGGTGGAGATTCCCGTCGACCCCGAGCGCGGCCTCAATCTGGATGCCCTGGAAGAGGCCCTGAGCCGCCTGCCGATCAAGGCCTGCTGGTTCATGAGCGGCCTGCAGAATCCCACCGGGGTCAGTCTCGACGACCGCGCCCAGCAGCGACTCTATGGCCTGCTGCAACGCCATCAGGTGCCGCTGCTGGAAGACGACGTCTATGCCGAGCTCTACAGCGGCAGCGAACCGCACCGCCCGGTCAAGCGCTTCGACCGTGACGGCCTGGTGCTGCACTGCGGCTCCTTTTCCAAGTGCCTGGCGCCCGGCTATCGCATCGGCTGGATCGCCGCCGGCCGTCAGGCCGGTGCCGTCGCCCGGCTGCGGCTGATGACCACCATCACCCCCTCGATGCCGGCCCAGGCCGCCCTGGCGGACTACCTGCAGCACGGCGGCTACGACCGCCATCTACGCCGCTTGCGGCTGAGTCTCGATCGGCAGCGCCAGGCCATGCTGACCGCGGCGCGGCGCTACTTTCCCGCCGACACCCACGTCAGCCGGCCCCAGGGCGGTTACTTTCTCTGGTTCGAACTCCCCGAGCGGGTGGACAGTCTGGCGCTCTATCGCCAGGCCCTGGCCGAGGGCATCAGCCTGGCGCCGGGACCAATCTTTTCCGCGCAGCAGGGTTTTCGAAACTGCATCAGGCTCAATTGCGGTCATCCCTGGGACGCGCGCAGCGAGGCGGCCATGGCCAGGCTTGGCGAGTTGCTGGCGGCGTTCTAGAGGCCGCCACGCACGCTGCCCCGCCCACCGATAGCGGCCGGCAGGGACAGCGGCAGCAGCAGGGTATCGAGCAGGGCGCTGGCGGGCAGGTCCAGCGCCGGCCAGGCCGGCGCCTCGGCGCCAAAGCGCTCCTGGGCGCAGCAGCCGCCCTGCAGCGCATAGAGATCCAGCCGGGTACCGGCATAGACCACCGGCGCGCCGGGCTTGGCGGCGTCCAGGGTACGCACCGTAGCGCAGCCGCCAAGGGCCAGGACGGCCGTCAGTAGCAGGCCGAGACGCACGATTCTAGTCATCGTTGCCGGACAGGTGATGTTCGCCCCAGCGCGGCAGCATGTCCTGGGGGATGCCCAGGGTGTTGAGGATGCGTGCCACCACGAAGTCCACCAGGTCGTCGAGGGTCTGCGGCTGGTGGTAGAAGCCCGGCGAGGCCGGCAGGATGGTCACCCCCAGGTTGGACAGTTTGAGCATATTCTCCAGATGGATGCTGGAGAACGGCGACTCGCGCGGCACCAGCACCAGCTGACGGCGTTCCTTGAGGGCCACGTCGGCGGCGCGTTCGATGAGGTTGTTGCTGGCGCCGGTGGCGATGGCCGAGAGGGTGCCGGTGGAACAGGGGCAGACCACCATGGCCGCCGGGGCGCTGGAGCCGGACGCCGGCGGTGCCATCCAGTCGCTCTGGCCGAACACCCGTACCTGGCCGGGGGCCGCGCCGGTGTATTCGGTGAGAAAGGCCTGCATGGCCTGGGGCTTGGGTGGCAGCACCACGTCGGTCTCGGTGGCCATCACCAGTTGCGCGGCCTTGGAGATGAGGAAGTGCACCTCGCGTTCCTCCTGCACCAGGCAGTCCAGCAGGCGCAGGCCGTACTGGGAGCCGGAGGCGCCGGTCAGTGCCAGGGTGATGCGTTCCGGGCCGGCCATCATGCCTGCTCCAGGGCCGCGGCCAGCTTGCCGTGCAGACCGCCGAAACCGCCGTTGCTCATGATCACCACATGGGTGGAGCCGTCCAGTTCCGCCTTGACGCGCTCGATGATGGCCTCCAGGGAGTCGCAGACCACGGCCGGAACGGCGCAGGCCTCGGCCGTTCCGGCCAGGTCCCAGCCCAGATTCGGCGGGGCATACCAGACCACGCTGTCGGCCCCGGTAACGCTGGCCGGCAGGCCGTCGCGGTGGGCGCCCAGTTTCATGGAATTGGAGCGCGGCTCTATGACGGCGATGATCCGCTCGCTGCCAACCCGGGCGCGCAACCCCTGCAGGGTGGTGGCGATAGCGGTGGGATGGTGGGCGAAGTCGTCGTAGACGGTCACGCCGCGCACCTCGGCGACCTTCTCCATACGCCGCTTCACACTGCGGAACTCGCTCAGGGCGGCGACGCCCATGCTTGGCACCACCCCGACATGACGAGCCGCCGCCAGGGTGGCCAGGGCATTGGCCACGTTGTGCTGGCCGGTCAGCTCCCAGTTCACGGTGCCCTGGACCTCGCCGTCGAACAGTACCTCGAAGCGCGAACCGTCCTCGGCCAGCAGGCGGGCCTGCCATTGGCCACCTGCGCCGGTGGTCTGCACCGGGGTCCAGCAACCCATCTGCAGCACCCGTGCCAGGGCCGTTTCGGCGGTGGGATGGATGACCAGGCCACTGCTGGGAATGGTCCGCACCAGATGATGGAACTGCCGCTCAATGGCTGCCAGATCCGGGAAGATGTCCGCGTGATCGTATTCCAGGTTGTTGAGGATGGTGGTCCGCGGCCGGTAGTGGACGAACTTGGATCTCTTGTCGAAGAAGGCGCTGTCATATTCATCGGCTTCCACCACGAAGAAGGGCGTGCCGCCCAGGCGCGCCGAGATGCCGAAATTCTGTGGCACCCCGCCGATGAGAAAGCCCGGGCTCATGCCGGCATGCTCCAGCACCCAGGCCAGCATGCTGGTGGTGGTGGTCTTGCCATGGGTCCCGGCGACCGCCAGCACCCAGCGGCCCTGCAAGACGTGCTCGGCCAACCACTGGGGACCGGAGACATAGGGCAGGCCCTTATCCAGCACGTATTCCACCGCCGGATTGCCGCGCGACAGGGCGTTGCCGATCACCACCAGGTCCGGGGCCGGATCGAGTTGGGCCGGATCGTAGCCCTGGGTCAGTTCGATGCCCTGGGCCTCCAGCTGGGTACTCATGGGCGGATAGACGTTGGCGTCGGAGCCGGTCACGCGATGGCCGGCTTCCTTGGCCAGCACCGCGAGCGACCCCATGAAGGTGCCGCAGATACCGAGGATGTGGATGTGCATGACAGGCGGGCTCCGCTGCAAATTGAACGGCGGCAAGGTTAGCACGGGGGGCCGCGCGGCCGGAGCGATGGCCGTCGCGGATGCCTGGTTCAAGGACAGCAAACCGGCGACACCAGGGGCGCGGGCGTCAACCAGATCGGGCACGTCGCCACGCCCTGACGGTGAGGCGCCGTATCGCCCGGGAGAACAGCGCTTATCTACCCCTTGGATTAATTATTCAAATTACTTCGCTTTCAATGATAAGACTGCCTGCCTAGGCTAGGGTCATTCCGTTTCAGGAGTCCTACCATGTCTCTTGCCGATGCCCTGTCCCTGCGCCAGGGGTGCAAACCCTTCCGCCATCTCGACCGCCCGCTGGAGGTCATCCGTCAGTTCACCCCCCACTGGTTCGCCGTGACCATGGGCACCGGTATCCTGGCCCTCGCCCTGGCGGCCTTTCCTCTGCCGCTGTCCGGACTGCACGCCCTCGCTGAAGGCCTCTGGCTGTTCAATGCCCTGCTGTTCAGCCTGTTCGCCGGGCTCTATGCCGCCCGCTGGTTGCTGTTCTACCACGAGGCCCGCGAGATCTTCGCCCACGCCACCGTCTCGATGTTCATCGGCACCATTCCCATGGGCCTGGCGACCCTGATCAACGGCCTGCTGCTGTTCGGCCTGCCACGCTGGGGCGAGGCGGTGCTGCCCCTGGCGCTCGGCCTCTGGTGGCTGGATGCGGCCATGGCCCTGGTCTGTGGGGTGCTGATTCCCTATCTGATGTTTACCCGCCAGGCGCACCGCATCGACCAGATGACCGCCGTCTGGCTGCTGCCCGTGGTGGCCGCCGAGGTGGCAGCCGCCAGTGGCGGCCTGCTGGTGCCGCACCTGGCGACCAGCGAGCAATTCACGGTGCTCGTCGCCAGCTATGTGCTCTGGGCCTATTCGGTGCCGGTCGCCTTGAGCCTGCTGGTGATCCTGCTGTTGCGCCTGGCGCTGCACAAGCTGCCGCCGGCCAACATGGCCGCGTCGAGCTGGCTGGCGTTGGGACCGATCGCCACCGGCGCCCTGGGCCTGCTGATACTGGGCGCCGATGCACCGACAGTGTTTGCCGCCCATGGCCTGGCCGGAATCGGCGAGATCGCCCAAGGCCTGGGCCTGTTGGGCGCGGTGCTGCTCTGGGGACTAGGGCTCTGGTGGCTGGCGCTGGCCGTACTGGTGACCCAGCGCCAGGCCCGTGAAGGCATGCCCTTCAACCTGGGCTGGTGGGGCTTCACCTTTCCCCTGGGTGTCTATGCCCTGACCACCCTGCGCCTGGGGGAAGCCCTGGCGGCGCCCTTCTTTACCGGCCTGGGCACCGTGCTGGTAGTGCTTCTTGCACTGCTATGGACCCTGGTCGCCAGCCGCACCCTGGCAGGCGCCTACCAGGGCAGCCTGTTCGTCTCGCCTTGCATCGCTCATCTTTGCCAGAAGGCGGCGCGTTAGTCCTGCGGACGTTGCAGACCGTGTTGATGCAGCCAACGATAGAGGGTGTTGCGACTCACTCCCAGGCGCTTGGCGGCGCGAGTCATCTGCCAGTGGCAGTCGTCCAGCACCGCACGCAGTTCCTCGCGGGCGCTGTCGACCGGCGCCGCGCTGGACGGCAGCGGCAGCCGGGCGCCACGGCAGTCGGCGGGTAGCTCGTCCAGACCGATCTGGCCGTCTTCGCTCAGGGCCACCAGGGTGCGCAGCACGGTGCGTAACTGGCGGACGTTGCCAGGCCAGGGCTGGGCGAGCAGACAGGCACGGGCTGCCGGATCGAGACGGATCGCCTCGCCGCGGGCCTCCTCGGCCAGCAGCAGATCGAGCAGTTCGCCACGGTCACTGCGCTCACGCAGGGCTGGCAGGGTCACCACCAGGCCGCGCAGGCGATAGTAGAGGTCTTCGCGAAAACTGCCGGCGGCCACCAGGGCTTCCAGATCACGGTGACTGGCGCTGACCAGGCGCAGGTCCAGGGCGCGAGGTGCGCCGCCGCCAAGGGGCACCACCTGGCGCTCTTCCAGCACCCTGAGCAAACGCGTCTGCAGCGCCAGGGGCATGTCGCCGATCTCGTCGAGAAAGAGGATGCCGCCATCGGCCTGCTGCAGCTTGCCGGCCATACCTTCCTTGCGCGCCCCGGTGAAGCTGCCGCCACGATAGCCGAACAGCTCGCTTTCGATCAGCGTCTCCGGAATGGCCGCGCAATTGAGCGCGACGAAGGCCTGACCGGCGCGGCTGCTGGCGCGGTGCAGGGCGCTGGCGAAGGCTTCCTTGCCGGTGCCGGTCTCGCCATGCAGCAGCACCGGCACGTCACGCTCCAGGACCTTGAGCGCCCGGGTGAAATCCCGCGCCAGGGCCGGATCGGCCAGGCAGATACCGCTGGGCACGGGCGTCTTGGGCACCGCTACCGGGGTGACCGGGCGCACCTGAGGGCCGCGCACCAGGCCGTGGAAGCCCTGCCCCTGGCGACCACGCAGTGCCCAGCAGGCGCTGGGGTGCGGGCGGGCGCGCTCCAACAGGTCGTCCAGCCGTAGCTCGAACAGGGCCTCCATCCGCTGCCCCAACACCGCACTACGCGCCAGGCCGAGCAGCATCAGCGCGGTTTCGTTGGCGGCCTGGACGCGGCCCTCGTCGTCGAAGGCCAGCAGCCCTTCGCTGAGCAGGCCGACATAGGCCGCCTGGGCATGGAAGCGCAGCAGGTAGCCAGCGGCGTAACGGTCGAGGAAATAGCAGCTCTCGATCAGCTTGGCCGAGAGATTGACCAGCGCCATGGTGTGGAACTGGCCCTGGCGCGAGGCTTCCTGGCGGGCGCTGGAGACATCCAGCACCGCCAGCAGCTCGCCGGCCGGATCGAAGACCGGACTGGCCGAGCAGGTCAGCTGGGTATGGCGACTGCGAAAGTGTTCGTCGCGATGGATGGTCAGCGCCTGGCGCTCCACCACGCAGGTGCCGATGCCGTTGGTGCCTTCACAGGCTTCGCTCCAGTCGGCGCCCAGCCACAGTCCGGCCTGCTGGAAGGTCTCGCGCTCGGCGTCGGCGGTCACGCAATCGAGGATCAGCCCGCGGGCATCGGTGAGCAGCACGGCATGGCCGGCGCCGCCCAGTTGCTGGTGCAGGGAATTCATCTGGCCGCGGGCGATCTGCAAGACCCGTTGCTGGCGCTGGCGGTGCTCGTCGAAGCGGGCGCGCTCCAGCACCCAGGGCGCTACGCGCGCGGCCGGGTCGAGCTGGTGTTCGTCGAGACAGCGCCGCCAGGAGCGGGCGATGGCCGGATCGCTGGCCGGGCCGTCAGGGACGGCGCCGCGGGCGAGTTCGAGCACCTGGCTGGCATGACGATCGGACGGGGTGGCGGCCATTGTCGTTGTCCTCCGCGGGGGCGTCTGCGCGGCCACCAGCATAGGCCAAATCGGTCGGACTGCGCACGCTGTCACCCCCAGGTGACAGGCTGTCACGCCAAGGGGTGACACCTCTGTCACAGTGACAGGTGACGGCACTCCCTGGAGAAGTCCACAAGGCCGCATCCACGCGGGTTCGCCCGACTTGGCCCGCGCCTTGCTCAGGATCGGAGCGCCGCTTCATACAAGAACAAACAGGAGACCCACCATGCGCTACGCAGCTCCCGGCACCCAAGACGCCCTGCTCACCCTGCAGGCCCGCTACGGCAACTACATCGGCGGCGAATTCGTCGCCCCGGTGAAAGGCCAGTACTTCACCAACACCTCCCCGGTGAACGGCTCGGTGATCGGTGAATTTCCCCGCTCCGACGCCGCCGACATCGAACGCGCCCTGGACGCCGCCTATGCCGCCGCCGATGCCTGGGGCCGTACCTCGGTGCAGGACCGCTCGCTGATCCTGCTCAAGATCGCCGACCGCATCGAACAGAACCTGGAAAAACTGGCCGTCGCCGAGACCTGGGACAACGGCAAGGCAGTGCGCGAGACGCTCAACGCCGATGTGCCCCTGGCCGCCGACCACTTCCGCTACTTCGCCGGCTGCATCCGCGCCCAGGAAGGCAGCGCCGCCGAGATCAACGACAACACCGCCAGCTATCACTTCCACGAGCCATTAGGCGTGGTCGGCCAGATCATCCCCTGGAACTTCCCGCTGCTGATGGCCGCCTGGAAGCTGGCCCCGGCGCTGGCCGCCGGCAACTGCGTGGTGCTCAAGCCCGCCGAGCAGACGCCGCTGTCCATCACCCTGTTCGCCGAGATCGTCGGCGACCTGCTGCCGCCCGGCGTGCTCAACGTGGTGCAGGGCTATGGCAAGGAAGCCGGCGAGGCGCTGGCCACCAGCACCCGTATCGCCAAGATCGCCTTTACCGGCTCCACCCCGGTGGGTTCGCACATCCTCTCCTGCGCGGCCAAGAACATCATTCCCAGCACCGTGGAGCTGGGCGGCAAGTCGCCCAACATCTACTTCGAAGACATCATGCAGGCCGAGCCGAGCTTCATTGAGAAGGCCGCGGAAGGTCTGGTGCTGGGCTTCTTCAACCAGGGCGAGGTCTGCACCTGCCCGTCCCGCGCCCTGGTGCAGGAATCCATCTACGCCCCCTTCATGGAAGCGGTGATGAAGAAGATCGCCCAGATCAAGCGCGGCGATCCGCTGGATACCGAGACCATGGTCGGTGCCCAGGCTTCCCAGCAGCAATTCGAGAAGATCGTCTCCTACCTGGAGATCGCCCGCGAGGAAGGCGCCGAATTCCTCACCGGCGGCAACGTCGAGAAGCTGCAGGGCGACCTGGCCAGCGGCTATTACATCCAGCCGACCCTGCTCAAGGGCCACAACAAGATGCGCGTCTTCCAGGAAGAGATCTTCGGCCCGGTGATCGGCGTCACCACCTTCAAGGACGAAGCCGAGGCCCTGGCCATCGCCAACGATACCGAGTTCGGCCTCGGCGCCGGCGTCTGGACCCGCGACATCAATCGCGCCTACCGCATGGGCCGCGGCATCAAGGCCGGTCGCGTCTGGACCAACTGCTACCACCTCTATCCCGCCCATGCCGCCTTCGGTGGCTACAAGAAATCCGGCGTCGGCCGCGAAACCCACAAGATGATGCTCGACCACTACCAGCAGACCAAGAATCTGCTGGTCAGCTACGACATCAATCCGCTGGGCTTCTTCTAAAGCGACGCCTGGATCGCGCGCCTCAGCAGGACGTCGGGGCGCGCCTCCCGCCTGACCTGGATCAACACCCCCTCCCCGTGGGTGGCCGACGCTAGACGCAGCGGCCGCCCGTGGCGGACAGGTGCGTCCCGGCGCAGGCCCCGTCTGGCTTCATCCACGCATCATGCCTCCATGAGGGACTCGTCATGCCCAAAACCATGAAAGCCGCCGTCGTCACCGCCTTTGGCAAACCCCTGGAATTCCGCGAAGTCGAGGTGCCCACCCCGGGTGCCGGCCAGGTGCTGGTCAAGATCGCCGCCAGCGGCGTCTGCCACACCGATCTGCACGCCGCCCAGGGCGATTGGCCGGTCAAGCCCAATCCGCCCTTCATCCCCGGTCACGAAGGCGTCGGCCATGTGGTGGCAGTAGGCGCGGGAGTCACCCACGTCAAGGAAGGCGACCGGGTCGGCGTGCCCTGGCTGTATTCCACCTGCGGCCACTGCGAACACTGCCTGGGCGGCTGGGAGACCCTCTGCGAATCCCAGCAGAACACCGGCTACTCGGTGAATGGCGGCTTCGCAGAATACACCCTGGCCGATGCCGGCTACGTCGGCCGGCTGCCGGATAACGTCGGCTTCGTCGAGATCGCGCCCATCCTCTGCGCCGGGGTCACCGTCTACAAGGGCCTGAAGATGACCGACACCAAGCCGGGCAACTGGGTGGTGATCTCCGGCATCGGCGGGCTGGGCCACATGGCGGTGCAGTACGCCCGGGCCATGGGCCTAAACGTGGCGGCGGTGGATGTGGACGACCGGAAGCTCGACCTCGCCCGCCGGCTGGGCGCCGAGGTCACGGTCAACGCCCGCGAGCAGGATCCGGCGGCCTACCTGAAGCAGGAGATCGGCGGTGCCCACGGCGCTCTGGTCACGGCGGTTTCGCCCAAGGCCTTCGAACAGGCCATCGGCATGACCCGTCGCGGTGGCACCATCGCCCTCAACGGCCTGCCGCCGGGTGACTTCCCGCTGTCGATCTTCGACATGGTGCTCAATGGCACCACGGTACGGGGCTCCATCGTCGGCACTCGCCTGGACCTGCAGGAGGCGCTGGACTTCGCCGGCGAAGGCAAGGTCAAGGCCACGGTGAGCGCCGAGCCGCTGGAGAACATCAACGACATCTTCGCCCGCATGCATGAAGGCGGCATCGAGGGTCGGGTGGTGATCGACATGGCGCTGGGCTGAGAACCGGTCCAACAGTCCCGTGCCCATCTAGGCGCGGGACTGAACCTTTGCCCTACCGTGACCTCTGAGCGGCTGGCGTTTTTTCCCGGCGCCGATCTCGACCAGGCCACAAAACCCGGTCCCGGCTGCCTTTATAATCGCCGTCGGACCCTCGCAACCACGGTAGGCACGCTCCATGGAATTCAACCCGATCGATCTGATCCTGCACCTCGACGTCTATCTCAGCGGGTTGGTAGCCCAGTACGGTACCTGGATCTACGTCATCCTCTTCGCCGTGATCTTTTGCGAGACAGGTCTGGTGGTCATGCCCTTCCTGCCTGGCGACTCCCTGTTGTTCATCGCCGGCGCTTTATCCGCTCTGGGCGACATGGACCCCTATCTGCTGGCCGGCCTGCTGATGTTCGCTGCGGTGACGGGCGACAGCACCAATTACCTGATCGGCCGCTTCGCCGGCGACAAGCTGTTCAGCAATCCCCACTCCAAGGTGTTCCGCCGCGACTACCTGCTGCGCACCCAGGCCTTCTACGAGCACCACGGCGGCAAGACCATCACCCTGGCGCGCTTCCTGCCCATCATCCGTACCTTCGCCCCCTTCGTCGCCGGGGTCGGGCGCATGCACTACCCCTACTTTCTCGGCTACAGCGTGCTCGGCTCGCTGCTCTGGGTCGGCGGTCTGGTGAGTCTGGGCTACTTCTTCGGCAACGTGCCCTTCATCAAGCAGAATCTCACCCTGATGGTGCTGGCCATCATCGGCATCTCCCTGCTGCCGATGATCCTCGGCCTGATCAAGAGCCGGCGCGCCGCAGTCCAGAGCGGAGTCTGAGCCCTTGGGCTTCTGGCGCGCCTGGCGCGAGCGGCGCCTGCTGGAGCGGGTCGCCATCGCCGATGAACTCTGGGCGCGCCTGCGTCAGCGCCTGCCGCTCCTCGATGGCCTGAGTGCCGCCGAGGACACCTGGCTCCGCGAGCACTGCGTGCTGTTTCTCGCCGAGAAGCGCCTCACCCTGCTCCAGGGTCTTGGACTGGACGACGGCGACCGCCTGCTGCTGGCCGCCCAGGCCCTGCTGCCGCTGCTGCACCTGCCGGAAGCGGCGCTCTATCCCAATGTCCGCGAGATCGTCGTCTACCCGGACGCCTTCGTCAGTCCGCAGCGCCATCGCGACGAAGGTGGCCTGGAACACGAGTGGGACGAGGAACGCGACGGCGAAGCCTGGGATCGCGGCCAGGTGGTGCTGGCCTGGCCCGGCATCCAGGCCAGTGGCGGCTGGGAGGCCTACAATCTGGTCATCCACGAATTCGCCCACCTCCTCGACCTGCTCGCCGGTGGCCTGTGCAATGGCCAGCCGCCGCTGCACGAGGACATGCCCCAGGCCGCCTGGACCAGCGCCTTGCAGAGCGCCTACGACGACCTCAATCGCCAGCTCGATGCCGATCCGGATGCGCAGACTGTCCTCGACCCCTATGCGGCGGAAAGCCCCGAGGAATTCTTCGCCGTCGCCTGCGAGTACTTCTTCAGCGCCCCCGACCTGCTCAGCGAGCACTATCCAGCGGTGTACGAGCAGCTGCAGCAGCTGTTCCGCCAGGATCCGCGCCAGCGTCTCGCCGCCAGCCTGGCGAGCGTGCCACAGCCGACACCCCCGGGGTCCGAGGCTCGAACCCCGATCTGAAAGCGCCTATACTCCCGGCCACTTTTCCCAACCGACCAGAGGGACCCGTTCATGAGCTACAGCAAGATTCCCGCCGGCAAAGACCTGCCGAACGACATCTACGTCGCCATCGAGATTCCGGCCAACCACGCGCCGATCAAATACGAGATCGACAAGGACAGCGACGCCCTCTTCGTCGACCGTTTCATGGCCACCCCCATGTTCTACCCGGCCAACTACGGCTACATCCCCAACACCCTGGCCGACGATGGCGACCCCCTGGACGTGCTGGTCGTGACTCCCTACCCGGTCGCTCCCGGCGCCGTGATCCGCGCCCGTCCGGTCGGCGTGCTGCACATGACCGACGAAGCCGGCGGTGACGCCAAGCTGATCGCCGTCCCCCACGACAAGCTGAGCGTCCTGTACAAGGACGTGAAGGAATACACCGACCTGCCGGCCCTGCTGCTGGAGCAGATCAAGCACTTCTTTGAGAACTACAAGGATCTGGAGAAGGGCAAGTGGGTCAAGGTCGAAGGCTGGGGCGACGCCGACGCCGCCCGCGCCGAGATCACCAAGGCCGTGGCCGCCTACAAGGGCTGATCCACGCCGCTGTCGAAAAGCCCGGTTCGCCGGGCTTTTTTGTGCCCGCTCGCCACGTGGCCGACGGCATCCATTGCCGCTGCAGAAAAGGTTATCGCGCTAGCGTTGGTCGGAGCAAAGATGGCGCTCATCCGAATTAACGATAACAGTTATCATAACCGAATAGGATCGCGTCCCACTCGTGATCCTGTCACCCTGACAGGTACTCCGAGCCCTCGACCCGTCAGCACAGGATTCGCTCGTCATGGCTCGCTCGTGCTTTGTCTTCCCGTTCTCGCCCCTCGCCCTGGCCATCGCCGCCCTGAGCGTCGTCACCGGCGCGCCCGCCCTGGCGCAAACCAACGGCGACACCGTGCAACTGGACTCCACCACGGTGACTGCCACCGAGGCGCCCAAGGACGCTCCGCCGCCCGCCTACACCGGTGGCCAGGTGGCGACCGGGGGCAAGCTGGGCGTGCTGGGCAATCAGGACAACATGAGCGTGCCCTTCAGCGTCACCAGCTACACCGCCAAGCTGATCCAGGACCAGCAGGCCCAGACCATCGGCGAGGTGCTGAGCAACGACGCCTCGGTGCGCCAGTACAGCGGCTATGCCAACCAGTCGCAGAACTTCGTTATCCGCGGCTACAAGCTGACCGGCGATGACATCTCCTTCAACAACCTCTATGGCGTCATGCCGCGGCAGATCATCGCCACCGAAGCCCTGGAGCGGGTCGAGGTATTCAAGGGTCCCAACGCCTTCATCAATGGCGTGACACCTACCGGCTCCGGCATCGGCGGCGCGGTCAACCTGCAGCCCAAGCGCGCCCAGGACACCCCAACCCGCAGCTATACCGTCGACTACACCAGCGACGGCCGCCTCGGCCAGCATCTCGACCTCGGCCAGCGCTTCGGTGCGGACAACCGCTTCGGCGCCCGGATCAATCTGATGCAGCGCGAGGGCGATACCGCCATCGACGACGAGAGCCAGAGATCCAAGCTGTTCGTCGCCGGACTGGACTACCGGGGCGACCGCTTTCGCCTCTCCACCGACTTCGGCTACCAGAAGCAGGTGGTCAACGGCGGACGCGACAGCCTGCTGCTCGGCAGCCGCCTGACCCGCCTGCCCCATGCCCCCTCGTCCGATACCAACTACAACGCGCCCTGGACCCGTACCCAGCTGGAAGACACCTTCGGCATGGTGCGCGGCGAGTACGACCTGAGTGACCGCTGGACCGCCTACCTCGCCATGGGCGGCAAGCACACCCGGGAGAACGGGACCTACGGCAGCGCCACCCTGAATGATGAGGCGGGCAATCTCACCATCGGCGGGTCGAAGATCCCCCACGATGACGACTCCCGCACCGTCATGACCGGCCTGAATGGCAGCCTGCAGACCGGCCCCGTCAGCCACCAGATCGCCCTGGGCGCGTCCAGTATCTGGACGGAGCAGAAGAACGCCTACGACTTCGCCTTCCCTGCGGGCGCGAGCAATCTGGACCACCCAGTAGCTGTCGCCTATCCGCGATTCGGTCAATTCATAGGGGGGGATCTGCTCGATCCAGGCACCACCGGCAAGACCACCAACCAGAGCCTCGCGCTGTCCGACACCCTGGGCTTTTTCGACGACCGTCTGCTGACCACGGTCGGCGTTCGCCGCCAGTCCCTGCTGGTTCAGGGCTATGCCTATGGCGACGGCCCGCGGACCTCAAAGTACGACGAGTCCATCACCACCCCGATCTATGGCGTCGTCTACAAGCTGACCGATGAACTCTCGCTGTACGCCAACCGCATCGAGGGCCTGGCGCAAGGGCCGACCGCGCCTACCCGGAATGGCAGCACCCCGCTGCTGAACGCCGGCCAGGTGTTTTCGCCGGCGCGCTCCAAGCAGACCGAGGCCGGTATCAAGTACGACCAGGGTACCTTCGGAGCAACCCTGGGTGTTTACCGCATCGAACAACCAGCGGACGGCTACTCCCAAGGCAATCGCTACATTCGCGACGGTGAACAGGAAAACCGTGGCCTCGAGCTGAACGTCTTCGGCGAACCCCTGCTGGGACTGCGTCTGCTGGCGGGCGCCACCTTCATGGACACCGAGCTCAAGGGCACCCAGAACGGCAGCAACGACGGCAATCGTGCCATCGGCGTACCGCGCTTCCAGTACAACCTCGGCGCCGACTGGGATGTACCAGGCCTTGCAGGGGTGGCGCTCAACGGCCGCTTGCTGCGCACCGGCGGCCAATACGCCGATGCGGCCAACAACCTGAGCATTCCGGCCTGGACCCGCGTCGACCTTGGTGCGCGTTATCGCTTCAAAGTCGAGCAAAAAGACGTTACCCTGCGCGCCAACGTCGAGAACGTGGCCAACAAGGCCTATTGGGAATCCGCCTTTGGCGGTTACCTGACCCAGGGCGATCCGCGCACCCTCAAGGTGTCCGCCACCCTGGACTTCTGATCGACAGGCGTTCTGGCCCACCGCCAGCCGCCACGCGCCGCCTCAGCAGCGCATCCTTCATCTGCCCGGCAAGGGCAACCCGGGCGGGCCGGGCTCACCAAAAATCAGCTCAACCCGCCCTCGAAAGCCGGCCACAAGCCGGCTTTTTTGCGTCTGCCGTTCGAGTAGCTCATAACCAGGCGCAGCGGAGCGACGACCGGTACGGATGCAAGCCGCCCAGGCAGAGCCTTTCGCCCATGTCGGCGTCCTGAGTCAGCCCGCCAGGCAAACTCACGAGAAACTCAGGCCCGTTACTCAGGGTCGACCGAGGAAGAGTCCGCCCCGAGTCGCCATCATGTCCCGCCGTCTGCGTCTGCCTCTTTACTTCCTCATCGGCTTGGTCGTCCTGCTGCTGTGCCTGCACCTCGCCGCGCCGCTGTTGATCCGCCATTATCTCAACGACAAGCTGGCGGACATGGGCGACTATCGTGGCCAGATCACCGACGTGGACCTGGCCTGGTGGCGCGGCGCCTATCGCATCGAAGGGCTGGAGATCGTCAAGGTCAACGGCAAGGTGCCGGTGCCCTTTCTCAAGGCACCGGCCATCGACATCGCGGTGAGTTGGCGCTCGCTGTGGCAGGACCATGCCATCGTCGGGCGCATCGTCTTCGATCGCCCCGAACTCAACTTCGTCGACGGTGGTGCGCGCAAGGAGCAGTCGCAGACCGGTGAAGGCACCGACTGGCAGGACCAGGTGGACAAGCTGATCTCCATCACCCTCGACGAGGTGCGGGTGGTGAACGGGCGGGTGACCTTCCGCAACTTCAACTCCAAGCCCCAGGTGAATCTGGCAGCCACCGATGTTAACGCCAGCCTCTACAACCTGACCAACGCTGCCGACGCTCAGGACGAACGCATCGCCCACTTCGAAGGCAAGGCCGCCGTCCTCGGCAGCGCGCCCCTGGAAGCCAGCGCCCGCTTCGATCCCTTCAAGGACTTCACCGACTTCGATTTCCGCCTGAGAGTCACCGACATCGACCTGCCCAAACTCAATGATTTCGCCCGCGCCTACGGCAAGTTCGATTTCCGCGCCGGCAGCGGCGACGTGGTGGTGGAGGCCAAGGCGGTGGACGGCCAGCTCAGTGGCTACGTCAAGCCGCTGATGAAGAACGTCGACATCTTCGACTGGCAGCAGGACGTCGAGAACCGCAACAAGAACGCCCTGGAGAGCGCCTGGGAAGCCGTGGTCGGCACCGCCCAGACCCTGCTCAAGAACCAGCCCCGCGACCAGTTCGCCACCCGGGTGGATCTCTCAGGCAGCGTGAAGAACCAGGACATCAGTCCCCTACAGGCCTTCTTCAACATCCTGCGCAACGCCTTCGTCCAGGCCTTCAGTGCGCGGTATGACGCGGATTGACGCTCTCGTAGGTTGGCGCTGAGCATAGCGAAGCCCAACAGCTTGATTTCTGGCGTCCGGCCACCCTCACCCCAGCCCTCTCCCAGAGGGAGAGGGAGCGGTTGGACCCCGCAGCGTTTTCCACTGACGTACACGGACGCGAGCGGTGGATAAGGCCGCACCATAATCCACCCTACCCGTAGGTTGGCGCTGAGCGCAGCGAAGCCCAACGGGCGGGACTGTCAGTGATTCCAACGGTGGATAAGGCCGCACCGTGATCCACCCTACCCGTAGGTTGGCGCTGAGCGCAGCGAAGCCCAACACCATCACCCTCACCCGATAAACAACCGATACGCCGGATTGTCCGTCTCGTCCCAGTAGCGATAGCCGATGGCATCCAGGGTCGCCAACAGCTCGCCCCGCTCGGCGTCACTGGCTTCCAGTGCGGCGAATACCCGCCCATCCGCCGCGCCGTGATTGCGGTAGTGGAACATGCTGATGTTCCAGCGTCCGCCCAGGCGGTCGAGGAAGTCGAACAGCGCCCTGGGCCGCTCGGGGAATTCGAAGCGGAACACCTGCTCCTCACCGACCCGTGCCGCATGGCCACCCACGGTGTGGCGGATGTGCAGCTTGGCCAGTTCGTTGTCGGTCAGGTCCAGCACCGGGAAGCCCTGGTCGCGCAGGCCCTGCAGCAAGGCCTCACGTGGATCGCGCTGGGGGTGGGTCTGGACGCCGACGAAGATATGGGCTTCCTGGCCGGTGTGGTAGCGATAGTTGAATTCGGTGATCTGCCGCCGGCCCAGGGCCTCGCAGAAGGCCCGAAAGCTGCCCGGCCGCTCGGGGATGGTCACGGCGATGATGGCTTCGCGCTGCTCGCCCAGTTCGGCGCGTTCGGCCACGTGTCTCAGGCGGTCGAAGTTGATATTGGCGCCGGAATCGATGGCCACCAGCACCTGGCCGCCACCGCCCGCGCGCTCGGCGTACTTCTTGATCCCGGCCACGCCCAGGGCGCCAGCCGGTTCGGTGATGGAGCGGGTGTCGTCGTAGATGTCCTTGATCGCCGCGCAGATCTCGTCGCTGCTGACGGTGATCACCTCGTCCACATAGCGCCGGCAGATCTCGAAGGTATGGTGGCCGATCTGGGCCACGGCCACGCCGTCGGCGAACAACCCCACCCGCGGCAGGACCACCCGCTCACCAGCCGCCATGGCCTGCTGCAGGCAGTTGGAGTCGTCCGGCTCGACGCCTATAACCTTGATTTCGGGGCGCAGGTATTTCACATA